>NZ_JPMI01000246.1 GCF_000733295.1 Archangium violaceum Cb vi76 | reverse complement strand
CGGTCCCGGGTTGGGCAAGGGTTTTGGCTACCTCGAGCATCACTGGAACTCTCCGGGTGATGGCGGGTCTCGTACATCGTTCATCGTGACCGACACCGGCCTGGGTTGTGTCCAGACAGATGCCAGGCTCTGCACCTCGCGGGTTGGCAGCTCTGTCGCGGACTACAAGTTCACCCATGAAATCTTTGGATATTGCCCGGTCCTGAAGAGCTTCTCGATGTGACGGAGCGGTTCTGGGCCGCCCATGGGCAATGGGAGCCAGGGAGGGCATGCCGATAAGGCGGCCTCGCTGGCTCCGAGCGGAGGCAGTGCGGTGGGGCGCGGTGGCTCCAGGTGGATGCAGCTGGCGGCCTTCCGGGCGCGTGTCCGGCTCCAGGCGCTCTGGAGACACCGTCTTCCCCGGCCGCGTCCGTGGCGGCACGTCGATTGCTCACTCACGGACATCTCTCCAGTCACGTCCAAGGAGCATCATCGCGTGTACGCAGCCAGATGGATCCTCTCGGCCAGTCTCACCGCCCTGCTGCTGATGAGCGGGTGCGCAACGGAGCTGGAAGCACCTCCCTCCCTCGCTCGGACGCGGCAGGCCCTCGTCCTGACGTTGCAGCCTGGCGCCGAGGGGAAGGACAGCCGCATCTTCTCGCACCCCGAGCACGCGGATGAGCCCGCGGGAAACCACGGCTACCTCGAAGCCCTCTCCTGGATGTGGGATGGCCGCCCCGCCAGCCAGCGCGGCCTCATCGACTTCGACCTTTCCCCGCTCCCCCCCGGCAGCATCCTCGCCAAGGCGACGCTCCACCTCTCCGCGGACCCCACCCATTGGACGGGGGGGCATTCCGGCGTCAACGCGTTGCGCGTCGCGTCCATTCTCTCTCCCTGGGACGAGGCCTCGGTGACCTGGAACAACCAGCCGAGCATCGAGCACCGGCTCGCCGACCTGCTTCTGCCGAGCACCTCGCCCGACCAGGACTATCAGATCGACATCACCGACCGCATCGCCCGCGAGCTGGCCCAACCCGACGCCTACCATGGCTTCATTCTCGAGCTCATGACGGAGGAGCCCTACCGCTCGGTCGTCTTCGCCTCGAGCGATCACCCCAATCCCAGACTCCATCCCAAGCTGGTGCTCGAGTATGACACCTCCCCTCCTCCTCCTGGCCGCATCTTTGGAATGGTGTTCGCCGGTCAGGTGGGGACCCGCCTCGGGGGGGTGACGATCGATGCGGGAAATGGACACACCACCACCACGGATGACGCGGGGCTCTTCAGTCTCGAGCACCTTCCCCTCGGTACCTACACCCTGAGGGCGAGCCAGAGGGGGTGGGCCTTCGGCTCGCCTGGTTTCCAGGATGCGAACTACACCGTCACACTGACGGAGTCCGACCCCTCAGAGACCGTCGTCATCTTCGGATGGGACCGCGACCCCATCGTCTTCGTCCACGGGTGGAACTCGAACCGCTTCGAGTTCGACGGCATCCCGCGGGCGTTCCGCGAGGCGGGCTACTTCACGGTGGAGAGGGACCTCGACACCACCCTGCTCCGTACGCCGCTGTTCCACGTGAATGCCCGTCGCGTCAAGAATTGGATCGACGAGGCGCTATTCGTGACGGGCCGCGACCAGGCCATCCTCTATGCGCAGAGCATGGGGGGCCTCGTGTCGCGCGCGTACGTCGAGGGGCCGGACTATGAGGGGGATGTCTCGCGGCTCTTCACCCATGGAAGCCCCCATCTGGGAACGCCCGTGCCGCTCTCGCTCGGGTGCGTCCCCCCCCGTCCGGATGCCGTCTGCGAAATGACTCCCCTGGGGATGGCGCTCTTCAACCTGACCCACTTCAAACGCCGGGAGGTCGACTACCACCTGACGGCGGGCAACTCGCCCATGTGGACGGTGGCCCGGAAGTGCATCCGCGTCTTCCGCAGGAACATCTGTGTCAACATTCCCTGGCCGGACACGGACTTCCGCAATGGCAGGGGCTGGGCCATGGGAGCGCTGATCCAGGGGCCGGATGATGGCTTCATCAATACGTCGAGTGCCTCCGGACTGCCGGGTCTCGATATCGACCGCTTCATCACCCGAGAGGTCCACTGGGGCGGAGGGGATCGCGGGCTGGGGCCTCGCGACTACCACGAGTGGAATGGAGGCAACTCGAGAGAGGCTTTCGAGCGGTGCTCCCGGCGCGTCCTCATCGAGCGCAACACCCGCACGTGCGGCACCCGCGCATGGCCGGGGCCACCTCCTGGCGCCTTCGAGCCGCGCCTGCGCGGGCTGACGGACTCCGCGGATTCTCCGGCCACCACGCCCGCCCTCGCCCAGCTCTCCCGCCTGGAGCAGGGCCGCTTGCAACGCGGGGAGGTCCGCTCGCGCCTCCTCTCCGTGGAAGGAGGGCCGACCACGTTCGCCGCCTCGTGGGAGGAGGGCTCGGTGCGTGTCACGCTCGTCGACCCCACGGGCAAGGTGATCGATCCGGAATACGCCGCCTCCCTCGAGGTGGATCCGGAGACCTCGGAGGTGGAGGACGTGGACAGGCCAGAGCCGGATGCGGTCGTCTACCTCGGGAGCCCGGCGGGGGCGCAGTACTACTTCCCGGCCGCGCGCGCCGGGACCTGGGAGCTGCGGCTGGAGGGGGGCGAGGACATTGCCGACACGGGGACTTCCTTCACGGCCGCGGCCTCGTTCGACAGCCCGTTGACGGCCACCTTCTCGACGGACCGGCAGTTCTACGCCCAGGGGGCCACGGCCCGGCTCGGGTTGAGCTTCTCGGAGGCCGTGGAGGACGCGGACGTCCGGGTGACGGTCCACCGCTCCGATGGCACCACGGACAGCCTCGTCCTGGAGCGCATGGGTGAGACCGAGTACGCCGCGCGCTACGAGCTGGCGCCGGTGGGGGGCTACGTGGCCCTGGACTGGGCGCTCAGCGGGCGCCGGGCGGAGGGCAGGCGCTTCGAGCGCGGAGGCCGTGCGTTCATCCAGGTCCACTCCAACGCGCTCCGTCTGGGCCGCGTCCTCGGGGACGTGGCGATTGCGCGCGAGGACGTCCCCGGGTTGAGCAGCGCGCTCGCGGTCACCCTGGAGGTCCTCTCCAGCTATGAGAGCGAGGAGGAGTCGCTGGGGGTCTCCGCCGAGCTGGTGGCCGCCGATGGCCGCGTCATCGCCCGGGCCGTGACGGTGGTGCCAGCCCGGCTCGGTGCGAATGCCGTCGAGCTGCGCTTCCGCGGGGAAGACATCCATCGCTCCCTCGCGGACGGGCCGTACACCGTGCGCAACGTGAGGCTGCTCGACCAGCGGGAGGCCCTGTTGCTGAGTGGGGAGGTCGAGCTGGCACACACGACGGCGGCCTATTCGTACCGTCGCTTCGCTCCTCGCGCCGGTGCGCCCACCGTCCTCCTGGACGGCTCGTATCGGGTCGCGGCGGGTGACTCCCTGCTGCTCACGGCCACGGCGATCGATCCCGAGGGGGACTCGCTCACGCACGAGTGGGATCTCGACGGTGATGGTGTGTTCGACATCTCCGGCGAGTCCGTCACGCTCACCACGTCTCCGGATGCCCCGGCGGGGATGCGGACGGTGTCGGTGCGGGTGACGGACACGCAGGGCCATGCCAGCGTTGCCACGAGCGAGGTGGAGATCTACCTGGACGCCGATGGGGACGGAGTCCTGGACGACGTGGACGTCTGCGTGCTCATCCCCGACCCGGGCCAGGAGGACTTCGATGGAGATGGGCAGGGGGATGTATGCGATCCGGACGATGACGGGGACGGACACGCGGACACGCGGGACAACTGCCCCGGGGTCTTCAACGCCGACCAGGCGGACGGGGATGGGAATGGCCGGGGCGACGCGTGTGATCCCCTCTCCGTGTGGAGGCCTGCCAGCGCGCTGTCGAACGGCCGCATCCTCCACAGCGCCACGGAGTTGAAGGACGGGAGGTTGCTCGTCGTCGGCGGCTACAACGGCACGACGGAGGTGTACGAGCCGGTGACGGACACGTGGGCCCTGCACGGCAACACGCTCACGGGACACCGCTACCACACGGCGACCCGGCTGCATGACGGACGAGTCCTCGTGGCGGGCGGGCAGGGCGCTCATGCCGATGCCTCGGCGGAGGTGTACGAGCCGGCCTCCGGCACCTGGAGCGCCACCGGCAACCTGGTGACGTACCGGAGCCACCATGCCGCCACCCTGCTGTCCGACGGGCGGGTGCTTGTCATGGGCGGAATGGAGGGGGATGGCCGGGTGCTGGCTTCGGCGGAGGTGTACGAGCCGGCCACGGGCACCTGGAAGGCCACGGGGCGCATGCTGCAGGCACGGCACTCGTTCACCGCCACCCTGCTCGCGGATGGCACGGTGCTGGTGGTGGGCGGTAGGAACGAAGGCCGGCTGAACAGCGCGGAGGTGTACACGCCCGCCACCGGTACGTGGACTCCGGTGGGCAACCTGGAGCGGGGACGCTCCTGGCACACGGCGACCCGGCTGGTGGATGGACGGGTGCTGGTCGCGGGCGGCGCGGAGGATGGATTCCCCTCCAGCACCGCCGAGCTGTATGAGCCGGCCACGCGAAGCTGGCGCGCGGCTGGCGCGATGAACAACCCCCGGCGACTCCACACCGCCACGTTGCTGAGGGATGGCCGCCTCCTCGTCACGGGCGGTTATGACGACTCCACCGGCATCCAGACATTCGCGGAGACGTACGAGCCCACGTCGGGAACGTGGCGACCGCTGATGAGCATGGGCGTGGACCGTTATGGGCACACCGCCAACCTGTTGAGCGATGGGCGGGTGCTGGCCGTTGGAGGATTCAGCAACACCGGGCAGTCCACGGCCGAGTCGCTGCGATAGCCGGGAAACACCCGGCCGTGGCTCGTGGAGACGCGCTCGACGATGGGACTCGAGGGGGCCCGGCCGGCCGCTGGACGGGACGGCGGCCGGCCTCCCCGCTCCCCGCGGGAGCCAGGAAGGGACATCCAGGGGACGCTCCCCTACAATGCGGGGACGTGGCGACCGAGACCTCTCCTCCTCCCCTGGAAACGGCGGCTCCCCCCGAGCCAGCACGGGAGCCGTCTGGGCCCGGGATTGCGCTCCACGTGGTCTCCGAGGCGCCCGCCGCCCGCGTCCCGTCCGAGGTGCTGGCGGAGGCGGCTCCCACGCTGAGGCAGCGGGTGCGGGACTTCCGGGCCCGCCACGCGAAGTGGGAGCTGGCGCTCTTCTTCTTCGCGAGCTTCGCCTACGACATCGCCACGCTGCGGCGCATCGACAACTGGCTCGTGCTCACCAAGCAGGGCGTGTTCCTCGGTGTGCTGGGCCTGCTGCTCCTGGTGGAGCTGCGTTGGAGCTGGGACACGGAGCCGCCGCGGTGGCTGGCCCGGGTGTGGCGTTTCCGCGAGGACGCGCTGCACTTCTTCCTCGGCGGGCTGCTGAGCCCTTACACCCTCTTCTATTTCAAGAGCGCGTCCGGGCTGACGGCGTTCCTGTTCCTCACGGGCGTCTTCGGGCTGCTGGTGGCCAACGAGCTGCCGCGCTTCCGGGCACTGGGGCCCGTGGTGCGCGTGGGGCTCTTCAGCTTCTGCCTCACCTCGTACTTCGCGTACCTGCTGCCCGTGGTGCTCGGCTACTACAGCGGGACGCTGTTCATGGCCTCCGTGGGCCTGTCCTGCGTGGCCACGCTGCTCATCACCCTGTTGGTGAGGGTGTGGAGCGGAGAAGGGCGGCGCACGCTGCGGCAGGTGGCGCTGCCGGGGCTCGGCATCCAGGGGCTGCTGGTCGCGCTGTACCTGCTGAAGGCCATTCCCCCGGTGCCGCTGTCCATGCTCTCGAGCGGCATCTACCACGGCGTGGAGGTGGTGAAGGGCCCCCGGGGCAAGGACTACCGGCTGCTCCACGAGCGCGCCGAATGGCGGCTGTGGGAGCGCGGGGACCAGGACTTCCGCGCGCGCCCCGGTGACCGGGTCTACTTCTTCGCCAGTGTCTTCGCGCCCACGAGCTTCAAGCCGCAGCGCGCGGGAGACCGGGGCACCCGGCTCGTCATCCGCTGGTACTACGACGACCCGGAGAAGGGCTGGTCGCAGTACCACGCCTATGACGACCTGTACCTGGAGCAGGGCGGGCGCGAGCGAGGCTTCCGGACGTTCGCGTACGTGACGAATCCCCGGCCCGGTGACTGGCGCGTGGCCATGGAGACCGAGGACGGGCGGGAGATTGGCCGCCTGTCCTTCACCGTGAGCCCCGACGCCTCCACGGCGCCACGCGAGTTCAAGGTGGAGGCGGGATGAGGATGCGCTCGACCCTCCTGGCGCTCACGGTGCTCGTGGGCCTTCCCGGCTTCGCGCGAGACCAGGCCGGAACGCCGTACCACCCCCGGATCGCGGGCGTGCCCATGTCCTGTATGTCCGCCCAGGGGGAGCCGGTGGCCTTCGTGCCGAACACCTCGCTCGCGGATGTCGGGCTGTGGTTCTCCGGGTGGCCCGGCGTTCCGGCGCATGTCGAGTACAACCCCGGCCTGCTGGCGCGACTGCCGCCGAAGGTGCAGCTCTTCTGGTTCGGCCATGCGTGCGCGCACGCGGTGCCCGTGGAGAGCCCGGGGGAGGAGGGCGCGGACTGCTCGTCCATCCAGCTCCTCAAGCGGCAGGGGCTCGTGTCGCGAGCGCAGGTGGGCGAGCTCGAGTCCTACTTCCTGAGCGCGCCAGCGGTGGTGCCCTGGGGTCATCGCCCAGGGCCCGACCGCGCGCGGCTGCTGCTCGGGTGCTTCGACCGCGGCCCGCAGCCGAAGCGTTGATATCTTCCCTCTCCCCTCGGGAGAGGGTCAGGGTGAGGGTGCCCGGGCCTGTTCTTCAACCCGTGGCCCTCGATGTGAGCAGGGGGTTCAACCCGGGATGCGTGGCACCCTCACCCCGTCCCTCTCCCGGAGGGCGAGGGGAAATGGCCGCAGCTGTCAGCACATGTTCCCCAGGGTCAGGCCTTCGCGGACCTGCCCGAAGGGGATCAGCGCTTCTCGCTCCAGATCTGCTTCATCCAGTCCTCGATGTCCCTCGGCTCACGGGGGATGTCCTCGGACAGGACGCGGCAGCCCGTCTTCGTCACGAGCACGTCGTCCTCGATGCGCACGCCGATGCCCCGGTACTTCGCCGGCACCGTCAGGTCATCCTTCTGGAAGTACAGGCCCGGCTCCACTGTCAGCACCATGCCCGCCTTCAGCTTGCCGTACTTGTAGGCCTCCTGCCGCGCCTGCGCGCAGTCATGCACGTCCAGGCCCAGCATGTGGCTGACGTTGTGCAGCGAGTAGCGCTTGTAGAACTGGTGCTCCTCCTTCAGTGCCTCCTCCGGCGTCGTCTTGAGGATGCCCAGCTCATACAGGCCCTCGGCCAGCACCTTCATGGCGGCCCGGTTGGGCTCCATGAAGTCGTTGCCCGGCTTCACCGCCGCGAGGGCCTGGTTCTGCGCCTCCAGCACCAGCTCGTAGATTTCGCGCTGCTCCTTGGAGAACTTCCCGGAGATGGGCAGCGTGCGCGTGATGTCCGCCGTGTAGAGGCTGTTGCCCTCCACGCCCGCGTCCAGCAGCAGCAGCTCGCCCTTCTTGATGTCGCCATCGTTGCGCGTCCAGTGCAGCACGCAGGCGTGGTGGCCGGCCGCGGCGATGGTGCCGTAGCCCACGTCGTTGCCCTCCACCCGCGCGCGCAGGTTGAAGACTCCCTCCACCTCGCGCTCGCTCCGGGCGGCCTTCAGCCGGCGGATGACGTCCTCGAAGCCCCGGTGCGTGGAGTCGATGGCCGTCTCCAGCTCGCGCACCTCCAGCTTGTCCTTGATGAGCCGCATCTCGGACAGCGCCGTGGCCAGCTGCTTGTCGCGCTCGGCATGCTCCGTCACCGCGCCGTCCACCCGGGCGGACATGCCGCGCAGCACGCGCGTGGGGATGACGGCCGCGCCCTTCAGGCCCTCCAGGAAGCCCGGAAGCTCGGGCAGGCCGCGAGCCTCGTGCACGCCGAAGCGCGCCTGACTCTCCTTCACGCCCAGCCTCGGGCCCACCCACAGCTCGCCCTTCACGCGGTCCGTGAAGAAGGTGGAGTCGCTGCGGCCCGGGTTGGTCTCCACGAAGAGGATGTCCGTGTGGCCGCCGCCCTCCTTCGGCTGAAGCACGAGCACGCAGTCGGGCTCCATGTTGCCCGTCAGGTAGTAGAAGTCCGTGCCCGGCCGGAAGCGGTAGTACGTGTCGTTGGCGCGCACCTTCTCGTGGCCGGTGGGAATGACGAGCGTCTCGCCCGGGAAGAGCTTGGAGAGCTCCCGGCGCCGGGCCTCGAAGACCTCGGCGTTCTTCATCTTCGGAGGGGGCTTGCCGCCCTGGGGCTTCCACCCCTTCATCATGAAGTCGAGCAGCGCGGGGGGCGCCAGCGAGTCATGACCGGCGGGCTTCGCCTTCGACTCCGACTCCGGGGTGATGAGGGGCTGCTGCTCGGGCACCGGCTCCTGCGCGGTGGCCGCGACGGCCTGGGCTCTGGATGGGGTCTTCTTCGCCATGGAGGTGACTCTTCAACAACCCATCGCGCCCCTTCAAGCCCGATGCACCACGTCTTCCACGTGGTGTCCGACGTAGGGCGGTACTGGCTCTCCCATTGAATCGTGTTATTCCTTGTCTCCCGGGCTTCCGGCGAGCCGGGGTGTGACATGCGGCCCGTGATGAGCGACGACGAGCAGACAGCGGTGATCGACAGCAGCCGGGGGCTGCTCTCCAGCGGCACGCTGGGTTCGATGGACAACCGCACGCCCATCTCCATGCCGGGCATCTCGTTCGCCGAGCGGCGCTCGCTGGAGCCGGGAATGCGGGTGTCGGGCCGCTACCTCATCCGCGAGCAACTGGGCGAGGGGGGCATGGGCCGCATCTGGCTCGCCGAGGACGAGCAGGAGCAGCGCCGCGTGGCGCTCAAGGTGATGCAGCTGCCCGCGGGCCTGCCGCACGCCAAGGTCGAGGAGCTGGTGCTGATGTTCCGCCACGAGTTCTTCGCGATGAAGCGGCTCCAGCACCCGGGCACCCTCAAGGTGTTCGACTGGGGGCTGACCGAGTCGGGCCACCGTTTCATCACCATGGAGGCGGTGGACGGCCAGGACTTGAGCCGGCTGGCGCGCGAGCAGGTGCTCGACACCCGCACCCTCTACCGCATCCTCATCCAGATGGCGCAGGTGCTGGCCTTCATCCACTCGCGCCTGTACGTGCACTGCGACATCAAGGCCAGCAACGTGCGCATCACCAGCTCCGGCGCGGTGAAGCTGATGGACTTCGGGGTGATGCACCAGGTGGGCACGCCGGGCTCCGGCCGGCTCAAGGGCACCCTGGAGTACCTCGCCCCCGAGTGGCAGCGCGGCGCCAGCATCGACGGGCGCGCGGACCTGTACTCGCTCGGGGTGATGGCCTACTTCCTGGCCACGCGCCAGCTGCCCTTCAAGAAACGCGACACCCCGGCGTCGCTGCTCGCGGACCACCTCACCCGCCACCCCCCGCGCCCCTCCAGCATCTGCCCGGTGGAGCCCTGGCTGGAGGAGATCATCCTCGTGCTGCTCGCCAAGGATCCCCGCGAGCGCTTCCAGAACGCCTCCGAGCTGCTGACGGCGCTGTGCCAGGCCAGTGGTGAGCCGCTGCCCGAGGAGCCCCTGGCGGCGAGGACCAGCTACCTGCACATTCCGGAGGTGGTGGGGCGGAAGGCGGAGCTGGAGTTGATGCTGCGCGCGCTCCAGAAGGCCGGCCAGGGAGAGTCCCGCGCGGTGCTGCTGGGGGCGCCCGCGGGCGTGGGCAAGTCGCGCCTGTTGCAGGAGTTCGAGCTGCAGGCCCAGCTCGCCGAGGTTTCCGTCGGAGTGGGCCAGTGCCGCGCGGAGGGCCTGGCGCCGCTGGCGCCCGTGGGGCAGGCGCTGCGGATGCTGGTGCCGCGCACCCCGGTGGAGCTGATGGAGCGGCTGCGGCCCCTGCTGGGCAAGCTGGTGCCGTCGCTCGCCACCGGGCCGGTGCCCACCTTCCGGGACGCGGGCGCGGAGAAGATGGCCGTCTTCGGGGCGCTCGCCGAGTGGCTCCAGACGCTGGGCCACCAGTGCACCTTCGTGCTGTGCATCGAGGATCTCCAGTGGGCGGATGCCGCGTCGCTGGAGGTGCTCAACGTCATCATCCGCGCGCTGCACCAGACGCGCGGGATGGTGGTGGCCACCTTCCGCTCGAACGAGCTGAACCGGCTGAGCCTGGCCTTCGAGACGGTGGACGAGGGGCTCACCTCGCGACTGGAGCTCTCGCCGCTGACGGCCGGGAACATCGAGGATCTGGTGAGCCTGGTGCTGCCCGGCCTGGACGTGCCCGCGGGCTTCGTGGCCCGGCTGCACGACACCACCGGCGGCAATGCCTTCTTCGCCACCGAGTGCCTGCGCATGCTGGTGGAGGAGGGCGCCCTGAAGCGGGTGGGCGGCCGCTGGTGCGCGGTGGAGAACCTGGAGGAGCGCGAGCTGCCAGGAAGCATCCGGGAGACGGTGCTGGCGCGGTTGGCCACGCTGCCCCACGAGCGGGTGGCGCTGCTGCGGCGGTTGGCTCCGGCGGGGCGAAGCCTGGAGCTGCCCCTGGTGCGCGCGCTGGCGGAGCTGCCCGAGGCGGAGTTGTTCCATGCGCTCGACGAGTTGGTGGAGCGCCAGTTCCTCCAGCGCGTGGAGGGCCGCTGTGTCTTCACCCACGACACGGTGCACGAGTCGCTCCACGACAGCACCCCGGAGGCGGAGCGGCGGGCCCACCACGGGCGCATCGCGGAGTTCCTCCTGCAACTGGGCGGCAACCGGCCGGGTGTGGCGCGGGCGGTGGGTTACCACTTCATCCGCTCGAACGAGCCACAGCGCGCCGTCATCCCGTTGCTGCGCGCCGGACAGGCCTCCATCGAGGCCAAGGCCCTGCTGGATGCCACGCTGGTGCTGAAGGAGGCCGCCGCGCTTCTGGAGGCCGGGCCTCGTTCACCCGAGCGCGCGGAGCAGCTCATCCGCACCTGGGTGACGCTCATCGAGATCGGCTACGTGAGCGATCCGCCCACCTCGCTGCTCTACGCGGAGAAGCTCTTCGCCCATTGGGCGGCCACGGTGGATCTGGGCGCGGGCCGGCGGGAGGCACTGGCGCGGCTCGCGGAGGCGTCCGCGGCCCCGGAGGCCGGGCGTCGCGAGGCGTTGCCGCGTGTCATCCGGGAGATTCCAATCGAGCCGCGGATGGCGCCCACGGAGGTCTTCTGGAAGCAGGCGGAGCTCCAGATATTGCAGAGCATCGCGCTGGCCATCATGGGCCGCACGGCGGAGTTCCACGCGCTGCTGGAGCGGGTGCAGGCCGAGCACCCGGTGGAGTCGCCCTATCGCTCCGGTGCCCTCATCGCGAGGGGAGCGCTCAGCTCGCACACCGGCCGTTTCGCGGGAGTGGTGGAGGCTCAGCGCGCGGAGGTGGACCGGCTGCGTGCTCTTCGCGACACCGTGGAGCAACCGCCCCGGCGCCTGGCGTGGGCGCTCGGCATGGGCTGCTACTTCCTGAACATGAACCTGGCCCTGCGCGGTGAGCCGCTCGACGAGCTGGCCACGCAGGACGGGTTCGACGTCGCGGACGCCTACGGCTTCACCGACATCCGCATCTACCATCTACAGTCGCAGATCGTCCGCGCGTCCTTCATCGGCGATGCCACGGCCTTCGTGCCGCCCTTCAGCGAGAAGCAGGAGCTCATCCGGCTCCTGGGCCACCCGCGCCTGCCCGAGCGCAACCTCGCCATCTACACGCCGCCCTACTACCTGGAGCGCGGCGAGCACGAGCTGGTGGCCGCGGTGGTGGCCAAGGGCGAGCAGCTCTCCAAGGTGCTGCCCGGGGACCGCTGGTTGAAGCTGTACGTGCTGGTGTACTCGGCGTGCCGGGATGTCCTCTTCGAGGATGCGGCCGCCGCGCGCGAGTCGCTGCCCAGGGCGCTGGAGGCCGCGAGGGCGGGGGACTTCCGGATGGAGACGCTGGTGCGTGTCTACGAGTCCCGCTTCGAGCTCAACCAGGGCCGTCTGGACGCCGCGCGAGAGGCGGCGGAGGCGGCGCTGAAGCGCTCCCTGGATCCGGTGCTCGCCAATCCGTTCGATGAGATCCTCTCTCGCCGCGCGCTGGCTCCACTGGTGCCAGAGGAGGAGGGGGAGGCGCACCTGGCCCGCGCGCTCGAGCTGGCCGAGGCCACGGGCAATGTGTTGCAGGTGGGGCTGGTGAAGCTGGCCCAGGCGGAGCGGTGGTTCGTGCATGCGCCCGAGCGGGCGGATGCGGTCCTCGACGCGGCGGAGGGCGTCTTCCTCGCCGTGAAGGCCGGCGCGCTGCTGCCGCGAGTGGAGGTCCTGCGTGCGGCGACGAGGCCCTCAGGCCGTGCGCGCGGTGTCCTCCCGTAGCAGCGCGAGCTGTCCGAGGAGCACGGGGACGGCGGTCTCCACCCGGAGGATGCGAGGGCCGAGGGAGAAGGGCCGGAAGCCGTGGGCCTCCAGCAGCTCGGCCTCGAAGGGCACCCAGCCGCCGTCGGGTCCCACGGCCATCACCACGCGCGGTGCTTCCTGGACGCCCACCCGGTGCAGGGGTTGGGGCGCGGGCGGATGCGGGAGGAGCCGGAGGGCCTCGGTGCCGAAGATGGCATCCAGCTCGTCCTCGACGAAGGGACGGAAGCGCTCGCGGATGAGCACCTTGGGGAGCCGGGTATCGCGGGCCTGCTCGAGGCCCTGGAGGAGGAGTTCCTCGACGAAGCCGGGGGCCAGCACCTTGGAGTCGAAGTAGCTCTTCTCCACGCGCGCGGCGTTGACGAGCACCACGCGGTCCACCCCGAGCTGGGCCACCGCGGGCAGCACGCGCTTGAGGGCCTTGGGGCGGGGAATGGCGAGCAGCAGATCCACCCCGGCTCTCGGGGGAGGCGGGTCGGTGAGGGAGACGCGCAGGCGCAGCAGGCCCGGTGTGTTCTCCAGCACCTCGCCCGTGCCCACGAGCCCACCGAGCCTGCCCACGCGTAGCGTTTCTCCGGGCTCGGCGCGGAGCACCTCGCGGGCGTGTTGGGCCCGGCGGCCCGTCATCTGGACGGTGCCATCGGGGAGGAAGTCGGAGTCCTGGACGAGGAGCAGGTTCACTGGGGTGGAGTCTCTTGCGCGCGTTGTACCTGCTCGACCTTCTTCACGGCCTCACGGGCCCGCTCGAGGAGCTCCTCGGGTGTGGGGACCCGGGCCTTCTCCAGGGGGAGCTCGGGATTCGGGTTCTTGCCGGCGGTGGAGGGGGGCTGGGCGCCGGACGCGGGCTGAGCCTGTCCCGCGGGAACAGGGGCGCCCGAGAGCAGGGAGTCCGCCAGGTTCTCCCGGGTGCGTTGGGCCTCCTCGACCTGCTTCACGGTGTCTCTTGCCCGCTGGAGGAGCTCCGCGGGAGAGGCGAGCCGGGCGTTCTCCAGGACCTTCTCGGGACTCGGGTCCTTCTTCGCCACGGGCGTGGGCGTGGGCTCCGGTCTGGGCCCGGATGCATGGGGCTCCCCGAGACCCAGTGGGCCGCTCATGGTGAGGATCTGGGCATCCACGGGCACGGCTCGGGTGCGGTACGCGTCGGGCACGTCGTCGCGCGAGCTCACGAAGTGGACCGTGCCCTTCTCATCCTCGTACCGGTACATGCCGGCGGAAGCGTTGAAGACCTGCTTCTCCTCGGGCGAGGCTGGGAAGCCATCACCCTCGAAGCCGAGGCGGAGCGCCTGTCCATCGACCATGTCGAGCTCGACGGCCTTCCCGTCGGAGGTGTAGCGAGGGGGAGCTCCCGGGAAGCCTCCATGGCCCTTGAGCCAGAGGATGCGGAGGGCGGGCTCGCGCACTTCGATGGGAGCACGGAGGAGGGCTCCGGCCTTGGCGCCCTTCACGCGTACTCCATGCTCGTAGAGCGTGGCCACCTCCACGTCCTGCCAGCGGGCCCCTACCTGGAGGGAGGCGGGCAGTGGATTGATCACGAGCACCCGTTTGCCGTCTGGAGAGACGAACTTGAGCTGCTCCCGCGTCGCGATGCAGGTGTCCCACTTCCACACGACCTTCCGGGCATCCCACGGTGATGACCACGTCGAGGTGCTCGTGCACCGGAGGGTCTTGCCGTTGCTGAACGCGGTCTGCTGGACCTCCGCGTTGCCGTCCGCGGAGCGAGCCGACCACGTCTGCTCGGGAAGCTCCTCCGCCGGAGCGGGTGGGGGCTCGGCGGGTGGAGCTTCCCCGGCCGTTTCCGGAAGAGAGGCCTGGGTGCCAGCGTTCGCTCCGGAGCCAGGTGGCTGCTCGATCGTGGTGGCCGACTCGGGCCGGGCGGACTGCTGACAGCCGCTCGAGAGCACTACCGCCACCACCACCAGATTCCTCAATCGCATGAGACCCCTCGGTGCTCCTGTGTCCGGAGGCGGCAGCGTACACGAGTCCCGATAGCGCCCGGAAACCCCTCTCCACCTGCGTCAGGATGGATGAATCCTGTCAGGGGGAGGTTCCGGCCTTCGATGGCTCGATCCCCTTCAAGTTGGCCTGCGAAGGAGTGCACCTGGGAACAAGTGCTGACAACGCGGTCATTTCCCCTCGCCCTCCGGGAGAGGGACGGGGTGAGGGTGCCACGCATCCCGGGTTGAATCCCCTGTCCACACTGGAGTCCATGGATTGAAGAACAGGGACAGATACCCTCACCCCGACCCTCTCCCGAGGGGAGAGGGGATATCGGGGTCAAATCAATGCGCCGTGAGCGCCGTGTCCTCCTGGACGTGGAGATGGACCTGTCGGCGTTTCCGCTCGCCCCGGTGCGCGTTCATGTACCGCACGAAGCGGGGGAACACGTCGCGCGCGCAGTCCTTGCCCATGAAAACATCCTGGTGCCCATACCCCGGGATGATCTCGAGCGAATGCCGTCCCGGTGCGAGTGACTCGAGCCGCTGATAGCAGACGATGTTCGAGTCGGTGAAGACGTGGTTGCTCTCTCCGGTGACGAACAGGACCGGCGTGTCGATCTCCTCGGCGAAGTCGAAGTAATCGTCGGGCAGATGGTCGAGCTTCGGGTCGGAGGGGTCGTACTTCACGGCGCCGCCGGCGCTCACCATCTTCCGCACGTGCCGGTAGTAGTGGACGCTGGTGGCGCCGTAGAGATCTCCGCCACGCTGATGGGTGACGTCGTGCAGGTTCTCGTGGTGGTAGAGCGCGGGCCAGCCGGTGCCCCACATCATGCTGAGCATGTGGCAGGCCGGCACGTCGCACTCGGGGTGGAGCAACTCCACGGCTCGTCCGATCAGCCCGCTCCGGGAGAGCAGGGGCTCGTCGCGGGCGTTGGGGTCGACGTAGGGCAGATCCATCACGCGCTCGAGGAAGAAGGGCGCCACGGCGAGCTTCAGGCGCGACCACGTGGGGATGCGCGGAGTGAGCCCCACGCTGTTGGCGATGACGCTGGTGATGCCCTCCACCGCGCCACCGAAGAGGCTCATCAGGAAGGAGACCGAGCCCAGGCAATGGCAGATGACGTGCAGCCGCTTGTTGCCGATCTCCTGGCGGATGCGGGCCATGGCGGCCGGGTGATCGAACGCGGCGATGTCATCCATCGTGTAGCGGTGCCGCAGCAGGTTGTACGGGTGCCGGTTACTCATCCGGAAGTCGAGCGTCCACACATCGGTGAACCCATGGTCCAGCAGGTGGCGGACCAGGTTCTCGTGCTCCGGCATGATGAACATGTCGCTGGAGGTGGTGAGGCCGTGGATGATGAGCACCGCGTCGTCACACGGCTCACGCTGGAAGCGCAGCATGCTCAGCCCGAGCTTGTCTCCGGTGGTGAAAGGGTAGGTGCGGACATCGGCGTCCGGCACGCCCTCCAGGGTGAAGCGGGGGACCACGCGCCCGTGCTCCGGTGTCCGCGAGTCCTTCGTCCTTGGCGAAACGTTCATATGTGTCTTCCTCCGTGAGGATGATGGGTTTCAGGCCGCCTCGGCCCCCGATTGCTCCTGGGTGCTCGGGTGGATGGGGCGCCGTGCGAGGAGCCGCTCGGCGAAGCGGTCCGAGAGGGCGGCGATGGTGAGCGCGGGGTTGGGGCCGACGGGCCCGGGCATCACCGAGCCATCCGCCACGTAGAGGCTGGGATAGCCGAAGACCTCGCCGTGGGCATCGACGACACCCTCGTGTTTGTCGCGCCCCATCGCGCAGCCACCGAGTGGATGCACGGTGACCATCTGGCCCAGGTAGCCGAGCGGGTTGTGCGCCAGCTCCCCCTCGAGTGCCGAGGCGATCTCCTCCATGGCTCCGCGCAGCCGGCGGAAGTATCTGGCCGAGCCACCGCGAGGGCTCCAGTCCAGGTCCAGTGTCCCGTGGCGTGTCAGCCGCAACCTGCCATCGGGCATGTCCCGGCCCATGCCGAGCAACGCCATCGACGTGGCCGAGTCCATGCAGGGACCGAGCGCCTCGGCGAGATGCGCGCCGATGTCGCTCTTGCGCTCGGTGCGCGCCCACTCCCGGGCCAGCCGCCCGGCGAGCTTGAGCGAGCGCAGCATCACCGGCAGGGGGTTGCGCGACTCGTACAGCCAGTTGAGGAGCTCCGGGTGCCCGGCGTCCTGGATGTAGAAGCCTCGCCCATCGCCGCCCTCGAGCGCATCCCGGACGCGGATGGCGCTGGTGATGACGGGGCCATTGCCCCCATCGAGCACGCGTGGCCGGGAGGTGCCGGAGTCACTGTTTTTGCTGCCCAGGAGGAAGGCCAGCAGGTCGCCGTTGCCCGAGAAGCGCATGCCGAGCTGCCGGCTGAGCCGGGGGAACGAGTGCCGGTTGCGCAGCAGCAACTGGTTGGTGCCGAAGGTGCCGGCCGCGAGGATGAGCCGGTCCGCGGTGACGAGGTGCCGGCGAGGCTCGCGCGGGAGCGGCTCGCTCTCGGTGACGCCGCTGTAGTCCACGTACTCGACGGCGTAGCCACCGCCCACGTCCGGGCGGAAGGCCTTCACCTCGCACCGGGGGCGGAACTCGGCGCCCAGGCGCTTCGCGGCGGACAGGTACGTGTAGTCCAGCGAGTTCTTGCTGCCGTAGTTGCAGCCGAGGTTGCACTCCCCGCACATGCGGCAGGTGAGGCGCGTACGGCCGTGCAGGTTCGGCGCGGACTCGAGGATGGGCTCGCCCGGGACGGGCCGCTGCCCCGGGTTGCCGAAGGTCACGCCCAGCTTCGGGAGGAACCACTCGTACCCCAGCCGCCCGGCGGCCTGCTTCATCGCCTGCGTCTTGGGGGTGGAGCGGTAGGGCTCGTGCTCGAAGGGGAAGCGCTGTGCCTTCATCATCGCTTCCACCTGCTCGTAGTGGGCCTCCAGCTCCTGGCGGGTGACGGGCCAGTACTCGTAGCCGCCGGAGGTCCGGTCCTCGCGGACGAAGGTGTGCTCGTCCTTGCGGATGAGCACGTTGGCGTAGAGGAGCGAGCCGCCGCCCAGCCCGCTGGCCACCACGCCCCCCAACCACCGGAAGGACCAGATGTTGAAGAGCCCATGAAGGCCGCGGCCCGGGTCCCAGAAGCCGTGGCGGATCTCCCGGGGGCTGCGAGGGAAGGAGCCCGGCGGGTACACCTTGCCCCGCTCGAGCAGGCATACGCGCAGGCCCGCCTCGGCCAGCCGGTAACACATCACCGAGCCGCCGAAGCCGGAGCCGACGATGATGGCGTCGAAGTGCTCGGGTCGCGCGGTCATGCGTAGAGCTCCCAGAGGTTGCCGAGGAAGAACCGGCCGAAGCGCACCATCGTCTGGGGGCCGCCCCGGGGTGAGCGCATGCTGGCCATGAGCGCGAGCAGCTCGCGGACGCCGACCGAGAGCACGCCCGTGGCCACCACCGGGCCCCGCTCGTCGTGGCCCTCGTGCAGGGTGGTGAGCAGCCGGGTCGTGTCCGTCCAGAGGTCCGGCCCCGGGTCATCCCGGAGGAACTTGGTGCCGGCCAGGAAGTACGTGCGTCCCTCGTGCTCGAAGCGGGCGTCGTAGTGCATCAACCGCATGAGCGGATCGTCCGAGGGGGAGAAGAGCTGGAAGCGGCCCTGGCGGACGGGGAGGCATTTGGAGAAGGGCGGGAAGGAGAGGTGCCCGCCCAGCCAGGCCTCGTGCTCGGGGTCCAGGAGGAAGTCCTCCATGGAGTCGATGCGGATGGTGGCGTGCAGGGACAGGCGCGTGGTGCGGCCGTGGCGCGCGGGGGGCTCGGACTCCCGCCTGCCCAGGGCCATGGGGCCGGACAGCGTCTCATGGAAGAGCAGGTCGGGAGTGAAGGGCATGAGGGGGTTCCTTTCGAGGGCCACGGTGGGTCGCGTCCTTTCTTGTTCGAGTGGGCGAGCAGGGGCTGTGAGCAGTGGGAGTGAGTCGGAGTGGACGCCCGCACCGGGCCGCCGCATGCTCCCTGGGAGAGCAGGCCGAGCGGCATGCGGAGCCGTCACATCGCGAGCCAGGGGCCTCCTCGTCATGGGGGGGCGGACCCCGAGAGGGCAGGAAGACAATGAACGTGCTGGTCACGGGGGCCACGGGCCTCATCGGAAACGCCATCACCCAGAGGTTGCTGGCGCGGGGACATCAGGTGCGCGCGTTGGTGAGGGACCCGGAGCGGGCCGCACGGCTGCTACCGGCGGGCGTGGAGCTGGTCCGAGGCGACGTGACGGCGCCGGACTCGCTGCCGGCGGCCGTGCGGGACGTGGAGTGGCTGTTCCACGCGGCGGGGATGCCCGAGCAGTGGCAGCCGGATGACAGCATCTTCGACCGGGTGAACCGCCAGGGCACGGTGAACGTGCTGCGGGCCGCGCTCGCCGGGCGGGTGAAGCGGGTGGTGTACACCTCGACGATGGATGTCTTCGCCGCGCCCCGTGGGGGCACGCTGGTGGAGACGAACCTGGACACGGAGCCGAAGCCCACCGCCTACGAGCGCTCGAAGCAGGCCGCGGAGCGGGAGGCGGAGGTGATCCGGCGCGAGGGGCTCGAGCTCGTGTATGTGAATCCAGGCGCGGTGTACGGGCCATCTCCGGTGCATGTGGGGCTCAACTCGTTGTTCCTCCAGGTGCTCAACCGGAAGGTGCCGGCCCTGCCGCCCGGGGGAATGCCGGTGGCGTACGTGGACGGGGTGGCGGACGCGCACCTCGCGGCGGCCGAGCGCGGTGTCCCAGGTGAGCGCTACCTGTTGGCCGACACGCACGTGAGCAACGCGGAGCTGGTGCGGGAGATCCTCCGGGTGGAGGGATTGGGGGCCCGGGTGCCGCCCACCATGCCCGCGGGGGTGATGAAGGTGCTCGCCGCGGTGTCCGCGCCCCTGGCGAGGATGTTTGGCTTCACACCCCTCATCGCGTCGGGGCAGTTGTCCTTCCTGCTGTGGAATGTGCGCGTGGATGCGAGCAAGGCCCGGCGTGAGCTTGGCTTCGAGCCAACGCCTCTCTCCGAGGGAGTGGAGAAGACCGTGGCCTTCCTGAGGGAGCAGGGGCTCGTCGAATCCAGACAGACACGGTAGTTCAGGGCAGCTCGCCCGTGCCCGCGAAGGCTTGCATCCACGCGAGCTCGTTCCGGGCACGGTGCTCGCAGGACTCCTCGCGCAGTGGGCAGATGGGCCACCGGTCATAGGCAGCCTTCTTCATGGCACCCTCCCAGTTGCCCAGTTGAATCCAGGCGGCGATGCACTCCTCGCGGGTGGGGACATGCTGCGTCAGCTCGGAGCCGAACATCTGGAGCCGCAGTCCCATCTCCAATTCCAGACGGGAGCGCTGCTCACGCAGGCGCGCGCCCACTTCGTACAGCAACCGGCCCAACCACCGCAGCTCATCCTCGGACAGGTGGGCCTTGCTGGCCCTGGCACGCTGCAGGAT
>NZ_JPMI01000245.1 GCF_000733295.1 Archangium violaceum Cb vi76 | reverse complement strand
GGGGGTCGAGAGATCCTCCCGGACCACGTGCCATGCGTTCTCCTGCATGTACCAGCAGGCTCTCACCAGCCGGGCCGGCGCGGAGGACGGAAAGATGCTGATGGCCAGGTTCGCGGAGGTGCCGGCGCTGTAGTGGCCCGCGAAGGAGTACCAGGCGGCTTCCTGGGCCAGAGCCGCTGCGTCGCCCTCTGGGTCCTTGCTCGGTTCTTCGGGTCCCCCTTTCAGGACGCGACCGCCCTCGACTTCCCATCCGTCCTCCGGCCCGAGTTCCTCCTCCTGCATGCGCCGCTCGCGCTCGTCGAGCCACCGGGAGGTGGCCCAACCACCGCCCATCGTGATGGGCACCATCCCGAGGGCCCATCGCAATAAGCGGCGGCGAGACACGCGTTGTGTCCCCGCTCCAGCCCCCTGCGAATGTGTCCCCGTCTCTGGACGCGCCTGTCCGTCCCCGGCCGATGTGCTCATGGTGTCGCTTCAAGCTACCATGAGTCCCATGTCCCCTCGCGCGAAGAGCAGGCTCCTATCGGCTCTGGTGCTCCTGGCCGTCCACCAGGCGGGATGCCTGTCGGAACTGGACTCGGTGGAGGTGATAGGGGAGTGCGGCCCACGGGATCTGACGCCCGAGTGCTGCCTCAAGCAGAACCCCGGCCAGTGGGAACAGTGCACCGGCTCCTCCGAAATGGCGCACGTGGTCGAGACGGCACCGCGTTCCGTCTCCACTGCTACGAAGATCGCCGCTGGCGCCACGGTGGTGGTCACGGCGGGGGCGATGACGCCCCAGATCAACTCAGCCGAGCGGAGAGGAGTGGCACTGGCTACGGACCTGCTCGCGCAGGTGGAGAGGGCCATCGAGCAGTGTGTGCGACGTGCGGACCAGACGGTCAACGACTACCACTTCAACGGTCGGAGCCCCAGCCGGGAGCTCTGCCAGCAGGTGAAGGTGGGGGAGAAGACGACGTGGGCCGTGTACCTGGGGCTTTTCAAGCACGAGGAGTCCTGGCCGTGCCTGCGCGAGGCGTTGGACAAGCTGCTACCCACGCGCTACCTGCTTCATCCTCGCTTTCAACTCAACGAGCTGACTGGAACGTGGAAATTCTTGGATGAGACAAAGGTGAAACAGCTTGTGTCCAAGCACGGTTGGAAGGGGCTGTGGGGCACCATCGAGCCGGATGTCGTCCTCCTGGATGAGAAGGGGTTCATCGTATACGTATACGATCTCAAGTTTCCTTGCCCTGAGTTCAATAACGCGCGATGGGAGAGATACAAAGGGGGGCGTTGGCACGATGAGATGCAGGGAGGGGTTTATGAGCGTGCAACTGGAGTAAAGCCAAGGCTTGTCTCTCCGCGGCAGGGAGTAATAAGAGAGGATTAGGAGAAATGCCCTTCATGCGATATCCGAGATTGCGCAAGCACAATCAACATGGTGGGCTGGTCGCAAGCGATGCCTTGCTCATGTGTTTCTACATGCAGCACCCCAACAAGCGAATCGCCCCGGCCATCTTGCGGGCCTTGCAAACTATTCGTGAACGGATTCACCCCTACCAGTTCGCCTGGTACGATGCGGGTGAGGGACAAGCCGAGCCACTCGATGACTTCGCATGGGAGCAACTTCACATGCGAACATTGAATCCTGAGCCGGACACGTCAGCATATCTGATATTGGATGGCCCATCCACGAAGGTGGATGACCTCCGCGTACACTACAGAGGGTTGGATGTCTGGCCCTCTCCCTGGCCAGAGCAAAAGGACGGAGTGAGCGTCCTGTATGTGCGATTGCCCACGGAGTTCCTGGTGGAACGGGGCGCGGACGAGGTTCGTGCCCTGGCCCTTGATGTGGCTGCGGAACTTCCCTTCAACTCGGGGTACGTGGACTTCGCCCTGTGTTCGGATGGCCGTCATTTTGACGAGGCCCTCAAACTCATCCGACCGCGCTACCCGGGAGTGCACCTCGCGCCAAGCCGCGCGAACCTTCGCATGAACACCTGGGTGGATGGGGTGCACTGGATGAACTTCCTCGGGGAGCCCGTGCTCGGAAAGCTCGGCGGTGTGTCCGGTCTTCGCGCGCACCTGGGACTCCCGGGAATCATCCTCCAGGAGATGAGTGGAGACCGGGTGCTCATCATCCTGGGGACGCAGCCGGAGGCGGGAGACGTGGAGGCGGGCCAGGCACTCCCTCGGCATCGCGCGCTTGCCCGGCTCCTCGAGCCCTGCCTGTATCGCAGTGATATGGATGACTTCTACCCGGCCACCGAGGACGTGCTCCGCTGGGAGCGCCGTTTCCTGGACTGACCGGACCCCTCTCTCCCCCGTCCCCTCCAGCCGACAACTTCGAACAGAGGTCTGGTCATCGCGGAGGAACCTGGTTCCGGACAGGAAGTACGTGCGTCCCTCGTGCTCGAAGTGGGCGTCTTGGTGCATCAACCGCATGAGCGGGTCGTCCGAGGGGGAGAATAGCTGGAAGCGGCCCTGGCGGACGGGGATGCACTTGGAGAAGGCGGGAATAGAAACGGTAGTTCAGGGCAGCTCGCCCGTGCCCGCGAAGGCTTGCATCCACGCGAGCTCGTTCCGGGCACGGTGCTGGCAGGACTCCTCGCGCAGTGGGCAGATGGGCCACCGGTCATAGGCAGCCTTCTTCATGGCACCCTCCCAGTTGCCCAGTTGAATCCAGGCGGCGATGCACTCCTCGCGGGTGGGGACATGCTGCGTCAGCTCGGAGCCGAACATCTGGAGCCGCAGTCCCATCTCCAATTCCAGACGGGAGCGCTGCTCACGCAGGCGCGCGCCCACTTCGTACAGCAACCGGCCCAACCACCGCAGCTCATCCTCGGACAGGTGGGCCTTGCTGGCCCTGGCACGCTGCAGGAG
>NZ_JPMI01000244.1 GCF_000733295.1 Archangium violaceum Cb vi76 | reverse complement strand
AGGGGCCGAGAGATCCTCCCGCACCACGCGCCATGCGTTCTCCTGCATGTACCAGCAGGCCCTCACCAGCCGGGCCGGCGCGGAGGACGGAAATACCTGGAGCGCCAGGTTCGCCGTGATGCCGGCGTTATAGTTGCCCGCGAAGGAATACCAGGCGGCTTCCTGGGCGAGATCCGCGGCCCGGGCTTCCGGACTCTTGCTGTGTTTCTCGGGTCCCCCTCTCAGGACGCGCCCGCCCTCGACTTCCCATCCGTCCTCCGGCCCCAGTTCTTCCTCCTGCATGCGCTGCTCGCGCTCGTCGAGCCACCGGGAGGTGGCCCAGCCACCTCCCATTGCGATGGGCACCATCCCCAGGGCCCATCGCAGCAAGCGGCGGCGAGACCCGGGTTGTGTCCCCGCTCCAGCCTCCCGCGGAGGCGACCCAATCTCTGGACGCTCCTGTCCGTCCCCAGTTGATGTGCTCATGGTGTTGCTTCAAGTTACCATGGGTTCCATGTTCCATCGCGCGAAGAGCAGGCTCCTATCGGCTCTGGTGCTCCTGGCCGTCCACCAGACGGGATGCCTGTCGGAACTGGACTCGGTGGAGGTGGTGGGGGAGTGCGGTCCACGAGATCTGACGCCCGAGTGTTGCCTCAAGAAGAACCCCGGGCAGTGGGAACAATGCACCGGCTCATCCGAAATGGCGCACGTGGCCGAGACGGCACCGCGTTCCGTTTCCACTTCCACGAAGATCGCCGCTGGCGCCACGGTAGTGGTCATGGCAGGGGCGTTGATTCCCCAGATCAACTCCGCCGAGCGCAAGGGCGTGGCACTGGCCACGGACCTGCTCGCGAAGGTGGAGAGGGCCATCGAGCAGTGTGTGCGGCAGGCGGACCAGAAGGTCAACGACTACCACTTCAACGGTCGGAGCCCGAGCCGGGAACTCTGCCAGCAGGTGAAGGTGGGTGAGAAGACGACGTGGGCCGTGTACCTGGGGCTCTTCAAGCACGAGGAGTCCTGGCCATGTCTGCGCGAGGCGTTGGACAAACTGCTACCCGAGCGCTACCTGCTCCATCCCCGTTTCCAGCTGGATGATGTGACTGGCATGTGGACATTCTTGCACGAGACAAGGGTGAAACAGATTGTGTCGGAGAAGGGCTGGAAGGGACTGTGGGGCACCATCGAGCCGGATGTCGTCCTCCTGGATGAGAAGGGCTTCATCGTACACGTGTACGATCTCAAGTTTCCTTGCCCTGCGTCGAACGGTGCTCAATGGGGAAGCTATACGGTAGGTCGTTGGAAGGATGAAGATCAGGGGGCTGTCTATGAAGATGCCCTTCAGGTGAAGCCAAGGTTGGTTTCCCCGCGCCAAGGTGTAGTGCGAGAGGACTAGGAAAGGGTGCTGTTCATGCGATACCCGAAATTGCGGCGCCACGATTTTCGCGGCGGGCTGGTTGCGAGTGATGCGTTGCTGATGTGTTTTTACATGCAGCTTCCCAATGAACAGATCGCTCCAGCAGTCATTCGTGCCATGAACGCCTTCCGGCAACGGATACGTCCCCATGAGCTAGCCTGGTACGCGGGTGATGGACAAACCGAGCCACTCGATGACTCCTCGTGGCAGAAGATTTGCGAGGAGGCGCTGGAGCCAGGGCCGGATACCTCCGCTTTCGTGCGGGTGTGGGAGGATCCTGCCAGGTTCGCTGGATTCTACATGGACTATCGAGGTTTGGACGTCGTTCCCCTCCCTTGGCCGGACCGCAAGGATGATGTGAGTGTCTTGTATTTTCGCCTGCCCACGGAATACCTGGAGGAACAGGGGCCTGAGCGGATTCGTGAGCTGGCGCTCGAACTGGCTGCGGAGCTCCCTTTCAACTCGGGCTATGTGGATTTCGTTCTCTGCGCGCGCCGCTCGGATTTCCATGAGGCTATCGAACTCATCCGTCCACGCTATCCAGGAGTGGAGCTGGCTCGGAACGAGGCAAGCCTTCGCATGAGCACCTGGGTGGATGGAGTGCACTGGATGAACTTCCTCGGGCAGCCGGTGCTCGGGAAGCTCGGCGGGGTGGCGGGACTGCGTGAGCGGCTGGCGCTCCCGGGCATTTCCATTCAGGAGATGAGTGGAGACCGGGTGCTCATCACGCTGGGCGAGCGGCCGGAGACAGGCGATGTGGAGGCGGGTCAGACGCTTCCCCTCCACCGTGCACTCGCCCGGCTCCTGGAGCCCCACCTCCATCACCAGACGAAATGGATGGGTGACCTGCGCCCCGAGGACATGCTCCGCTGGGAGCGCCGTTTCCTGGACTGACCGGGCCCCTCTCTCCCTCGTCCCCCTCCAGGCAGCCGGGCACACAGGGGCTCCCCGGCCCACCTTCCCACCGCCAGTCCTTGCCGGCCCCCCCGGGGTACCGTTAAAGCGGCGGGGTGCGCTCCCTCTGTCTCCGCTGCCTGCGTCCCCAGTCCACGTGCTACTGCGCGCGCGTGCCCCAGGTGGACTCGCGCACGCGTGTCGTCTTCCTGCAGCACCCTCGTGAGCGGCGGGTGGCCATCGGCACCGCCCGCATGGCCCACCTGTCGCTGCTCAACTCCGAGCTCCACGTGGGCGTGGACTTCTCCGGCCATGCCCGGCTCGAGGCGCTCGCCGCCCACCCCGAGCGCGTGGCCGTCCTCTTCCCGGGCGAGGAGGCCATCCCCCTGGAAGAGGCGCGGCTGAACCCTCCCGAGACGCTCATCGTGGTGGACGGCACCTGGCCCCTGGCTCGCAAGCTGGTGAAGACGAACCCGCTCCTGGCCGGCCTGCCACGCATCGGCTTCGTCCCGCGCCGCCCGAGCAACTACCGCATCCGCGCCGAGCCGGCCGAGCACTGCGTCTCCACCATCGAGGCCGTGGTGGAAGTGCTGGGCGCCCTCGAGGGCCACCAGGAGCGTTTCGACACCCTGCTCAACCCCTTCGAGTTCATGGTGGACACCCAGTTGGACCGCCAGGAATCCCGGACGGAGCCGCCTCGCCGGCGCATCTTCAAGTCCGCGTGGCAGCCGCCGTTGGAGCTGCGCACCATCGCGGAGAACTTCGAGCACCTCGTGCTGCTCTACGCCGAGGCCAACGCCCACCCCGCGGAGCAGGCCCTTCCCTCCGAGCTGGTGCACCTGGTGGCCATGCGCCCGGCCACGGGCGAGCGCTTCCAGGCCGTGCTCGCCCCGCGCCAGCCGCTGGCACGCAGCACCTGTCTGCACGTGGAGCTGCCGGAGGAGACACTCCGGGCCGGTGAGCCGCTCGAGTCGGGCCTCGCGCGCTTCCAGGCCTTCGTTCGCCCGGGTGACAAGCTCGCGGTGTGGACGACGTTCGCATTGGAGCTGCTGCGCCGCGACGGCTTCCCCGTGCCCGAGGCGCTCAACGTGCGGCTCGCGTGCGCGCGGGCGCTCAAGAGCAAGCCGGGTGGGGTGGAGCACGGGGCGGAGCTGTTGGGCTCTCGGCTTCCCGAGCAGTGGGCTCCGGGGCGCGCCGGGCGGCGCATCGTGGCCCTGGAGTCGGTGGTCCGTGCCCTCGACGAGCGCGGCCGGGCCACCGAGCCCCCCTCCCGGCAGCGGATGGCGTCGTAGCCAACCCCGCCGGGCGGAGGACCCCCGCGTTACCTCTCGGCGCGCGGGGGCGGGTGCTTCACCTCCGGCTCACGTCGGATCCGGCTTCGGGGTCTTCGGGCCGCTGGCCGGCAGCTTCGGCTTGGCGATGTAGCTCTTGGGCAGCTCGCCGGTGAGCGAGTCGAGGAAGGTCACGATGTGCTTCGTGTCCTCGTCGCTGATCTGCTTGCCGAACTGGTGCTGGGCCATCAGCTTCACGGCCGTCTGCAGGTCCTTCACCGAGCCGTCGTGGAAGTAGGGCGCCGTCTTGGCCACGTTGCGCAGGGTGGGGACGCGGAAGATCATCCGGTCCGACTCCTTCTTCGTGTGATCGAAGCGGCCCTGGTCCTTGGACTGGTAGGGCATCACCAGGCCCAGCTTCTGCAGCGAGCCGCCGAGGGCGGGGCCGTTGTGGCAGGTCTGGCAGCCCTGCTCCATGTACTTCTTGAGGCCCATCTTCTCCGCGTCGTTGAGCGCGGTCTCGTCACCGGACAGGTACTTGTCGAAGCGCGAGGGGGTGACGAGCTGGCGCTCGAAGGCGCCGATGGCCAGGCCCAGGTTGTTGTACGTCACCGGGTCGGCCTCGCCCGGGAAGGCCTTCTGGAAGGCCGTGACATAGCCGGGGATGGACTTGAGCGTCTCGACGACGCGCGCCTCGTTGGGCATGGCCATCTCGACGGGGTTGAGGATGGGGCCCTTGGCCTGCTCCTCGAGGTTGGGGGCGCGGCCGTCCCAGAACTGCAGGACGTGGCCACCGGCGTTGTACACGGTGGGCGAGTTGCGGCCGCCCAGCTGCTTCTTGTGGCCCGGCGAGAAGGGCTTGCCGTCCACGCCGTACTTGTTCAGGTCGTGGCAGCTGTTGCAGGACAGGTCGTGGTTCTTCGAGAGGCGGTTCTCGAAGTACAGCATGCGTCCCAGCTCCACCTTCTCCGCGGTGATGGGATTCTTGGGGTCCTCGAAACGGGCCGGCAGCGCCTTGAAGACGGTGAGCAGGGCACGGTCGATGACGGCCTTCTGGGCAGCCGGAGTAGCGGGGGCAGCCGGAGCGGCCGGCCTGGCCGCCTGCGCGAAGGCAGCGGCGCCCGCGGTCGCGGCGGCCAGGAGGAGGGGACGAACGAGGGTCTTGAGTTTCATGAGGTCTGCGCTCTCCACTGAGCTCCGCGGCCAGGGACCTGGTCGGGTCCACGTGGGGGGGCCGGAAGCCAAGGGAAATTAGCAGCCTCGGGGGCCGGGGGGAAACGCCCTCGGCCGGGCGGGACACCGCGTCCCTCGGCCTCGTGGGCGGGGACGCGGCACCGGGGAAACAGCTAGTCGCCGTAAACGATGGCGCAGTACTTGGCGTAGATGCCGAGGATGTTCTCGAAGCGGTAGTCGATGTGGGTGACGCGGTTGATGTTGGCCTTGCGCGCCGCCTCGTTCACGCCCGCGTCGCCGGTGGTGATGAGGCCGAGGATGGACGTCGCACAGCCCTCGCCGGACTTGGAGCCCAGCTTGGTCTGCTCATTCACGAAGGTGTTGCCAACGGAGTTGGCGTACAGGCTGGAGAAGCCGATGGCACCGGGGAAGGCGATGCCCGCGCAGCCCGAGAGGCCGGTGGCGGCAACGCAGAGGACGGCGGCTTTGGACAGCTTGCGCAGCAGGTGCATGTTTCCTCGCTTGAACTGCCTGGGAGTGAAGTGGCAAGGCATGTACCCGTGCTCCGGGTGGAAGTAAATGCCTTGCTAGATGCGCTGGCCAGAGCGGAGGGCGGCGTTGCTCATGGGGACGGGGCGCGCGCGCCACGTGGTGGAGTCGGAGGCGGAGCGGCTTTTTCCGCGCACCACCTGCCAGAGGCGGGCGATGGCGAAGCACACCGCCAGCAGCCCGAGGCCCACGCCCAGCGCGGGCAGCAGGCCGAGGTGGGGGCCCACGCGCCCGGCGAGGCCCGGTGTCCCCGCCCAGCCGTACACCATGGGCAGGTGCAGCACGTAGAGCCAGAGGGAGGCGCGGCCCAGGGGGGCCAGCAGCCCGGAGACGAAGCGGGGCAGCAGGTTGACGGCGCCCAGCACCAGGAAGCCCTGCCCCACGCGGAAGGCCACGAGCCAGGCGCTGGTGGGGCTCCAGTCCGGGTGCAACTGGCGCGTGAGCACGAGCAGCCCCGTGCCGAGCGCCAGCAGGGCCAGGCCCTGGGGCCAGCCGGGCCGCAGCAGGCGCAGCAGGTGGGCCGCGAGCGCCCCGGCGAAGAAGAAGCCCGCCCAGGGGAAGAGGGGGAAGCGCGCGCCCGGCATCCCCACCGCCTGGCGCAGCTCCACGGGCCAGCCCGTGGCGGCGCTCCACATCCAGGTGCTCGCCAGGGGAATGCCCACGGCGAGCACGCCGAGCACCACGGCCCGTGTCCAGGTGCCGCGCGCCAGCACCAGCACCGCGGCGCCCACCAGCAGGCTCACCGCGATGCTCTGCAGCGCGTCGAAGGTGAAGACGAGCGAGCGCAGCGGCTCTCCCCAGCCGAGCGCATGCACGGTGTCCCAGCCCGGCCAGTGCACCAGGTAGCCGAGGAAGAGCAGCAGCAGCGCGCGCCGGGCCCGGCGGCCGAAGGTGCGGCCCGCGCTCTCCTGCGAGGTGCCGAGCGCCGCCACCACCGCGAAGCCGGCCACCAGCAGGAAGAGGGGGGCGGTGATGCCGCGCAGCTCCCAGTACCGCTGGACCCAGGCGTTGGCGCGCATCTCCGGCGCGAGCAGCGCGTCCAGCGTGTGCCCCAGCACCATCGCCACCACGGCCAATCCTCGTGCGCCGTCGAGTCCGGGATGACGGGACGAGGGCTTGCGGAGATCGAAGAGCGAGGTTCCGGGAGGGGTCACGGATCCCAAGCATACGTGCAAGCGGGCCGCGCGTCTCGAAATCGGACGCCGGGCGCTGACGCGGGCCCCCGGGGGTGGTGTCATGGCGCCATGACAGCCCGTGAAAACCTCCTGGCCGTGTTGTGTTTGTCGTTGCTCGTGCCCCTCTCCGCCCGGGGCGCGGAGCCCGAGATTCCCTCGCTGGATGACTGGTTCGGGCAGGACAAGGCCCTGCACTATGGCGTCAGCGTGGGCCTGGCGGGTGCGGGGTACGCCGGGGGCGCGCTGCTCTTCGAGGCCCCCGAGGCGCGGTGGCTCTCCGGGGCGGGCGTGGCGCTCGGCGCGGGCGTGGCGAAGGAGCTCTACGACGCCGGGCGCGGGAGCTTCTTCTCCTTCAAGGACCTGACGTGGGACGTGCTGGGGACGGCCACCGGGCTCGGTCTGGCCTGGGCGGTCGATCGGCTCTTCTTCCAGCGCGACGGCGGTGTGCTCGCTGGCCAGGGGAGCGGGGGAGGGCTTCCAGGCGGGAGGAGGCCCCTGCTGACGGTGTCGGTGCACGCGGGGGGTCATCCCCAAGGAGTGCCGGGTGATGGTAGGAATGGCTCGGTGATGCTCCTCTTGGGAGGTTGTTGGTGATGATGCGGAATCGGCTCTTGCTCGGCGTCGGCCTGGTATCGCTGGGCGCCTTCTCTTCCTCGTGCAGCAAGGAGTCCCCTCCGCCCGAGTCCAAGCCCGCCACCGCCGCGGCGGCCCCGGCGCCCGCGCCTGCTCCCGCGGAGCCGCCGAAGCCGAGGATGAGCCACGAGAAGCTCGTCTCCTTCTTCCGCCCGTCCGCCGCCGTGAAGGCCGAGACTCCGGAGGACACCGCGGCACGGATCGCCCTGGGACGCCTGCTCTTCTTCGAGAACCGCCTGTCGAAGAACCACGACATCTCGTGCAACAGCTGCCATGACCTGGCCACCTTCGGCGTGGACGGCAAGCCCACCTCCGAGGGGCACAAGGGCCAGAAGGGCACGCGCAACGCGCCCACCGTGTTCCACGCGGCGGGCCACATCGCGCAGTTCTGGGATGGCCGCGCCGCGACGCTCGAGGAGCAGGCCGCGGGGCCGATGATGAACCCGGTGGAGATGGCCATGCCGGACGAGAAGCGCGTGCTGGCCACGCTCAACTCCATTCCGCAGTACGTGAAGGGCTTCAAGGAGGCCTTCCCCGGCGAGAAGAAACCGGTGAACGTGGCCAACGCCGCGCGGGCCATCGCCGCCTTCGAGCGCAAGCTCCTCACCACCGCGCGCTTCGACAAGTTCCTCGCGGGGGACGAGAGCGCCCTCACCGAGCAGGAGCGGCGCGGGCTGGAGTTGTTCGCCGCCTCGGGCTGCACCACATGCCACAACGGCCCGGCGGTGGGCGGCACCTCCTTCCAGAAGCTGGGCCTCATCGAGGAGTACCCCACCGGGGACAAGGGCCGCTTCGAGGTGACGAAGAACGAGGAGGATCTGCACAAGTTCCGCGTGCCCACGCTGCGCAACGTGGAGAAGACGGGCCCCTGGTTCCACGATGGCTCGGTGACGGAGCTGCCCCAGGCGGTGCGGTTGATGGCGAAGCACCAGCTGGGCATGACCTTCAGTGAGCCCGAGGTGGACGACATCGTGGCCTACCTGAAGAGCCTCACCGGGGAGCTGCCCGGGCCCGAGGTGCTCGCGCCGCCCACGTTGCCGCCGAGCACGAAGACCACTCCGAAGCCGGATCCGACGTAAAGGCTCGCCTCCCGGCCTGGGGGGCGCTAGGAAGCGCGGCCATGAGAATGCTCTATTACGCCCACTCCGGGCTGCGCTACCTCGTGCTCCTGATGGGGCTGGTTGCCGTCGCGTACTTCGCCTTCGGGCTCGCCACGAAGCGGCCCGTGGACAAGTCCGTGCGCATCATCGGCTCCAGCTTCGCTGGCCTCCTCGACACGCAGATCCTGCTGGGGATCATCCTGCTGGGCGTCCTGCCGCAGTCGGGTTGGGCCTTCTACCCGGCGTTCTGGGGCCACCTGGTGATGATGGTGGCGGCGGCGGGCCTCGCGCACGCGATGCTGGTGATCAACCGGAAGCGCCCCAACCCCGGCTACCTGCTGCCGCTCATCGGCGTGGGCGGGGCGCTGGTGCTCATCATCGGCGGCATCCTGTCCATCGGCCGGAGCCTGATGGCCAGCACCCCCATCGGCGGGTGAATCAGCGCCGGGCGGCTTCCAGCTCCGCGCGCATCACCTCCCCGAGCGTCTGGATGAAGCCGCGGATGTAGTCCACCTTGCCGCGGCGCGAGGCGAGGAACGGATCCATCACCGTGCAGCGCAGCACGGCCACCCCTCCGGCCCGGTCGTAGTCCGCGTGGGTGAAGCCGAGCCGCTCCACCGTGGGAAGGGCCGCGCGCCCGTATTCATGGGCGCGCAGCTCCGTCTTCGTCACGTAGTAGTCCGGGCGCTTCAGCGTGTCCGGGCCCACGCTCAGCGCCCGGTAGATGCGGTCCACGAAGGCATTGGTCCGCTCCAGCGTCTCCAGCGACGGGTGCCCCACCGCGAAGCAGACGATGTTCAGGTCCGACGGCGGCAGCGGCACCAGCTTGAACGGCGCCCAGTCCCCGCCCGCGATGCGCCGGTGGAGCGCCATGGCCCCCTTCGCCGTCTCGCCCACCAACCGCCCGTACCCGCTGGCGTTCAGTGGCAGCACCTGGTGGCTCATCCACACGCCGGCCGCCGCCGCGCCGGGCTTCGAGCCCTCGAAGATGGAGCGGCCCAGGTAGGCGCTCTCATGGCCTCCGGTGTGGAAGAGGTACGGCGCCTCCACCGACACCAGGTCGCGCACCCGCTTGTCCCGGAACGTGATGCTGCCCGCCGGGTACGGCATGTACCCCAGCTTGTGCGGATCAATGGTGACCGAGTCCGTCCGCTCCAGCGCGCACAGGGCCCGGTACACGCCCTCCGTGGGCCACGCCTCCGGCGCGTAGTCCGCGAGCGTCTCCTCATAGGTGCGGCGCTCGCCGGCCGCGCTCCGGGTGATGGAGGCCGCGTAGCCGCCCCAGGCCGCGTCCGCGTGCAGGTGGAACGCCATGCCCAGCTCCCGGCCCAGCCGCTCCCGCATGTCCGCGAGCAGATCCAACCGGTCCACCGCGCTCTCCTCCGTGGAGCCCATGACGGCCACGCAGGCGATGACCGGCTGCCGGCGCACCGCCAGCGTGCGCAGCGTGTCCTCCAGCGCCGAGGGCGACATGCGGAAGTTCGTGTCCACCGGCACGTGGATGAGCTGCCGCGCTCCGATGCCCAGCGCCCGGCACGTCTTCTCCCAGGAGTAGTGCGCCGTGGAGGGCACCAGCACCACGCCGGGAGGCAGCGCGTCCTTGAACTCGGAGGCCAGCCGCAGGCCGAACTCCTGGTAGCCCAGTCCCGCCAGTGAGTGGCGCGTCACCCGCTCCAGCGCCCGGCCCGGGTCTCCCAGCAGTGAACGCAGGCGCTCCAGCGCGTCCAAGGCGGCCTCGGGCGTCACATTGAGGAGCTGCCACAGGCTCAGCTCACTCAAGCGCGTCTCCCGGCCGTCCGGCAGCCGTACCTCCAGCTTCTTCACGCCGGCCTCCTCCGCGGCGTGCCGCAGCGCCACCGGGAGGTACTTCACGTTGCGCGCGACCCACAGCGCCTCGAAGTTGGCCACCGTGCCGCCCGAGGTGAGGTGTCCCCAATACCTCTCCGGCTCGTAGCCCACCATCCGCGCCAGCTGCCCGGCCACCTCCAGCTCCAAGCGCGTCGTCACGGGCGAGGCCTCCGCCGACACGTTGTTGGGGTTGTAGAGCATCGTGGCGAAGTAGCCGATGAGGCTCGCCATCGTGAGGTCCGAGCACATGTGCCCGATGTAGCGGGGACTGAAGGAGGGCACGCCTCCCTTGAGCTGGCCCAGCAGTCCGAGCAGCTCCTGCGAGAGCCTCGAGACGGAGTCCTCGTAGCCCGGTGCGCGCTTCTCCGCTTCTTGAATCAAGAAGCCGTCCTCGGGGTGGAGGTTGCGGCGCCAGAAGACGTGGTCTCGGAAGGCCTCGAGCAACAGGCGCTCGAAGGTATCTGCGTTCTCTCCTTTGGGTCCCAAGAAGAGGGAGCCGAGATCAAGACGTGCGGGGGATGGTTCCGGGCGGAAGTGCGTGCTCATGGAGGTGCCCCGGAGCACTGCAAGCGATACGCCTCGGGCTCGCGGAAGAGACGTCGTCAGAGTGCGTGCGCGGCAAATGCTGCGCGCGGGAAATGCGCGGGCGCAAATGCTGCGCACCCGACACTTCACGTGGAAGCGCGTGTGCTCTCGGAGTGAGGCCCGACCGGCTGCTGGCCTTGCGGTTGCAGAGCGGCGCGGTGAGCCAGGCGAGGGAGCCGGGCTCTCACGAGGAGGGGCACTCCGCGATGGATACATACGTCCTGAGCCGACGCCGAGGGCGGGCACTGGCCGTCGCCGCCTTGCCGATGCTGGCGTTGCTCGCCGCGCTGCCGGCGGCGGCGCAGGGAGTGCCCGAGGGGGCACAGCTCTTCAACCAGCGCTGCGCGAGCTGTCACACGGTCGGTCAGGGTGACCGGGTGGGCCCGGACCTGATGGGCGTGCTGACGCGCCGCGAGGAGTCCTGGGTCACCTCCTTCTTGAAGAGTCCGGGCGCGATGATCGACGGCGGCGATCCGATCGCCAACGAGCTGCTCGGGAAGTTCAACGGCATCCGGATGCCGGACCAGCAGCTCACCGATGACGAGCGCAAGGGCCTGTTCGCGTTCTTCCGGGACTGCGCGGAGAAGGGCAGCTGCCAGCCGGGGGACACGGGGCCGAAGCTGGCCTCGGACGCCACGCCCGAGCAGATCGAGCACGGCCGTCAGCTCTTCGAGGGCCGGGCGGCGTTGGCCAACGGGGGCCCGCCGTGCATCGGCTGCCACAACGTGCGCGACATTGGCGTGGTGGGGGGGGGCACGCTGGCGCGTGACCTGACCTTCGCCTACGCGCGGCTGGGCGAGCGCAAGCTGACGCCCGCGCTGAAGGACATGGACTTCCCGCTGATGAAGGACCTCTACGGGAAGGCGCCGCTGACGGACGCGGAGCAGTACGAGGTGAAGGCGTATCTGGCGAGCGTCTCGCGCGACGGCACGCCGCCCCGAAAGGACCGGGACTTCTTCTACCTGGGCTTCGTGGGGATGGGCGTCGCGCTGGGCTTCATCGGCATCGTCCTGGGCGGCCGTGGCCGCGCGAAGGACTGAGAGAGCGAGGCGACACGTGAGCAGCACGTTCCTCTACGATTCCCTTCCGTACCTGGTGTTGGTGCTCGCCGTGGGCGTGCCCGCCTGGTTGCGCCACCGTGAGCGGCTCTCCGCCTGGGTGGGGCAATGGGTCGAGCGCGAGGGCACCGGCTCGGCGGCCGTGTCCCTGGTGGTGGGCGCCACCATCATGCTGCTGTGGCACGCGGCCTGTTTCCTCCTGCCGCAGCCGGTGCAGCTCTTCATCCGCTCGCCCATGCGCCTCTTCCTCCTGGAGGTGGTGGGGCTCATCGGCGGGATGATGCTGGCCTGGGGCCTGGTGGCGAGCATCGCCCGCAGGCTGTCGGGCCGTGACCCCGGCGCCCGTGCGTGGCTGCCCTTCCAGGTGCTGCTGCTGGCCGAGGTGCTCAATGGCCTCGTCATCGCCGTGTCCTACCGGTGGGCCTCGGCCTGGTACGTGAGCGTGGTGGTGCCGTACCTGCGCTCGCTGGTGACGCTCCAGCCGGACGCGACGCTCATCGCCCAGTTGCCGCTGACGGTGCGGTTGCACCTCTTCGGCGCACTCGCCCTGTTGCTCGCCTGGCCCCTCACGCGCTGGCTGGCCTCGGAGTCCTCCGCGCCCGGCCTCGTGTCCGCCCGGGAGGAGACCGCCGGATAGGCGGGAGACATCCCATGATCGACCCGACCCGAGCCTCACTGCTCTCCGGTGTGCTGGCCGCCCTCGCGATGGGCGGCTGTGACA
>NZ_JPMI01000243.1 GCF_000733295.1 Archangium violaceum Cb vi76 | reverse complement strand
TCCCCACCCGCCCTGCCGAGCCCCTGCCCCGCGCTTCCTTCCGCGAGGTGCTCGCGCCTCCTCCCGAGTCCACCTCCCCATCGGAGGCGAAGCCCTCGCCCGCGGTTTCCACCGGGCCCGACTGCGTGCCCGAAACGCCCGCCCCACGCGCTCCTCTTCACGCCTCCCCACCCCATGCCGGGCTCCTGTCCCGCGCTTCCCCGCGCGAGGCGCTCGCACCACCTCCCGCCCCGGCGTGGCCGTCGGAGGGGAAGCCCTCGCCCACTGCTCCCACCGGGCCCGACGCCGTGCCCGGAACGCATGGCCCGCGCCCTCCCCATCGCCCTTTCCCTCCAGGCGCCGAGCCCTTCTCCTGGACGGGCGCTCCCATCCACACCCGGCTCGGCGGTGTCTTCTACCTGCTCAACCTGGGCCTCGCCCTCGAGCTCTACGGCGACTTCACCCAGCCGGCCTTCTCCGGGCTGCGCCTGCCCGTATGGGACTTCCTCTCGCTGCTCGGGCGCGAGCTGCTGGTGGAGCCCGCCCCAGAGGATCCGCTCTGGACGCTCCTCGCGCGGCTCGCCGGGCGTCCTCCCGGCACTCCGCCCGGAGACGGCTTCGAGCCTCCCACCGAGTGGCGCACGCCAGCCTCGTGGTTGCGGCCCTTCCGCGAGCCGGAACCCCGCACCTGGAGCGCGCCGCCCCCGGGCACACCTGGCCGGCTCCGCATGAAGCATCCCGCGGGCTTTCTCGTGCTCGACGTTGCGCGCACGCCAGAAGACCCGGAGGCCCAGCTCCAACGCGAGACCGGCTCCCTCGCGGGCCTCGCCCCCTCCACGCGGGCACCGGCCCCCCCCAACGAAGAGGCGGCTCCCGCCACGCCCCTCGAGCGCTGGCTCGGCTGGCTCGTCCCCTACGTGCGCGCGCGGCTGGCCCGGGCGCTCGGCACGGAGGAGCCGGAGGAGCTGTCCCGGACGCTCCTGGAGCACGAGGCCCGCGTGCACGTGACGGAAAGCCACGTGGACGTCGTCTTCCCGCTCGCGTCGCTGCCGCTGCCCATCCGCTTCTCCGGCCTGGACCGGGACATCGGATGGATACCGGCGGCGGGCCGGCACGTGCTGTTCCACTTCGAATGAAGGGAGGCCCCATGTCCGCGCCCGACTCCTTCCAGCACTTCAAGCTCTACCTCTTCGCGACCCTCTCGCGGTTGCTGGCGCGGGCGGTGCGGGCGCTGGAGTCGAAGGAAGCACTGCTGGCGCGCTTCCCCTTCGCCGCGGAATACCGGGAGGAGCTGGGTCGGCTGGGCCTGGACGCACTGGACGCCGAGGCGGGAGCGGGCGCCTGGCCCGAGGCCATCGCCGCCTGGGAGGAGGACGCCCCGGGCCACCTGCCGCTGAGGGCGCTGCGGGAGGCGGCGGCGCTGGACCACGACGCGCTGACGCTGCTGATGGCGGTGGGGCTGGTGGAGGAGGACGCGCGCTTCGGCCCCTTCTTCGCGGCCATGCAGGGGATACCGGGGCTGCACCGGCCCACGCAGGGGCTGCTCAACGCCTGGTGGCGCCCGGAGGAGGACCGGGGCGAGGTCCGCGCGAGGCTGCGCCGGCTGGGCGAGCTGGGACTGGTGGAGGTGGTGGATGCGCAGGCCCCGCGCACCGAATGGGCGCTGCACGTGCCCGGCCCGCTCTGGGACGCGCTGAGGGGCGAGGCCCCCGAGCACCTGGCGCCAGGACTGCGGCACTTCGCGCGGGAGACACTCCAGACGGACGAGCCCCTCATCCTGCCGGAGGGCCCGAGGGAGGTGCTGTCGCGGGTGCCGGGGCTGCTCGAGTCCGGCGAGGCGCGGGCGCTCATCGTACGAGGCCCGAGACACAACGGCCGCCGAACGCTGCTGCGCGCGGTGGCGAGGGAGCTCGGGCGAGGCGTGCTGGAGGTGGAGGGCCGGGGCCCGGGGGACGAGGCACGGTGGCGGGGCGTGGGCGCACTGGCCACGCTGCTGCACGCGATGCCGGTGGTGGTGTTGGACCCGGGCCCGGGCGAGACGGTGGAGCTGCCGGAGTTGGAGGGCAGTGACGCGCCACTGGGCGTGGTGCTGGGCCGGCAGGGAGGCGTGAGGGGCGCGGGAGTGGAGCAGTCGCTGACACTGGAGCTGGGGCTGCCGGGGCCCGGAGAGCGGCGGAGCCACTGGGCGCGGGAGCTCGGAGCCGCGGTGGCCGGGCTGGACACGCTCAGCGCGAGCTTCCGGATGACGAGCGGCAACCTGCGGAGGGCGGCGAGGCTGGCGAGGGCCCACGCGGCGCTGGCGGGCCGGAGCCAGGTGGAGCCCGAGGACGTGAGACAGGCGAGCCGGGCGCTGCACCGGCAGACGCTGGACACGCTGGCGGTGAGGCTGCCGGGCGTGGGGGACTGGAGCCATCTGGCGGTGGGGGCGGAGACGCTGAGGGAGCTGCGCAACCTGGAGACGCGGTGCCGCCACCGGGAGCACCTGGCGGGGCGGGTGGGCGAGGCGCTGAGGAAGCAGCTCACGCCGGGGGTGCGGACGATCTTCCAGGGGCCGAGCGGCACGGGGAAGACGCTGGCGGCGAGGCTGCTGGCCACGGCGCTGCGGATGGACATGTACCGGGTGGAGCTGTCGGCGGTGGTGAACAAGTACATCGGCGAGACGGAGAAGAACCTGAGCCGGCTGTTCTCCCTGGCCGAGGAGCTGGACGTCATCCTGCTGTTCGACGAGGGGGACGCGCTCTTCACGCAGCGGACGGGAGTGGGCAACTCGAACGATCGGTACGCGAACCTGGAGACGAACTACCTGCTGCAGCGGGTGGAGTCGTACGAGGGCATCGTGGTGGTGACGACGAACGCGCCGGAGGCGATTGATCCGGCGTTCCAGCGGCGGATGGACGTGGTGGTGGACTTCCGGGCGCCGGAGCCGGCGGAGCGCTGGAGCATCTGGAAGCTGCACCTGCCGGCGGAGCACGCGGTGGACGAGGAGCAGCTGCGCGAGGTGGTGGCGCGCTGCAACCTGAGCGGGGGGCAGATCCGCAACGCGGTGCTGCACGCGACGATGCTGGCGCTGGAGGACGGGGGGACGGTGGGATTCAGGCACGTGGAGGCCGGGGTGCAGCGGGAGTACCGCAAGCTGGGAGCGGTGTGCCCGCTGCGGCGCGTGGGGGAGCAGTCACTGAGGGGGTGAGCACATGGCCGCACCATTCCGATCCAGGACCCCCCCACCGCGCCCTCCGGCGCGAGCCTCCGAGCGGGGGCTGGTGGGCGCCCGAAGCACGACGCCGGCGAGACCCCTGACCTACGGGAGGACACCGGCACTCACGGCGAGTCCAGGACCCGTGGGCGCGGTGCCCTCGGTGGGCACCGGAGTGAAACTCGGGGGAGACGCCCAGACGGATCCGCGCTTCCGTAAGGTCCTCGAGACGCTCAACAAAGGAACGGAGAAGGAAGGAAAGCAGGCCGCGGCGGCGCCTCCTGCGGCCCCTGGCGGTGGAGAGCCGTTGCCTCCGCGAGTCCAGGAGACCCTTGGGCGCAGCCTCGGGGTGGATCTGGGAGCCGTCCGCGTTCACACGGACACCCGTGCGCAAAGCACGGCGAAGGGTCTATCCACGAGGGCGGTGACGTACGGGAGCCACATCCTCCTGGGCCCGGGAGAGAGGGCCACCGACGTAGGCCTGATGGCGCACGAGGTCGCCCACCTCGTGCAGCAGCGAGGCGCGCCCACACCGCAGCGATGGGCACCGGGCGAGGGAGGGGCCCACGAGGCGGAAGCACACCGGGCCTCCGAGGCCGTCCTGCGTGGCGAGTCCTTCACCGTGCGCGAGCGGACGAGCGGCTCGCGGATGCAGGGATGGGAGCTGCTCGGCAAGGTGACCGGCTTCCTGGCTGAAGGGGCGAAGGCGCTGGGGCTGGGGAAGCTCATCGACTTCATCGCGAACAGGGCGGATGCGATTCCCGGGTTCTCGCTGCTCACCCTCGTCCTGGGGGTGAACCCCATCAACCAGAAGCGGGTGGATCGGAGCCCCGCCAATGTCATGAGGGCGGTGGTGAAGCTCATCCCCGGCGGAGCGTTCATCACCCAGGCACTCGACAAATACGAAGTCTTCGACCGCGCTGGCAACTGGGTGGAGCAACAGCTCCAGTTGCTGAAGGTGAGCGGGAGCTCGATCCAGGATGCGATCAAGCGCTTCCTCGGCACGCTGAGCCCGGGCGACATCCTCCACATGGACGAGGTGTGGGAGCGCGCCAAGAGCATCTTCAGCGAGCCCATCAACAACATCATCACCTTCGTGCGTGGGCTCGCGAGTGGCATCGCCGACATCATCAAGGACGCCATCCTGCAGCCGCTGGCGAAGCTGGCGGAGAAAACCCGCGGCTACGATCTGCTCAAGGCGGTGCTGGGCAAGGATCCGATCACGGGCGAGTCGGTCCCGCGCAATGCCGAGACGCTGATCGGCGGCTTCATGAAGCTGATCGGCCAGGAGGAGGTCTGGAACAACCTCAAGAAGGCCAACGCGGTGGGCAAGGCCTGGGCGTGGTTCCAGGGAGCACTCGGCGAACTGGCCGGCTTCGTCCAGGAGATTCCAGGACTCTTCGTGCAGACACTGAAGTCACTGGGGATCGCCGACCTCGTGAACCTGCCGAATGCGTTCGCCAAGGTAAAGGGCACATTCGGAGGCTTCATTGGCCGCTTCACGAAATGGGCGGGCAACACGGTCTGGAATCTCCTGGAGATCATCTTCTCGGCGGTGGCGGCGGGAGTGGTGCCCTACCTGCGCAAAGCCAGGGAGGCGTTCCAGGCGCTCCTGCGAGACCCGGTGGGCTTCCTGAAGAACCTGCTGGGGGCGGTGAAGCAGGGCTTCGGGAAGTTCGTGGAGAACATCTGGGGCTACCTGGAGACGGGCTTCAAGACCTGGCTGTTCGGGGCCCTGGCGAAGGCGGGCATCTCCATCCCCAAGGACCTGAACCTGCCATCCATCCTGAAGCTGGTGATGGACGTGCTGGGCCTGACGCCCGCGATGATCCGGGCGAAAGCGGTGAAGCTGCTGGGCGAGCGCACCGTGGCGCTGGTGGAGAAACTCTACTCCCTCGTCGAGGATTTCATCGCCGGAGGCCCAGCGAAGCTGTGGGAGCGGCTCAAGGACTACCTGGGCGACCTGAAGGAGCAGGTCATGGGGTCCATCCAGAACTGGCTGGTGACGAAGGTCATCACGACCGCGGCGATGAAGCTGGCGGCGATGTTCAACCCGGTGGGAGCCGTCATCCAGGCGTTCATCACCATCTACGACACGGTGATGTTCTTCATCGAGCAGGCGAGCCAGCTCGGTTCGCTCGTGGGGTCCATCCTCAACTCGGTGCATGCGATCGCCAAGGGAGCCATCAGCGGGGCGGCGGCGTTGATCGAGCAGTCCCTGGCCCGTGTCATTCCCCTGGCCATCGACTTCCTGGCGCGGTTCCTCAAGCTCGGAGGCCTGTCGGCCAAGATCCGCGAGTTCATCACCAAGGTCCAGGCGAAGGTGGACCAAGCCATTGACAAGGCCATCGGAAAGCTCATCGCTTTTGTACGACAATTGCTTGGAAAAGGCGCATCCGGAAGCACAGCAGTTTCCGCTAGCGAACAATCAGAAGCATTCCGGCAAGTTCGGCACCAATTTTCCCGGCAAAAGAAGATCTCCAAATCAACTATCCTGAGCGAACTTCCTACCCTCAAATCCCGATACAAATTCGCCACTCTACGGCTTGAGGAACACAGCTCCACATATGAAATCAAGGGAGGGTTCAGCCCAGAAAAGGACGCTGCCAAACTCAGGAGAATCAAGCTCAAGGAAGAACTCCAAAAAGCTATCGGCTCCTCGTCAAATTTCGTATTCCGGGCAGACGACTTCTACCGGCCTGGAACCTCCATAGGTTTGCCAATCGGGAGCCCCGAAGCAGCAACCGCGCGCCACCAGACACCTTTGACCCATGTCCTTGAGAAAGAGTCCGGCCAGACCAGCAAATACATCTCCTTCTCCGCCACCCAGGGAAAAACCAACAAGTTCACAAAGAAGAGCCGGATTCTCAAGATCACATGGGACGCACTGCTCGAATTACATGAACAAGGAAAGATAAGAATCATCACACCGGACGACGCTGAAAAAATGATGCTCGATGAAAACAATCCTGCATCCGTGATCAAAAGAGCCAAGGACGTCAAGGCCACGATGCAAAGAAACCATGAAATTCTCATTGAGGGAGAACTCCCAGGCCAGTTCTTGCAAGCAGTGCGGAAGATCGCCCAAAAAGCATCGCGCCGAATGAGAGAAAGAGATGAAATCTACATAGACATGGGCGATAACGTACCCGACGAGATTCTCGCACCGGATAAGGATAAACACTAGAAATGTCCAGCCTACTGCAACACGTCCTAGACGAACTCAAGGACCCTGATCCCCGAAAGAGGATCTTCGCTCTCGACAAGATTGCCCGAATAAATCCTGACAATGCACTTGAAATCATTCTCCCATTCTTGTCCGATTCACACGGAGATGTTCGCGTTGAAGCTGCATTCAACCTGGGGGAGATAGCAAACCCGGCTGCTGTGCCCCATCTGCTGACCACGATCAAAAACGACAGCGACGATACCGTAAGGGCAGAAGCAATCGGAGCATTGGAAAGCTACAGATCATCCGAAATTCTCCAGTGCCTTCTTGAAGAAGTGCGCCGAGTGAAGCGTTCCCGGCGCCCACGTCAAGAAGTAGCCAGACAACTCGGGCACTACGCATCTCAAGACTCCATTGACGCATTACTAATCTTATTCGACGACGAAGATGACGTCGTCAGAGATCATGTTGTCGAGTCACTCTTAAAGCTGAATCGTCCTGCTCTTCGTGCCTTCTGGCAACGCGCCTCTCAAGATTCGCGCGAATTCATCAGGGAGATGTCCTACAAAGCCTTATCCGAACTTCCATAGTGGAGGCCTCTACCTGACCCTCCATCCAGCGGACGAGTTCAACGACCTGGAACTCTGGCGGACGGACGGCTGGCCCCACGCGACGGTCCGCGTGAAGCGCTTCTCCAGCCCCGACCCGCTCTTCGCGGAACTCTGGTCTCCGGAGGCGGCGATCACCGCGGGCAACCGGCTGTACTTCCTCGTCCAGCCCCTGAGCACCACCGGTCCGGGCGCGGGGCTCGCCCAGCTCTGGCGCACCAACGGCACCTCGCAAGGCACGCGCTTCCTGACCGAGCGGCTCACCGTAAGCGCTCGGCGGACCACACCTTCCGCGTGAGGGAGGAGGCGTTCAGCGTCGCGTTCCAGGAGGAGTAGACATGGGACGCGACACGGAAAGAGTGGACGCCAGGCTGGCGAAGGCCGCGGCAAGCAACTACTGGACGGAGGCCGAGGCGCAGGTGGTGCTGGAAACCTGTGAGGCGAGCGGGTTGTCGGTGGCGGAGTTCGCCCGCCGTCACGGGCTGGGCCCACAGCGGCTGAGGTGGTGGAAGAAGCGGCGGGCCGAGGAGGCGGCCCCTGCGCTCGCGTTCGTCCCGGTGCACGTCGCGGCCCCGCCGTCGCCAGAAGCACAGCGGGCAGCGGGCGCAGCCCGCATGAAGGTGGTGCTGGCCAGGGGGCGGAGAATCCGGGTGGAGCCCGGCTTCGATGCGGGGGAGGTGGCGCGGTTGGTGAGGGCGTTGGAGGAAGCATGCTGACGCTTCCTGCCTCGGTGAGAATCCACCTGGCGAGCCAGCCGGTGGACATGCGCAAGTCCTTTGATGGGCTGTCCGCGCTGGCGCGGCAGGTGCTGCGAGAGGACCCCTTGAGTGGACACCTCTTCGTCTTCTTCAACCGCACGCGCGACATGGTGAAGGTGCTGTGGTGGCACTCGGGCGGCTTCTGTCTCTTCTCCAAGCGCCTGGAGAAGGGCAGCTTCCGCCTGCCGCATCCGCTGCCGGAGGACACGGGCGGGGTGAGGCTCGAGGCGGTGGAACTCACCCTGCTGCTGGAGGGGATTGATTTGAAGGCCAGCGTGCGCCGGCCGCGCTGGCAGCCCCCACCTCTCAAGTCACCTGTGTGAGAAAACCTCTTGCGTTGAGGGGCCGGGCCGTGGCTCATGTCGCGCGTCATGAGCGCACAGGCCCCCGGCAAGAAGAGGACGGACGTGCACGGCGTGGCGGCGCTGCTGCGAGGGCTGCTGGCCGAGGGCCAGGAGGAGCAGGCCATTGAGCTGGTGGTGGGCCTGCTCACGCAACTGGTGGAGAAGAACGCCGAGTTGGAGCTGCGCCTGCTCAAGGCGATGCGCCAGCGGTTTGGCCGCCAAAGCGAGAAGCTGACGGCCGAGCAACTCTCGCTGTTTCTGACGCAGCTGGGGCAGCAGGAGGCTGGTGCCCAGCAGCCACAGGCGGCGACGCCTGGCGCCGGGGACGCTGGCGTCGCGCAGGGCGACCCACCTCCGTCCGAGCCGCCCAGGAAGCAGTCGCGCAAGAAGGAGAGCAAGGGACACGGGCGCCGTCCGCTGCCCTCCCACCTGCCGCGTGAGCAACGCGTGCAGCAGCCCGTGCCCGAGGCGCCGCGGTGCGAGGCGTGTGGGCGGGACAAGACGCGCTGTGGCGAGGAGAAGAGCGAGACGCTGGAGTGGGTGCCCGGCCACTTCAAGGTGATTGAGGAGGTGCGGCCCAAGTACGCCTGCCGGCCGTGTGGAGACGGACTGGTGGTGGCACCTCCCGCCGACAGGGTGATTGAGGGGGGCCTGCCGGGGCCGGGCCTGGTGGCCCACGTGCTGGTGTCTAAATACAAAAACAGCCTGCCGCTGCACCGGCTGAGCGGAATCTACGCGCGCCATGGCGTGGAGCTACGGACCTCAACGCTCTCGGACTAGGTGGCGGCGGGGGCCGAGCTCCTCGAGCCGCAGGCGCGGGAGGTGGGCCAGCGGGCGCTGGCCTCGCACGTGCTGCAGAGCGACGACACGCACCTGAAGGTGCTCGACAGGGAGCACCCCAATGGACTCAAGCGCGGGCACATGTGGGTGTACCTGGGGGACGCCACCTGGGCGGCCTTCGTGTACACGCCGGACTGGAAGCAGGAGGGGCCGCTGTCCTTCCTGGACGAGCGCCAGGGCTGGCTGCTGGTGGACGGGTACAAGGGCTACGACAAGCTGTTTACGCGCGAGGGCGCCACCGCGGTGGAGGTGGGGTGCTGGAGCCACTGCCGGCGCTACTTCGTCGAGGCGCTGGAAGCCGGCGACACACGGGCGGCGCTGCCGCTCTCCCTCATCGGCAAGCTCTTCGAGGTGGAGCGCGACGCCAGCGCGGCCCAGGTGGACGACGCCGAGCGGCTGCGCAGGCGCGACACGCTCTCGCGTCCCGTTACCCAGCAACTGGGGCGCTGGGTGGCCGACACCTACAACGCGGAGCCACCGAAGAGCCCGCTGGCCCAGG
>NZ_JPMI01000242.1 GCF_000733295.1 Archangium violaceum Cb vi76 | reverse complement strand
TACCTGACTGACGTGCTGGAGAAACTCGCCCAGGGCTGGCCACAGCGTCGGCTCGAGGAACTGCTGCCGCCCATGTGGAAGGCGTCGCGCGAAGCCGCCGCGCAGGCTCCCTCTGCCTCGCCCGCGACGACCTGAGCGCCGCTCCTCCCGGTCGAATCAGGCGGCGCGCCCCCTACCACATCTCCGTCTCCACGCTGCACCGCTCCGCCGAGCGGATACGGTGTAGGTCGATGGTATTGCCGCTCTTGCGCGGAGTGAGCCTTGTGGCTCTCCTGCAGTTTGGGTGAATCCTGGGCGAATACGGATGACCCCACGAGCGAGACTCGCCTGCCTGCTACCGCTGACCCACACGAAGGACGGGAGAGCCAACCGGGCAGATCTACCTTGGGGGATACCCTCCTCCGATACACTCTCTGCCTGTGAGGCTGTGTCCACTGCAAGACAATCGATCCATGTATAAAGTGACCTGCTCGGGATGGTTTTCTATCCTCTATCAATCTTGTTCGAGGCCCAAAAGCGTAGCTCAAACGCTCCGAGGAAGAAACGTCGCACGGAAGGCTCACCTCCGCTAGTTTCATGGAGCGATAAAGATTTGCAGTGGCAGAGCGTATCTACACACAGGAGGGATTGTGCTCAAATTAAAAATCGAACAATTGAATGTTTTCCATAAAACAGCAGTTGAGCAATTTGAAGCTCGGATGCTGCTGCACGTTCGACAATATTTTCCAAAAAAGGTCAACGAACTTGGAGAAGACACTGTGCGCAAATGGATCCGGCATGGCATCCAACGAGCGAGACTGCACGGAGTGCAGTCTGCGCAAGGCGTATGTAAATATATTAACCTAATGTTTTTCATAGGAATAGATTTTGATACAAATCTTCAGTATTCGCGGTGTGGAGAAGTCTTGAGAGACAAGCGTTCTGGCGAGACCCGCAAACTGGAGAGGCTGTATAAGCTTGTTCTTGACCTTCATCCAGAACAGTAAGACTGGGTTAACGCCGCAAGAGCCTTAGAGACCCCCAACGAAACGGCCTCGGCCCCTGCTGAGCCCGCCTGAAATCCGGACGATGTGCCAGTTTTGTTAGACTCTCTGCAAGAAAAGGCCAAGAGGAGACGTAATCTCTAGGAGGCAAATATGTCGTCTAACAATGCGTTTTCGAACTCATGGAAGGGGGCTGAAAAATTCGGGACAACCACGGTGGACGCGATTGCCGTGCCATGCACCCAGAAGAAATACTTCATTGCAATTGCAGATCGAGCTATTCGAGGCCTTAGTTGGGCACGCATCTATCATTACTCACTGGAGTACTGGGTCTCAGATTCAAGTGTGCCGCTCTACGAAGAGTTTGAGACGGACGAATTTCGCGAGCAGTATCCGGAAAGCTCAAGATTAAAAGGCGTTGAGCTGCTCAGCAAGAATGGCTGGAGTGCCTATGTTTATAGATTCATACCGAAAGTAGGATATCAATGGAATATCGAGAAGGTCAATGTATCTACAATTATCTATGGCTCAGATGGCAACAGCATCATGCCGATATATCAAGGAGACCAACAGCAGGTTGAAAAAAAATGGCAGTCTGCAATGAATTTTGCCAGAGGATACAAATACGCGGAGCAAAATGGCTTTAACGGAAATTTCAAAAACTGGCCGAATTCAGTGTATATAATTGGAGATGACACCAATAATAGCAATACGTTTGTTAGGTTGCTCGTGGCTTCACTGGGACTGCCAATGAAGGAGATGAATGGTTTCCATCCTGGGCGTGTTGCCCTAGAGCCGATCAGGGAGAGGTATTCAGCCCCCTGGAGGACCGGCACGAAGCCGCCTTCGCGCCCAGGTCTGCCGAAGTGATATTCCATAAGATGAGAAGGAAAGAAAATGCAATCATCGGACTTGATTGGGGAGTGGGAAGGGGATGTTATTGATACAGAATTGGGGCCTTCTGTAGCACGGTTGTTTTTTTATAAAAACCACAGGCTGCGAGTTGAGTTCGATTTTATTGAGGACAATGCTGGCTCCATGGTCAATGAGGGGCTGTATGAGGTACGAGAAGGATTCCTTGTTTCAAATGTACTGGGTGATGGAAATCCGTTGAAGGTATGGCTTGAGCATGGGCAGTTGATGCTCCATCATAATATCGATCCTCCATTGCGATTCCGTCGGAAATCGCTGTAGCCTGCGATAGAGATAAGTGCTGGTGTTGGCCAAAATGGATCTTCTGTAGCACCCGTGGGTTTCCCTCAAAAGATAGTGGTCTGCGGCGAGAGACGAGCTGGGCGGGAGCGAAGCTGGGCGGCGCGATTGGAGCGGGCATCGGCGCATGGTTCGGCGGGGCGGGGGCGGTACCGGGTGCGGCCATCGGGGCCATCATCGGCGGGGTGGGCGGTGCCATCGGCGTGGGCTTGCTGGGGCGCAAGGGGGGTGAAGCGCTCGCGGACAAGCTCTTCCCGCCCCAGCAGACGGACATCGAGGGCGCGTTCCGATGAGCGGCGGCTGGTTGTGGTGGGAGCGGGGGCGGCTTCGGCTGTCCTCGGAGGGACGGGGCCACGCCGTACCGGACCTCGAGGTCTCCGCCGGGCAGCTCGCGGACATCGGCTTCGGGGTGGACCGTTACTGGGAGCTGGCCGTGCCGGGGCCCACGGGCCCGCGCTTCTGGTGGTCGCGAGACGGTGCCGCGTGGCGAGAGCTTCCGGTGCCCCCGCGAGGGTTTTCATCCGAGGCGGCGTATGGGCTGGTGCCCCGCCTGGGAGGGCTCTTCATCGTCGAGCCGGGCTGGCTCCAGGTGAAGCGGGTGGATGAGGACTGGGCCACCCTGCCCCTCCCCGATGGGGCCATCTGGGCGGGCCTCGGAGCGGATGGTGCCTCGTGGGCGGTGGGCAGTCGCCCGGCGGAGCGGGTGCGGAACGAGCCACGCGAGGCCACGGCGTGGCGCCAGGAGCGTGGCGCCGGAAATTGGAGGGAGGTGGAGCTCCGGGCCTCGTGGTGGGACGCCTATCGGGCCATCCAGGGAGGAGGCTTCGAGCAACTCCGCGCCGTGGACGCAACGGAGCCTCCGGTGGTGTTCGGCTCGGAGTGTGCGTGGTTCCTGGAGGATCCCTCATGGTTCTTGTTCGTCGCGCGCGAGGATGGGCGCTGGGCGATCCAACGGCTACCGGCTCGAACGCTGGCGCACCTGGAGCGCACGCCGGAGGGGCAGCCGCTGGCGCTCACGACGGACGGGGAGATCTGGGACTGGGACGGCCGGAAGTGGATCGCCCGCGGCGCCGCGAGCGCTCTCGAGATGGCACTGAGCGCGTGGGGAGCCACCGGCCGCCGGAGCATCTTCTCCGTGGTGGATGGAGCGCGCGTCTACGGGCTCGTCGTCCTGTTCGCCAGCGATGGCTCCCGGCGCGAGAGGGCCGTGGAAAGCGAGGACGGCGGACGGACCTGGCACGAGCGCACGTGGGGGGAGGACCCGGAGCGCCGGGTCCTCGCGGCCTGGCGCTGTCTTGGTAGCTAAGTAGGTGACTAGAAGTTCCTTTACACAAGGGCCCACCCCTCCGGTGGAGTTCGGGCGGGGCGGGTGCCCCTGCCGGGCTCGGTCTTCAGAAACTTGTCCAACTGTTGGACAAGTTCGTGCAGCGCGCGGCCGGGAGGCCGGCCTGGCGTGGCTTCGCACGCAGTGCGGAGAGCACACGATTGTGTCGGGAACTTCTGGCCACCTACTTAGGCGCCTCCACCTGGCCGCCGGGCGAGGAGTCGAGGGCCGCGAAGCGCCGGCCGTGCGGCCTCAGCTGTGCACTGGTGAACCGGCTGCTCCATCCCGCGAGCACTGGGGCCGGCCCGGTGCGCGGACACATTCCAGAGACGTGGTCTGTCGCGGGGGGAAACCATGTCTCGGCGAAACAAGGGTGGATGGCGCGGAAGGTGGCTCGCATTGCTGCTCGGGGCAGTCGGCTGTGGCGGACCGTGGGTGGAGGAAACACCGCCGCAAGCACAGCCGGAGCAGGCAACCGAGGTCCTGGCGCAACACGAGGCACCCGATTCCGATTGCACCCCACGTCCCGAGCCAGCCTTCCAGGTGAAGCAGAGCCCCGACGTGAATCCCTTCACCTTCTTCCCGTCCCCCGTGCTGACTCCGCTAAAAGGACGGGTGTACTTCTTCGCTCCCTACCCCGAGGAAGGCCCGTCCGCGCTCTGGCGCGCTGACGCCAGCGGCGAGGGCGCCCGTCCCTTTCGCGAGAACGTCGACGGGCCGCTCCTGAAGGCGGGAGACTTGCTGTACTTCGTCCAGAACGGAAGCCTCTGGGCGAGCGACGGCACCGAGCGCGGCACCCGGCGGATCAAGGAGCTCGGAGACATCAGGCTCAGCTCCGACTTCGCGGACGTCCGGGGCCGGCTCTTCTTCCCGGTCGCACGCGATACGGATACGGATGATACCTCCCTCGAGCTCTGGGTGAGCGATGGCTCGCCGGGAGGAACCCGGCTGATCGCCTCGTTCCCCTCCGAGCCCTACGTGCTGACCCAGCTGATCGAATTCCGCGGGAGGCTCTTCTTCCTCGCGGCGGACGCGGCCCACGGCCTGGAGTTGTGGACGAGCGATGGCACGACGAAAGGCACCCGGCTCTTCAAGGACATCGCGCCAGGTCCCGCCAACTCGTATCCCTTCCAGCTCACCGTCGTGGACAACTCGCTCTACTTCGTCGCGGATGACCAGGTCCACGGCGAGGAACCCTGGACGACCCGGAGCATGGACCCCGCCCGGACGTTCCTGGTGAAGGACTTCGTGCCGGGCCCGGGCTCGTCGCACTCGCGCCTGCTCGCGGGGCTGCACGGGGACCTCTACCTGACCCTCCATCCAGCGGACGAGTTCAACGACCTGGAGCTCTGGCGGACGGATGGCTGGCCCCACGCGACGGTCCGCGTGAAGCGCTTCTCCAGCCCCGACCCGCTCTTCGCGGAGCTCTGGTCGCCGGAGGCAGCGATCACCGCGGGCAACCGGCTGTACTTCCTCGTCCAGCCCCTGAGCACCACCGGTCCGGGCGCGGGGCTCGCCCAGCTCTGGCGCACCAACGGCACCTCGCAAGGCACGCGCTTCCTGACTGAGCGGCTCACCTTCGGTGACGAGGGGCCCATCCCGGAGCTGTTCGCGGTGGATGACACGGTCTTGTTCCCATCCTGGGACAACCTGGAGCTCGACGATCCACGGCAGCACGGCCAGGAGTTGTGGAGGACCGAGGGCAGCGTGTCGAGTACGCGCCTGCTGCAGGATCTCCGTCCCGGGCCAGAGTCGAGCTACCCGTCCGAGTTCGTCCGCGCGGGCCGCTACGTCTACTTCATCACCCAGGATGTATTCCGCACCTACCGGTTGTGGGCCCTCCCGGTGGAGTCGGTGCGGTGCTCCGGCTCGCGCTGACCTCGTGGGCATGCGTTCGGTGATGGCCAGCGGCCGCATGCCCCCTCCCCCTCTCCATCGAACAACCCACCGCCCGCCTCCGGATGCACGCGCGGGCCGGTGGGCGCCGCTCTGTTGCGCGGGGTAGCGGCGCGCCGCAACGTGAGTGGAGGGATTGGAGGATGGGGGTGACTCCTCCCAACCAGCCGCTCCCGACGTCCAATGAAAGACATCCGTGGGAGCCCGCGGGGAGCCTCCTCCTGGGAGCCGAGCCGTAGCCACTCCCCAACAGCCGATTGTGGCTGTCTCTCGTGTGACGAAGCTTGATCTCAGCTCTCACGAGGAAGGACAGGCCATGTTCGAGATGCTGGATGTCTTGCTCGGCGTCACCTTCATCTTCCTGCTACTCAGCCTCATCTGCTCGGCCGCGACGGAAGCCATCGAGATCATCATCAAGAAGCGCGCGAAGGCGCTCCAGGAGACCATCGTGGGCCTGCTCGGAGACCAGGGCGCCAAGAACCTCTACTCGCACGCGCTCATCCAGTCGCTCCAAAAGGAAGGGGGACGGCCGCCTTCCTACATCCCCACGCACATCTTCGTGATCGCCCTGCTGGAGGGGGTGCTGCACCGGGGAGCCCGGGGCACGTTGGAGGAGCTCGAGCGGACGATCGCCGCGCTGCCTCCACCCGCCGCGCGCCTCAAGCAGTCCCTCCAGGCACTGCTCGCCGCCGCGGATGGAAATCTCGCCAGGTTCCAGGCGGGCATCGAAGACTGGTTCAACGCCTCCATGGACCGGCTCTCCGGTTGGTACAAGCGCCGGACCCAGGTCATCATCTTCTGTCTCGGTCTGGTGTTCGCCGCCGCGTTCAACATCGACACCATCCAGGTCGTCAACCAGCTCTCGCGGGACGATGCCCTGCGCGCCGCCCTGGTGTCCGCCGCCGAGAACGCGCAGCGGACCGGGGTGCCGCCGGGCTCGGACGCGGGGTCGGCCGAGGAGCGGTTCCAGACGCAGATGACGGTGCTCGGCAATCTCGGACTGCCGCTGGGCTGGAGCCCCAAGCCGGACCCTTCCAATCAGGGCGCTTCCAATCAGGGCGCTTCCCCGCCGAAGAAGGCCATGCTCGCGGACATCCGCCAGCCGCCGGAGACCTTCATGGGGTGGGTGCTGAAGGTGCTCGGGCTGCTGCTGACGGGGCTCGCGGTCTCGCTGGGCGCGCCCTTCTGGTTCGACATCCTCAACAAGATCGTCGTGGTCCGCTCGACGGTGAGCCCTGGCGAGAAGGCCCGCAAGGAGCGCCCGAGGCGTGAGGTGCCAGCCTGAGCTCACTGGACAGCAGCGGAGCAGTACACACCAGGCTCCATCCACGGGCCAGTGGTTGGCGCAGGGCCGGAGACCCACCCTAGGCGCCCCTTCGTCCCGAGGTGACGCTGATGCGACGTGTCCTGTTCCTCGCCCTTGGCATGGGCGGACTGCTGGCCTGCGGCTCCCCACCCGCCCCGGACGAGTCCCCACCGGCGGAGTCCGTGGACGCGCGGACGGAAGCCGCGCCAGCCCACACGGAGGCCGACGAGGCCCAGGCCATCTTCGAGGCCACGCTGTTGCCCGAGGACTCGCTGGACGCCGAGGCCCCACCGGCCGCGGGAGACTCCGAGGAGCGGGTGCGGCTGACGCCCGTGGAGCGGCTCGGCAAGCTGCTCTTCTTCGACCGCGGGCTCTCCGAGCCCTCCGGCCAGGCCTGCGCCGTCTGTCACGGGCCCTCCGTGGGCTGGACGGGGCCGGAGCTGCTCATCAACGCCACCGGCTCGGTCTACGAGGGCGCCGTGAAGGGGCGCTTCGGCAACCGCAAGCCGCCCTCCTCCGCCTACGCCACCCCGGCCCCCATCCTCCACCTGAAGGACGCCAGGAAGGCCCTCTTCGTGGGCGGCAACTTCTGGGATGGGCGCGCCACCGGGGAGGAGCTGGGCAACCCCGCCGCGGACCAGGCCCAGGGCCCCTTCCTCAACCCGGTGGAGCAGAACAACCCGAGCGAGGCCGTGGTGGTGGCCAAGGTGTGCCGGGGCCCCTACGCGAGCCTCTTCCGCTCCGTCTACGGCTCGAGCATCTGCCAGAACGTGGCGCGCGCCTATGACGCCATCGCCCTGGCCATCGCGGCCTACGAGGACTCGCCGGAGGTCAACGCCTTCACTTCCAAGTACGACGCGTGGCTGGCCGGGAGGGCCGAGCTCTCGTCCCAGGAGCGCTGGGGGCTGAGGCTCTTCGAGGGCAAGGCCCTGTGCGCCAACTGCCACCCGAGCCAGCCGGGCCCCCGGGGCAAGCCTCCCCTCTTCACCGACTTCACCTACGACAACCTGGGCGTGCCGCGGAACCTGCTCAACCCCTGGTACTGGCAGCGCGAGTTCAACCCGCTCGGGCCCTTCTGGGTGGACTACGGCCTGGGCGCCTTCCTGCAGACGCGCGAGGAGTGGCGGCCCTTCGCACGAGGGAACCTGGGCAAGGTGAAGGTCCCCACCCTGCGCAACGTGGACAAGCGGCCCTACCCCGGGTTCATCAAGGCCTACGGCCACAACGGCTACTTCAAGAGCCTGGAGTCCATCGTCCACTTCTACAACACGCGCGACGTGCTGCCGGTGTGCCTGCCCGAGTTCCCCGGCACACCCGGCGAGGACTGCTGGCCTCCACCCGAGGTGGGGCTCAACCTCAACACCGATGAGCTGGGGAACCTGGGCCTCACGCCCCAGGAGGAAGCCGCCATCGTCGCCTTCTTGAGGACCCTCTCGGACGGCTACTTCCAGCGGCACTGAGCGGGACACCGGCCGCTCTCGCGCTCAACAGATGCGCGGGAGCTGCTCTCCGGAGAGCAGATCCAACAGCCGCTGTCCCCCGAGCCGCGTCCTCAGGGAGACCATCCCCCGGGGGCCTTCGGTGACGCGGCCGATGCGCGCGGCCACGGCCCCGAGGGGATGACGGCACAGCACCTCCCGGGCCCGCTCCGCCTGGGGCTCCGGGACGAAGACCACCATGCGGCCCTCGCACGCCACGTAGAGCGGATCCAACCCCAGCAGCTCACAGGCCCCCGCCACGGACTCGTCCACTGGCACGGCGGGCTCGTCCACCTCGAGGCCCACCCCGGCATCGAGCGCGATCTCGTTGAGCGCGGTGGCCAGCCCGCCGCGCGTGGTATCGCGCAGGCAGTGCACCTCCACGCCCGCCTCGAGGAGCGCCGCCACCAGCGGGGCCAGCGAGGCGCAATCGCTCGCCACGGGCGTCTCGAACGCGAGCCCCTCGCGCACCGAGAGCACCGCGATGCCGTGCCGCCCCACGTCTCCCGAGACGAGCACCGCGTCTCCAGGCCTCACGCGCCGGGGGTGGACGGACACGCCCTCGGAGACACGGCCCACGCCCGAGGTGTTGATGAAGAGCCCGTCCGCCTTGCCCCTGTCCACCACCTTGGTGTCACCCGTGACGATCTCCACGCCACACTCCCGCGCGGCCTCGCGCATGGAGGCCACCACCCGGCGCAGCTCGTCCAGCGAGAGCCCCTCCTCGAGGATGAAGCCCGCGCTCAGGTACAGGGGCTTCGCGCCCGTCATGGCCAGGTCGTTCACCGTGCCGTAGACCGCGAGCTTCCCGATGTCCCCGCCCGGGAAGAAGCGGGGCGTCACCACATAGGAGTCCGTGGTGAAGGCCAGCCGTTCCGCTCCGAGTGGCACCACCGCGCCGTCATGGCGCTCGGCGAGGGCGGGAGAGCGGAAGGCCTCCAGGAAGAGGTCCTCCAGCAGTTGGCGCATGAGGCGCCCTCCCCCACCGTGAGCGAGCTGCACGGTGGTGTGGCGCTGGAGCGGCACGGGACAGCTCAGGGCGAGGTCGTCGGACATGGCACCTGGAACCTCCGGTAGCGGTAGTAGGCGGCGCACGCGCCCTCGGAAGACACCATCGTCGCGCCGAGGGGCGTGTCGGGGGTGCAGCGGGTGCCGAACGCGGGGCACTCGGGTGGCTTGAGCTGACCCTGGAGCACGAGGCCGCTCCGGCACGCGGCATCCTCGCGTCCTCCCACGGAGACCACATCGAACTTGCGCTCGGCGTCCCAGTCCGCGAAGGCGGCACGGAGCCCCAGGCCACTGGCCGGGATGGGACCGATGCCGCGCCACGTCCTCGGCACCACCTCGAACACCTCGCGCAGCATGGCCCGGGCGCTCTCGTTGCCGGCCGGGCGGACGGCGCGGGCGTACTGGTTCTCCACCTCGGCCCGCCCGGACTCGAGCTGCGCCACGCACATGTGGATGCCCTGCAGCAGGTCCAACGGCTCGAAGCCCGTGGCGACGATGGGCACGCGGTACGCGTGGGCCAGGGGCTCGTAGGCCTCCATGCCCATGATGGTGCACACGTGGCCCGCGGCCAGGAAGGCATCCACCCGCCGGTGGGGGGCCGCGAGGATGGCTTCCATCGCCGGGGGGACCAGGACATGGGCCACCAGCAGGGAGAAGTTGCGCAGCCCGCGCCGCCTCGCCTCGTGGGCGGCCATGGCGCAGGCGGGCGCGGTGGTCTCGAAGCCCACGGCGAAGAAGACGACCTCGCGCTCCGGCAGCCGCTCGGCCAGGGCCAGCGCGTCCATGGGCGAGTAGACGATGCGCACGTCCCCACCCGCCGCCTTCACCGAGAGCAGGTCCCTCCCCGAGCCGGGCACCCGGAGCATGTCGCCGAAGGAGCAGAAGACCACGCCGGGGCGCGAGGCGATGGCCAGGGCCTTGTCCAGCAGCTCCACCGGCGTGACACACACCGGGCAGCCGGGGCCGTGCAGGAGCGTGAGCGCCGGTGGCAGGAGCTGGTCGATGCCGAAGCGGACGATGGCATGCGTCTGCCCACCACACACCTCCATGAGCGTCCAGGGCCGCGTCACCAGGGAGTGGAGGGCCCGCGCATACCGCCGGGCCTCGTCCGCGCCGCGATACTCGTCCACGTACCTCATCGCGGCTCCTCCTCCTCGCGCACCTCGTTCGTCTCGCCGAGCTCCTCCAGGTAGGCGAAGACGCGCCGCGCGCCCTCGGGGTCCACGCGGCTGATGGCGAAGCCGGCGTGCACCACGACGAAGTCACCCGGAGCGGCCTCGGGGACATAGGCCAGACACACTTCCTTGATGACCTTGCCGAAGGCCACCCGGCCCATGCGCAGCGGGCCATCCACCGTGGAGAGCACCTCACCGGGAATGCCGAGACACATGCGCTCATCCTGTACCAACGTCCCCGGAGTCCACCCGCCCCGGGGACGGCCCTCCGTCATGGGACGGACAATGCCAGGGAGAGCGGGGGCGGGCCGGATGACTCCCCAGGTCATTCCGGGCCGCACGTCCTTCTGACTTGCCAGGTCACCCCCCTTGCCGGGAGGATGGCCCCCATGCAATCCGAGCGGACCCGCACCCTGCGTCCCGAGTCCTTGCCAGCCAGCACCGAGGTGGGCCACTGGCGCGTGGTGGAGCGGCTGGGCGTGGGAGGCTACGGCGCCGCCTACCGGGTGGAGGACATCCATCACCCCGGCGTCATGCTGGCCCTCAAGCTGGCGCTGCGCCCCGGAGACGCCCGCGCCGGCCGGGAGGTGGTGTTGTTGATGGACAAGGCCGTGCACCCCAACGTGGTGCGCATCCACGGCCATGGGCG
>NZ_JPMI01000241.1 GCF_000733295.1 Archangium violaceum Cb vi76 | reverse complement strand
CCTCCACCAGGGCACCACGCACCGCGGCTCCAGCTTCAAGGCTCCACCTGGCCCCAAAAGCGAAACCGGCCCCGCGACACCTCTTATCGAGGAGCGCGAGACCGGTTCGAACTACCCAGCCGCAGGGGGCTCTATCAGCCGCCGATGTTGCGGATGACCGACATCGCCATCTCGTGCATCTGCTTCATCATCTGCGTGATGAGCTGGGTCAGCTCCTGCTCCTTCTGCATCTTCATCTGCGCCTCCATGAACGGCTTCATCTCCGCGGGCGCCTTGTCCAGCATGTCCTGCTGGGCACCAGACAGCTTGCCCATGGCTCCGATACCGGCGTTCGCGATGGAAGAGAGGCTCATTGTCGTCTCCAGGAATTCGTAGGGTGGGAACTTGGGTGGGGTGCGCAGCAGCTACCTGACAACCTGATTATCGGCCCGGCCCGCGCGGAGTTTCCTGCTTCTTTTCCGGGGCCTTTTTTCCGGGGCCTTCTCCACGGCAGCACGCACCACGGCTCCAGCTTCACGGCGCCCCCGGCGGCAGGAGCCGAGTGGCCCCAAAAGCGAAACCGGCCTCGCGACG
>NZ_JPMI01000240.1 GCF_000733295.1 Archangium violaceum Cb vi76 | reverse complement strand
GGACAGCTTGCCCATTGCTCCGATGCCGGCGTTCGCGATGGAAGAGAGGCTCATTGTATTCTCCAGTAAAATCGAGGGGTTGAGAAACTAGCCCTTCACGTTGCCGAGGCCGGGGTTCTTCATCCACGTCTTGAACTCCTCGAGCTTCTGCTTCTCGGAGTTCGCATCAGCGGGGGCGGCGGGAGCCGGAGCGGTCTCCGGGTTGAGCGTCATACCGCTCTTGCGCTGCGCCGAGCCCTCGAAGCCATCCTTCGGGCCAGTGGCGGAACGCTGCGGGGCCGCCGGCGCCGCCGGAGCACCACCCGCGGCGGGAGTACCCTCGAGCAGGGCGCCCACGAAGCCCGCCGGGATCGGCGGCGCGCCCTCGGGCCACTCCATCTGGCCGGTGAAGCCGACCGCGGCCAGACGCTCCTGCATGAACTCCACGACCTCCATGATGATGGTCGGGGGAGGAAGGACCGGGTCCTTCGTGAAACGGATGAACGCGTCCTTGACGTCGGTGTAGAGGTTCACGTTCAGAGGCACGCCCACCTTCGTGTTCGCGACCAGCTCGTGCATCTTGCGCAGCAGCGGCTGGGCGGTACCCGTGGCGGCCTTGGCCTGCTTCTCCAGCGCGGCCAGCAGCTTCTCCCGCTTCGCCACCAGCTCAGGCGGCTCGACAGGAAGGGGATACTCTTCGTTGGCGTTCTGCTTCTTCGACATGAGCGCGTCTCTTTCTGCGGGGGGAGGCGGGAAGTCTCAATGCACGACCCCACCCATGTTAGGGATGGATGGATTCCCGGATCAAGCCAGCAAACTCGTAAACCCATGACCCAAGGGGTCATCTGTCGGCTCAGCGCTGGGTCAGCGCCGTCAACATCGCCTCGGCCTTGTGGGCCAGCGGCTCATCCGCGTCCACCAGGGAGGGGATGCGGCGCAGATCTTCCACGGCCTGCGCCTTCTGTCCCAGGGACAGGCGGACCTCGGCGCGGCCCACGTAGGCCTGGGCATCCCGGGCATCCAGCTTGAGGGCCACGTCGTAGGCGGCCAGTGCGCCCTGCGGATTGCCCGCCGCCATCTCCACCACCCCGAGCGCCTTGGCGAAGTAGGCGTCCGCGGGATTCACGGCGTAGAGGCCCTGGAAGAGCGTGCGCGCCTCGGCGATGCGGCCCTGGTAGAAGAAGATGTAGGCCGTCTTGGCGATGGCGTACAGCTCATCGTCCGTGTAGCCGCGCACGTCGCGCAGCGTCGCCTTGCCGTCCGCCCAACGCTGCACCATCGACGTGAGGCGGGCCTCGTCCTGGGGGTTGTTGCTGTCGGATGCGGCCATGGCGCTAGAACCCCTCCTCCTGCTGCTCCTCGCGCATGCGGCGCTGGATCTCCTGGACCTCGGAGTGGACCTGGCCCACCAGCGCCAGCATCTGCGCCTCGCGCTGCAAGAGGCCCTTGAGGCGATCCATGCGCTCCGGGGGCGCGTTGATGCGCGCCATGCTCCGCTCGAGCAACTGGCGCTGATCGCTGTCCCCTCGCCCGGCCACACTGCCCAGGTAGGGACGGTCCGAGAAGCCCTCCAGGTCCGCGTCATGCCCCTTCGGGTTGGGCGGCGTGGGCAGCCGCAGCTCCTCCGAGGAGTGCGCCGGGCCGATGAAGTCCAGCAGCGCCGCCGAGGCGAGCGCCGGACTCTTCGGGTTGCCCGCCTTGCGCTTCTTCCGATCGAACTGGGAGGGATCGACCAGCTTCTCGCGGACCGCGCGGGGGCCGCCCCAGGGCCAGAGGGGTGTTCTCGGGGGCTGACTGTTGATTTTGGCCATGGTCTGGATTGAACCTCACTCCCGGGATGGGACGCCAGAGTCTACCGTACTCGACTCAACGCTTGCCGCTTGCCTGCTGCTCCCGCTGGAGCTCGAAGATGAAGTTGAGGACCTCCGCGACGGCGTCGTACAGCTCCTCGGGGATCTCCTGGCCCACGTCGATGCGGTAGAGCGCGTTGGCCAGCGACACGTTCCTCATGACGGGGATGTTGTACTGCCTGGCGATCTCCCGGATCTTCTCCGCCTTGAGCCGCATCCCCTTGGCCACCACGCGCGGAGCGGTGTCCTTCTCCTTGTCGTACTTGATCGCGATGGCCATCTCGGCGTCGTCACTCATGGGAACCTCGCGTCAGGGACAGGGGGCGGGGCCGCTTCAGGCCCGGGCCGCCGGCGTGGGATTCTTCAGGCCGTAGACGAAGTTGAGCACCTCGGCGACGGCGTCATACAGCTCCTCGGGGATCTGCTCGCCGACTTCCACGCGCAGCAGGGCGTGCGCCAGGGGCACGTTGCGCAGCGTGGGCACGTCCGAGTCGCGCGCCAGGGCCTTGATGCGCTCGGCCTTGAAGTCCAGGCCCTTGGCCAGCACCCTGGGCGCCACGTCCCCGTCCTTGTCGTACTTGAGCGCCACGGCCACGTGGTCCGGGTTGGTGACGATGACGTCCGCGTCCTTCACGGCCTCCATCTGCGCGCCTTCCAGGATCTCGTGCGCCATCTCCTTGCGCTTGGCCTTGTTGTGCGGATCGCCCTCGCTCTCCTTGTATTCCTTCTTCACGTCCTCCTTCGACATCATCTGGTCCTTCATGTACGACTTGCGCTGCCACCAGACGTCGAAGATGCCGAAGAGGAAGAAGACCATGCCCACGCGCACGGCGACGCGGTAGGTGAGCTCCCCCATGATGGCGAGGATGGTGGGGACGTCCCGGCGCACCGTCTCCACCACCAGGGGCATGGAGTCGCGCACCACGCCGTAGGTGACGTAGGCGGCGATGCCGATCTTCGACAGGTTCTTGATGAGCTCGACGATCTGCTTCTTGGTGAAGAGGTTCTTCAACCCCTCGATGGGGTTGAGCTTCTCCAGCTTGGGCATCAGCGGATCCATCGTGAACAGCGAACCCACCTGGAGGAACTCCACCAGGCCGCCGATAACGGCCACGGCCCCCACCACCGGAAGGGTGAGCAGGAGCACCGCGTTGAGCCCCATGGTCATGAGCTGACCGGTGGCCGCCGCCAGGCCCTCCGGGTGCGCGATGTGCTCGAAGCTGAAGCGGAACAGCTCGGTGACGCGCTCCTCCACGCTGGACCAGGTGGCCTTGACCACCCCCAGGCCCACCACGAAGCCGAACACCGCCGTCAGGTCCTTGCTCTTCCAGACCTGGCCCTTCTTGCGTGCGTCGTCGAGCTTCTTTTGTGAGGGTTCTTCTGTCTTCTCGTCGGACATGGCGAGGACCCTGGATCAGCCGAGCAGGCGGATGGCGTGGCGGAGCATGGCCAGCATGGCGGCGAACTCCGTCTGCATCCGCTCCATGATGAGGCCGAGCGACAAGAAGATGATGACCACGCCCACCAGGGGCTTGATGGCCATGGAGATGAAGAACACCTGGACCTGGGGCGCCACGCGGTTGACGGCGCCCAGCGCCATGTCCGTGAGGAAGGCGGCCAGCATGGCCGGCGCGGCGAGCGCGAGGGAGATCTTCAGCAGGTCCGCGAAGGAGCGGATGATGAGCTCGAAGAAGGCCCACTCGCCCATGCTGAAGCGCGGGAAGCGGTCCAACGGGACGATGGAGAAGCTCTCGGCGAGCGCCTCGATGACCAGGTGGTGGCCGTTGAGGGTGAGGAAGAGCACCACCGACAGCTGCACCTTGAGGCTGGCGAAGATGGACACCTGCGTGCCGAGCTGCGGCACGTAGAGCTGGGCGTTGTTGCTGCCGGACATGGTGTCCACGAGGTTGCCGGCCACGCGCGCCGCCTCGAAGACGACGTTGACGATGGAGGCCAGCGCCACGCCGATGAAGATCTCCTTGAGCATCAACCCGATGTAGGGGAACGCGCTGGTGGGCAGCGCCCCCATGCGCGCGCTCACGGCCGGGAAGAGCACGCCGGAGAGCATGACGCCCACGCCCATCTTGATTTCCGGGGGGATGACCTCGCCGCCCAGGAATGGGGAGAGCACCAGCACCGGCATGATCCGGCACATCAGCAGGCCCATGGTGAAGATGACGAGCGAGAGGTTGGCCTGCTCCGTCATCCGGGCGATGACATCCGAGACGTTCATTTGATCAGCGCCGGGAACTGATCGAACACGTGGAAGGTGAAGCGGATCAGCTGGTGGCCGATCCACGGGCCGGAGAGCGCCAGCACGCCGAAGACGATGATGACCTTGGGAGCGAACGAGAGCGTCTGCTCTTGAATCTGCGTGGTGGCCTGGAAGACGGCGATGATGAAGCCCACCAGGAGGCTCATCAGCACCGGCGGGGCCGAGACGACGAGCACGAGGTAGAGCGCCTGCTGAAGGATGGAGTTCAGCTCATGCATGTGCGCCTCACAGGTAGCCGACGACCAGGCCCTTGGCGATGAGGTACCAGCCGTCGACGAGGACGAAGAGGAGCAGCTTGAAGGGCATGGAGATGGTGGTGGGCGAGAGCATGTGCATGCCCAGCGCCAGCAGGATGTTGGCCACCACCATGTCGATGACGATGAAGGGCACGAAGAGCAGGAAGCCGATCTGGAAGGCTTCCTTCAGCTCGGAGACCACGAAGGCCGGGACGATGGTCATGAAGTCCTTGTCCGTGAGGTCCTTCCTGTCCTCCTCGGTGCGCATCTTCCGGGCGAGGTTGAAGAAGAGCGCCCGGTCCTTGGCGGTGACCTTCTTGATGAGGAAGGCGCGCAGCGGTTCCTTGGACTTGTTGGCCGCCTCCAACAAGGTGCCCACCGATTCCGAGGACAAGAGCGAGGGTCCCTTGGCGAGGATGTCCACCTCCGCGGCCCGGTACATGGCCTGTCCCACCGGGGCCATGATGTAGACGGTGAGGATGATGGCCAGGCCGGTGATGACCTGGGTGGGCGGAATCTGCTGGGTGCCCAGTGCCGAGCGCACGATGGAGAGCACCACGGAGATCTTCACGAAGCTCGTCACCATCATCAAAACGAAGGGGACGAGCGACAGCGCGGCCAGCGCCAGCATCAGCACCAGCGGCCGCGAGGCGAAGGAGTCGGGGCTGACGGCGTCGACGCTCACGGCGGCGTCGGCGGCGGCACCACCCCCGCGCCTAGCGCGCTGGGCGAAGGCGAGGAAGGGCTCCAGCGCGAACACCACGGCGAAGAGCCAGGGCGACAGGCGGAGGGCGGGGAGGCGGACGTTGGTGAATCTCACGAGTCGTCTCGATCAGGCGCCCGGCGGCTCGGTGCCGCTCGGTTGGGTAGCAGTAGTCCCCTGCTGCGTGGCGTCGCGGCGGGCGAGGAGCTTCTGGAGGAAGGGAGAGAGGGAGATGACGTTGGACGGAGGAGTCTCGGAGCGGATGCGCTCCACCGCCGCGGTGTCGAGCTTGGAGAGCAACTGGAGGCCGCTCTCGCCTCCGCCCACCAGCAGGTACTCGTCCGCGGCCTTGAGCACGAAGAGGGTGCGGCGCTGGTCCAGCGGCACCCGCTCCAACACCGACACCACCGAGGGCCGTCCCGCGGGCACGCCCTGCAAGCCCATCAGCTTGCGCAGGCCCACGTTGAGCGTGAGGTAGATGGAGGCCACCACCGCGCCGAACAGCAGCAACGTGCGCGTCAGCATCCACCCGAGGCTCTCGGGCTCCTCCTCCAGGCCCGCGGGCGGCTGGGAGGGCACTCCGAAGTCCTCCACGGCGGGCGGCCGCGGGGCGGCGGGAGCGGCCTGGGCCGGGGTGGCGGCCTGAGCGGGCGGTGCGCTCGCGGCGGGGGCGTCGGCACGGGCCAGCGGCGCCAGCAGGACGCACGCGCACACCAGCCAGACCGGACGCGGGGGAAAAACGGAAGACACTGCCATGGTGGGGCGCGAGGCTAGTGCATCGGGCAGGAGACCGCCACGGGCCGCCGCCGCCCTGCCCCGCTCCCTCGCTTGCCTGCCCGGGTCACCCCACACGCGCCGCGCTCCTCTCAGCCCGCGAGCGAGAGGACCCGGACACCCAGCTGCCCCTCCACCTCCACCAGCTCGCCCCGGGCAATCACCTTGCCATTCACCGACAGGTCCACCGGCTCACCCGGCGCCCGGCGCAGCTCCACCACCTGGCCCACCCGCAGGGCCACCACCTGATCCGCCGTCACCGGCACCCGCGCCAGCTCCACGGAGATCTGCAGCGGGATGTCACCCAGCAGGTCGCCCGAATCCATTCTGTCGTCCACGGCACCACTCTCCGCCAAAGGGTTGCGCATCTCGGGGTTGGTGAACTCCTCGTCCCCCGACTCTCCCAGGGCCTCCGCCGCGGCCTCATCCGCCTCGGAGGGCACGCGCCGTGGGAAGGACTGATCTCCCGCCACCAGCCCGGTGATGCGTGCCTGGTACTGGCCATTCTCCAGGTAGACGTCCGCGGCCAGGCAACCCTTGCGGGCCAGCCCCAGCAGCACCCGGGCGGTGCCATTCTCCCCCCGGTCCGGCCGGGCCGAGAACGCGTCCACCAGCACCACGTCCTTCACCCGGAGGCTCGCCAGGTCGCCGCTGGAGATCTCCGCCTGGGCGATCTCCGCGCGCAGCCAGGTGCGGACCGAGGACAGCCGGCCCAGGTTCGCCTGGATGTCCGCCTGCAACGCCGCCCGGCGCAGGTCGGCCGCCTGCGCCGGCTCCATCACGTCCAGCACGCCCGAGGGCACGAAGAGGCGCACCATGCCCTCCTGCGTGCCGAGCCGGGTCCGCAACTGGACCACCAATACCGGCCCGTCCTCGCTCAGCCGGGTCACCGCCTCGTCCAGACCGCGCGCCACGCCCTCCAGGCGCAGCTTGGGCTGGTTCGGATCCATCCCCGGCACCAGCGCCTTGAGCGCCTCGAGGATGACGAAGCTCGCCACGCCCTCCTCGATGTCCGTCAGGGGCCGCACGCCCACGGCCTCGCCCGCGCCACCCAGCAGCGCGTCCACCGCCGCGTGCGCCAGGGGCAAGCCCATCTCCAGCACCGCGCGCCCGCGATGCGGACCGGGCACCAGGAAGGACAAGAAGGTGGGCTCCGCCAGGTGGCGGCGCAGCTCGCCCGCGCCAATCGCCCGGACCGACTCCAGCGAGAAGGACACCTGCGTGTCGAAGAGGCCCTTGAGCCGGGTGCACAACGCCTCGACGGCCTCGGCCTTCGGCGTCAGCCACCGGGCGCGCGAGGTGAGCCGGAACTCGTTGAGCGACACCTTCTCCAGCTTGGGGAAGGAATAGGGCTTCCACTGCTTGCCCGGGGCAACCGGGACGGCGGGGGCGGTCGGACGCTTGAGCTGCCGCGTGTCGACCAGCATGGTGCGTTCCTGGGGACCGGGCTCATCATCCAGGTCGAGACTGCTCATGACTTCGCCTCGACGCGCAGCTCCTCCAGGGTGAGGCCGCGTCCAGCCAGCGCGTTCTTGAGCGTCTCACGCTGCCCCTCGAGCATCTTCAGCACTTCCCTGTCGCTGCCGCTGAAGGTGGCGTGGATCTTCCCGTTCTTCGCGCTGAGCTTGATGGACAGGCCCTTGAGGACGTCGTTGCGCAGGTCGATCTGGAACTCCGCGTTGCCCGCGGCGTTGGTGCCCACGCGCACGCGCTCGACGATCTTCTGGGCGATCTCATTGGCGATGGCGCGCAGCCGCTCCGAGCCCGACGCGGGATTGGGCCTGGCCACCGGCACGGGCGCCATCAACGCGGGGTTGAAGCGGAAGCTGGCGGCCGCCTCGGCGCCGTCCTTCTTGTCCTTGCCCTCCCCACCGCCCTTGCCCCCACCGTCCGCGTCGGCCTTGAGCGAGCCCTTGCCCTCGCGCCGGGCCTGAACACCCATCGCGGCACTGTCGCTGTCCTTGTCGAGCGCCTCGCCGCGCTCGTCCAGGGCCTTGCTGGTGTCCTTCGCGTCCGCCGCGCGGGACTCGACCCGCGTCTGCGTCACGCCCTGGTCCTGCTTCCTGGCCTGCGCCATCTGAGGGGGCTCCGACTGGCGGCCCCCGGACACCTGGCCCTCGGACATGCCCGTCTGGCGCTGCTGACCGCGCAGGTCTCCCGCCTTGCCCTCCTGCTGCAGGCGCGCCAGCACGGACTTGCCCAGGTTCTGCTGCGGAGGCTGCTGCGCCTGCGCGGACTTCTGCTGCTGGACCAGCTTGGAGAAGGAGGACTCCCCTTCCTGGCGCTGCTTGCCCTTGGACTCCTGGAGACGCTTCTCCTGGACCAGCCGCTCCGCGGTCCTCTGCGCCTGACGATCGTCTTCGACTCGGCTCATCTCGACACCACCTGGGGGGAGCTGGAGGTTACTTGCGCTGCCGCATCAGGAACAAGGTGTTCCCGATTTCCTCCTGGTTCAGCTCCTCCTTGGCCTGACGCTCGGCCCGGATCTGCTTCTGCCAGTTCTCCTTGTGCTTCTCGATGGCCTTGAGCTCCTTGGCGGCCTCGGCCATCTCGCGACGGCGCTGCTCCACCAGCTTCTCGGCCGTCTTGACGACCTCCTTCTGGCGCTCGATCTCCAGCGCGAGCTGCGCCTCCTCGTCCTTGAGGCGCTCCTCGTACCGGTTCATCATCGTGAAGCTGTTGGGACCGGTGGTTCCCTTGGCCATGAGTCCCTGGAGGTAGGCCATGACCTTCTGCTTGCGCTCGGCCTTGCGCGTCTCGAGCTCCTGCTCCAGGCGCTTGAGCTCGGCCTTCTGCTTGTCCAGCGCCTTGACGGCGTCGGAGAAGGCCTGCTCGGCCTCCTCCTTGGCGCGCTCGCGCATCTCGAGCAGGGTCTGCAACCGGTAGGGGGGCATGGCCCCATCCTAACCTGGAAAACCCCGGGGCCGTCACCCCTCCCGGAAATGCCTGCCCGCTCCTTCACGCCCTCGGGCCTCCCCGTCACTCCTCGAACAGGCCGATGAGCTTCTCGACGGTCTCGTCGAACCCACTGTTGGAGTGGGTGTCCTGCTTGAGGAAGTCGATGATGGCGTCGTACTTGTCGATGGCGTAGTCCGTCCGGGGGTCCGTGCCGTACTGGTAGGCGCCCAGGAGGATGAGGTCGCGTTGCTTCTCGTACGTGGCGAGCGTCTCGCGCAGCTTGCCCGCGGCCTTCTTGTGCTCCTTGGAGACGATGCCGCTCATCACACGGGAGAGGCTGGCGAGCACGTCCATGGCGGGCCACTGGTTGCGCTCGCCGAGGGCACGGTTGAGGATGAAGTGGCCGTCGAGAATACCGCGGACCTCGTCGGCGATGGGCTCTTCCATGTCACCGCCGGCCACGAGGCAGGTGTAGATGGCGGTGCACTTGCCCTTCTCCGAGTTGCCCGTGCGCTCGAGGATGCGCGGCAGCATGGAGAACACGCTGGGCGGGTAGCCCTGGCGCGCCGGGGGCTCGCCGATGGCGAGGCCGATTTCACGCTGGGCACGGGCCAGACGGGTCACCGTGTCGAGCATGAAGAGGACGTTGCCGCCGCGCTCGCGGAAGTACTCGGCGATGGCCGTGGCCACGTAGGCGGCGCGCAGACGCACGAGGCTGGGCTGGTCCGAGGTGGCGCACACCAGCACGGAGCGCTTCATGCCCTCCTCGCCCATGGCGTCCTCGATGAACTCGCGCACTTCGCGGCCACGCTCGCCGATCAGCGCCACCACACACAGGTCCGCCTGGGTGTTGCGCGCTATCTGGCCCATCAGCGTGGACTTACCGACGCCGGAACCGGCGAAGAGGCCCACGCGCTGGCCCTCGCCCACGGTGAGCAGCCCGTCGATGCAGCGCACGCCCAGGGGCAGCGGCCGCTCGATGCGCTGGCGCTTGAAGGGGTCCGGGCAGTCGCGGTCCACCGACCAGTCGAACAGGCCCTCGGTGGGCAGTGGCTTGCCGTCCATGGGCTCGCCGATGCCGTTGAGCACGCGGCCCAGCAGCCCCTCGCCGCACTTGATGGACAGGGGCCTGCCGGTGGGGACGACTTCACTGTCCGGGCCGATGCCGAGCAGCTCGCCCAGGGGCATGAGCATGACCTCGTCACCCTGGAAACCCACCACCTCGGCCTTCACCGAGTTGCGGCCGCCGTGGCCCTTGATGAGGACCAGCTCGCCCACGCGCACGCCGGGCACGCTCGCCTTGATGACCAGACCCGTCAGCTCGGTGACGCGGCCCTGCACCCGGTAGAGCGGCGCGTCCTTGATGAGGGAGAAGTAGCGCTGGAGATCGAGAGCCATGGCTTACGCGGGACCGTCCTTCTTGCCCTGGTCCGGGAAGAGCACGTTCTGCAGCATCTCGAACTGGGTGGGCAGCTGCGCGTCCACCTTGCCGAACTCCGTCTGCACGATGCAGCCCACCGGGGCCACGTCCGCGTCCTCCTTGATGGACACGTCCACCGCCCGGCCGATGAGCTCCATCAGCTCCGCCTTGCGGGCGCGCAGCACCGCCGCCGACTTGGGATTGACCCTCAGCACCACCGCCCGCGCGTTGCGCAGCTCCTCGATGGCCTTGGCGCAGATATCCGCCAACAGCGTGGGGTCGCGCTCCACATCGCGGCCGATGATCTTCTCGGCGATCTTGCACGCCAGGGCCACCACGTCGCGCTCCTGCTGGGCGAGGATCTCCCCGGCCTGCATCTTCGCGCGCAGGAGGGTCTCCGTGGTCTGCGCCAGGCCCTCCTGCCGGCCCTGCTCGCGCGCCTTGGCCAGCAGATCCTCCCGCTCGCGCTGGGCCTCCGCGAGGATGCGCTCCTTCTCGCGATTGGCCTCCTCGATGATGCCCTGGGCGCTCTGCCGGGCATCGAAGACCTCGGCGTTCATCACGCCCGGGCGCGGAGGACGCAACACCGGCCTGTCCCCGCCAGGCAGAGGCTCGGCCCCCGAATCGCCCTTGATCACCTTGCCGATCGCCATGGAAAGCTCCTTGTCCGCCGGATGCTAGCGCGTTCCGCCCCGCGGTCCACGCCCACTCGTGCCCGGCCCGCCCGGCCGCTGCGTGCGCCGCTGGACCTGGGACCCCTCCGTCTTCACCGCTGGAAGGGAGGTGCTGGTCCCCAGCACCCTGGGCGGCCGTTCGGGCTCACCCTCCACCCGGGACACGGCGCTCCGGCTGTGCGTGCGCGCCACCGGGGAGCGGATGATGCGCGAGACCTCCGAGTCCTGCGCGGGAACCTCGACCCGGGACCGGGAGCCCACGTTCGTGGGGGGCCTCGACGAGGGCGGCGGCCCGATACGCGCCCCGGAAGGATCCGGCTTCACGTCCGCTCCCTCCCGGGCACCCTCCCGAGCACTCCGGGGGGTCACCCGGCTCACCCGCGAGGGAGAGGACTCGGGCGGCGCCTCCTGCTGGCGGTTCCCGTAGCTCGAGCTGGCACCCGCCCGGCGAGCCTCGCGCTCGGCGATGGGATCCCTCCGCACGCTGACGGACTGGGAGGACGCGGACCGGCGGACCGAGGCCTCCGAGCTGGCGCCCGCGCGCATCTCGCGCGACATGGCGGGATTCCGGCTCGCGGGAGGCGGAGACACCACCGCCGGCTTGCCAGCCAGCGAGGGCGGAGGGCCGAGGGCGGGCGGACGAGGCGGGGTGAGCCGCACCGGGCGCTCGATGAGACCCCGGGCCGCGAGCCGCTCCAGGTCCGTGACGATGTCCGTGCGGCCACCATCCCCGCGGGTCGTCGGCTTGGCGCGCTCCTCGCGCACCCACTTCGCGAGCATCTGCCCGAACTCGCTGCGGTGCTTCTCCACCAGGCGCGAGGCGAACTCGGCGGACTGCGCCACGCTGGCGCGCGCCAGCCGGTGCACGCCAGCGCCTCGAATGGCGGCGGCCAGGTTGTCGATGCCACCGTACAGCTCGAGCTGCGCCTGGGCGTCCTCCTCGGCGAGCTTGCGAGGGGCGTTGGCCGTCACGGCGCGCGTGGCGAGCTGGCGCAGGTGGGGCGGCAGCACGGCGAAGGCCGGCTCCCGGGTGCCGTCTGGAATACCCGCCAGCGCGGGCCCCAGCACGCGCGCGCCCAGCCGGTCACACATGGTGAGCAGCTCGCGCGTCTGCAGCAGCAGCACGTCGGTGAACTTGAAGGGCACGTGCGCCGCGGACTCGCGCGACAGCCGCTCCTCCAGCTTCCAGCGCACGATGTCCAGCACCTGCGGCCGGACCTCGCGCGTGAGCTTCACCTTGCCCGTGTTGGGCAGATGGGAGCGCACCGCCTCGGCCAACTGCGCCGGCAGCGCGCGCAATATCACCTCCACCAGGGCGGCACGCTCGCGCTTGAGCAACCCCGCCAGACGCTCCGGATCCGCGCTCCACAACTGGCCGCGCCGGTCCTTCACCAGCCGCTTGATCTCCTGGACCAGCAGCGGGATGCGCTTCTCGCGCGGAATCTGGAGGATCTCCTGGGCCCGATGCCGGAGCAGTTCCGCCTCTTCCTCGGGCAGATGCTCCAGCGCGGCGACGCCTTCCTGGCCACCGAAGGTCACGGCGGTCAGGAGCATCATCGTCTGTCGCTTGCTCAGCGAGGTGAAGAACTGATCCAACGGTCACCCCGCGGGTGGGAGGCGTTCCAGGAAAGGAGCGGACGTCGCTCGGCTCACTGCTTCGGGCGGGGCCGGCCCGTGGCGGGAGCGGCACCACCGCCCCGGAGCATGGGCCACACCGCCAGGCCGATGGCGGCCAGGATGACCATCACGGCCACGCCCGCCATCATCCGGAACTGGCTCACGCTGGAGGCCGTCATCCGCATGCCGAACACGTCCTGCAGGCGGCTCTCCGGGCCCACCTCGGCATCCGGAGGCAGCGCCGGCGTCAGCAGCACCGTCACCGCCGCGGGCTTCAGCTCCGGCACCGCCGTGGAGACGAACTGCTGCACGTCCTCACGCTTGATGGGCGACTCGTTCTTGAGGCCCGGCCGGTACTTGATGAACACCGACGCCGAGGGCTCCGGCTTGTTCTCCGGCTGCGTGAGGTCGTTGTTCTCCGGAATCATCACGATGACCCGGGCCTCCAGCACGCCGTCGATCTGATTGAGCGAGTTGGACACCTCGCCGCCGAGCGCCTTGAGCAGCATGGCGCGCTCCTCGGTGGCGGTGGGCACCATGCCGCCCTTGGCGAAGTGGTTCAGTCCCTTCTCCATCGGCCGCGGAAGCGAGTACGCGCGCAGCAGCTCGGCGGCCTGGGCCGCATCTGCCTTGGGCACCTGGATCCGGAAGCGCAGCTCGTTGCCACCCTCTTCCTTCATCTTCGTGGCGGCGATGCCGTTCTTGCTGAGCAGGACGTAGATCTCATTGGCGTCCTGTTCAGTCAGGTCGTGTTGCAGGTCGATGGTGCAGCCGGTCCCCACCGCGAGAACGAGGAGGGCGGCGAGCGCGTACGGTCGGAGCGTCATGGGCGCGCCTAGCTTAGATGGGCCGACTCCCTCGCAACAAGACCCAACCCGAAACAGCCTGGAAAACAGGAAGGGCGCCCCCTCGCTTCGAGGAGACGCCCTTCGAGGTGGAGGAACCGGCTCGGCCGGCTGCTCGCTCACACCTGGGTCTTCAGGGTGTCCTTCAGACCGCTGGTGGCCTTCTCGACGACCTTGCTCGTCAGGTCCAGCTCCTGCGTGTACTTGTACATGCCGGCCTGGAGCGACAGCAGCTCGGCGTTGGAGAACGTCTTTCCGGAGGCGCCGGCCTGGATGAGCTTGTCCATGTTGACCTGGCCCTTCTCCAGCTCGCCCACCACGTGCGACAGCATGTTGCCAACCTTGTTGGCCTCCTGCTTGCCGTTGACGGCCTCGGCGCCGCGCGCGGTGGCGGGCTCCTGGCCGGCGGTGTTCACCTTGTTGAGCGCCGCCTTCTCCGTCTTGTTGACGGACTCGGTGTGGCGGATCTGCTCGGCGCGCTGGGTCGCCTGAGTGGCCTGGGTGGCCTGGACCTGCTCAGGCCCGCCCGCGGCCTGGGCCTTGTTAGCGAGGGCCGCGTCGAACTTCGAGGCTCCCTGCTTGTTGACCTGCTGCGCGCCCTGATCCTGCAACTTCTGCTGAGCGATCTGCGCCGCCGAGACGCCGGCCATCGGACCCGCCATGTGACTGCCTCCTTGAATCCTCGGAGGAGGAAGAGTCCTCCTCGTTCAAAAGCTCCTTGAGCCGCTCGATGGCGCGCGCATGCAGCCGCGACGCCCAGCTCTTCGACTGCCCGATCTCCGCCCCCGCCTCTTCCAGCGTCTTGCCCTGGAAGTAGTAGCCCTGAAGCAGCCGGCGCTCCTTCTCCGGCAACTTCTCGATGGCCCCCCTCAACCTCACCCGCTGCTGCTCGAGCTCGATCCGTTGATCCGCCGGAAGGGACTCGTCCGAGAAGCCGAGGGTGTCCGCACCTTCGAGGCTGGTCGCGAACACCATCGCCAGCCCCGCCACCGCGTTGGAAATCTCCATGACATCATCGTCAATGGACCCCCCGCGGTTGCCTCCTCCCTGCTCGCGATCCGAAAGATTTCCCAAATAGGCCGTCGCCCGCTCTCCCATGTAGGAGCTGCGGGCGTCGTTGCCCTTGAGAATCCCCATCTTGCGCAGGCCGTCGTAGATGGCGCCCTTGATGCGGTAGTGGGCAAATGTGAGGAAGTTGGCTCCCACCTTCGGATCAAAACGATCCGCCGCCTCCAGCAGGCCAATCTGGCCGTAGGCGATGAGCTCATCGAGCTCGAGCTGGGCGGAGAACTGCCTGCGCACGGTGGCCGCGAGCGACCGCACGTAGGGGCCGTACTTCTCCAGCAGGACCTTATTGTCTTCGCCGAGAGCCAAGCGGGGCGCTCACTCGGCCTTCGACCACAACCGCTCGAGGGCCTGATTCAGTCGGGGGTCATCCTGCAAGGCATCGGCGATCTTGCTCGTGAGCGCCGACGACTTCATCCGCAGCTTCTCTTTGAGCACTTCGGCGACGAGCTTCTTGGTCGCCTCTTCCTTGTTCTTGAAGTCCCCGTTCTTGAGCTGTTTGGCGATGGCGAGCGCCTGGGAGGTGATGGGGTCAGCGGCCTGGGGCCCCTGAACGTTGCCGGAGCCCACGGCTCCAGAGGGGCCCACCAGCCCCGCGGTGCGATCCACCGAGCCACCAAAAGTCGTCGCCCCTGCCTTGCCGGCCGGCGCCTTGCCGGAGGGGCCCTTGGCGCCTCCAGCACGTCCCTTTCCGCCCCCTCGTCCAACTCCACCGACCGACATCGGCATCTCCTTCCTTCAGCACATTCTACTTCTTCGCGGAGGGCGGAGGCAGGGCCCCCGCTTCTTTCGCGTCGATGAGGGCGCGGGCCAGCCGCCCCCCATCTCCTTCCGAATCCAGATCGATGGCGGCCTTCAGTTCCTTGAGGGCCTCGGGCACCTTGCCCATGAACAGCAGGGCCTCGCCCACGTGAGCGCGAGGCAGGGCCGAATTGGGGGCGAGCCGCTGGGCGGCCCGGTAGGCCTGCAGCGCCTTGTCATGGCGGCCCTGGGCGAACTCGAGCGAGCCGAGCGCCAGCTGAGGCACCTCGCTCCTGGGCATCAGCAGCGCGGCGCCAGCGAAGATTTCGCGCGCCTTGTCGAACTGGCCCATGTCCAGCCACAGATAGCCCGCCTCGAGGAGGATCATCGCCTCCCGCCTGGCGAGCGGCACGAGGCTGCCCGAGATCTCCGAAGTCTCCGCCATGTGACGTCTGCTTCCTTTTCCGGCCCGGCCATGGGGAGGACGAGGCCTCGTCCTCCCCGGGGCACCGGGCCCGTGAGACCGCCAGCGCCGGCGCTAGCGGATGTTGCCGATCGAGTTCTTCGCCGAGTCGTGCCGGGTCTTCAGCACGTTGGAGATGGTGCTGAACACCTGGTTCTCACGCTGCATGGCGACCTGCAGGCCCAGCAGCTTCTTCTGCTCGGAGAACATGCTCTGCATCTCGCCGTTGAACTCACCGCCCACGCCGCTGCCGCCACCGGGCAGGCTCACCTGGCCGCTGTTGCCGCCCGAGGCGCCGATGGAGGTGGAGCCCGACACGAGCGCGCTGCCGCCACCCGCGTTGAGCGTGGTGTTCATGGGAGACGCGCCGGAGCCCAGGGCCGCGCCGTAGTACGGAGCCGAGCCGGAGCCGCTGCTGTTGCTGAAGGTGGTGAGCGAGGACACCGCCGCGGACACCACGGAGCCACCGGGCACCATGTTGGCCACCACGCCCACGCCGCCGGCCACCATGTTGGCCGCCGTGCCGACACCGTTCTGCACGCGAGCGGCGAAGCTCGTGTCGGGGGTCACGCGGGCCGTGGTCACGTTGGTGGACATCCGCGGCATGTTCAGGTTGCTGTCGATCTTCATGGTTCCTCTCCAGACGATGGAACGGCCAAGGCTTCGTGGAGCACGGGGATTCCTGCGCTCCCTTTTCCTGAATTATCGGTGATCGTCCGCCACAGTTGCGTCTGATCCACCAGAAAGTCGGCCCGGGCCGAAAAACCCCAATTATCTCCGGCCCTTACCCTTGGACTCGGCCACCAGCCGCTCGCGCGTCTCCAGGAGCACGCCGAGCAATTCCTCGGTGCGGGAGATGGCGGCCTGGACCTTCTTGGCGTGCTCGGCCTTGGGGCCCTTGAGGTTGGCCAGCTCGCTCTTCACCGGAGTGAAGAGGGCCTGGACCTCCTCGGCGGAGGCGGTCTCGATGAAGGACTCGATGGCGGGGAAGGAAGGGGTGGGCAGGGGCTCGGCGACGGGCGCGGGCTGCTGCTTGGACGGGGGAGGCATGGTGGAAAGGTAGGGGAAAACACCCTCCGGGTTCAAGCCGCCTGCCCTACGGTCGAGGCGACGCGCCAACAAAAGACGCCCGGGGAGGGCTCAGGCAGTCCCGCTTCCCAGGAGGTCCCTGGCCGCTACCCAGAGTGCACCTAGCTTTTTCCCAGCGGGGGGCACTGCCAGGGGGGCACCGCCCACCGCCTCAAAGGGAGAATCTCATGAGCAAGAAGATCGTGGGGCTGTTCGCGACCGTGGCGCTGCTGAGCTCGGGTGTGGCGCTGGCCAACAACGACGACAAGTACAAGGACAAGGACCAGCAGAGCCAGACCAGCGGGCAGATGGGCGGCGACATCGGCGGCTCGGGCCAGATGCAGGGCCAGATGATGACGGGCGAGAAGCAGGTCACCGGCACCGTGGTGAAGAGCAGCAGCAACATGCTCCACCTGCGCACGGACAACGGCGTCATCCCCGTGAAGATCGACAAGGACACCCAGTTCGCGGATCCGACCGTCAAGCGCGTCAAGGACCTCAAGGAAGGCCAGCAGGTACGCGCCAGCTTCGACATCAAGGGCACGGACAACGTGGCCAAGAGCATCTCGCTGGACATGTCGAACACGGGCGGCAGCGGCCTGGAAGGCGACACGGGCATCAACCAGGACCTGGGCGGCTCGGGCCTGGACCAGGACATCAACAAGGACAAGGACATGGGCGGTGACGTGGGCGGCTCCGGCGACGTGGGCGGCTCCGGTGACATGGGCGGCGATGTGAAGCACTAGTCCGCCACCTCCCGTCCCATATGAAGAGGAAGGACCTCGAGCCCGCGGCCCCGCACCGGTGCCGCGGGCTCCCGTCAGTTCATTCAGTATTGACTGAACGTCCTGACGCCCGTAGACGGGTACGCGACTTCCGCTCCGGGAGAAGCCGCGCATGCGTCGGGACGGGTTGAGTGCCGAGGAAGAGCGGTTCATCGAGTCGATGGGCCTGTTCTTCGAGCGCCAGGGCGTGCCGCGCATCGGCGGCCGCATCCTCGGATTGCTGCTGCTGGCCGAGAAGCCGCTCGCACTGGCCGAGGTCGCCAGGCTGCTGAGGGTGAGTCCGGCCTCGGTCTCCACCAACGTGCGCCAGTTGCAGGCCGGCGGACTGGTGGACCCCGCCAGCATCCCGGGGGATCGCCGCCACTACTACGTCTTCAACAGCGCGGGCTGGGATCACCGGCTCGAGATGGCGGTCACCGCCATGGACGCCCTGGGTCAACTGTGCCAGGACGCACTGGCCATGCCCGAGCTGAAAGAGCGCCACAAGCTGCGCGAGGCGGTAGAGTTCTGCGGCTTCTACCGCCAGGAACTGGCCGGTGCGGCCGAGCGGTGGCGTGCCCGCTTCGCCCGGAGACCCGGCAGCCAGACCACCCCTCCCCCCCCGTCCCCGCCGCCAACGGCGGAGCGGCGCCCGCTAACCTCCCCCACCCCTTCCCCGGTCTCGGAAAGGACCGAACCCAGCCATGACCCAGCTCACCGCCGTCTCTGGCGCCAACCGGCCCATCGTCTCCCTCACCGACGTCATCAAGACGTACACCCTGGGCAAGGTGGAAGTGCCCGCGCTCCGGGGCCTGTCCCTGGACGTGTACCCCGGCGAGTTCATCTCCATCGCGGGCCCGTCCGGTAGCGGCAAGACGACGGCGCTCAACCTGATTGGCTGCGTGGACACGGCCAGCTCGGGCGTGGTGAGCGTGGATGGCCAGGACACCAAGACGCTCTCCGAGCGGCAGCTCACGGACCTGCGGCTGCACACCATCGGCTTCATCTTCCAGAGCTTCAACCTGGTCTCGGTGCTCAGCGTCTACCAGAACGTGGAGTTCCCCCTGCTGCTGCAGCGCAAGCTCAACCCGAAGGAGCGCGAGCAGCGGGTGATGACGCTGCTGGAGCAGGTGGGCCTGGACAAGCACGTGAAGCACCGCCCCAACGAGCTGTCCGGCGGCCAGCGCCAGCGCGTGGCCGTGGCGCGCGCGCTCGTCACCCGGCCCAAGCTGGTGCTGGCCGACGAGCCCACCGCCAACCTGGACTCCGTCACCGGCCAGAACATCATCGACCTGATGAAGGAGCTCAACCGCAAGGAGGGCACCACCTTCATCTTCTCCACCCACGACGCCAAGGTGATGAACCACGCCAACGCGGTGGTCCGGCTGGCGGACGGGAAGATCCTCGACCGCATCACCCCGGCCGAGGCCCAGAAGGCCATGGCCGCGGGAGCGGAGGGGCACTAGGAATGGGACAGCTCAAGCTGCTGGTGCAGGTGGCCTTCCGCAACCTGTTCGCCAGCTGGGTCAACGTCATCATCGGCGGCATCATCCTCTTCGGCACCGTGCTGGTGGTGGTGGGGGGCGCCGTGGTGGACAGCCTGGACGAGTCGATGAGCCGCAGCATCATCGGCAGCGTCGCGGGCCACCTCCAGGTGTACTCGGAGAAGTCCAAGGACTCGCTGGCGCTCTACGGGAACATGGGCGGCGAGGCGGACCTGCGCGTCATCGAGCGCTTCTCCGACATCAAGAAGGTGCTGGAGCAGCACCCCAACGTGAAGACGGTGGTCCCCATGGGGACCAACTCCACCATGCTGATGTCCGGCAACACGGTGGACCTGACGCTCGCGCGCCTGAGAGACCTCTACAAGCAGGCCGCCGCGGGTGAGACGCCCGAGCTGCGCGCGCAGATCGACAGCCTCAAGACCCACGTGCGCCAGATGATCGCCCTGCTCGAGAAGGACCTGGAGCGGCGCAACGCCCTCGCCGCCGAGAACGCGATGGATCCCGCGGACCTGCGGGCCCTGGAGCGCGCCCGCTCCCAGGAGTTCTGGGACGGTTTCGAGAAGGACCCGCTCGCCTCGCTCGAGCTGCTGGAGAACCGCATCGCCCCCCTGGTGACGGACGGTGACATGGTTCCCCTGCGCTACCTGGGCACCGATCTGGTCAACTACCAGAAGACCTTCGACCGGATGCGCATCGTGGACGGCACCGCCGTGCCCGAGGGCCAGCGCGGCCTGCTGCTGCCCAAGTTCTCCTACGAGGAGTTCTTCAAGCTGAAGACGGCACGCCGGCTGGACATCATCAAGGAGGCGCGCGACGTCAACCACCGGAAGATCGCCGAGGACCCCGAGCTCCAGCGCCGCCTGAAGGAGAACCAGACCCAGACGCGCGAGCTCCTCTTCCAGCTGGATCCGCTCAAGACGCAGCAGGCCATCGCGCGGCTGCAGAAGGTGCTCGGGAGCACCGACACGGAGCTGGAGAAGCTGCTGGTGGCGTTCTTCACCATGGACGACGCCAACTTCGACGCGCGCTACCAGCAGTTCTACGCGGAGCTGGTGCCCCTGCTGGACCTCTACCGCCTCCGGCTGGGGGATGAGCTGACCATCACCGCCTTCACACGCACGGGCTACGCACGGAGCGCGAACGTGAAGGTGTACGGCACCTTCGAGTTCACCGGCATGGAGAAGTCCCAACTGGCCGGCTCGCTCAGCCTGATGGACATCATCACCTTCCGCGAGCTGTACGGCTACATGACGGCGGATCAGAAGGACGAGCTGGCGAAGCTCCAGGAGGCCAGTGGCGTCACCGACGTGGCGCGCGAGGACGCCGAGGCGGCCCTCTTCGGCGAGGACAGCTCGCTGGTGGCGGAGACCTCCTCGGGCTCCATCGACGAGGACGCGCAGCTCGCGGGCTCGTCCCAGGCGCGGCGTCAGCAGGAGCTGGCCCTGAGCAAGTACACCCAGCAGGACATCGACGACGGCGTGGTGCTCCATGCCGCGATCATGCTGAAGGACCCGGACACGTTGGAGCAGACCATGGTGGAGCTCCAGGAGGCGTCGAAGAAGGCCGGGCTGCCGCTCAAGGTCGTCTCCTGGCACCAGGCGTCGGACCTCGTCGGGCAGATCATCCTGGTGGCCAAGCTGGTGCTCTACGCGGCCGTGTTCATCATCTTCGTGGTGGCGGTGGTCATCATCAACAACTCGGTGATGATGGCCACGCTGCAGCGTGTGCGGGAGATCGGCACCATGCGCGCCATCGGAGCCCACCGCGGCTTCGTGCTGGGCATGGTGCTGCTGGAGACCACCGTGCTGGGCCTGGTGTTCGGCGCGGCGGGCGCGCTGCTGGGCTCCCTGGCCGTGAAGGGGCTCGGCATGGCGGGCATCCCCGCCTTCCACGAGTCGCTCTACTTCTTCTTCTCCGGCCCGCGCCTCTTCCCCACCCTGCAGGCCTCCAACATCATCACCGCCCTGGTCATCGTGCTCGGGGTGTCCGCCTTCTCCACCTTCTACCCGGCGTACCTCGCGACCCGGGTCTCGCCCCTCCAGGCGATGCAGACGGACGAGTGAAGCCATGTTCCAACTCCTGCTCATCGCGCTGCGAAACCTCGCCTCCCACAAGCGCCGCACGCTGTTGCTGGGTGGTGCCATCGCCGGTGTCACCGGGCTGCTCGTCATCCTCATGGGCCTGTCCAACGGCATCCAGACGACGACGGTGGAGACCGCCACCACGCTCATGACCGGGCACGTCAACGTGGCCGGCTTCTTCAAGGTGACCGCGGGCCAGTCCGCCCCCGTCGTCACCGCCATCCCCGCCCTCCAGCAGCAGCTCCTCCAGGAGGTCCCCGAGCTGGACTACATGGTCCAGCGCGGGCGCGGCTACTCCAAGGTGGTCAGCGACACCAGCTCCATGGACCTCGTCCTGGGCGGCGTCGACATCCAGAACGAGACGGGCTTCCGCAAGGCCCTCATGCTGCGCGAGGGCCGGATGGAGGACCTGGAGCAGCCCAACACCCTGCTGCTCTTCGAGGAGCAGGCCAAGAAGCTCGAGGTGAAGGTGGGCGATACCGTCACCCTCTCCTCCCCCACCATGCGCGGCACCAGCAACACCGTGGACGTGCGCGTGGCCGCCATCGCCGCCAACGTGGGCATGCTCAGCTCCGTCTACTGCTACCTGCCCAACTCCACCCTGCGCGCCCTCTACCAGATGCGCGACGACGCCACCGGCGCCCTCCACCTCTACCTCAAGGACACCGCCGACGTCCCCGCCGTCCAGGCCCGCCTCATGAAGCGGCTGCCCGAGCTCGGCCACAAGGTGCTCGACCACAACCCCAACCCGTTCTTCATGAAGTTCGAGACCGTCAACCGCGAGGCCTGGACGGGTCAGCGCCTGGACATCACCAACTGGGAGGATGAGATCTCCTTCATCACCTGGTCCGTGAAGGCGCTCAACGGGCTCACCGTGGGGCTGCTCGTCCTGCTGCTCATCATCATCAGCGTGGGCGTCATGAACACCCTGTGGATCGCCATCCGCGAGCGCACCCGGGAGATCGGCACGCTGCGCGCCATCGGCATGCAGCGCGGGTGGGTGGTGCTGATGTTCCTGTTCGAGGCCTTCATGCTCGCGCTGTTCGGAACGCTGTCCGGCGCCCTGCTGGGGCTGGCCGTGTGCCTGGGCCTGAACGCCGCCCACATCACCATGCCCATGGCCGTCCAGCTCATCATCATGTCCGAGCAGCTGCGCTTCGCCGTGAGCCCGGTCGCCGTGGCCGGCTCCATCTTCATCATCACGTTCTGCACCACCCTCGTCTCGCTCATTCCCTCCTTCCTCGCCGCGCGGATGAAGCCCGTCACGGCGATGCACCACATCGGGTGATGACCATGACCCTGCGCAACCTCTTCGGCGCCGTGCTCGCCGCGGTGCTCCTCGCCGTCCCCTCCGCCCGGGCCGCCGACATGAAGGACCCGGCCGAGCTCAAGAAGCTCCTGGCGACGCTCGATGACCGCCAGAGCAACGGCGGCGACTACAAGTCGCTGATGTACATCGAGCAGAAGGAGAAGGACAAAACGGACGTGGTGCGCGAGGCCGTGGTGTACCGCCGCGACGCCAGGGATCAGCTGATGATCCTCATGACCAAGCCCAAGGGCGAGGCCGGCAAGGGATACCTGCGGCTGGAGAAGAACCTCTGGAGCTACGATCCCAACACCGGCAAGTGGGAGCGGCGCACCGAGCGCGAGCGCATCGCCGGCACCGACAGCCGCCGCGCCGACTTCGACGAGTCCCGGCTCGCCGAGGAGTACGACCCGGCGTTCGAGGGCGAGGAGAAGCTCGGCAAGTTCACCGCCTGGAAGCTCGTCCTCACCGCCAGGCAGGGCGTGGACGTGGCCTACCCCGTGGTGCACCTGTGGGTGGACAAGGAGACGTCCAACATCCTCAAGCGCCAGGAGTTCGCCCTCTCCAAGCGCCTGATGCGCACCTCCTACTATCCCAAGTGGATGAAGGTCTTCAGCGAGTCCAAGAAGGCCGACGTCTGGTTCCCCCAGGAGATGCGCTTCTATGACGAGGTGGAGAAGGCCAACTCCACCGTCATCGTCGTGAAGAACGTGGACCTGAATGCGCTGGAGGAGAACATCTTCACCAAGGCCTGGCTCGAGAGCAAAAGCCGATGAGCACCCGCACCACCCTGGCGCTCGCCGCGACCCTCGCCGCCCTGCCCGCACTCGCCCAGGAGCGCCCCAACGAGGCGGACCTCTTCGGCGGTGAGGCTCCGGCAACCCAGGAGGCCTCGCCCGCTGCTCCAACGGACGCGGCCCGCCCCGACGAGAGCGCCCTCTTCGGAGACGCGCCCGAGGCCACTCCGGCCGCCACGGCCCCGGAGGCCCGGGACACCCGGCCCGGGGATCGCGACGCGCAGGCGCTCGATGGCCCGGCGGCCACCAACGCCTTCGACACCGAGGACGCCGTCGAGGATCCTCTGAAGATCGGCGGCCGCTTCTACCTGCGCGCCCTCACCCAGGGCAGCGAGGGGGTGTCCTTCGGCAACACCGCCGTCTCCGCCCCCATGCTGGTGGACGGCTACTTCGATGCGCGCCCCACCGACCGGCTTCGCGGCTTCGTGCTCGGCCGGCTCACCTATGATCCCACGCGCAAGGAGGGCTCGGGCAGCCTCCTCCCCTCGGCGCCGGGCGCGGCCGCCTCCGAGCCCCGCGTGCTGCTGGACCAGGCCTGGTTGCGTTTCGACCTGGATCACAAGCTCTTCATCACCGCCGGCAAGCAGCACGTGAAGTGGGGCACCGCGCGCTTCTGGAACCCCACCGACTTCCTCAGCCCCCAGCGCAGGGATCCGCTCGCCCTCTTCGACGCGCGCACCGGCGCCACCATGCTCAAGGTGCACGTGCCCTGGGAGGCCCGGGGCTGGAACTTCTACGCCATCGGCATGCTCGACAACGCCGGCCCCGCGGACACGCTCGGCCGCGTCGGTGGCGCCGCCCGCGCCGAGGTGGTGCTCGGCTCCACCGAGCTGGGTTTCGATGCCGTGCTCCAGCGCGGCCGCAAGCCCCGCTTCGGGTTCGACTTCTCCTCCGGCATCGGCCCCATCGACATCTACGGCGAGCTGGCCATCCGCAGGGGCTCCGACACCCCCATCTACGGTCTGCCCGAGGGAATCTCGCTCGAGGACCTGTTCAGCCAGGCCAACAACGGCGGCCCGCCGATCGACATCGGCTCGCTTCCCATCGAGACGTCCTACCTGGACGAGTACTTCATCCCGCAGCTGAGCACCGGCGCCACCTGGACGTTCGCCTACTCGGAGAACGACACCGCCACCGTGGGCGTCGAGTACTTCTACAACCCGACGGGCTACGACACCGCGCTCGTCTACCCCTATTTGATCTTCCAGGGGCAATATCAGCCCTTCTTCATCGGCCAGCACTACGCCGCCATCTACGGGCTGCTCTCCGGACCTGGCTCCTGGGACAACACCAATTTCATCCTGTCCAACCTGGGCAACCTCTCCGATCGCTCCTTCATCACCCGTCTGGACGTGACGCACCGCGCCCTGCGCTACCTCAGCGTCGAGGCCTTCGTCGCCCTCAACTACGGCCAGAAGGGGGGCGAGTTCCGCTTCGCCCTCAACCTGCCGCCCATCCGCCAGGGTGAGCAGGAGATCCCCGCCATCAACATCGCCCCCCCCACGCTCCAGGCCGGCGTGGGGCTGCGCATCGACCTCTGATAAGCCCCTGGAATCAGGGACTTTTCACGGCACTGCCAGAAAACGGGAAAGATTCGGTCCCCGCCCACGCAACTTCCCGGGGGACCGGGCGATAATGCCTTCAAAGCATTCGTGTCTTTCCCGAAAGGTGATGCCATGTCCACCCGCATCGGAAACAACTCTTCCTTCACCGCCAACTCGGCGGCCCGTACGGCTGGCCCGTCGATCCAGCCTCCGTCCACGGAGGAGCTCAAGGGCGTGAAGTCCGCCAGCGACCTCGGGTCTGACTTCAAGCTCGACGTGAACAGCGACTCCGAGCTGGCCGACGTGCAGGCTTCGCTCGCGCAGCTCGTGGGTGAGAAGAAGGGCCAGGGCTACGGCATGATGGTCGAGAGCCTGGGCAAGACCTTCAAGGGCCGCGCCCTCGAGGGCATCCAGAAGGACATGGCCGCGTGGGTCAAGGCCAACCCGAACGCCAGCCCGGAGAAGGTCTTCGAGCAGGCCTCCAAGGTCATGATGAAGCAGGTCCTGATGCAGCAGACCTTCAAGCAGACCATCGACCAGATGACCAGCGCCGCCATCTCCCGCATGAAGGACACCTTCGAGGGCTGATGCGGACCACGTCCGAGCGGGGCGGGCGGTTCGTCTGCTCGCCCCTCGGACGGATGAACGGAGGCTCGTCCTCCGGGCTGTGCCGGTTCGTCCGCCGGTGGACACGTTTGGGGAGATGAGCCTTCTCGCCCTCTCCCTGACGCTGTTTCTCGGACAGACCCCCTCTCCCACCGCCACGCCGCAGGAGGCTCCTCCCGTCGAGCCCGCGGCCCAGCAGGAGCAGGCGCCGACGCTCGAGGAGTTGGAGCGCACCGCCCGGGAGCTGGAGGTGAAGCAGCTGCGCGCCCAGGTGGAGCTCCTTCAAGCCGAGCTGGAGGCCCAGCAGAGCCAGCAACAGGAGGACCAGGAGCGTCTCCAGACGATGGAGCAGCGGGAGGCCCTCGTGAGCGCCCGGGCGCAAGCCCTGGAGCAGCTCCGGCAGCAACGCCTGGAGAGCCTGAACAGCGGCTACCAGTGGATGATCACCACCGACCAGCTGCTCGAGGAGGGAGACTTCTCCGTGGGTCCGGCGATCACCTCCGCCCGGCAGGATCTCTCCGATGCACTCGCCAATGCCGCCCAGAGCGGCCAGGGTGATGCCGCGCGCTTCATCGGGCGCGCGATCGACCGCATCGGCTTCGCCGAGGAGGCCGTGGAGAACCGGGACACCATCACGGCCCGCCAGCATCTGCAGAACGCCGGCTACGAGCTGAGGCTGGCCTGGCGGCTCAGCCTCCAGCGCTCGGGCGCCACGCTCGTCAATCAGTAGTAGTGCGGCGTGACCGTGGTGGGCGGGCTGCTCGGCTTCGCGATGAGGTAGCCCTGCACGAAGTCCACCCCGTGCTCGCGCACCCACCGCAGCTCCTCGGGCGTCTCGATGCCCTCGGCCACCGTGAGGATGCCCAGCTTCTGCGCCAGCTCCAGCAGCTTCTCCGTGATGGACGCCTTGTAGGAATCCTGGTGGATGCCCCGGATGAGCTCCATGTCCAGCTTCATGATGTCCGGACGCAGCTGGTGGATGAGGTTCAGCGACGAGTACCCCGCCCCCAGGTCATCCAGCGCCACCCGGAAGCCCGCCTGCCGGTAGTAGGCGATCAACGACTTGAGGTGGTTGGCGTCCGGCGTGTGGTCCGACTCGATGATCTCGAAGACCACGTTGCTCGGCGGCATGCCCACCTCGGAGATGGCCGCCACCGTGGAGCGCAGGCAGAAGGCCGGATCGTAGATGGCCGTGGGCGTGAAGTTGATGAAGATGGGCACCTTCAAGCCCAGCCGCGCCGCCTCGCGCACCGCGGACAGCCGCGCCGCCAGGTCCAACTGGAAGAGCAGATCCGCGTCGCGCGCCAGCGTCAGCATCTTCCCGGGGAACACCAGCGCCCCGTCCCGCTCCAGGCCGCGCAGCAGCGCCTCGTAGGCGTATACCTGACGCGTGTCCCTGGCGTGGACGATGGGCTGGTAGTGGCTGGTGATCCGCTTCTCGGCCAGCATGTCCACCAGCCACCCCGAGCGGCTGAGGGTGAAGAGCTGCGGCAGCGAGCCCACCCGCGGGAAATCCCCCAGCCCCGGCTCGCCCTCGCCCTCGACGAAGAGCGCGCGCGTGGCCCGCGACTCCTCGCCCGTCAGCGCCCCCATGACGTCGGCCACGAAGGCACTCAGCTGCGCGCCCTCCAGCCGCACCGCCACGCAGCGATCATTCGGCATGGCCTGGTACTGGCGCCCGGAGTCACCCAACTGCCGCACCAGCTTGCCGTAGCTGTGACCCAGCGGCAGCCAGAGGAAGAGCCGACCCGCCCCCTCCATCTCCAGCTTCTCGGGCAGGGACTGGCACCGCTCACACGACTTCGACACGGTCTGGCTCATGCGCCTCACTCACTGCTCACGGAAGACGAGCAACCCCCGGGACGTCTCGGTGGCGTAGATGTACCCGTCGCCAGGCACCTTCACCCCACTGAGGCCGTCCAGGAACGCGCGTCCCCGGCCTGAATCCGTCTCCCGCCACGTATTGTAGTAGGCAATCTGCCGGGGTGTGCTCGGGTTGGACATGTCCAGGACACGAAGACCGTCCTGGCTATGAGCGACGTACAACTTCGTGCCCACCAGCGTCAAACCGAGCACCGGGGACGCCGGGCCCATCTCGAACCGGCCAACCTCGTTGATGTGGGCAACTTCCGACATGTCGTCTTTCACCGACAGGGACACTTCCAGGGCACGCAACCGGGAGCCCCAGCCCTCGCTCGCCTCGAAGGCGATGGTCCGGTCCCCGATGGTCCCCACCGCCACCGCGCGGCTGGTGGCGTTGTCGTACCCGAAGCGCCCCAGGTACTTGGGGTTGGAGACATCCGCCACGTTCACCACCGCCAGGCCGAAGGCCCAGTGGCCCAGGTAGAGGCGGTTGTCGAAGACCACCCCCTCCACGGGGAACTCCCCCTTCAGGGCATCGCTCTGCGGCACGTAGTAGCGCGTCAGCAGGGAGGGCGAGGCGGGCTTGGAGACATCGAAGATGAGCACCTCGGCCCGGGGCGACGGCGACATCATGTAGAGCCGGTCCCCGTCCACGACCAGGCCCGAGCCCTCCAGGGCGGTGGTCGTCGAGCCCGGCAGCGCCATGAGCCGCTTGGGGGCCTCCGGATTGCTCACGTCATAGACGAGCAGCCCCTCGAGCCGGCTGGTGAGGTAGAGCGTCGAGCCCTTCACCCAGGAGCGATACCAGGTGTCCGAGGACGGGGTGACTTCCGCCACCTTCCTGGGAGCCGCCGGCTCCCTCACGTCGTAGACGAAGAGGCCCTCCGAGAGCGCCGTCACGTAGGCGTAGCCCCCCGACACGAAGACGTCCATCGCCATGCCGCGCGGCAGGGCCATCTCCGACACCAGTTCCACCCCGGACGACTCCTGCTCCCCCGCGGGCCGCTGGACGCGCACCGCCTCGAAGGTGCCCTCGAGGTCCATCTCCCCGTTCACGCAGCGGCGGAACTGCCCCTTCACCTGGTTGGGCGCCGGAGCCTCGCAACCGGCGATCCCGATGCGGAGGCTCGAGAAGGAGCGCTCGTAGTCCGTGGCCAGGTAGAAGGTCTCCCCCTCCACGTTGCGCTCCGAGAGCGGGGTGGCGAAGAGCAGGGACTGGGACTGCTCGGGCGTCAGGAAGAACGCCGTCGGCGTGCCCACGCCATCCAGCGTCACGTTGGCCTTCCAGACCCCATTGGCCTGGACCTCGGCGAAGCCCGATCGGTCACATGCGGACAGGTTGAACGCGGGGAGATCGCACTCGCGCTTGTCCTCCGCCGTGTTCGGGCATCCAGGAAGGGTGAGGAGCCAGGCTCCCGCCATGACCACCAGAGAACGATTCATGCGCCATCCATACCGGGCGCCAGAGCGATGCGAAAGCATTGGTTCACCCAACACCCGGAGGAGCGAGGACGTGCAACGCTGAGCAATCATACAGAAGCGCTCGGCCGCCCACTCGTCTATATCAGGGGGCCTGCCTAGGTTCGCTCAGTCCCTCGTCTCCCCACCCGGGAGGTCGCGCCTGTGAATCGACGTCTTCTCACCGCCACCCTACTGGCCCTCGTCTTCTCAGAGGCTGCCCTGGCCCAGGTCTATGTCATTCCACGGCGAGCTCAACGTTCGCCCGTGCACACGTACGAGTTCGAATGGAAGCACATGGACATCCTCGTGGGCCCGGAGGCCGAGGGTGTCGCTGCCCCAGCGGCCCACCGGGCCCACATGCAGCCGCCCGGCGCGCCGGGAGGTCCCACCCCCGCCACGCAGATGCTCTCGCCGGGCGTCCCCACCGCCGACGCGAAGCAGGTGCCCAAGCCCGGCAAGCAGGGCGAGGAGGGCACCGGTGGCAGCCCCGTGGAGTCCATCGAGCCGGGCAGCCCCACCCCCGTGGTCGACAACCAGCGGGATGGGGGGACGCCCGCGCCCATCGCCACGGGCAATGAGCTCTACGTCCCCATCGCCCTGCCGGCCGACGGAGGCACGCCGGATGGCGGCCCCGCCTACGCCACGTCCCTGGGCACCAAGAGCGGTGGCGTCCGCTTCTACTTCTACGAGAGCGAACGGAACGTGGCCCAGTACGCCGCGCCCCAGCTCGAGGAGGCCTACCGCTACCTCGTGGACCGGTTCCAGTTCGTCCCCACGCAGACGTTCCCGTACATCCTCTACAGCAGCTACCAGGAGTTCCTGCAGACCAACGTCTTCGCGGTGTCCGAGGGAACGCTGGGTGTCACCAGCACCCAGGGCAACCTGGAGCTGGCCCTGCCCTACCTGGGTGACCACCGGCTCTTCGGGGAGATCAGCTCCCACGAAATGGCCCACCAGTTCACCATCCAGAAGGTCCGCTTCCTGGCGGAGCAGGCCAAGGTGGCCGGAGACCCCCTCAACGCCATCCCCCTCTGGTTCATCGAGGGTCTGGCCGAGTTCTACGCCAAGGGCGGGTTGGACCCCGAAGGCGAGATGATGGTGAGGGACCTGCTCATCAACCCGGACCTGCAACGCGGGTACGCCTTCCTCGACTTCTGGTCTCCCGGGCCCTACGGCTTCCTGTGGATCTACAAGGTGGGCCAGGCGCGCTGCCAGTTCCTGGAGGAGACGTACGGCCGGGGCTTCATCCAGAAGGTGATCGACAACTCGCCCAAGCTCATCTCCGGCACGGCGGGGTCGCCGGAGCTGCCCTTCGAGGGGCTGGTGGAGATGCTCACCGGGGACGAGCCGCAGAAGGTGGCCGCGAAGTTCGAGGCGTGGCTGAAGCAGCGCGCCTACCGCACCTACCTCAAGGCCGAGCAGGGCACGCCGCAGATCGACGTGCTGCGCGAGCGCCGGGGTGTCGTCACCTCGCTCAACAGCTCGCCCAATGGCCGGCTGCTCATGTACCGGAGCATCATCCCGGAGACGGGCCAGAGCCAGCTCATCATGTTGGACCCTCGCGCGCCCCAGGAGAGCTTGAAGGTCCAGGGCGACGGCGTGCCGGGCTACGAGTCGCTGCACCCCGTCTTCGGGCGCAACTTCGCCCTCACGGACGACAAGCTGGTCTTCGTGGCCGAGTCGCTGTCACGCGACATCATCTACGTCCAGTCCTTCAAACACACCGCCGAGCCCATCTCCATGACCGGCGCGCTACCGGCCATGGGCCGCAGCCCCTACCTCAACAACCCCACCGGACTGCGCAAGGAGCCGCCCTACCGGGTGCGCTTCGAGCTGGGCCAGCGCGTGGCCTACAAGCTCGCGGAGCACGGGCTGATCGCCGCGTACTCGCCGGCCTTCTCTCCGGATGGCAAGCAACTGGCCTTCGTCGGCCTGAACGAGTCGGGCACGCGTGACGTGTACGTGCTGCCGCTGGATCAAGGCCTGGACGTGGAGCCCCGGCAGATCACCCACGACGTGTACGCCGAGCGCAGCCTCACCTGGGGCCCGGCGGGCATCGTCTTCACCTCGGACGCCACCTCGCACGGCTACTACAACCTCTTCCGGGTGAAGCCGGAGGCCGCCGACAAGGTGGAGCGCCTCACCACCGAGGCGAGGGACCATGCGGACCCGACGGTGACGCCCGAGGGCCGCCTCTTCTTCGTGGCGTACGAGAAGAGCCGCTCGGACCTGCACGAGTACACCGGTGGTGGCGGCATCGTGCGGCGCACGGACGTGACCACCGGCCTCTTCGAGCCGAGCCCCGCTCCGGATGGGAACCTGTGGCTGCTCTACCACGTGTCCGGTGAGCGCAAGCCGGCCCTGCTGCGCTCGCAGCAGTTGATGAACTTCGAGGTGGCGCAGGCCGTCAAGACCGAGGCGGGCCCGCCGAGCCCCCTGCCCCAGCGCTCGCTGGTGGGCGCCGAGCCCTACAAGCCCTTCGCCCGGGAGAACATCGACCTGGGGCCCATCATGGGCTTCGCCGGAGCGGGCGGCGGTGGCTTCTACGGGCAGATGTTCGCCTCGGCCTCGGACCGGATGCGCAACCACGCCCTGATGATGCAGGTGGCCGTGTACGGCTCGTTCGACCTCACGGACGGCTACCTGCTCTACATCAACCAGTCCCAGCGCACCATGTACGGCGGCGGCCTCTTCCAGTCGCTGCGCTTCCGCGTGGACCAGACGCTGAGCCAGTACCGCAACCAGCTGCCCTACTACGCGCTCGTCACGGGTGAGCGCTTCTTCGGCGTCACCGGCCTGGCGCGCTATCCCCTGAGTACCTTCACCTTCCTGGAAGGCAACCTCAGCGTGGGTGGCGCCTCGTACTTCCTCGACCCGAGTACCGCCTTCATCCTCAACCTGCAGGAGATCAACGGCGTTGGCGACCTGTACTCGGAATGGCAGCGGAACAGGCCGGGCCTGCGCTTCCAGACGGAAGGCTCGCTGGCCTTCGGCTACAACACCCTGCGCTACCACTACACGGGCGTGCCCATCTCCGGCACCTCGTTCCTGAGCGAGGTCACCACCGGCGTCCAGCCCTTCCACGGCCAGATCTACGGCAGCCTGCGCCTGGACGCGGAGCGCTACTTCCCCATCCCGCTGGGCAGCACGCACGTCATGCTGCGCGGCGGCGCGGGCACCAACTTCGGTGGACGCTTCGCCCAGTCCTTCTACCTCTCCAGCTTCGACACCCTGCGCGGCGTGCCCTTCGGCAACGAGCAGTGGCTGCTCGGCCAGCACTACCTGTACTCCACGCTGGAGCTGCGCGTGCCGCTGGATGCGCTCATCCGCATCGCCTTCCTCAACACCCTCATGGGTGTGGCCGGCTTCGACGTGGGTGGTGTGGGCAACTCGGCCCGCGAGATGTGGAACAAGCGTGTGCTCGATGCCGCCGTGGGCGTCAACGTGGGCCTGGGACCCATCCTCCTGCGCCTGCACTTCGCCTACCCGTTCGACATCAACGCCCCCGCGAGGCCGGCGGACAGGTGGGTGACGCAGTTCTCCATCGGCCTCGCCGGGCTCGAGGGCTACCTCTTCAAGGGGCACGGCGACCCGCCCGGAGCCCAGAAGAAGCGCATCGCCGGGCCTCCCGTGACGCTCGGTGGACCCAACCTCGGCGGATTCTGACGCATCCGCCGTCACGGCCCGGGGTGGGGGCAGGCAACCCCCTCACCCCGGCCCGCTCAGGACTGCGCCGCCACCAGCGCGGCGTTGGACCGGGCCAGCGGGCCCCCCTCGTGGGGAATCCGCTCGAAGTCGCCCCGCAGTGCCTTGAGGGCGAACTTCTCGAGGTCGATCTCCCGCCGCGTCCGCACCCCCAGCGCCCGCACCAATTCCGACAGCGGGCCGAAGCCGAGCAGGCCATGCTGGAGCAGCAGCCCCGCGGCCACCCCGCTCATGATCTTCCACCGGGGACCGTCCTTCGCCGCCAGCACCAGCCCGAGCACCGAGACCGCGGACGCCGCCACCGTCACCACCCGGTTCAGGTCCCACTCGCGCTCCAGCTTCTCCAGGTAGGTGCTGATGACCGAGCGATCCATGTGCTCGGCCATGCTCTGGACGCACTTCTCCACCCGCGCATCAATCCGCCGGTTCACCCCATCCGGTGTGTGGGTACGCACCGAGTCGGTCGACATCCGGTTCCAGGACTCCATCACGCCTCCCTCCAGCCAGGCTGGCAGGTCATCTGTGCGAAGGTAGGGATGCACCCGCACCCGGGTCAGGACAGCGCACCGGGCCCGGCCGTCTGCCCGCCAGTCCCCCCTGCTCGGCTCGCCAGGGAATGCCTAGCTTGGCCGCCGTGAATCGCCTTCCACACGTCCTGCTCGCCTGCCTGCTCGGTACCGCCTGCATCCACCGCGACTACCCCCAAGCCTTGCGCGTCCATGAGGACGTCGCGGGCTCGGGGCCGGAGCTGTCACTCGCCCTGTACCAGTCCGTGGGCGTGGGGCTGCGCACGGGCCACGTGGTGGAGTTGGTGCAGGACGCCCGCATCGTCGAGCGGCTCGAGGCGGAGATCCGCGAGGCCCGCGAGTCCATCCACCTGCTCGCCTCCAACTGGCAGCCAGGCGAGGCCTCGGAGCGTCTCCTGCGCGCGCTCTCCGAGCGCCACCCAGGGGTGGTGTGCCGCATCCTGGTGGACCCCCTGCACAGTCCGGGCTTCCAGGACACGGTGGAGCCCCGGCTCGTCCGGGCCGATTGTGACGTCCGCTCCTTCCGGCCCTTCGTCGGCGCCGAGGTGGTGTTCAGCGATGAGCGGTTGGAGGCGCGCAACCACCGGCAGCTCGTCATCCGCGATGGGCGCAGCGGCCTCACGGGAGGCTCCGGCGTGGGGCCGGAATGGCGTGCCGCCCCGGCGCCGGCGAACGCCTGGCGGGACACCTATGTCCACGTGGAGGGCCCGGCGGTGCGCCAGCTGCAGCAGGCCTTCGCCCGGGACTGGTTGGAAGCGGGCGGAGGGCTGCTGCCGGAGTCGGCCTTCCCCACGCTCGAGCCGCGCGGCGAGGCCCGGGCGGGCTTCGTCGCGAGCACCGGCTCGCCGTCGCTCAGCCACTCCGAGCGCATGGTGCAGGTGCTCATGGCGGCCTCGCGGCGCCGGCTGTGGCTCACCAACGCCTGCTTCGTGCCCACCGCCGCCACCGTGGACACGCTCATCCGCAAGGCCCGCGCGGGCGTGGACGTGCGCATCCTCGTGCCTGGCTACGAGGCCACCGCGGGTGTGCTCGCCGCCCAGCGTTCCTCCTACGAGCGGCTGCTGGAGAGCGGCGTGCGCCTCTGGGAGTACCAGTCCGCGCCCCTGTACGCCCGCACGCTCGTGGTGGATGACCTGTTGACCGCCGTGGGCTCCAACAACCTGGAGCCCAACGCGAGCGCGATGCTCGAGGAGGGGGCGCTCGTCGTCGAGGATGCGCCGTTCGCCCAGGCGCTCGCCGACAGCTTCGAGCGCGACCTGTCCCACGCGGTGGAGGTCCGCAAGGAGGAGTGGCGGGAGCGCGGGTGGCTGGATCGCGTCGGATCTCCGCTTCCGCCCTCCGCCACCGGTTGCCGCTGAGGTGGATCGCGGAAGCTCAGTAGGTGCCGCCCTCCTCGCCCACCGCCTGGGTGGTGATCGGGCCACCGCCCTCCTCGCCCACCGCCTCGGTGGTGACACACCCATTGCCCTCCTCACCTATCGCCAGCGTGGTGACCTGTGAGTTGCCACCGCGCACATGCTCCAGGTCCTTCGTGGGCAACTCGTAGTCGATGAAGGTCTTCTTGCCGGTCTTGCGCATCACGTTCTCCTTTGAGTGCGAATGCACCCGTCGAGGTGCATCCGGCTGAGATGGAGCCCGTGGCTGTGACTTGTGAGACGGCGCCCGGCCCTCCAGGACGGGGCTGCCTGGGTGCTCGCCAACCCCGCGACGTGCGACGGCTCAGGCCCGCCGCTCGACCAGCCGCTCGCGGACGGTGGACACGGGCGCGCCACGAGGCCGGGTGTCCCGACGGCCCGCCCGTATCAGCCCCCACCCCGCGCCCACCAGCAGCGCCCCGAAGAGGAGGAATCCCACGTCCCACGCGAGCTGCCCGGCTCCGGGGTGGACGTGGTGGATGCCCAGCAGGTGATGATCGATGAGCCCCTCCACCACGTTGAAGAGACCCCATCCCATGGAGAGCGCGCCGACGAAGGTGCGCGTGGACCAGGGCACCTCGGGGCGCTGGCCCGCGCGCCACAGGAGGCCGAGGCCCATCACCGTCATCAGCCACGTGAAGGCATGGAAGAGGCCGTCCCAGAACATGTTGACCTTCATCGTGACGAGGTCCGTGGGTGGCAACTGGCTCGAGAGCATGCTGTGCCACTGGAGCAACTGGTGCAGCAGGATGCCGTCGACGAAGCCGCCCAGGCCCGTGCCGAGCAACACGCCCGCCGAGATGAGCGCGCCTTGATGCCGTGGAATGCCAGCCATGGACTTCCCCCTTGCCGCTGTCACCGCGGCAACCCGATGCGGTACAGGTAAGCGCTGACGGCCCCGATGAAGAGGAAGGGCACGACCATCATCACCAGATAGCGCCAGAAGTCCTCACCCAGGACCGAAGCCTTGACCACCTGGGAGGTCTCGCAGTTGGGACAGGCGGACGCGGCCGTCGTCACCAGCAAGCCCACGAGCAGGACGAAGGACACGAGCCGGCTGTCTCTCATCGGGCGGACCCTCGGGTGGAACTTCGCTTCGAGGGTACGCACGGCGGACGCGGGGACGAGAGAACCAGGCAGCCGGGTGAGGGCCGGGACGTCAGGGGATTCCCAAATCAAGAGGAGGAGCTCTGGAGGAAGCTCTCCAGCACGGCCTTGCGCAGGGGCAGGAACTGATCGCGGAGCGCTGGCGAGATGGCGAAGCGGCCCGGGTCCGCCGGATCATCGTTCTCCGAGCTGTGAACGAAGTTGGCCGAGGCGGGCCACGTCAGGCCACCGCCCACCGGCCTGCCGCTGTTGCGCTGGTGGCAGCCACCGCAGGACAGGGCCTGGGCACGCGCGACGACGTCACGAGGGGTCAACGTGCTGCCCACCCGGGCGAGTTCCTGGCCGATGGCCTGGTGGAACGGGCTCGGGCCCGGGCCGAGCTGGGCGAGGTAGTCATCCGCTCCGCCCCGGGTCTGCGAGTCGCTCTGGGCGGCGTTGAATTCATCCGGCACCGCATGGTTGAAGCGGTTGAGGTCATTGATGGCCAGGCTCGCCACCTGGGAGACGAAGTGGCTCTGGAAGGCCGAGGCCCGCGGATCGGTGGACGCCGGGTTGAAGAGCCCGCCAAAGGGGTTGCTCTTGACCGTCGCCGGGAGGAACTTCAGCGTGCACGCCGGCTGCGAGGTGCAGTCGCTCACCAGCTTGAACTCGCGCATCATCCACGGCACCGGAGGCGCGGTGGGCCCGCCCTGGAGGAACTGGTTGGTGCGCACCTGGCCGAGGCTCCCCGGGTTGTTGCCGTAGTGGTTCATGGCCACCACCGGCTCGAAGCCCGGCAGACCCGTGAAATAGAAGGCCTCCAGCTTGCTGGCGCGCGACAGGGGGTCCGGGTCGGAGGACAGCCCCGCCCAGAAGTCGGCCACCGGCCGGCACCCCTCGAGCCCCAGCTCGGGCTGGGGGTTGGGAAGCACCGCCTCGAAGATCATGAAGTTACGGTTGGCGGGCGCGGAGGGTAGCTTCGCCAGGACGATGCGGTACTCGCCGCAGTTCGAGCCATCCACGGGCGCCAGGTCGAAGCGGTTGTAGAGGCCCACCGCCGCATAGCTGTCCAGGTGGATGACCGAGCCCGGCCGGGCCTGTCCCCCCTCGCTCGGGCGGCACACGTAGGGGAAGCCGTTGAGGGTGTTGCCCGCGTCGGTGCAGTGCGGCATGCCCGGCAGGTCCGGCTGCCCGGGCGCCGGGTTCTGCGTGTCCCAGAGCTGGCGGAAGAGCTGCTCGGAGGTGAAGCCCGCCCCGCCGTTGTCGGCGACCAGCTTGCTGAACACCCGCCGCCCGCCGAACCGGGCCAGGATGCTCTTCTCCGTCACGGCCAGCGAGCGGCGGATGTCGATGGAGACCGTCGCTGGAGCCTCCCCGACGCCAGGAACCGGCAGCTCCATCCCAATACCACCGCGGTCGGAGTGCGGCGGTGCTTCCCCGGCCATGGGCCCCCCCTCACATGCCCCCAGCAGGGAGGCGGCGGCCGTCACCAGACACATCCGATTGAAGCGCTTGTGGCTCATGGGATTTCCCCTTCGTGCTCTGTCTGAGGGGTTGGACCCGTGAGCCGCTCCGGCGGGCAAGGCCTCCGGATTTTTTCCGGCTCCACCCCGGACCCGCCTCGGGCTGTGACGAGGGCCACAGCCCTCGTGTGAGGCCGCGCACCGCGCTCGAACGCAGTCCTCCGCATTGTTCGCCTCACCCGCGGCAACGACATCGGCCCGGGGTGAACGGACACTGGAAATGAGCACGCATCAGGCACGGGCGCTGGAGCCCCATGAGTTGGTCCTCGACAAGCAACAGAGCTACAAGCGCCTGGAGGAGGATGCGCTCATCCGCGTGGTCCGCGAGGAGTGCCGGCACTTCGCCGTCCACCATCTCCCCTACCGGCTCTCCCCCGTCGTCCTCGGCATTCCCGGGCTGCTGCTGCACCTGTTCCTGCTCGCCGCCGTGCACACCTTCGAGCGCGCGAGATGGATGTATGCGCTCTGGGTGGTCTGCCGGGTGCTCCACTTCTGCCTGGATGCCATGGACGGAACCCAGGCCCGGCGTAACGGGACCCAATCCACCGCTCGCCACTTCTGGGACCACTGGGTCGACGTGATGAACTCGGCGATGGCCGTGTTGATCGTGGCCCAGCTGGGCCCTCGGCAGGGCGTCTACTTCCTGCCCTACATCCTGCTCACCGCCACCGGGCAGCTCTTCTTCTACCTCGGGCTGTGCCGCTACTTCGCGACCGGCGTCATGCGAGATCCGTACATCAACCACCTCTGGAACTATGTCTTCTGTCTCTTCCTGGGGCTGTCGGTCTGCGTCTTCGGAGTGGGAATCCTCGAGGTGCCCGCCTTCCAGCTCACCTATGCGCTCGCGAGCCTCGTGGCCTTCGGTGCTGGCGCCTGGTCGCTGCTGCAGGACGTGGTGCTCATGTACCGCTCGCCGCTCTCCTCCCCGCGCTTCTATGTGCGGATCCTCACGGCGCCCGTGCTCATCCTCGGCCTGTACGTGACGTGGATGCGGGACTGGAGCGATGTCTTCTCCGCGCGGGCCCTGGTCGCCCTCGCCATGAGCAGCCTCGCGGTGGGCGTCCATGCGCGCCAGCTCGTCAACAAGCCCCCGGCGTGGCTGACCGTCGAGAGCATGCTCTTCCTCCTGTTGATTCCCCTGTCCGCGGTGCCCGTGGCGCTCCAGCCCGCGCTCCACCACGGGCTGCTGCTGGTGATGATGCTGACCCTGATCATCAGCATGTGCCGGTACCTCCGGGAGATGATCTCCCAGTACCCGGAGATCGGCTTCCCGCTGGTCTGGTTGTCCTCGACGCACCGGCCCGTGCTGCACACCGTGAGCAACAAGCTCGCGGCCTGAGGGAACCCGGAATCTCCTTGCTGGCGGAGGTTCATCCGTTATATTGGAAACACATGCTTCCTCCGCAAAGCCCACCCCCCGCGAGGGTCCGGTGGGCTTTCGAGCTTCTATGCTCGATCGCAGCCGTGCCTCGGTCCGGGTCACTCCAGGAGAGGTCAGGAATGCGAGCTGCGAACATCGAAGGAAAGGAGGGCGGCGGCACGAAGAGCGTGTGCGCACACGCCGCCCTCGTGTTGGCCATGACAGCGGTGCTGGTCCACGGACCCGCGAGGGCCCAGGAGCCAGCGCCGGCCCAGACCGCGACACCCGCGGCGGATACGCCGACCGCCACCGCCGAGCGTCTCGCGGAGCTGGAGCAACAGGTCGACCTGCCGCGGAGCCAACAGGAGGAGGAGCCGAAGAAGGCGGCCGAGGAGAAGAAGGGCGTCTCCGTCTCGGCCGCGCCGGGCAAGGGACTCACGGTCACGACCGATGATGGCCGCTTTGCCATCACGCTCAGGGCACGAGCGCAGTTCCGGGAGACGCTCACCTGGGAGAAGGACAAGACGACCCATGAGATCAACGTGAAGACGTTGCGCCTGATCACCCAGGGGCATGTCCTCACCACCGACCTCAAGTACACCCTCCAGCTCGCCTTCGGCGGCAACGACTTCGAGACGGGCAGTGCCTCGCCCATCTTCGACGCGTTCATCGATTACACGAGGGTGCGCGATCTCAATCTGCGCGTCGGGCAGTACTTCGTTCCGTTCGATCGGGCCCGCACCATCCGGGAGTTCGCGCTCCAGCTCGTGGACCGGCAGCAGGTGGTCCAGGAGCTGACGTTGGATCGCGACGTCGGCCTGATGCTGTACTCGAACGACCTCGGTGGGCTGAATGGCATGCTGGGCTATCACCTCTTCATCGGCGGTGGAGAGGGGCGCAACCGGTTCGGCCCCCAGGCCCTGGGAGGCATCTACGTGGCGCGCCTGGTGCTCCGTCCGTGGGGCAACTTCGACGATGATCAGGAAGGAGACCTGCAGCGGCTGCCCAAACCGCGCCTCGCGATCGGGCTCGCCGGTGGCTACAACCAGGGGACGAATCGCCAGCGGTCGACCACGGGCACCACGCTGACGCTCGGGACGCTGGACTACACACACGCCGCCGCCGACGTGGTCTTCAAGTACAGGGGGTTCTCGTTCCTCGGCGAGGCCGTGCTCCGCAACACGGGGCAAGACTTCCTCGAGGGCACCAACGCGAGCGGGGCGACGATCCGGGAGTACTCACGTTCCGGTTGGGGCTACTTCCTCCAGGCGGGCCTGATGGTCTCTCCGTTGGTCGAGGTCGCCGCGCGGTGGGACCAGCTGTTCGCCTTCGCCGGGACGGACCCCGCGCTCATCAACCAGGTCAACACGCAGGGAAGACAGGTGGGCGGTGGACTCAACGTCTACCTGAACGGTCACGCGTTCAAGCTCCAGACCGACTACTTCTACATCTTCGGTCACGACCGCTCCGCGAGCCGGCATGTCGCGCGGCTCCAGCTCGACGCCTCGTTCTGAGCCTGGAGCTGACCGTGCCCGGGATGAGCGTGGTCACCCGCCATCCCGGGCCGGCTCGACGGCCATGTCCCATTGCTCCGGCGAGGACAGACACACGCCGTTGCCCTCGTCGTCGGTGGACACGCAGAATCGGGTTCCACAGGAATCGGGCCGCGTCAGGGAGCAGCGCGGCCGGCACCGGCCCTGGTGGCAGACGAATCCCTCCAGACAACTCTCGGCACCTTCGAGTCCACAGGTCCGGACGCACGACCTCCGAGCCTGCCCCACCAGGGTGAGCAACGGCTCCATCTCACACACCGTCCCCTCGGGACAGGGCTCGTCGTCATGGCACGAGCGCCCGTACACCACGAGGCACACCGACACTCCGCCCTCCCACCGGACGCACTCCTGGCCCTCGGGACACGTACGGCCCTCACAGGTGGGCTGGCACAGGGGCCCATCGGGGTCTCCGCGAGAACAGAAGAAGCCCTCCGCACATGTCCCCTCCTTTCCGGGCACGCACCGCCGGCCACACCAGCCGGAAACCGCGCAGACGAGCCCCTGCCCACAGGCCCGTTCCCTCATGGGCCACTGGACGAACCGCAGACACCTCTCACCCTCCTTGCGCATGCCCTCATGGGCGCAGGTGCGCAGGGCCATCCTGTCCCTGCCTCGGAGGGGAATGGCCCGGCAGGCGGTCTCGGGTGGACACCAGGAGTCCGACTCGCAACCCGTACCCGTGCACTGCCGCTGCTGGATGCGCGGGTCATGGAAACACACGAACGGAGGGTCACACTGCTCGTCACCCTGGCACGGCTGAAGGAGGGTGGGCCTCTCTCGGGCCTCCGCTGGGGACAACCAGGGAGCGAAGCGCCAGCCCTCGACGACCTGCTCAGGGGGTGACCGGAACCACAGGATGGCAAGTCCCGCCAGTGGAATGACCAATAGCGCAATGGCGGCGAGCGCCAATACGGCACGCCCCTTCATGAAGCACGAGCCTCTCCGGGATTCACCCTCCATCCGCCCGCGCCTCGCGGGAGCACCCGTCCATCCCGCCACACCCTGTGAGCCATGCTACCCATGCGGTGGACCCGGCGCACGATTTCACCCGTCAACGCCGGGAGGCTTCGTGCGGTAACGTTCCGCCCCTCCATGAGTTCGTACAGCAAAGGCCTCAAGAGACCCATGTCATGGGCGTTATTTCAGCTGCTCAGCCTGCTCGCGGGCCTTGGATCCAGCGGTTGTGTAGAAGGCTCCAACTGCACACCGGCGGATACGACCCACAGTTGCTGTGTGAAGAATCACCCCCACGACCCGGAAGCCTGCGATGGAATCGAGGGGGGACAAGGCCAGTCCTTCCGCACCGTTCAATCCACAAAGCCCCCTCCGTCACTCCCCAACAACAAACCCGCGATGGGCGGTAGGGTTCCACTCACCGCCGCAGCGGCACTGGCCCTGACAGATTCCGAGGCCTTCCAATCGCTCCAAGCAGAACTCGAGAAGATTCTGGAAGAATGCACAAAGCAAGCAGAAGATGACGTCAACCAGAAGCGCTTGGGCGGGAGGAAGCCGGGAAAGGCCGACTGCGAGCAAGTAGTTGGAAAGAAATCCAACGGAACGCCTGTAACACAAGCCATGCGCTGGGGATTGGAAAAGCACAAGGAGGCCCGTGAGTGTGTCGACCTGGCATTGAGACAACTCATTCCCGGGCACTTCAGCCTGGAACAGCGCTATCGTTTTGATCCTGCCACAGGACAAACAGGCCTCGTGAGCAAGGAAGCGCGGGAAGGACTCGTGCGACAAGGGCGTGAGAAAGAACTCGAGGGCACCCTGGAGCCAGATGTCGTCATCCACACGGGAGATCCGCTCAAGGCCTGGGCTGTCTACGACTTCAAGTTTCCCTGTCCGGAGACGAACCCACCCTTTTGGAGGAAGTACCCCCAAGGGCATCCCTATCAGGGCCGTACACAAGGGGAGATGTACCAGCGCGCCCTGGGACAATCACCTTCCCGCGTCACCCCCTTGGACGGAGTCATTCGGGAACCCATATGGTGAGCGAGCACTACCCGAGACTCAGGCAAAGCCTGCCGGATGGCAGACTGGTCCTGAGAGAGGGACTCATCCTCTGCTTCTTCATGCGGCGCCCGCACGACACCATCTCACAGGCCATCACGCGCGTCCTGGACCTCTATCTCGATGCAGTGGGGAACGAGAAGCTGGGCTGGTACGTGGACATGGGAGGCGACCTGGCCCCCGAAGAATACAAGGGCTGGGCGGGAGCTGTACGGCCTCTCGATGATGCACAGTGGGAGAAGGTTCGCGACGAGCTGAGCGCACCTTCCAGTTGCATCCTGCAATTGGAGGAGCATGAGAATCAGGTGGGTGGATTTCGTTTCGAGTACCACGGCAGGCCGCGAGAAGACCTCGCCCTGCCAGGTTTCGTGAGCGCGGTGTCCTTCTGGTTGCCCACGGAATATCTGGAGGAGCACGGCCCCGGGCACGTCAAGAAGCTGGCCGTGGCGCTCGCACGAGAGCTCCCCCTCGACTCTGGTTACGCCAGCCTTGCATTCAACCATCTCCTGCCCAGCAAGCCGGTGATGCACCTCATCCAGGAGCAATGCTTCCGCTACCCGGGGATGGACGTACATAATCTCAGCACCACATCCATGTACCTGGGCGAGAAGGCCCGGGGAGCCTACTGGCTGAACTTCTATGGACAGACATTGCTCGATCAACTTGGTGGCACAGGAGTAATTCGCGCACAGTTGACCCATCCGGAAGTATCCGTCGAGGAGCTGAGCGCCCAGAAGGTACTGGTCTCGCTGGGGAAATGGCCTGAAGCGGGCGATGTGGAGCAGAAAAGAGAAATGAAGCCGTATCGCGTCCTGGCACGGGTGCTGGAGCCCTGCCTGTACGAAGAACCCGGCTCCCGCGACTTCACTCGACGCTGGCAACGCCGTTTCCTCGATACATGACCTGAAAAGTCACCCCAGCCACCTTCCCAATCAGGTAGAGTGTCCCGGTACGGAGGCATACCGGCCATGACCCTCGCCATCGCGGGCTTCTCCCCCTTTCCCCCCGAGCTGCTGCTCGTCCTCGTGGCCTCGCTGCTGCTCTGGAGCCGGGTGCATCAGTTCCTCCTGGGGCTCACGGTCCGGTGCGGCGAATGGGGCGCCTTCCGCGCGGCCCTCGCCCTCGCCGGTTTCCTGAAGTGGCTTCCCCTCGCGGCCTGGATGAGGGCCAGGCTGTGGCGCGAGGAGCTCTATGCGCACTCGGGGCTCGGCCATACCGAAACAGCCGTCGCGGGTGCCCGCCGCCTCGCGGTCCACGCCAAGGCGGACGGATGCCTGCTCTGCGCTACCTGCGTGGTCAACCTCTTCATCAACGCGGGCCTCTACCTGGAGGCACTCGACATCGAGCGGGGCTGGCCGTGTCCACCCGCTCCCGATGCGCCGTCCGCCGAGCGGAATGAATGGACCCTGGTCCGGTTCAACCTCGTCGAGGCTGTCTACAACCTCGGTGGATGGGGAGCCGCCAACGCGCGCCTGTCCTCCCTGGAGGAGCCGGCACGTGCGTTCCCCTTCCTGTGGAACTTCTTCCCCGTCCAGCGCGCGTGGATCCTCGCGCACACCGGGCGCGGCGAAGAGGCACTCACCACCCTGGAGAACGTGGACCGCCAGCGCGTGCCCCGGGTGTATCGGAGCGAGGTCCACTTCACCCGCGCCGCGGCACTCCTGGCGCTGGGCCGGTACGAGGAAGCGGAGTGGGAAGCACACAGGGGGTTGAGGCTCGCGCGCCGGGTGTCGAGCACGCGCAACGGGCTGTTCCTTCTCGGGCGCATCGCCATGGCGGCGGGACGTCTGGAAGAAGCCCCGCGCTTCTTCGAGGCGGGCGCCACGCACTCCTACAAGAGCCAGGGCGGAGACGGATTGCTGGCCTGGGGTGACTGTCTCGCGAAGCTCGGCCGCCAGGAGGAGGCCCGGGACGCATGGCGGCTCGTGCTCGTCAGGGACGCGCAGAGTGGTGCGGCCTCGGAGGCGGCTTCCCGACTCGGTCTCCACGCGCACCCCCTGGCTGCGTCCAGGCGCCCTGGCCTGCCCGAGGCGCGCTAAGGTGCGCGGCCCATGCCCCTGCCCATCCGCCTGGTGCTGCTACGCCCGCGCAACGCGGAGAACCTGGGTGCCGCCGCCCGGGCCATGAAGAACTGCGGCCTGTCCGAGTGGACCTGGATCCGCCCCGAGGCCGAGGATCTCGCCCCCGCCCGCCGGCTCGCCGTCCACGCCGAGGATGTCCTGGAGGCCTCGGGCCGCGCGGACACGCTCGACGCCGCCGTGGCGGACTGTGTCTGGGTGGTGGGCACCAGCTCGCGCAAGGTGGAAGGCAAGCGCCGGCTCTCCCCCCGCGCCGTGGCCGAGGAGATGGTCCAGCGTGCCGCCCAGGGTCCCGTGGCCCTCGTCTTCGGCGATGAGCGCAGCGGGCTCACCAACGCCGAGGTCGAGCGCTGCCACGACCTGTCCGCCGTGCCCACCGCTCCCGAGCAGCCCTCCATCAACCTCGCCCAGGCCGTGCTGCTGTACGCCTATGAAATCCGCATGGCGACGCTCGCCGCCTCGCCGCCTCCCGCCGCTCCGCTTCCCGTCGCGGCCACGGATACCGAGTTGGCACGGGTGGAGTCCGCCCTGGAGGACGCACTCGTGACCGGTGGGTTCCTCGTGGACGAGCAGACCCGGGGCCGCACCGCGCTCCGGGACTTGTTCGCGCCTCTGCGCCGCTCCCGCCTCACCCGCAAGGAGGCGAAGCTGTGGCTCGCCGCCCTGCACACGCTGGCCAAACGGCTGCGCGCACGTGACTCGGGGGGATGACCCTCACCCCAACCCTCTCCCAAAGGGAGAGGGAGTCTCTGTCACCTGGTGGAGGGGCCCAGGAGCTTCTTCATCAGCTTCGGGTCCTCCGGCAGCAGCCCCGACTTCGGCAGCCGCTTGAGCAGCTCCTTCCAACGCGGGTCCGCCTTGTAGGTCTTCTGGAGCAGGGGCACCGCCTCGTCCACCTTGCCCACGTTGACGAGCGACACCGCGTGCCAGAACACCATCTCCGCGTTGCCCGGCGCCAACGCCTCCGCCTCCGAGTAGGCCTTCAGCGCCGCCTGCGTGTCGTTGCGCTCGATGGCCAGGTCTCCCTCGTTCATGAAGTTGTACGCCCGCTGCAGCGTCACCAGCCGTCGCAACTCCTTCAGCGGGGCCGGGTGGTCATCCACCCGCAGGTCGAACTTGCGGTCCGCCCACGGCCGACCCGAGGCCTTCCCCGACACCACGATGAGCGCCGCCGACTGCTTGCCCCGGATGTCACCGCCCTGCGCCTCCGCCGCCTCGAGCGCCGCCAGCATCCGCTCGGCCAGGTCCCCCTTCGCCTCCCGGTAGGCCCTGGCCATCGCCGGCCACACCGTGTCCTTCTCCATCATGTTCGCCTGCACCGCGAAGTTCTCCCCCACGATGTGGCCCGCCGCCGCGACGCACTTCTCCCCCGTGTGCGCCGCCACCCGGCCCTGCGCGTCGATCATCCCCACCTGCCGCACCTGGCTCGCCGAGTCCGCCGCCAGCAGCCCCGCCAGCGACTGGGGAGCACTTCGACCCGCGCGCATCAGCTCCAACCCCAGCTTTCCGTAGGACGGATCCACGAAGGACTGGGTGGCCACCGCCCCCACGCCCGCCTCGGCCCAGGGCACCGTCGCGCCCACCGAGAACCAGTGGGATTGCACCGCCACGCCCAGTTCACCCGTCTCCGGGTCGCGCGCGACGATGGAGTAGGTGTTCACGGGCCGCTTGGGCACGGGCGCCGGCTCCGCGGCGAGCGCGGGCATGGCGAGCAGGGCAAGCAACAGGATGGAACGCACGAGGAAGCCTCCAGGGAAGGGGCCGCGAGACTGAGCGAGCGGGCTTCCAGCCGCAAGCGCCCTCCTCCTCCCGCCCCTCCAGCGAGCGGCCTGGAAGCATCCCCAGTGAGGCGCGCCCCAGGTCCCTACCTTCTCTGGAGATACCAACCTGGAAGGAGCCAACCATGTGGCACATGCCCTACGAGCGGATGTCCATCGGCGACGGGCCAGACGACGCGCCCAACGTCCCCAACCGGGAGGCCCCCACCGAAAAGGAGAACGGGCCCAAGCGCACGCCCAACGCCGCCGAGGGCACCGAGGAGGAGCGCCGCATGCCCCAGGCCGAGCCTGGCCCCACGCCCGGCTCCGCCGAGGGAGGCGCCTTCGACGAGCCCTCGCGGCCTTGACTCGCGGCCGTTACAGTGGCCCCGAGCCATGAATCGCAAGCCCCCCGCCCGACGCGCCCCGCCTCCCTCCACCAACAAGCACGCCCACCCCGGGCGCTGGGAGGGCAAGGCCAAGCCGGACTGGCTCGCCCGCGCGCTCGCCCGGGCCGGGGTGCTGCCCCAGGGTGAGGCCGAGGACGCCATCAAGGCCGGCCGCGTCTCCGTGAATGGGAAGGTGGTGAAGCAGCCGCTCGCCCCCGTTCCCCCTGGAGCCGCCGTGCGCGTGGACGGACAGCCCGTGTCCCTCGAGGCGCCCACCCGCGTCCTCGCCTTCCACAAGCCCGCCGAGCTGCTCACCTCCACGGTGGGCCAGCATGGGGTGGGCACCGTCTATGAGGTGCTCCTGCCCCAACTGCCCCCGGAGCTGGCCGGCTTCACCTGGCACGCGGTGGGGCGGTTGGACCGCGGCACCACCGGGCTGCTCCTCTTCACCAATGACGACAAGCTGGTGACGCACGCGACGTCCCCCGACACGCACCTCACCAAGCGCTACGTGGCCACCGTCTTCAGCGAGGCGGACGAGGAGAAGGTGGAGCCGTTGCGCCACGGCGTGCAGTTGGAGGACGGCCCCGCCCGGCCCGCGAAGGTCCGGCTGCGCGACGCGCACACCGTGGAGGTCACCGTCACCGAGGGCCGCAACCACCAGGTGAAGCGGATGCTGGGCGCGGTGGGGCTGCCCGTGCGCGCCCTGCACCGCGAGGCCGTGGGCGGCGTGGAGCTGGACGTGCCCGAGGGCTCCTTCCGGCTCCTCACCGACGCCGAGGTCACCGAGGGCCTCCGCTATCCCCCCGGTACCAATAAGGAGTGAGGGGCCTCCGGCTCAGGACTGCCGCTTCAGGCTGCCCACGGTGAGCCCCGCCCGGCGCGGCTGCTCCCGGTTGACCTCATCGGCCCGGGACCGGGCCAGCTCCGGCGCGTTGGCGGGTGCACGCCTTGCCGCGGCGGCGGGCGCGGGCGTCCCCTTCCCCGCGGCCCCGCCGAGCAGCTCCTGGATGCGGGCCCAGCGCGCCTTCTCGTCGGCCATGAGGCGCTTGAGCTCCTCGCGGGCCGTGGCGTCCGGGAGCGAGTCGGCCGCCGTGGCGACCCGATCCAGGAAGGGCATCAGGTAGCCGATATCCCTGTCGAAACCAGCGGGCTGCGCCATGTGCGTCCTCCTCGGGTGGGGAACAGACCCCGTCCACCCTTCCTACCTCACCGGACAGCCGTCCGGGCGCCGCTTCCCGCCCCCCTCTCCGGAAATCCGCCTGGGAGACAGAAGCTTTTGGGTCGCTCCGGAGTTATGTAACCCCAGGTGTAGGCAGGGCTCCTCCAGCGGCCCAGCGACCGGGGGGGCTTCCCCTCCGGCTTGAGAGGGAGTACACGGCTCCCCGGCTCCATGCCGATTTGGCTGGAAACTTCAAGCGGCGGGAAGTAAGGGCGCCCCCTGCCCTGTTCTCGCAGGACTTCAATCAGCAGAAGGACCGACCCTCGTGGCCTCCCAAGTTCCCATCGAAAAGGTTCGTAACATCGGTATCTCCGCCCACATCGACTCGGGCAAGACGACGCTCTCCGAGCGCATCCTCTTCTATACCGGCCGCATCCACGAGATCCACGAGGTGCGTGGCAAGGATGGCGTGGGCGCGAAGATGGACTCGATGGATCTGGAGCGTGAGAAGGGCATCACCATCCAGTCTGCCGCCACGTACGCGATCTGGGGCGAGTACAACATCAACCTGATCGACACCCCGGGACACGTGGACTTCACCATCGAGGTGGAGCGCTCCCTGCGCGTGCTCGACGGCGCCATCCTCGTGCTCTGCTCGGTGTCGGGCGTGCAGTCCCAGTCCATCACGGTGGACCGGCAGATGAAGCGCTACAAGGTTCCCCGCATCGCGTTCGTCAACAAGATGGACCGCGCGGGCGCCAACTATGAGCGCGTGGCCGCTCAGCTGAAGGAGAAGCTGGGCCACCACCCCGTGCGCCTCCAGGTTCCGATCGGCGCCGAGGACCGCTTCCAGGGTCTCATCGACCTCATCCAGATGAAGGCGTTCTACTTCGATGGTGAGAGCGGCGAGAAGATCCGCGAGGAGGAGATCCCCGCCGAGTACGTCGAGAAGGCCAAGGCCGACCGCGTCGAGATGATCGAGAAGGTCGCCGAGGTGGACGACACGCTGGGTGAGCTCTTCCTGGCGGATGCCGCCATCACCAACGAGCAGATCATGGCCGCCATCCGCCGCGCCACGATCGCGCTGAAGATGACGCCCGTCATGTGCGGCTCGGCCTACAAGAACAAGGGCGTGCAGCTGCTGCTCAACGCCATCTGCTCGTTCCTGCCCAACCCGGCGGAGATCACCAACGAGGCGCTGGACCAGAAGAACGGCGAGGCGAAGGTCGTCCTCGAGTCCAGCCCGGACAAGCCCTTCGTGGGCCTGGCGTTCAAGCTGGAAGACGGCCGCTACGGCCAGCTCACCTACATGCGCATCTACCAGGGCAAGGTGAGCAAGGGTGACTTCATCACCAACCAGACCAACCAGAAGAAGGTCAAGGTGCCGCGCCTCGTTCGCATGCACTCGAACGAGATGAACGACATCAACGACGCGCGTGCCGGTGACATCGTCGCCCTGTTCGGCGTCGAGTGCGCCTCCGGCGACACGTTCACCGACGGCACCGTGCAGTACACGATGACGTCCATGTTCGTGCCGGACGCCGTCATCTCGCTCGCGGTGAGCCCGAAGAACCGCGACGCCCAGGCCAACTTCTCCAAGGCCCTCAACCGCTTCACCAAGGAGGACCCCACCTTCCGCGTGAACCGGGACGAGGAGTCCGGCCAGACGATCATCCGCGGCATGGGTGAGCTGCACCTGGAGATCTACATCGAGCGCATGAAGCGCGAGTACAACTGCGAGGTGGTCGCCGGTAAGCCGCAGGTGGCCTACCGCGAGACGATCTCCCAGAAGGGCGAGTTCTACTACACGCACAAGAAGCAGACGGGTGGTTCCGGCCAGTTCGCGCGCGTGTGCGGTTACGTGGAGCCCCTGCCGGCCGACGCCGTGCAGCAGTACGAGTTCGTGGACGACATCGTGGGCGGCTCCATCCCCCGCGAGTTCATCCCCGCGTGCGACAAGGGCTTCCAGGAGGCCATCAAGAAGGGCTCGCTCATCGGCTTCCCCGTGGTGGGTGTGCGCGTGGTCATCAACGACGGCGCCTTCCACGCGGTGGACTCGTCCGAGCAGGCGTTCAAGACCGCCGCCATCATGGGCTTCCGCGAGGGCTACGCGGCCGCCAAGCCGATCATCCTCGAGCCGATGATGAAGGTGGAGGTCCAGGCTCCCGAGGACTTCCAGGGCTCGGTGGTGGGACAGATCAACCAGCGCCGTGGCACCATCCTCGAGTCCGGAACGGCCGAGGGTTACGTGACGGTGGTGGCCGAGGTGCCGCTGAACACCATGTTCGGCTACTCCACGGACCTCCGCTCGGCCACGCAGGGCAAGGGCGAGTTCACGATGGAGTTCGCCAAGTACTCCCCCGTGCCGCGCAACGAGGCCGAGGCCCTGATGGCGCAGTACAAGGAGAAGCTGGCCGCCGAGCAGGCCGCGCGCAAGTAGTTCCGCGCTGAACGGCCTGACACTTCCAGGCTGTTGAAGGAAGGCGCCTCCCCCGGGGGCGCCTTCTTTGTTTTCGGGCCCGCTGGCGATTCGCGTCGCGGGCCTCCCGGGGACCATCCCCACTCACGAGAACACATGACTTTCGAAGACCTGAAGCTTGCCGAGCCCTTGCAGCGCGCCGTGAAGGCCGAGGGCTACACCACCCCCACGCCCATCCAGCAGCAGGCCATCCCCCACGTATTGGAGGGCAAGGACGTGCTCGGCTGCGCGCAGACGGGTACCGGCAAGACGGCGGCGTTCACGCTGCCCATCCTCCAGCGGCTCTCCGTGGGCCGCCCTCCGCCGCCCGCCCGCGGCCGCCCCATCCGCGCGCTCGTGCTCAGCCCCACCCGGGAGCTGGCCGCGCAGATTGGTGACAGCATCCGCGCCTACGGGCGCTTCACCGGCATCACCTCCGCCGTCATCTTCGGCGGCGTGGGCCAGAACGCCCAGGAGCAGGCCCTCAAGCAGGGCGTGGACATCCTCGTGGCCACCCCGGGCCGCCTGCTGGACCTCATGCAGCAGGGCTTCGTGTCCTACAAGTCGCTCGAGGTGTTCGTCCTCGACGAGGCGGACCGGATGCTGGACATGGGCTTCATCCATGACGTGAAGCGAGTGATCGCCGCGCTGCCCAAGAAGCGGCAGACGCTGTTCTTCTCGGCCACCATGCCGCCGGAGATCCAGGGGCTGGCCAACAGCATCCTGACCAACCCGGTGCGGGTGGAGGTGGCGCCGGTGGCCACCACGGCGGAGACCATCGACCAGCGCCTGTACTTCGTGGAGAAGGAGCAGAAGCGCGGGCTGCTGGTGCACCTGCTGCAGACGGACAAGGCCATCCAGCGCGTGCTCGTCTTCACGCGCACCAAGCACGGGGCGAACCGCGTGGCCAAGCAGCTGGAGGCTGCGGGCATCGGCGCCGAGCCCATCCACGGAAACAAGAGCCAGAACGCGCGCGAGCGGGCGCTGGCGGCCTTCAAGTCCGGCACCTGCCGGGTGCTGGTGGCCACGGACATCGCCGCGCGGGGCATCGACATCGACGGCATCACCCACGTCATCAACTTCGATCTGCCCAACGTGCCCGAGACGTACGTGCACCGCATTGGCCGCACGGGCCGCGCGGGCGCGGCGGGCATCGCCCTGTCCTTCTGCGACTCCGAGGAGCGCGCGTACCTGAAGGACATCGAGCGCACCATCCGCCGGCGCGTGCCGGTGATGGAGGCCCAGGCGTACCGCTCGAACCTGCCGCCCCCCGCCGAGGGCGCGCTCGAGCCGGCTCCGGCCCGGGCACAGCAGAACACCCGTTCTCCGCAGGGGCAGCCGCGGGGCGAGCGCCGCGACGGCGAGCGCCGTGACGGGGGTGGACGCCGCCGGGGTGGTGGTGGCGGCGGCGGCCGGGGTGGTGGCCGGGGTGGAAACGCGGGAGGCTCGCGGAGCTCGGAGTCGGCACGTCCGGCTCGGAGCGACCGTCCGGGCACCCAGCAGGCCCAGCGCCCCTCGGCGTCGGCCCCGGCGGCACCGCCCGCCGTTTCTCAGAGGCCTCGCGCGCCCAAGTGGCTGTAAGAAGCGCTCGCGACGAGAACCTCCGCACACCGGATAAGAGGAACCCTTGACCCTGCTCCGCGCCGCCGACGTCCAACTGTCCTTCGGCAGCCGTACCGTCTTCCAGGGCCTGACGCTCACCATCGAGGAAGGTGAGCGCGTGGGCCTGGTGGGAGTGAACGGCTCCGGCAAGTCCTCGCTGATGAAGATATTGGCGGGGGTGGCGCGCGCGGACGCGGGGGAGCTGCAACTGCGCCGGGGCGCTCGCGTCACCTACCTGCCGCAGGAGCCCGAGTTCGCTCCAGGCGCCACGGTGGCCTCGGAGCTGAGCGTGGCCCAGGGGCCCCTCAAGGACGCGCTGGCCACCCACGCCGAACTCATCCGCCGCATGGAGTCCACCCCCGCCGACACCCAGGGCAAGCTCATGGAGCAGCTCTCGGCGCTGTCGGACAAGATCGAGCAACTGGGCGGCTGGGACACGGAGCACCACGCCAAGACGCTGCTGGACCGGCTCGGCGTGAAGGACTGGGACCGGCCCGTGGCCGAGCTGTCCGGCGGTCTGCGCAAGCGCGTGGCCATCGCCCGCGCGCTGCTGACACGGCCGGACATGCTGATGCTGGACGAGCCCACCAACCACCTGGACGCGGACACGGTGGACTGGCTCGAGGAGGAGCTGGACAAGCTGCCCGGCTCGCTGCTGCTGGTGACGCACGACCGCTACTTCCTGGACGGGCTGGTGGATCGCATCGTGGAGATCCAGCCCGGAGGCGGCGTCATCTCCTACCCGGGCAACTACGAAGCGTACGTGGAGCAGAAGCTGGTGGCGCAGGAGAACGCGTCCATCGCCCAGCACAAGCGCGAGCGCTGGATTGCCCAGGAAGTGGCATGGCTGCGCAAGGGCCCCGAGGCGCGGCGCACCAAGAGCAAGGCGCGCATCGAGCGGGCGCGAAAGCTGATGGAGGAGAAGGGCTTCCAGCGGCCGAAGGTGGCGGGGCTGCAGGTGATGCAGGCGCCGCGGCTGGGCCACACCGTCATCGAGGCCGAGGGCGTCCACAAGTCCTACGGCGAGCGGAACGTCCTCGAGGGCGTGAACATGCTGCTCCAGCGCGGCGAGCGCGTGGGCCTCGTGGGGCCCAATGGCGTGGGGAAGACGACCTTCCTGCGCGTGCTGCTCGGCGAGCTGCCTCCGGACTCCGGCAAGGTGGTCATCGGCAAGAACACGAAGGTCGCCTACTACGACCAGACCCGGGCCTCGTTGGATCCGGAGCAGACGGTGTACGAGGCGGCCTCGCCGCGCGGGGATGACTGGGTGGAGCTGGGAGATCAGCGGGTGGCGCTGCGCGACTACCTGGATGACCTGCTCTTCCCCGTGCCCATGCAGCGCATGAAGGTGAAGGCGCTGTCGGGTGGCGAGCGCAACCGCCTGCTGCTCGCGAGGCTCTTCCTGGAGGGCGCCAACGTCCTCGTGCTGGACGAGCCGACGAACGACCTGGACATCGTCACGCTGAACATCCTCGAGGGGCTGCTGCTCAACTTCACCGGCAGCGTGTTGCTGGTGACGCACGACCGGTACTTCCTCGACAAGGTGGCCACCTCCATCCTCGCCTTCGAGGGCGACGGCAAGGTGGTGCGCTACGAGGGCAACTTCGCCATGTACCGGCGGCTCAAGGAGCAGGCCCAGGCCCGCGCCGCGGCCGCCCCTGCCTCCGTGGCGAAGAAGGCCGAACCCGCCCCCGTGGCCGAGCCGAAGCAGGCGCGCAAGCCGGGCAAGCTCTCGTACAAGGAGCAGCGCGAGCTGGATGGGATGGAGGCGGCCATCGAGGCCGCGGAGACACGCAAGGCGGAGCTGGAAGCGAAGCTCGTGGATCCCACCATCTACTCCAGCGGCACGAAGGCGGCCGACGTGCAGAAGGAGCTGGACGTGACGACGGCGGAAGTCGAACGCCTCTACACGCGCTGGCAGGAATTGCAGAACCTGGTTACCGGAGCCTGAAGTCCCATGATTCGTCTCGACAACATCGGCAAGCAGCACGGACAGCAGATCCTCTTCGTGGAGGCGTCTGCGCAGCTCAACAAGGGCGAGAAGGTGGGCCTGGTGGGCCCGAACGGAGCGGGCAAATCCACCCTGTTCCGGATGGTGGTCCAGCGGGAGCACCCGGACGAGGGGCAGGTGTCCGTGGATCGCGGCGTCACGGTCGGCTACTTCGACCAGGACGTGGGCGAGATGTCCGGGCAGAGCGCGGTGGCGGCGGTGATGGACGGCGCGGGTCCGGTGTCCGAGGTGGCGGCCGAGCTCAAGCAGCTCGAGGCGGCCATGGCGGACCCCGAGCGCATGGACGAGATGGACAAGCTCGTGGAGCGCTTCGGCGTGGTGCAGGGCCGCTACGAGGAGCTGGGCGGCTACGCGCTGGAGGGCCGGGCGCGGGAGATCCTCGCGGGCCTCGGCTTCTCCGAGGAGATGATGGACGGGGACGTGGGTGCCCTGTCCGGCGGATGGAAGATGCGCGTGGCGCTGGCCCGCATCCTCCTGATGAGCCCGGACGTGATGCTGCTGGACGAGCCCAGCAACCACCTCGACATCGAGTCGCTCATCTGGCTGGAGAACTTCCTCAAGGGGTTCGAGGGCGCGGTGCTGATGACGAGCCACGATCGCGAGTTCATGAACCGCATCGTGACGAAGATCATCGAGATCGACGGCGGCGAGCTGACGACGTACTCGGGCAACTACGAGTTCTACGAGCAGCAGCGGGCGCTCAACGAGAAGCACCAGCAGGCGCAGTACGAGCGCCAGCAGGCGATGCTCGCCAAGGAGCTGAAGTTCATCGAGCGCTTCAAGGCGCGCGCCTCGCACGCGGCCCAGGTGCAGAGCCGGGTGAAGAAGCTGGAGAAGATCGAGAAGGTGGAGCCGCCCAAGCGCCGGCAGACGCTGGTGTTCGAGTTCCAGCAGGCGCCGCGCTCGGGCGACGACGTGGCGAAGCTGGAGCGGGTGGTGAAGGGCTACGGCAAGCGCCGCATCTACAACGGGCTGGACTTCCTCGTGCGGCGCGGCGAGCGCTGGTGCGTGATGGGCGTGAACGGCGCGGGCAAGTCCACCCTGCTCAAGCTGATCGCCGGTGAGTCGAAGCCGGACGACGGCGCGGTGAGCGTCGGCGGCAGCGTGAAGATGGGCTACTTCGCGCAGCACGCCATGGAGCTGCTCAAGCCGGACCAGACGGTGTTCGACTCGCTGGTGGACAGGTTCCCCCGGGCCTCGCAGGGCTCACTGCGCGCGCTGGCCGGGTGCTTCGGCTTCTCGGGCGATGAAATCGAGAAGAAGTGCAAGGTGCTCTCCGGAGGCGAGAAGGCGCGGCTGGTGCTGGCGCAGATGCTCTACGATCCGCCCAACTTCCTGATCCTCGACGAGCCCACCAACCACCTGGACATGGCGACGAAGCAGATGCTGATCGCCGCGCTGGCCAACTACGAGGGCACCATGCTCTTCGTGAGCCACGACCGGCACTTCCTCGGCGCGCTGTCCAACCGGGTGCTGGAGCTGACGCCCGAGGGCATCCACCAGTACGGCGGCGGCTACACGGAGTACGTGGCCCGCACCGGCCACGAGGCCCCCGGCCTGCGCAGCTGACCGACGGGTTCTGGACGGAGCGGACCCTGGCATGGAGGATCCCCCTCCATGCTGACCCTCCACAAGACCACCGCCGCGTTCGGCCTCAGCGACATCAGCCCCTTCTGTGTGAAGCTGGAGACCTACCTCCGGATGGCTGGAATCCCCTACATGGGGAAGCCGGCCGCCTTCGGGAAGGCCCCCAAGGGGAAGATCCCCTTCATCGAGGAGGATGGCGCGTTCCTGGGGGACTCCCAGCTCATCATCGAGCACCTCAAGCGCAAGCACGGCGACACGCTCGACGCGAAGCTCGGCGCGGAGGACATCTCCACGGGCCACCTGGTCCGGCGCGTGCTGGAGGAGAGCTTCTACTGGCACATCGTCCATGAGCGCTGGGTCATTCCGGAAGGCTGGCGGCTCTACAAGCCCATCTTCGAGACCTTCTTCCCACCCGGCGTCGGCAAGCTCGTGGTGCCCATGATTCGCCGGGGAATGACCAAGGCGATGCACACCCAGGGCCTGGGCCGTCACACTCCCGAGGAGATACTCGAGATGGGGAAGGCGGACGTCTCCGCGGTGGCGACGACGCTCGGTGACAAGCCGTTCCTCCTGGGGGACAACCCCACCTCGTTCGACGCGACGCTCTACGCGTTCATCGCGAGCATCCTCCTGTTCCCCGTGGATTCGCCGCTCCGGAAGTACACGCAGGGCCAGCAGAACCTGGTCCGCTACTGCGAGCACGTCCAGAAGCGCTACTTCGCGAACGGACAGAAGTAGCACTCCCGGCCGTCCCCGCTTGTACACCGGGAAACAGCACGCTTCCGGCATCCCCGCCGGACGATGCGCGTGGCAAGCCGCGTGTCCAGCGTCAGTCCGTTCAACGAGCGGTTGAACCGAGGCACGCGGGGGTGGTGGGTATGAGGCGGATGCTCGTTTCGTGCATGGCGGCGGGGGCGGTGTGGCTGACGGGGTGCGCCAACTGCGAGCAGCTCCAGGAGGGTGCCACGGAGCTGGTCTCCCACTACGCCCGATGCCGCCCCGGCGACACCTGCCAGAAGATCGATCTGCTCGCCCTCGCCGGTGGGCAGAACTGCCTGGGCGCGTTCCAATGCTTCGGTGCCGTCAACACGACGGCGAACCTCACCGAGTTCCAGCGGCGGGCGCGAGCCCTGGCCCAGCAGGCCTCCATCGTCTGTCAGCCGGGGGAGTGCGTCACCGCCGCATGCCTGGACCCGAGAGAGCTCAAGCCCGTGTGCGACACGGAGCTCGGCCAGTGCGTGCTGGTGCCTCGGCAGCCGTGATCAGAGCAGCTTGCCGGGATTGAGGATGCCGAGTGGATCCACCGCGCTCTTGATGGCGAGGTGGAGCTGGTGGGTCTCGGGGCCCAGTTGCCGGGCGATGAACGGGCGCTTGAGCGAGCCGACCCCGTGCTCCCCGGTGATGGTTCCCCCCAGCGCGAGCACCGCGTGCAGGATGTCGTCGAACGCCGCCTTCGCCCGAGCCACCGCGTCCGGGTCGTTCGGGTCGAAGACGAGCGTGGGATGCATGTTCCCGTCGCCCGCGTGCCCGAACGTGCCGATGAGCACGCCCCGCTGCTCGGCGATGCGCTCGACCGCAGCGAGCAGCTCCGGGATGCGCGAGAGCGGCACGCCCACGTCATCGAGCAGCGTGGACCCCTGCCGCTCCAGCGCGGGAAAGGCGAAGCGGCGCGCGCCCATCAGCAGTTCCCCCTCGGCCTCGTCGGAGGAGTTCGCGATGAAGGTCGCTCCGGCGGCCTCGCAGAGTGCCGCCATCCGCGCGCACTCCGCCACGCCCTGCTCGCCCCCGGCATCGGAGCGTGCCAGCAGGAGGGCCGCGGCCTGGACGTCCAGCCCCATGGGTCTGGCTGCCTCCACGGCGCGCACGGTCGTGCGGTCCATCAACTCCAGGAGCGAGGGCCGCATACCCGCCATGATCTCCGTGACCGCCGCACCGGCTCCAACGAGCGTCGGGAACGAGGCCACCAGCGTCGTGGCCGGAGGCGGACGGGGCCGGAGCTTCAGCGTGGCCTCGGTGATGACGCCGAGCGTGCCCTCCGAGCCGACGAACAGCCGGGTGAGATCATAGCCGGCGACGTTCTTGACCATGCGGCCGCCGGTCCGGACGACGGAGCCATCCGCGAGCACGGCCTCGAGCCCGAGCACGGCATCCCCGGTCACACCGTACTTCACGCAGCACAGGCCGCCGGCATTGGTCGCGAGGTTGCCGCCGAGGGTCGAGAACTCCCAGCTCGCGGGGTCCGGCGCGTACCAGAGCCCCAACTCCGCCGCGGCCGCCTTCAGTGCGCCGTTGATGACTCCGGGCTGGACGACGGCGTACAGGCCTCGCCGGTCGATCTCCAGGATGCGGTTCATCCGCGTGAGCGAGAGGACGATGCACCCGTCCACCGCGTTGGCGCCACCCGACAGCCCCGAGCCCGCGCCACGGGGGACCACGGGCACACGGAGGGCCGAGGCCACACGGAGCACGGCCCGCACCTCGGCGGTCGACCCAGGACGAACGAGAATCCGAGGGACGCCCGCTGAGGCCCAACCCGCCTGGTCGCGGCGGTGCGACTCAAGCACATCGGGGTCGGTGACGAGTGCCTCGGGCGGCAGGACGGCCGCGAGCTCACGCAACAGGTCCACGCTCATCGCGCTCCATCCGGGAGAGCCAGGTCACGCGGGCTCGAAGAGTTCCCGCACGGACCGCACGGAAAGGGCCTTGAGGAGCCAGCGCTCGAGTTGCTCGAGGTCCGTGCAGGAGGCAATGCGCTGGCGGGCCTGCGCATCCACCTGAAGGCCCCGCGCTTCGAGCACCTTCAGCAGGGCAATCACCTCTCCCTCCTGACGACCTTCCTGCCGGCCCTCCTGACGGCCCTCCTGCCGGCCCTCCTGACGACCTTCCTGCCGGCCTTGGGCGAGATACCTCCGGGCGAATTCGCTCTGGTACTCGTAGGTGCCACTGCGCATCAGTGCCTCCAAGGCCGTGCGTGCCGCGTCGTTCAACGAGGACACCACCAAATCAAAATAGAAGCGTGCCCGCTCGTCATCAACCCCCACCAGCCCGGGCAGCACCGCTCCGGCGATGGCCGCGCCCTTCTCGCCCTGCCCGTGTGCCATGGCGGACAACACCGCCAACTCCACCGCCTCGCGCGCCTGCTCCGGCCGCGTGATGACCGGAATGCGATCCGGCCCCGCCACGCAGGGCCTCAGCACGAAGCCCGGGTGACCCAGCTCCGTCGGCTGCCCGCCCCAACGGGCCACCGGCCCGTCCGGAGCCACCACCAGCAGCACCGTGGGACACCTCCACCTCGCCCTCAGGTGGGTGAGGTACACCGGCCACGTGTACCGCTTCTCCTCGTCCGGAGAGAGCTGCACCTCCACCACGATGGCGAAGCGCGGCGTGTCCTCCCACAACTGCACCACCAGGTCCGCCCGGTACTCGGTGGGCACCACCTGGGTCAGCTCCGCGGACTCCGCACGGGCTTCCGCGTAGGCGGGAACCTCGACACCGAGCGCGTCCCGCAGCAGCTCGGCCGCCAGCGCCGGACGGTTGCGGAACAACTCCAGGAAGGCCTCGTGCCGGAGAGAAGGCATGCGGCAGCGGATGTGACTCCATGAGTCACATCGCTGTCAAGCTCCCGGTTGACTCCAGAAGTAGTACCGCGGTCCTCCTCGGAGCCCTACTTGGGCATGAACCCGAACGCCTTGAGCATCGCGACGGCGATGCCCATGAGGCTCTCACCGGCGATGAAGCCAGAGCTCACCGGGAGCACCGTGGCCTCGGCCAGCTTCGCCTTCTTGCGGCGCAGCACCTCGGCGATGGCCGCGCCGATGAAGAAGCTGATGGAGCTCGCTCCCGGAATCACGATGGCCAGCCCCAGGCCCGACGCCGAGGGAATGAACGGCTTCGCCTTCTTCGGCGCCCAGCGCTCCAACAGCACCAGCGCCACGCCCAGCGCCAGGCCGCACACCGCGCCGATGCGCGCGGACGTGTGCAACGAGCTCACTCCGTTGACGAGCATCTTCGACACGCCCGCCCACACCAGCGAGGACGGCGCGGGGAACTCCTCGGTGCCCAGCACCTCCGCGCTCGGCACCAGCAGGTTGAAGGCGGGCACCACCACGGCCGCTCCGGCCAGCACGCCGAAGAGCTGCCCGAAGAACTGCTTGCGAGGGCTCGCGCCGAGCAGCCAGCCCGTCTTGAGGTTCGTGAGCAGGTCCGCCGAGTGCAGGCCCACACCGCCCGTGGCATTGGCGCTCATCACGTTGGCCGCGAGGTTTCCGGGCAGGATGGCTCCGTAGAGCAGCTGCGTCACCGGCCCGAGCGCCTTCGTCGGCGTGGTGTCCGTCTCTCCCGTGACGCGTGCGGCGATGACCCCCATCACCACCGACAGCGGCAGGGCGAGGACACCCGCCCACCACGGAATCTGGAAGAGCCAGGCCATCAGCCCCACCACGATGGGGCCCAGCACCAGGAAGCCCAGGGGGAACCACGTGGGCGGGCACTCCACGTCCGCGAGCACATCCTTCTCCTCCTCGGAGTTCTTCCCGAAGAGGCCCGAGAGCGCCTTGAACGACTTCGCCACGCTGCGCCACTGGAAGGCGAAGGACAACAGACCCGAGGACACGAGCACCGAGGCGCCCGTCCACAGCGCCCAGCCGTTGATGGCCTTGTACGTCACCTCGGGGATGATGCCGCGGCTGACCATCTCCGGAGCGAGGAAGCCATAGGTGAGGATGGCGCCCACCAGCATGGACCAGCCCGTCTTGAAGCTCACCAGCGCCCCGGCACCAATCAGCAGCAGGCTCAGGTCGAGCGAGAGCGTCCACGCCCCCGCCGGCTTGCCGCCGATGGTGAAGGGCAGGCTCAGCTTCGAGGGCAGGTTCCACACCAGCCACGAGGCCTTGGCGTCCCGCCAGAACGCGACGACGGCCCCCACCAGGCCCGCCAGGCCCAGGTAGCGGGCCTTGCCACGCGAGCCCTCGTCATTCCCATGGAGCGCCTGGAGCGTCTCGGCGGTGGCGGTGCCCGTGGGAAACGGGAGCTGCTCGATGTTGACGAGCTGGCGCTTGATGGGGATGGCCGCGAAGACCCCCATGGCGGAAATCACCGCGAACCAGGCCACCAGCCATCCCGGGGACGGCAGCGTCCCGGTGAGCATCAGCAGGGCGGGCACGGCCGCCATGTTGCCCCCGCCCGTCATGTACCCCGCTCCCGAGGCCACCGAGCCCACCGCGTTGTTCTCCAGCGCGGTGAGTTCCCGCTTCGCCAGCCCCACGGCCCGCAGGGCGCCAAAGGCGGCGAAGGAGAGGACACACGCGGTGATGGTGACGCCCAGGCTCCAGCCCGTCTTGAGGATGACGTACAGGTTGGACAGGCACATCACCGCGCCAATCGCCATGCCCACCACGACGGCACGCACGGTGAGCTGGTTCTCGGCTCCCTTGTAGACGTTCTCGAGCCAGTAGCGCTCGGGGTCCTGGGTACCGGCGGAAGGCGCCTCCGGGGGCGGGGGCTCGGGCGAGATCTTGAGCTGCTGGGGCGAGGGCGAGACGGACTGGCTCATGGGGGGTGCACGATACCGGAACACCCCCTACCCCACGAGTGGGTATTGGCTCCTGACCGGCCCGTCCGCTCTTTCAGTGCGCCCCGCCCGGCCCATGGGCGTGGCCGTGCTCCTTCTCCTCGTCCGTGGCCGCGCGCACTTCACGCACGGTGATGTCGAAGTGGAGCGTCTTGCCCGCCATCGGGTGGTTGAGGTCCACCACCACCTTCTCCCCCTTCAGCTCGCGAATCGTGATGGGGATCATGTCCCCGTCCGCCGTCTGCGCGGTGATGGTCAGGCCCGGCTGGAGCTCCGCATTGGGGGGGAACATCTCACGGGGCACCTCCTGGAGGCCTCGCGGATCATGCTCGCCGTACCCCTGCGAAGGAGGCACCACCACCTTCTTGGACTCACCGGAGGACATGCCCTCCAGCTGCCCTTCCAGACCCGGGACGATCTGCCCACGACCGTGCATGTAGGCGAGCGGCTGCCCGGGCTCACTCTCGTCGACCACCTTTCCGTCCCCGAGGTGCAACCGGTACTCCAACGAGACCACACTGTCCTTGGACACCTTCATGGTGGGCTGCTCCTTCTTGTCCTACGGGTATGGGACGGAGATGTAGCGGGGGCAACCAGCCCGTGCTCCCCTGATTGCTCAGGAAGCGGACGACTCGGGCTCCAACCGCGAGGCCTGGGACTCGGCCTCTAAGTTGGGTTCGCCTCGGGACACGTAGACGGCGGCGGCCAGGTCCCCCGTCACGTTGAGCGTGGTGCGGCACATGTCCAGGAAGCGGTCCACGCCCAGCACCAGCGCGAGCCCCTCCGGCGGAATCTTGAACATGCCCAGAATCATCGCGATGACGGGGATGGAGCCGGCCGGCACGCCCGCGGTGCCGATGCCCGCCAGCACGCAGATGAACATCACGACGGCCTGATCCGGCAGGCTCAGCTGCACACCGAACACCTGCGCCAGGAAGAGCACCGTGACGCCCTCGAAGAGCGCGGTGCCGTTCTGGTTCATCGCCGAGCCGGCGGTGAGCACGAAGCGCGATACGTTGCGCGGCAGCTTGAGGTTCTCCTCGGCCACCTTGAGCGCGGTGGGCAGCGTGGCGCTGGAGGACGCCGTGGAGAAGGCGGTGACGATGGCCAGGCGGCAGTCGCGGAAGAAGGCCACCGGGTTGCGCCCTCCGAGGAAGCGCACCGACAGCGAGTACACGACGAACATGTGCAGCCCGAGCGCCAGCAGCACCACGCCCACGTAGGCCGCCACCTGCATCAGCACGCCCATGCCCAGGCGCGCCATCATGCTGAAGAGCAGCGCCCCCACGCCGATGGGCGCCAGCTTCAACACCCCATCGATGAGCTTCATCATCACGTCGTGCAGGCCCTGGATGGTTTCACGCAGGTGCCTGGCCGCCGGGGAGTCCGTCACCGCCAGCCCCAGTCCGAAGATGAGCGAGAAGAGGATGAGGGCGATCATGTCCCCGTCCGCCGCCGCCTTGATCGGATTGGTGGGCACCATGGCGGCGATCAGCGAGGACACCGAGGTGCTGCTCGGCGCGGGGGCCGCCTGCACCGCGGTGCCCTTCATCGCCAGCGCACGGGCCTCGTCGCTCAGACCCACGCCCGGCTTGAGCGTGTTGACCAGCAGCAGGCCGATGAGCACCGCGATGCTGGAGATGACCACGGTGTATCCCAGGGTCCGCAAGCCCAGCCGGCCCAGTTGCTTCAGGTCCAGCTCGCACACGCCCATCACCAGCGCGGAGAAGAGCAGCGGCACCACCAGCATCAGCAGCAGCCGCAGGAAGAGCTGTCCCGCCAGCCCGGTGATGTTCGTCACCACCCACTCGAGCCAGGGCGTCCCTCCCGCCAGGAGGTTGGCGGCGATGCCCGCCACGGTGCCAACGACGATGCCCAGGAGCATCTTCTGGTGCTGCTTCATCCGGGTGCCTCTTGCTGGGTGCTGGGGAGAAGACTCCCTGGGGACAGGGAGCCGCGCAGCCTACCGGTGATTCCCCGTGGCGGATACACCATCGTCGGTGCCAGATGTCGCCGGCCGTACTCCCGCTCCCCGGGCCAGTTCACCCGCGGTCTCCCGCAGCCGCCGATTCACCCGCTCGGCCCACTCGGGCTCCACCTCCAGGCATGCCGCCCTGCGTCCCAGCCGCAGCGCCGCCGACGGCATGGAGCCACTGCCCGCGAACGGATCCAACACCCAGTCCCCCGGCCGGCTCCACGTGCGCACCAGCGGCTCCAGCACGGAGAAGGGTTTGTGGTGGGGGTGGTTGCCCCAACGCGCCGCCTCGGCGTCATCGTCATAGCCGCCCACCACCGCCCAGACGGTGGGCAGGGCACCAGGCTCCAGCGCGGGCTCCGGCGTGCGCGAGAGCACCAGCGCCACCTCGTAGACGCGCAGCAACTGCTCGTTGGCGTTCTTGTCCGTGGTGCGCTTGCCCCAGACGTACTCGCCCCGCAGGTGCGGGTACCCCAGCGAGCGGGCCACCGCGAGGATGGGCTCCTTGCCCAACAGGTTCGTCCAGATGGCCATCGGAGCGTCCGGCGTCAGGTGCGCCACCGCCCGCGTCATCCACTGCTCCGTGAAGACGCGGTAGTCGCGCACCGTCTCGAAGCGCACGATGGGGTTGCGATCGATCTTCTTGTTCGCCCGGGGATCCCGCAGGTCGCCCCCCTTGCGCCGCCGCGTGAGCAGGCAGTACGGCGGATCCGTGTGCAGGAAGGTCGCCTTCGCCTCTCCCAGCACGGTCCGGTAACCGCCGGGCTCCCGCGCATCGGCCCGCACACAGCGGAAGGTCTCGAGCTCGTCGTGAGGATTCATCCGGCGCGCACCCTACCCCAGCCGCCCCGCTTCACCACCGCGCCTCGGGAGGCACCGCCCGCGTCACGGCCAGGATGTCCCCCACCGGCACCCGCTCGTGCGACTTGAAGATGGCGAAGTCGTCCCCCCGCTCCGTCACCACGTCCACCACCTCGTCGATGAAGGACTCCCCCTCGCGCAGCTGGATTGCCACGGGCCGGTGCCGCAACACGGCCTCCTCCAGCACGTCGATGAAGTCACAGCGGCCCACCTCGTCCTGGCATATCCGCGTCATCGTCTCGCCGCCTCCAAGCGCCAAAGGTAATGACTCCCTCCGAGCCCCGCTCACCGCTTGCGCCGGCCCCGCTTCGGCGCCCCGAGCCGCCGGGCCTCCTCCACCCAGTGGCCCCTCAGGCGCGCCTCCGTGGCGAGCGCCTCGTCCCACGAGGGCCCGTCTGGCAGCACGCGCGGCGCGTGCTCGAGCATGAGCCGCTCCAACGCCCGGTCCTCGCACAGCCGCCGCACCTCGTGCGCATCCAGGCCACAGGAGACGAGGTACGTCTCGCGCTCCTCTGGCGGCAGGTCCAGCAGCTCCCACCACTCCTCCTCGGCCCGCAGCACCTCCTCGTCCGTGGCACGCAGACCGAGCGACCGCGCCTGGCCCGCGAGCAACGCCCGCCGCAAGCCCATCTCCGCCAGCTCCCGGGCCTCGGGCGCGGCGCGCAGCCCCGCGAGCACCTCCTCCGAGGACACGAGGCCTCCCTCCGTCGCACACAGCCCCTCCACGAGGCGGCGGCGGCGCACGTAGGACGAGGGCGGCGGCCGGCCCATCCGGGCTCGTACCGGGAGCTCCTCTCCCGAGGCGATCCACGCCGAGGCGGCCTGGAGGCAGGCACGGGCGTCCTCGCGCTTGAGGTCCTCGAGGCCCCTGGCGGCCCAGGCGTCCCACTTCGTCCGGGTGGCCGGACGCCAGGCCTCGCCCACGGCCGCCAGCACCCGGGGCCAGGTACGGTCCTGGTAGAAGAGCGCCGCCGCCGCGTCCACCAGCGCCCGGGCCTCGCCGGGAGCGAGCACCTTCGCGCCCTCGGCCTGGCGCGCCGCGTGACGCACGTTGACGAGCGGCACCGTGAGGGGACGGAAGCCGTGCTCCGCGTCGGCGTGGAGCAGCGCCACCTCGGCGTCATCCACCAGCTCGCCCCGCTGGTACGCCTCGAAGATGTGGCCCACGCCCACCATGCCGTGCCGCGAGAGCTCCGCCGCGCGCAACGCGCCCATGCTGGCCCCGCCGAACACCGCCACCCCGGCATCCAGCGCGGCCAGCAGCTCGTGGTGCCAGACGGAGGGCTGCGCCTCGAAGACGCCATCCACCAGGGCAATGGCCCTCGGACGCAGCGAGAGGGCCCGCCACACGTCTCCCTGGCGCGCGGGCGGCAACACCCGGCAGGGCACCAGGGCCAGGGCGTCCTCCTCCGGCAACGAGGGGCCGAGGAAGACCAGGAGATCATCGGGATGATGGGCCGGACGTCGTTTCACGGCAGCTCGTTTCACAGCAACTCCGAGACGCGCAGACCCGGCACCACCACGCGCACCACGTGGAGTCCGGGGAGGGGGGCCTCCAGCTCGACGGCGGCGGCCCGGTTGAAGCCCACCTTCCCGAGCCGCACCAGCACTTCGCGCACCGCCTCCTCCGGCGAAGACACCTCTCCGGAGACGTCGGGCATGGACTCCACGGCCCGGCGCGGGCGCACCTCCGCGCAGGCGGCCGCCAGGGCCAGGGTGGCCTCGCGGTCTCCCGCGGCCACGTCCTCGCGAGCACCGTGGATGTCGGTGAGGCGGGACTGGGCCGCCTCCAGCAGGGCGCCGAGCAGGGCCTGGTCCCTCCCCAGCCCGCAGGCGTACCCGGCCGCCAGGGGCACCGGGCCCTCCTCGCGGTCCACGAGCAGCGCGCCCCCCACGGGCAGACCCACGGCACGGGGCGTCCGCCGGTCAGGCGTGAGATCGAAGAGGTAGACGGCGAAGCCCCGCTCGCCCAGGGCCCGCGCGAGCGCCGCCGTCCGGGGAGCGCCCCGCTCGAGCTCTCCCGGGCGCAGCAGGCGCGAGAGGAGGACCGCCTCGGACCACCCCTCCGGGAGGATGCGCGCGAGCTGGTCCCGCTCCGTGGCCTCCAGCAGCGCGTGCAGCAGCGCCCGGGCCCGCTCGGGGTGCGCACCCGAGCCATTGCTCGTCCACCGCACGCTCACCGGGCCGAGCGACGGAGCCCCGGTGGGCGGGCAGTACACCCCCTGGGCCGGGACGAGCACGGGACGCCCGGAGCGCAGCTCGGTGGCCTCGCACCACGCGTACCGCATCTCGCGGCTCCACAGCCGGGAGACGACCACGCCGCCCCGGGTGCCCAATTCCTCGGCGCCCCAGACGGCGCGGCCCCGGGCCTCCAGCCCATCCATGGAGCCCCAGACGAGCCGCTCCAGGGGGACGTTCTCCGCCCCCCACAATTCCGCCGTCTCCAGGAGCGCTCCAGCGGACGCCGCCTGGAAATCCAGGCCCTTGCCATTGCACACCTGGAGCACGTAGCCGCCTGGACGCACCGCGGCAGCCACCTCCACCCCGGCCCGGTCCAACCCCGTGACCCGCGCCACCCGGGTAACGCCAAGTCCATGGGCGAGACGGTCGAGAAAGGAGGCGGTCAACGGAACGGCGGTCGGGAGGGCCACGGGGGAGCTCTGTGTTGGGTGAGCGAGGACGTCTCGGCGGGAAGCATGCTAGGGGAGTCCGGCGTCAGGAGGCCGAAAAGAAGATGCTCGACGTGGGACAAGCCGCCCCGGACTTCACCGGCACCGACTGCTGGGGACACACCTTCTCGCTCTCCGCGCTCCGGGGAAGGCGGGTGGTGCTCTTCTTCTTCCCCAAGGCCTTCACCATCGCCTGCACGGAGGAGACGCGCCACTTCCGGGACAACCACGAGCGGATTCAAGCGCTCGGGGCGGAGCTGGTGGGTGTGTCCGTGGACACGGTGAAGACGCAGTGCGAGTTCGCCGAGCAGGAGAACATCCACTTCTCCCTGCTGGGCGACGAGGCGCGCACCATCAGCCAGGCGTATGACGTGCTGTGGCCCGTGCTGAAGGTGGACCGGCGCGTCACCTACATCATCGGCCCGGACGGCCTCATCGAGTCCGTCATCCGCCACGAGGTGCGCGTCTACAAGCACCTGGACGACGTGCTGCGCTACCTGAGCGAGCACCCGCTGCCGCCCGCGGGCACCTAGAACTCCCAGGAGCAGTGGTACTCGCAGTAGACGCCGCCCCGGGCGCGGCACATCTTCTGCTCGACACGCACCTCGCGGCCACCGCTCATCTCGATGGCGCGCTCGTACCAGCCGACGATGGTGAGACAGTCCGCCTCGGTGACACTCTCGGCGCCCAGGGTGCGCAACACCGCGCTGCGGGGCCCGGCCTTCTCGTAGGTGCGGGAGCCCACCGCGTAGTAGAGCCGGTAGATCTCCGGCGCGTGGCTGAGGAGGAAGTGCGGATCCCCCTTGCGGATGAACACGTGGTGGGGACCGTTGAGGTTCTCCTCGGCGGAGGCGCGGCCCATCTCGACGAAGGCCTTGTTGCGATCCCTGGGCGAGAGCGCATCGGCGATGGCCGCGTCGAGGCGGAGGTTGAGCTCCAGGGGGTACCAGCCGATGGGCATGATGACGCCCTCGAGGAGCTTGCGATCGGCCGGAGACAAGCGCTGGAGCACCTGTTGGACACGCCCGGTCCCGCCCTGCTTCATCAAGAGATTGAGGCGGGTGATGAGCACACTGCCCTTGATGCGCGCGGCCGTGCCGTCCGTTGCCATGGTGCGATGCCCTCGGTGAGCCCCTCCATTGTGTCAGCGGGGGGAGGTGGGCGGCAACCTGCCCGGAGGAGACTTCCCGGGTGAAGCAGGCAGGCGAGCCCGGTGGCACGAACGGCGTCAGTGGGGCTGGAGCTCGCGCAGACGCTTCTCGAGTTCCTCACCGAGCTCCGTCGGCCGGCGCAGCACCGAAGCCATCATGACCACCGTGCTCGCCGTGAGCTCGTCTCGGGCATGCAGCCGGCTGAACCCCTCTTGCATGTCCGCGAGCATCTGCTTGAAGTCCCCGCGCAGACCATCACGCCAGATGCGGAATTCGGCCCACTGACGATCCGACTCGGCCCACCGGCGCTCTGACTCGGCCCGCAGGCTTTCGAACTCGACCCGCTGGCGCCCCAACTCGATTCCCAGGCTCTCCGTCAGCTTCTCCTGTCTCGCCATCCGGGCGTTCAGGTCCGCCACCTGGGTTTCCAGCCGGTCCATCCTCACACCCAGACCCTGAACGGCATTCAGGATCTGCGTGCCAATGTCGCCCCCAATCATCTCCGCCATCTGCGCACTCCTCGCCCGCCCGGGCAGTCCGTGAGCCCGTCAGCCCACGCCGCACAGAATAGCGGAACAGACCGGCGATGCGAACCGTTTTCTAACCTTTCAAGTAGGGTCCCCGTCCCTACTTCCCAGAACCTCACCGGGTACCTGGAATTCCAACGAAAAAACCTCCTTTAACTTGCCGCCGGTTCCGGTGTTCGTAGGAGGCGTGAAGGCCCTGGAGACATCCCTGGCGCTGGCGAAGGCCGCCACCGAACCGAGCGACGAGGCGCTCTGCCGTGCCTTCCTGGCCGGTGACGAGGCGGCCTTCGGCACGCTGGTGGAGCGGCACCGGGCCCTGGTCTTCGCCCTCCTGCGGCGCTACACGGCCCGGCCCGAGGACGCGGCGGATCTCGCCCAACAGGCCTTCCTGCGGGCCCTGGAGGCCTCGCGCCGTGTCTTCGCCCGCTGGAGCCCCTCGGGCCCCGCGCCCTTCCGGGCCTGGCTCATCCGCATCGCGCTCAACCTGGCGAAGAACCACGCCCGCCAGGGCAGGCGCTGGCTCCAGGCCGTGGAGCCCCCGGAGACCGAGTCTCCAGAAGAGTCCGCGCAGGAAGCCCTGGAGCGGAGCGAGCGGGAGCGGCAGGTGCGCGCGGCGGTGCTCACCCTGCCCCGCCGCCAGCGCGAGGTCCTGACATTGCGAGTGGACGGTGGGCTGGGCTTCCGGGACATCGCCGAGACACTCGGCATCACGGAGACGAACGCGAAGGTGAATTTCCATCACGCCGTGAAGCGCCTCCGGGCGCAGGTGGCGGAGCCGTCCGAGGAGGAGCGCTGATGGCGGCATGCCAGAACCAGGAAGAACTGCTGACCCTCTTCGCCGCGGGAGCGCTGGAGCCCGAGGAGGAGGCGCGGGTGCGCGCGCACCTGGACGCCTGTGCCGCCTGCCGCGCGGAGGCGGAGGCGGACCACGAGGTGCTCGGCCTGGCCGCGCTGCCGCCGCCCTCCTTGAAGGAGCAGGCCGTGGTGGCGGCACTCCCCCGGACGACGGTGGGAGCCTGGCACAGGGCCCAGGTCCAGCAGGCGGCGCGGATGCGGACCGCGGGAGCACTCATGGCGGCGGCCGCCGTGGTGTTGCTGGTGCTGGGACCGGTGCTGCGGAGCCGTGTCACCACGCCTCCCGCGCCCACCTCCCCCGTGGAAGCGCCCGCCAGCCCACCCGAGGAGGACGCCTTCACGCTGGAGCAGTGGGCGCTGGCGGATCCCCTGGCCGACGCGCTCGACCTGTCCGACGCGGACCTGGAGGAGCTCGAGTCCGACGAGTTCCTGGACTCCGAGCTGGACGATTTCTTCTCGAACCCGAACCCTGGAGAGTCGCTGTGATGAAGCCCTTTCGACTGGCGGTGCTGACCCTGAGCCTGCTTCCCCTGGCGTCCCTGGCCCAGACGCCCGAGGCGAAGGAAGCCGCGGAGCGCGCGGAGCGGCAGACGCGCCTGATGCGGGTGGTGGGACTGGCCGAGGAACTGGACCTGGAGGAGTCCCAGGCGCTGAAGATGGCGGACACGATGCGCCAGTTCGACGAGCGCCGCCGGCCCCTGGTGGAGCAGGTGCAGGAGTCCGCGCAGGTGCTGAGGAAGGCGGCGCGGGGAGATGCCTCGACCCAGTCGCAGGTGGACCAGGCGGTGCAGCGGGTGTTCGACGCGCGGACCCAGCTCACGGCGCTCGACCGGGAGATGTACCAGGCGCTGGCCAGGGACCTGCCTCCCCAGAAGCGGGCGCAACTGGCCATCTTCATGGCCCGGCACGACGGGAAGATGAAGCTGGAGAAGCTGCTGAGGAAGGCCGAGCGGGAGGGCCGGCGCGAGGAGCGCGAGAAGCGCAGGCAGGAGCGCCTCCAGCGGATGCAACAGCGCCAGCAGGAGGGCGCCCGGTAGCACCCGCCCTACACGCGCACCAGCAGGGCCACCTGGTGCGCGCCGATGCCGATGCCGAAGAGCACGAGGTACTTCGTGCGCAGCTCGCGGTGGTAGCGGGCCAGGGTGACGGGGATGGAGGCAATCACCATGTTGCCGCGGTCCTCGAGGGTGTGCAGATACTCGCGCGGGCGGATCTTCTCGTTCCAGTGGTCCAACAGCTTGCGCGTGGCCTGGTGTGACACGAGGGTGATGTCGTCCCCGGTGAGCCCGTGCTTGCGCAGCAGCCGCTCGACGAGCCGCGGCGGGCCCTCCATGCCGGTGTTCAGGAAGGCCCGCACGCCCCGGGACGGCTCGAGCCCGTACACGGGAGTGGTGAAGCCGGCCTCGGGGCGGGGCCGCATCGTCATGGCGCCATACTCGTCGCTGAAGGTGTCGGCGGCGTAATCCACCAGGACGAGCCGCTCCCCCACGCCGAGCACGGCCGCGCCCGCGCCATCACCGATGCCGAAGGCATGACCCTGTGAGTAGTCCACGTTGCGCGTCCAGCCCGCCCCCACGGCCACGAGCGCCCGCTCCGAGTGCCCCGCCAGCATCGCCTCCCAGGCCAGCACCGTCCCCATGACGAAGTTGCCGAAATCCGCCTGCACCGGCACCACCAGCGCATGCCCGCCCAGGCCCAGCTCCCGGTGCACCTGGTACAGCGCGTTGGGCGAGACGAACTCGGACACGGACACGTAGCCGTACAGCCGATCCACCTGCTCCGGACGCACGCCCGCGTCCTCCAGCGCCGCGCGCCCCGCCTTCGCCGTGAGCGAGGCCAGCGACTCGTCCGGACCCAGGCACCGGTGCTCCCGGTTGCCGTAGAAGAGCGAGGCCTCGGACAGGCCCTGTGCCCGCGCGGCTTCTCGGATGCGATCGAAGATGGGATCTGCGCTGGTACGAACACGCTCCGGCAGCGCGGAGCCCAGGCCCAGGAAGGCAATCGAAGGACGCGTCATCGCACCGGAATAGAGCACACCCCGCCCTCCGGACGAGGCCTCTCCTGTCCGCCAGTGGAGCGGCCAGGCACATGGCGCTGCGAACCGGCCCGCTGGCCGCTATGGAGAGCACCTCATGAGCGCACTCTCCCTGAGATACGTGGCCCTGGGTGACTCCTCCGCCGTCGGAGTGGGCTCGCGCAGTGGTGGCTACGTGGAACACCTCTTCCAGCGGCTGCGCCGTACCCGGCAGGGGGTGGGCCTGCTCAACCTGGGGGTGAGCGGCGCCACCAGCGCCACCGTCCTCTCCGGACAGCTCCCCAAGGCCTCCCGCTCGCGCCCCCAGGTGGTGACACTCGCGGTGGGCATCAACGACCTGTGGCGCGGCGTGGAGCCCCACCAGTTCGAGTCCAACCTCGACCAACTGGCGCGAGGCCTCGCGGCCACGGGCGCCCCGGTGGTGCTGGCCAACCTGCCGGACATGTCGCTCGCCCCCATCGCGCGGCTGGCGACACCCTTCCTGCCCGTCCAGCTCATCTCCGCGCGTATCGCCTCCTTCAACGAGGCGGTGGCTCGCGTGGTGGCGCGCCATGGCCTGCTCGGCGTGGACCTCCACGGACCCAGCCTCCAGGAGCTGCCCGGTAGCACCGACTACTTCTCCGCCGATGGCTTCCACCCCTCGGACACCGGCTACCAGCGCATGGCCGAGCACTTCTGGCCCGTCCTGCTCCAGGCCGTCGAGCCCGGCGCCAGCTCCGCTCGGGCCACCGGCTGACCTCCGCCCGCCGGGCACGGTCTTCCCAAAGTTGTCCAACAGTTGGACAAGTTCTCCGGAACCGCGACCACCCCGGCTTCATGCCGTCGCGTGGAGATAGGTGTCGATGGCCCGGTTCACCGCCTCGGGCGAGCTCAGGTGGGGCAGGTGCCCGCGCGCGGCGATGGTCATCATCCTCGCCAGCGGGATGCGCCTCGCCATGTACTCGCCCACCTGGTTGGGCACGGCGAGATCCTCCCCGGAGTGGATGATGAGCGTGGGCACCTTCAGCCGCGGCAGATCCAACCGGTGGTCGTACTGGAAGATCGTCCGCGCGGCGTCCAGGGCGATGTCCGGCCGCATGGAGGACAGCGTACGGACGAACTCCTGGCCCAGCTCGGGCCGCTCGGGGTTGCCCATGGCCAGGGGCGCGAAGCCGCTCGCCCAGGAGTGATAGCCGGCGGCCATGGCATCGAAGAGCGCATCGAGCTCCGCCCGGGTGAACCCCCCCACGTAGCCCGACTCCGGATCGTCCAGGAGCCGGGGCGTCGACTTGACGAAGACGAGCTGGCGGAAGCGCCGCGGCTCCACCAGGGCCGCCAGCACGCCCACCATTCCACTGAAGGAGTGGCCCACGAAGATGGTGTCCGAGAGCTTCAGCTCCCCGCACAGCTCCAGCAGATCCTCGGCGTAGGCGTGAACGCCGCTGTAGCGCTGAGGACTGTAGGCGTCGAGGTCGGACCCGCCGCACCCCACATGATCGAAGAGGATGATGCGGTAGCGGTCCTGGAACGCCGCCACCTGGTGCCTCCAGGCGCTCTGCTCGGAACCGAAGCCGTGGGCGAAGATGAGGGTGTCCCGGCCCTTTCCGAGCACCTGCACGTTGTTGCGTTTCCAGATGGCCTGGCCCATGGCGCTCACACTCCCCTCGAGTTGGTGAGCATCATCGTGCCAGCAAGCCGCGTTCGCCCACCTGTCGTAAAGACCGGTGGAAACGTGGATTGCAGGCTAGAGCACGCCCCCCAGGGTTTGTCCGTCCATCAACCAACACCCACCCGGGAGGGTCATGGCGCGGTGCCGAGCACGCGCACCAGGAAATCGTCGAACCAGACACCCGCGATGGGCGTGGCGAGTCCCGCGTTTCCCTCTCCCGTGAGCGCGGCCGCGTCGTCGTCCGTCACCCGGAGGCGGACCTGCCCTTCCACCGAGGCCGAGAGCCGAACCGGGCCCGCGCCCCACACCGACAGGGAGAGCGTCGCGGCATCCCAGGGAGCCGCCAGGCCGCTCGCGGCCTCGCCGAGCACCGTGAAACTTCCACCCCGGTAGCGGCGCAACTGGATGCGCCCCTGCGGCAACAGCACGAGCGCATAGCGTGCATCCCCCTCGGCGCGCACCACGAGGCCCGCCTCGTCCGCGCCGAAGGCCTGCAGCCGCACCTGAACCTGGCAGTCGGCACAGCGCGAGGGCAGCGCGAGGGCGAGGTTGTCCCCCTCCGGGTTGTCGAGGTCGCTCACCGCGCGCCGCCCATCCGTCAGCCACAGCCCGCTCAGCCTCCAGTCACTCCCGAGGCCGCTCGACGAAGTGCGCGGGAAGGTGTCGCCGAAGAGGAGCTCACCGGGCTCCGGCTCGGACCCGGGCACCTCCTCGTCCTCGTCCGGGGGTTCCTCCTCCCCGCCTCCTCCCGGCACCGCGAGGGCCACGCGGCTCACGTACCCGCGCGAGTTGGCGTCGGGGGCATCTCCGAAGAAGCAGGGCACCTCGGAGGTCCCCTCCGGCAAGGTCTCCAGGGCGTTGGGGTAGCCCTTGTAGGTCCGCCGCGAGTCGAGCACCACCGGCTCGCTGAAGCGCCCGTCCTTCAGCACCCGGGCGCGCACCTCGTAGCTCACGTTGGGCTCGCGCAGGGTGTTGTAGAAGACGTACAGCGTGTCGCCGATGCGCGTGGTGGCCGCCTGCATCGCCCAGTCGCTCGAGCCCTCCAGCAACGTGCGCGGGCCGAACGTGCTTCCATTGAAGTGGCGGTGGTAGAGGCGCTCGGACTCGTCCTTGTAGACGAGGTGCATGCCACCCCGGCCATCCGCGACGGCGCTCAGCGCGGCCCCGTGGTAGATGCCCTCGGAAAAGGCGTCGCGCACGGAGCTCCAGGAGTCCAGCGGCTCCGCGTCATCGCGGATGCGCAGACGCGTGGGCTCGAAGCCGTCATGCATGGCGTAGATGAACACGAGCTTCGAGCCGAGGCTCAGCAACCGCCCACCGCCCCGGCGCTTCACCCGGCCCAGGTTCGCCTGCCGCTGGAAGCTCGCGCCCCCATCGGCGGAGACGGACAGCACCGCGGTGGAGCCCCCATCCGAGTCCAGGCGGAAGGCCTGCACCCACAGCCTGCCTCGCGAATCGCGCGCGAGCAGCGCCCGGGAGTAGGCCGTGGTGTCATCGGCATCGAAGACGCGCACCGCGGGCTGGGGTGCCCAGTCGTGCGTCTCCGGCCGGTAGCGCCACCACTGGAAGTACACGTCGTGCCGGCGCGAGGCCGTCAGCTTGGGCGCCTCGAACGAGTAGACGAGTGCCACGTCCCGGCCCACCGCGAGCACCTCGGCCCGGTCCGCGTGGCTGGCGTCCGGTTGGATCGCCGCGGCGAAGCGGAACGTGCGCCCCCCATCGTCCGAGCGGAAGAACGACAACCCCCGCCCCTCCGCGCCTCCCTGCTGAACGGTGAGCAACCAGGTGGGCGGACGTCCGCTTCCCGTGTCGATGCGCACCGCATGTCGTTGAGCCGGCAGGGTGAGCGCGTTGCCACCGCTCACCGGAACCACGGGCGCGAGGCTCGCGAGCACCGTCGCGAGCAGCGCCGTCGAAAAACCCACCATCCGTCCCCTCCCCCGTAATCCCCGAGACAAACCTAGGCACTCGGGAATGGGAGGAAAGTGTCAGTCGAAGAGTTGCATTCCGGTCATCGCCTTGCCGATGAAGTCATAGAGCAGATCCGTGGTGGGCGACATCACGGTGACGGCGCTGGCATCGCGGAAGTGCCGATCGATGCCCACCTCCTTGCGGTACGCCGCGCCACCGCACACGCGCATGCCCAGCTCGGTCACCTCGGGGGCCAGCTCGCCCACGGCGGCCTTCACCTCGAGCACCCGCATCTGCGCGTCCTCGCGCTTGGATTCGAGAGCGTCCAGCGTGTCGCGGATCAGCCCGCGCACCAGGTCCGTCTTCATGCGCATGCGGGCGAGGTAGGCCCGGATGGTGGCGAGATCGGCCAGGGACTGCCCGGTGTGGAGCAGCCGCGTCTTCGTCACGTGCGCCGCCGCCTTGCGCGTGGCGGCCTCCATGATGCCCAGGTAGCAACTGGAGCCCAGCACCTGGAAGTGGGGCAGCACGTTGCTCATCATGATGTCGAACCCACCCCCGTCCTTGCCGAGCATCGCCGAGCGGGGCACCCGCACGTCCCGCGCCACGATGGGGCTGGAGGAGTTGCCCCGCAGGCCCATGCCATCGAACGCCACGGGGAACGACAGCCCGCGGGCGTTGCCCGGAACCAGCCAGAGCGAGCTCATGCCCCGGGCCTCCACCGGCTTGCTGGACCAGACGTAGCTGTCGGCCTGGCCCGCGGAGGTGGCCCAGCTCTTGTCCGCGTCCAACCGGACGATGTCCTCCTCGGGCACGGAGAGGGCGGTGCTCACCGGCGCCCAGAAGTGACTGCGCGAGCCCGCCTCCGACAGCGCCAGCGTCGTCACGTGGCGCCCCGCGGCGATGGCCTCGCGGATGTCTCGCGGCCCGTGCTGCTCGATGACCGCCGCGCCACAGAAATGCATGCACAGCACCATGCCGCTGGAGCCACATGCCATGCCCACCTGCTCGACCAGCGCCGCCGCCGCCCGGAGCCCCTCGCCTCTTCCGCCCACCTCCCTGGCGCTGAGCAGCCCCAGCAGACCCGCCTTGCCCAGCGCGTCCATCGCCGCCCGAGGGTAGACGCCGTACCGGTCCACCTCCATGGCCTTGGGCTCGATGACTTCGGAAATGATGCTCTCGATGGAGTGCATGGGTCCGGCTCCTCGGGCGTAAAGAGGCGCCGAGGGTAGCAATCCATGGGACGGAAAGGGCAAGGGACAATCTGGTAAGAGGGCCACCCCATGAATCCCCTCGAGCTGACCACCGACGACTTCCGGCGTCTGGCCCTCCGTGTATCCACCCTCGCCGAGCAGTGGCTCGCGGAGCTGGACACCCGGGCGATCGCTCCCGCCACCACCGGCGGCGCCACCGAGGCGCTCTTCGCCGAGGGATTGCCCGAGGAGGGCCTGAAGGACGGGGCGCTCGACGCACTGGGCGCGGTGATGGCCGGGACCCGTGCGGGCAACGCGCGCTTTCTCGCGTACGTGCTCGGCTCGGGCGAGCCGGTGGGCGCGCTCGGGGACTACCTGGCGGGCGTGCTGAACCAGAACGTCACCGCGTGGCGCTCGTCCCCCACGATGGTGAGCATGGAGCGCGCGGTGGTGCGGGGACTGGCGGCCGCGGTGGGCTGCCACGGCTTCACCGGGAGCCTCACGGGTGGTGGCTCCTCGGCCAACCTCATGGGCCTGACGATGGCGCGCGAGGCGAAGGCCCCGGCGAACGAGGAGGGCTCGCCCTCGGGGGTGGTGTACGCCTCCACGGAAGTACACATGTCCATCCCCAAGGCCCTGGCACTGCTCGGCCTGGGACGCAGGAACCTGCGCCTCATCCCCACGGACGCCGAGTGGCGGATGCGCCCCGACGCTCTCGAGCGCGCCATCGCCGACGACGTGGCCGCCGGCAGACGCCCGCTGGCCGTCGTCGCCACCGCGGGCACCGTCAACACCTGCGCGGTGGATCCGCTGAAGGACGTGGCGGCCATCGCCCGGAAGCATGGGCTGTGGATGCACGTGGACGGAGCCTTCGGCGCGCTGGCGGCCATGGCCGTCCCCGAGCGCTTCGAGGGGCTCGCGCTGGCGGACTCGCTCTCCATGGACGCACACAAGTGGCTCTACCAGCCGGTGGACTGCGGGGTGCTGCTCTACCGGGAGGCCGCCGCCGCGCGCCGCGCCTTCACCTTCTCCGGCGACTACGTGCGCACCATGAGCTCGGACAGCGTGGAGGGCTTCGCCTTCTTCGACGAGTCCCTGGAGCTGTCCCGCCGCGCGCGCGCGCTCAAGCCGTGGCTGTCGGTGCGCTACCACGGGCTGCGCGCCTTCCGGGAGGCCATCCGCAAGGACCTGGAGAACGCCTCACTGCTGGCGGAGCTGGTGCGGGCGGAGCCGAAGCTGGAGCTGCTCGCGCCCGTGCCGTTGAGCGCGGTGTGCTTCCGCTACGTCGCGGACCTGGCCGAGCCCGAGCGCGACGCCTTCAACACCCGGCTGATGGCACGCCTCAACGCGCGGGGCCGCGTCTACCTCTCCAACGCCACGCTGTCGGGACGCTTCGCCCTGCGCGCCTGCTTCGTGAACCACCGCACCACGGCGGAGGACGTGCGGACGGTGGTGGCGGAGGTGCTCGCCACCGCGAAGGAGCTCCAGGGCGCGTGAGGGGCCCGGCTAACCGGCGCGAGGTTGGGACAGCAGCCCCAGGTCGCGCCGGATGCGCCCGGCGGACGCGTGCAGCCCCACGTCCTCCAGCCGCTTGATGGCCCACTCGAGCGCATGCTCCTCCCGAGTCACGATGATGTAGGGATAGGACGGCCTCCGCACATAGAGGAGGACGCTCAGCGCCAGCCGGACCACCGCGGTGGAGGTGATGTAGGCGGCACCCACCACCGTCCGCCGCATGACCTCGTCATGGTCCCGAGACCACTGCTCCAGCCGTCTGCGCTGCTCGGGCGACATGCCCACGGCATCGCTCAGGTCGACGACGAGCACGTGCGTCTGCCCGCGCTCCATGGAGCGGGTGGAGCGGACGAGGTAGTCGTCGAACTCCTGGTTCGACCCCTCTCCCACGATACGGGTGATGAGCAGCGGCCAGTGCGAGTCATCCAACGAAGCGAAACAGCGCGACCCGCTCATGACGGCCCCCGTTTCGTGCATCCCTCGTCTCACGGCACATTCTGCCAGTGACGCCGTGCGGGCGAGCCCCGGCACGTCCTGCCCATCGCGGGTTCTGTCCGAAATGAAGCGGTGCCCCGGAGCGGAGTGCCGGGTCCAAGGCGTTACGGTGTCTTCCGCTCAGCGCGAGCGGGTGCCCGTCGAGCCACCGGGCCGCGTCACCGGAGCCTTCGGCGCGGACTGCGAGGAGCCCCCGGAGAGCGTTCCGATGAGCGCCGAGCCGAACATGGCCGCCAGCCCCGCGAGTGCGAAGAGCACCACCCAGCGCCAGGGCTTGCCACGCCGTGGAGCCTCCTCCGCCTCTGTCTCCTCCTGGGGTGGAGGCGCGGGCTTCTTCGCGAGCTTCGGAGCTTTCTTCTCGATGGGTGCCGCGGGCTTCGGCTCGGCGAGACGGGCGGCGGGCGCGGGCCTGGGTTTCTCCATGACGGGCGCCGGCGCCGGGTTGACCGGTGCGGCCCTCGCGGCGGGCATGGGCACGAACGTGGGCTCGTTCCCCTCGGACTCCTGGAACCGCGGAGCCGCCTCGGGGGCACGCGTCACGGGAACACGCATCGGCGTCGCCACGCGAGGCGGGGCCGCCAGAGCTTCATCCAGAGCAGCGGAGAACTCCGCGCACGAAGCGAAGCGCCGCTCCGGCTCCAGGGCCATCGCCCGAACAATGGCCGCGCGAAGCCCTGGCTCGATGCCCGGATGCACCACGCCCGGGGACATGAACTCCCCCCGGACGATCTTCTCCATGATGGCGGCGTCGCTCTCGCCCTGGAAACACGGCTGCGCGGTGGCCAGCTCGTAGAGGGTGACGCCCAGCGAGAAGATGTCCGAGCGGACGGTGACCTCCTCCGCCGAGCGGATCTGCTCCGGGCTCATGTACTGCGGCGTGCCCATGCGCGAGCCCGGGCGCGCCACCGGCCCACCCTCGGCGTCGGACACCTTGGCGATGCCGAAGTCGAGCACCCGCACCACCCGCCGGCCGTGCACCTGCTCCAGGAAGATGTTGGAGGGCTTGAGATCCCGATGGATGACGCCGTGCTGGTGGGCGAACCCCATGGCCGCCAGCACCTGCCGGAAGATGTCGCGCACCTCGTCCGCGCCCGGAGGCTGCTTCGCGTTGGCCAGGTACTTGTCGAGCGACTCCCCCTCCAGGTAGTCCATGACGAGCCCCGCGACACCGGGCGCCACGACCACGTCCGTGATGACCAGGATGTTCGGGTGCCTCAGGCGCGCCTGGATGCGGCCCTCGTCCAGGAAGCGGGCGCGCAGCTCGGCGTTGCCCACCAGCTCGGGGTCCAGCACCTTGAGCGCATGGACGCTGCCCAGGGCCACGTGGCGCACCTTGTAGACGCGCGCCATGCCGCCGCCACCCAGCTCGCGCTCCACCTCATAGCGCTCGACCACATTCCCCGGGCTCAACATGGCGCGACTCTACTCCAGCTAGTACTCCCAGGGGCCCACGCGCAGCCCTCGCTGGCGCTTGGAGGCGACCCTGTACGCATCCACGATGAACGCGCCGTACCACATGAGCCAGAAACAGGCGCCCAAGGGTCCCGAGGAGAAGATGCTCGTGATGACGAAGAGAGATCCAATGAGGCCGAGCACTCCCTTGGCCGTCTGGCCGTTGTAGATCTGCCCTCCGCCGGACAAGCAGAACAGGTTCAGCAGCACGGCCACTCCGGGCGAGACCTCGGATCGAGTCATCTCCGCCGGAGAGGAGGCCTGTACCACCTGCCTTTGACTCACCCGGACGGTATTGACCGGAGCGCTCTGGACCGGGGCAGGAGCCACTGGCGCGATCGCCTGGGGCGTCGGCGGAGTGGGCGGTGGAGTGGGAGGCGGCGGAGTAGCCGTCGGGAACCGCCCGGTATCCGGAACGCGATCGGCCCTCGGAAAACGGCCGGTATCCGCCACGTAGGTTGGCGCGTACGCGTCCGGGTCCGTCCCGGGCTTCACCCCGGCGGGAGGCGTGGACGGAGTCTTCGCCGGAGGGTTCTCCACCTGGGTCACCGCGTAGGAGCGGGACGGCTTCTGGGGCGCCTGTGCGCCGGCCTCGAAGGCGTTCTCCAGGGCCTCGCGGAAGGCGGCGCAGTCCTGGAAGCGCTCGGCGGGGTCCACGGCCAGCGCCTTGCGGATGCAGCCGGCGACAACGGGGTGCATGCCGCCCACGACGCGCTCGGGGGGCTCATAGGTGCCCTCCACGATGCTCTTCATCGTGTCGAAGTCGCTCGACGCGTGGAAGGCGACCTTCCCGGTGGCGGCCTCGTAGAGGATGGCGCCGAGCGAGAAGATGTCGGTGCGCGCATCCACCTCACCGGCCCCGCGAATCTGCTCCGGGCTCATGTACAACAGCGTGCCCATGCGGGCGCCGGCCTGGGTGCGCGCCTTGCCGCCCGGGCCCTCCTCCACCTTGGCGATACCGAAGTCCGTCACCATGGGCTGGAGCCGGCCCCGGCTATCCTTGCCGATGATGACGTTGTCCGGCTTGAGATCGCGGTGGACGACGCCGCGCTTGTGGGCCTCCTCCATGGCGTCCAGCACCGGCAGGAAGACCTCGAGGAGCACCCGGGGCTCCAGCCCCTGGCCGCGGCAGAACTCACCGAGCGTGGGGCCCTCGATGTAGTCCATGACGAGACCCGCCACCGGGGTGGTGACGATCTCCGTCACCTGGACGATGTGCGGGTGGCGCAGGCGCGCCTGGATGCGGCCCTCGGCGAGAAAGCGCCCCCGGATGTCATCGTTGAGCGACAGGTTCTCGTTGAGCACCTTCAGGGCGTGCGTGCTGTGCAGCCCGAGGTGGCGCACCTCATACACGGCGGCCATGCCGCCCTGACCGAGCAGCCGGACCACCTCGTAACGGCCATCCAGCTGCGTTCCGGGCTGGAGGATGTTCATGTCATCACGCATACGCTCACCCGCCATGGCGATTGCATCCGCCTATCCCAGCAGCCCGAGGACACCCGACTTGTCGGGGCCGGACGCGAGCACGTCCTGGGGCGTGCACTCGAGACAACCATTGGGGCACTTGCAGTTGGCCAGGATGGCCCGGACCCACTTGAACGTGTCGTCGATGAGGGCCAGGTCCAGCGCCTCGGCCACGCCCATGCCCTGGAGATGCCGGTCCACCACCACGATGCCGGCCGGGGCGTCCGGGAACATGCCCGGCCCCACCGGCACCACGTCCATGTCCTCGTCATTGGAGAGCAGGTGCGCCACCAGCACCCCGTCCGCCGAGCGCGCCAGGTGGACGAGCACCTGGGGCGTGGTGGCCGCGGGGAAGAAGACGCCGCGCACGCGGGTGCGGTAGCGGCAGCTCACCGCGGCCACGTCCACCCGGCCCGGCCGTCCCAGCTGGGAGTAGCCGGTGACACTCTCCACCACCGTCGCATCCAGGGTGCACACCTGGTACACGCACCGCCCGGTACGCACCGTCTGGGGAGACTCCACCACGGTGGCGGACTCGAACTGGATGCGCAGCTGCGGCTTCGTGAGGGGCCTGTCGTTGGGCACCGGCTTGACGCGCAGCTCATTGCGCTTGGTGTCCAGCGAATGCAGGGGCACCTCGTAGCGCGAGTCGCCCACGGCGAACACGCGGCCCGGGTAGTAGCGCGTCTCCACCAGCAGCCGATCTACCTCGGTGAGCAGCTGGCCACTGTGCACGTCGAGGATGCGCACCACCTGCTCGCTGACGGTGCGCCGCAGCGGATTGACGGCCTCGGCGATGCCCGCCGGGACGACGGGGCTGCGCACGGCCGGGCGGCCCGCGGCCAGCCGCACCACGTGGCGCTCGGGACGGAACTTCGGCCCCAGCAGTTGCTCCACGCGCGAGCGGCCGAAGACGGCGGCCAGGGACTCCACGTCCTGCGAGCCCTCCTGCATGGCGGCCTTGAGGTGCGACGTGGCCAGCGCGCCGTTGTGGTAGCCCACGAGCGCCCGTGGCGGCATCAACATGCCGTGGCTCGACAGCCCGTCCAGGTTGCCATCCCGCGTGAGGAAGCGCGTCACCGGGTTGTCGGCGAGGCCCCACAGCGCGTCATGTGTCTGCCCCTCCGCCAGCGGCACCCGGTTGGGGAGCGCCCGGTACGCGGCCACCAGCCACGCCTCGTCCAGCGTGCCCACGGAGGCCACACCGAAGAGGGACACATCGCGAACGAAGCGCAGCTCGCCGCCCCAGAAGTCCACCGCCTTGAGGTCGAACGCCCCACCCGGGTCTCCGACGGCGGCGGGCAGCTTCGCCCCCACCACCGGCTCCAGGGCCCGGCGCACCCACGGCGTGCCGGGCTGGACCCGGAAACCCTCGACCACGCGCCAGACGCGCACGGGCGCCGCGGTGCGCGGCGTGAAGGGCACCTCACGAACGGAGATGCCGGGGAACATCTGCTCCACCAACCCCCGCGTGCCTCCGCCTCCCACGCCCGTGGCCAGCACACTCCACCGCGCCCCGGCCGCCGACAGCGCCAGTTCCAGCCGCCGCAGCGTGAACATGCGGTGCGTGGAGGCCAGCGGCGTCCCCCGGTCCACGCGCGACAGCAGCACCAACCCCACCGAACGGGCCCACAGCCGGCCACAGCCTCCCCGCGTCTCGGAGAGCGCGCGGATGCCTCCCGCCGACAACTGCTCCACGTCCAGGAAGACGGCGGCCGGCATCCGGTTGCCCGCGAAGGCCTCGCGCATCGCCGCCTCGCCGGCCAGCAGCGGCCCCGAGGGCCACGAGCCACTGCGGGCAATGGCCTCCAGCACCGCGTCGCGCAGCGCCTCCGGCTCATCGCTGATGACGATGCACGGCAGGCCCTCGCGCTGGAGCGCCAGCATCACGCACGAGATGAGGAAGTAGCGCTCCGTGGGGTCCGGCAGGTCGCCCACGAGCCAGCCCTGGTTGGGCGAGCCCCACGCATTGGCGATCTCCTCCAGCGCGCGAGGTGGAGCCCCGATGGCCCCCGCGTCCCGCCACGCGGCGACGCTCCAGGCCGGAGCGGGCTCCGGGGTGCTCGTGCCTGGCGTCGCGAGCAGCGGACGCGCCTGGGAGTCGAGGGCGCCCAGCTTGCGCCACATGCCCGGGACATCCGCGCGCAGCGGAGCGGGAGTCTGGGGCTGGGGAGCCTCCTCCTTGGCGGGCGGAGGCGCGAGGCGCTCGGAGCGCGTCCACACCGCGAGCGCCACGCTCAGCATGGGCAGCACGGCGGCCAGGTCGAGCAGCGTGCGGGGCTTGTCCTGCCGCCACGGCGCATCCACCGCGATGAGGGCCAGCACCGGCACCACCACCAGGACGAGCGCCAGCGGATCCGCGAGCGGAACGCGGAAGGACGTGAGGCTCTTGTGGCCCGCCTCCTGGAACGCGAACACCAGCGTCGCGACGACGAAGGCGACGGCGTGGGGCAGAGCGAGCAGCAGGACGGCGTCGAGGGGGAACCAGGTGAACTGGACCTGGGGCACGCCCGGAGTCGTGCTCTGGGGCAGCGCCGTGAGCGCATGGAGCCAGCCGAGCGGCCCGCCCTGCATGGAGGCACTGGCGGCCTCGACCAGCCGGGTGATGAGCACCAGCGCGAGGGTGACGAGGACGGCCTTGCCCACGGGAAGAGCGGCCCGGCGCCAGCGCGAATTGGGACCGGAGCCCACCACGAGCGCCGCCAGGGCCCAGGCGAACACGGGCGTGCCGAGCAACAGCACCCAGACCAGCAGGTAGAGGATCGTCGTCAGCTGCTGCGACAGATGCGGGAGTTGCAGCGTCATCGCGCACCTCGCGGAACCGCCACGGGCTGCGGGGTGGCACGGGCCCCCCGCGACATCTCTTCCACGGTGATGCCCTCCCAGGTGCGCAGGAAGATGACGCGCGCGGCCTGGGAGGGAGACCAGAGGATGGGCAGCCGCGTGGGCATGTCCCGGAGCCCCGCGTCGAGCGTGTCGCGCCCGGCCGACGGAGCGATGACGAAGCCCTCGCCGGGACGGACGCCGAGCACCGGATCCCCATGTGCGTTCAACGGCTGGCACGGCGGAGCGAGCACCGCCCCCATCCGCGAGCCGAAGTCGCGCAGCACATCCGCGGCCTGCACGCCCGCCTCTTGATCATCCAGCACGCTGCGCTCGGCCATCGGCTTCACCTGACGCCGGCTCAGCTCGGCGATGCGCTCGGGATCGCCACACGGCACATCCTCGAGCAGTCCGCCCTCGGGCCAGGCGCCTTCGAGGAGACGGTCCGCCCAGACGCGGTCCTCGGAAATCTCCCGCCGGGAAGCAATCCACCGGCTGATGACCTCCGGAGGCACGAGTGAGCCATGGAGCAGCCCTCCCGCGCCGATCAACGGCCCCAGGTCATCCAACCGGGCCTCGGCTGCCGGAGTCACCCCGAGCGCCAGCAACTCCTGCCGCTTGCGATCCCTCGCCTCGAGCAACGCGTGGCGGACGGCGTGCAGCCGGGCCACGGCGTTCTCCAGGGCGAGGATGGCTCCACGGCGAGCCCGCTTGCGGCGCACCACGAGCTGCAACTCCGCCTGCTTCGCGCGCCGCCCTCCCCCACCCCGGCTGACCAGGGACTCCAGCGCGTCCCGCCGGAGCTTCAGTACGCGGCGCACTTCCTTCCGGGTGTGGTTGCCCACGAAGTAGAGCCACCCGGCTCCAGCACCCGCCGAGGCGAGCACGCCGAGAATCCACGGCAGGGCCTCGCGCCAGTCGAAGCCCGTGGCGGCCGGAGGGGCCGTCGTCGAGAGCTGGGGACTCGAGAGCGTGGTGCCGCCCGGGGGCGCGGCCGGAGTCAGCAGGGACAGCGTGCCGAAGGAGACGCCCAGCAGCACGGCCAGCGCGAGCGCCGCCGCGGCCGCCAGCGCCATGCGCTTCGAGGGCAACTCCAGCAGGGCCTTCTCCAGCTCCTCGCGGTGCGGGTCCACCGGCGGGCCCGCCGGCTGGGACGGGTCCAGCTTCCGCAGGGTCGCGTCCTCCTGGGCCTGCTCGTCGTGGAGCTGCGCGATGACACGCTTGAGCCCCTGCTCGACGGAGGGCAACTGGGACAAGCCCGACGAGGGCCCGAGCGAGGCGTCGAACACCGCCTGGATGCCCTGCTCCACCGAGGTGGCCACCTCGGCCTCGGCGCGGTCCAGGGCCCGGAAGGTCTCGTCGGTGCGGGCCTGGTCCACGGTGGTGGGCGAGGTCTCCACCGAAGCCGGCTTGAAGAGCCCGGAGTGGTTGGCGCGGATCTCCTCGGGCGTATCGAGCGGACCCACGCGGATCTCCGCGGGCAGGTCCACCGGGGAGCGGGACAACTCGGCGGCGAGGCGCCGGGAGAGCTGCGCGGCCTGCCCCTCGACGAAGGGGGCCAGCCACCGGTCGTACTGGAGCGCGGACACGGCGCCCATGGCGAGGGTGGCATCGGTCCCGGGCTGCTGCACGCGCTCCACCAGCACACCGAGCCCGTCATACGCGGCCCGGGCGGCGGCATAGGTGCGCAGGCGGGACTCGGGCAGCTCCACGGAGGCCAGCGAGACGAAGCTCACGAGGCCCTCGTCGCGGGCCGGGTGGGCCATGCGGCGGGACACCTCGTCCTCGGTGCGCAACCCCGAGGCCACCATGCCGAGCGCGAAGGAAGCACAGGTGGACACCATCTCCTCGGAGGAGAGGGTGCCCGCGGCGGTCTGCTGGGACACGACCCAGATGCGGGCCAGGAGGGGAAACACGGGACGGGCCCGGGCCCAGCTCTCCAGGGCGGCCAGCCGCGCGAAGACCACGGACGCGCGGGGGCTCGACAGCGCGGGCACCTGCACCACGAGGTGCAACGTGGCGGTGCGCTGCTCCGGCGGCCGGTCCGGAGGGAACATGGTGCCGTAGCCCTCGGCGAGCAGACGCGCGGCCTGCTCGCACGCGGTGAGCAGGTCCTCGTCACCGCCCTGCAGCGCGGCACCGAAGGCGATCACATCCAACCGCTGATCGCGCCGCTCGCCCGAGCCACGGCCCGCGCGCAGCAACTCCTCCAGCAGGGGCTGGAGCCCGGCGGCCACACCCGAGGGCTCGCAGCGCAGCACGCCCAGCAGGGGCGAAGAGGCCTCCAGGGACTGGAGCGTGCGGCCGATGACCTCCTGGCCGAAGCGCCCCAGTCCGAGCAGGACGGTGGGGTACGAGACGGCGGCGTCCAAGCTAGCTCCTCAGCTCGGCGGCGAGCGCCTCCACCACGTTGCGCTCGTCCTGGAGGAAGCGGCGCTCGGCGTCCTTCTGCTCGGAGACGGCACGCGCGTAGGCCTCGGTGAGGCGGCGCTGGTGGGCCTGCACCTCCTCCAGCAGCTTGCCGCGCGAGGGCCGCTCCGCCGTCGCGGCCGTCCACGAGTCGCGGGCGTTCTTCTCCAGGTCTCCGCGGAGCACGGGGTCCAGGGCCTCGAAGGCCTCGAAGGCACGCGCCCGATCCGGCGCCAGCTTGTTCTTCGTGCCAGCGAAGCTCCAGTGGTACCCCTCCTCGTCGCGCGAGATGCCACCGAACAGGGCGCACAGGGTGAAGGCGCGCAGACGGGAGTCGCGGGCCTCGCGGGTGGCCTGGGCGGAACGCTCGGCGGTGCGGCGCTCCTCGGCGCGCTTGAGCTCCACGGGATCCAGGTCCGGCAGGCCCGGCGAGGACTCCCACGTCGCCTCGATGTGCAGCGGGTAGGTGCGGTTCTTGTCGTCGCGCACGCGCTTGTAGCCGGAGTACAGGTCGGACTGGACGTTCTTGAACCAGTACACGGGCACGCCGAGCAGCGCGCGGTAGAGCACCAGCGAGTCGCGCTCCTCCCAGCCCGCCACGCGGTGGGTGCCGGACACCACGCCCTTGAGGACGCTCCAGAGCGAGCCCTCCTCGTCACTGGCGTACTTGTCGTGCAGGCCGGCGTAGAAGACATCCGCGGGCGTCACCGTGGGATCATCGCGGCGCGTGGCGTCGATATGGGCCAGCAGCACGCACTCGTCGGACAGGCGCTTGAGCCGGTCCTCGATGCCACGGCGCACCTCGGTGGCGGACACGGCGCGCAGCTCGTCCTCCAGCTTGCCCTTGCGGCGCAGCTCCTCCAGGTCCTTCCCGGCCTTGTGCAGGGCGATGTAGCGCTGCTCCAGCTCCAGGCCCGTGGCCAGGTCCAGCCCCATCTCCTCCATCACCCGGCCGTAGACCTGCAGGGCCTGGGCCTCCAACTTGCCGCGCACGTGCTGGACGATCTCATTCGCGTCGCGGGCGCGCAGCTGGCCGCTCGGGTCGCGCACCGGGGTAAAGGCCTCGGTGACGGAGTCGAAGATATCGGCCACGCGGAAGTTCGCGTCGCTGTCGAGCTTGTGGCTGTAGAACTCCTTCCACAGCCGCTCACGGCGCCGGTCATCGCGGAGCACCTCGGCGTCCAGGTAGTACTGGGCCACGTCCGAGCCCACGTCCACCGCGGCCGGATCCTTGCGGAAGCGCTCGGCCTGGGACTCGGCGTCGCGGGCGCGCTCGTCGGCCACCTGGGCCACCTTGCGGAAGGACTCCAGCCGGGCCTCGGCGTCCTTGCGCAGCTCGCTCTCGAAGGACTTCCAGAAGAAGCGCTTGATCTCGTCGCGGAACTCGTTGGCCCAGCTCTCCACCTTGGCCACGGCGCGCAGCTTGGCGGCGGCGAAGGCCTTGTTGTCCCGGTCCGTGAGGCTCTGGAAGAAGCCGGGCTGCGCCTGCTTCGTCATCTCCGAGTCCAGCCGGGCGATCTCCTGGCGCAGCTCCGGGCTGTCCAGGTCCGGCGGCGCACCCTCGGCCTTGAGGTAGGCGCCCTCCTCCGGATCCTTGAAGGGGACGACGAAGGACTGCTCCAGCAGGCGCACGAGGAAGAGCCGCTGGGCGATGGGGTTGACCTCGTACTCCTTGAAGAAGGACTCGAAGAAGCGGCCGGTGCGCACGTCACCGCGCTGGGCCTCGAGGTACTCGCCGCACACGCGGGCGCGCGACTCGTCCTTGGCCCGCCGCAGCACCGCGATGGCCCGGCTCAGCGACGGGTTGCCCGGGTTGATGGACTGCTTCTCCACGTCCGGGATGTCGATCTGCTCGTCCAGCCGGCCGAAGATGGCCTCCAGCTTCTCGCGGAAGGCCTCGGCCAGGTTCTTCCCGCCCTTCCCAATCTGCTGCTGGATTCCGTAGAACTGGCCCTTCTCGTCGCGGCGCTCCTCGTCGGAGGCGCGGAAGGCCACGTAGCCCTTGAACTTCTCGTCGATGCGGCGGTTCTTCTCGTTGGGCTCCAGCCGCTGGAAGGCCGGGTCGCCATAGGGCACCTGGAAGTCCGGGTGGTCCGCGCCGAAGCAGAGGAATTGCCGGAAGGCGCTCGCCACGTAGCGCAGGCCCGCGTACTTGAGGATGTCGCGGCGGGGCAACTGGAGCAGCGCGGTGCCGAACGAGCCGTAGTGCACGGAGAAGTGGCCCAGGGCGAGCTTCTTCTGGTGCTTCTCGTAGTTGTCGTACTCACCGGCCTGCGCGCCGAGCAGCGGCGAGAAGATCTGCAGGTAGCAGGCATCGGCCACCGCGTTCTCGTACTTCTCGATGGAGAGCTGGTCGGGCCGGTCGATGAGGTAGGTGAGCGTGAAGGGGCGCTCGCCGACGACCTGGCGGTCGCGGTCCTGGCTGCCCGGGTCGTAGTGGAGCTCGATTTCGCCAGAGCCCCCGGCGTAGTCGAGCTGGCGGTTGAGGAACTCCAGCTCCTTGAGGGCGGCGTAGCCGTTGGCGAGGATGTCCGGGTGGAGCTGGGGCTTCACCTTGTCGAGGAAGGCGGTGGGCAGGGTGAGCACGCCGGTGACGTTGGGGCGGCCCCAGCCCGCGTCGAGCACCATGCGCCGCAGCAGGTAGGCCATGGGCAGGAAACCGCCCGAGCCGGTGCCGCCCGCCACGGAGCCGTAGAGCATGACGCGCACGACGCGGTTCTCGTTGTCGCGCCAGGGGTTCTCGCGGCGGGTGGACTCGTCGAGCAGCTTCTGGAGGGCCTTGCGGATGCCGCGCCGGTCCTCCTCGAGGTTGTAGTAGAGGCGCAGGCGGCTCTCCATGCGGATCTGCCCGGCGCCGGCGCCCTGGGTGGAGCGGAACTGGTAGGTGGAGGGGACCCACTGGGTGACGAGCTTGTCCTCCTGGAGCTCGCGCTGGCCGCGCTTGCGCTCGATATAGGCGCGCGCGTCGAAGGCGGAGATGAGGAAGCGGTTCTCCACCGGGACGTCCTTGAGCTTGTCGAGGTCGTCCTTGTTGGTGTCGATGGCCACGAAATGGGTCATCGACTTGATGCGCTCCCAGTTGGGATGGCGGCGCAACCGGCCGGCGAGCAGCTGGACGATCTTCCCGCCGTTACCACCGAGCCCCACGAACAAGGTGGGGTTGAACTTCTCCGTCGCGAGCAGCCCCAAGACATCCCCCTCCGCGTCATCTCCACTGCATGTAGAGAGTACGTGCCCGATATAGCACGTCGAGTCGAGACCAGGGGTCGAGGGATAACGTGCGGCAGCCGAGACGATTGCACCGGGAGTCGCACTCGGAGCCAGGGGAGAAAACTCGAGACGTGTGGTCCTCCACGGCCTGTCCTGTTAGGTTAGGTCGCGCCATGCGTCATCCACTACTTTTCCGGTTCCCCCTGCTGCTCATCCTCGTGGCATCCGAGGCCATCCCCCAGGTGTGCGCCCCCACGGAGCGGACCCTCATCCTCTCGGAGCATCCGAGGACCGAGGCCCCCAAGGTGTACGTCGGTGGCCAGACGGCGACCGTCCTCCGCTTGGAGAAGGACTGTGACCCCGCGCGGACGAGCATGATGGAACGGAACTTCCATTCATCGTGACCGCACACCAGCAGGCCTACAGCGACCGCCAGGTGGACCAACTGGTGAACGTGTTCGAGAGCCGCGAGGGGTACGATGCGGTGCTCTCCTCCCTGTACCGCGCGCTTGATAGAGAGCGGAAGCTTCGCGATGAGAACGAGCGCTATCGCCAAGAAGAGAACTCGATTGATCACGCCTACGCCACGCTTCTGGCCAATGGCGCGGTGAAGCAGACGCCCTTTCGCAAGAAGCGAACCATCGTCCTCAAGGATGGAGATGTGGACCTGACGGTGAAGCTCTTCTCGGGCAAAGGAAAAGCCGCGGCTGTGGTCCAACTGACCAACAACTCGAACGCCGACGCGCCTTGGAGATTCGGGGAAGCCCGCATGACCTCCGATTTGGAGTCGCGCACGAACAGGCCGTTCGCGCTCCGCATGAACCGGTCCGAGCTCGTTCCTGGTGCGTCGGGAACCCTCGCGGTAGTCGTGGATCAAAGCGCGTTTGAATCGGACCAAGGCCTTGCTGACCTGACCTTGGAGATACTCCGAAGTGACGGATACCAGCAGGTGGTCATTTTGATGGATCATCGGCTCATTCGCGAGTAAGCGCGATGCTCACGCCCATGATAAAGGCAATCTTTTCCTGTTCCACCCTCTTGCTTCTCGCGTCATCTGGATGCATCACCACCGCTGAAAAGTTGGTGTTGCGTCCAGACGGAACACCGGGTCCACAAGAGTGCCCCGAGGAAGCCCAGAAGGCGATGCGGTATGTACGACTGCACGTCGGGGACGCAGCGCTCTTGGAACTCGACGCCAATCAGGTAGGGGCACGGCCTATCACACTCTACGACGGCCCTATCGAGAGCATGTTGACGGAAGACCTCGGTATCTTCGAAGCGCCCACCCGCCTGTATGGGCAGGTCTGGACCGGAGGGCCGCAAGTCGTCATCCGGTACTACGAGGCCCATCCACCAGACGGAGACAAAGTTCCCATCTGCGCCGTAGCCCGGCTCGGGAATGGTCAACTCAGGAAGCGGCCCGAGTCCAAGCCCGGAACCGCCATTCTCGATTACTCCATCGCAGACGCATTCATCGTGGATTCGTTCCGGTGAGGCCGACGTGGGGTGCCCTGACGCCCTCGAGCCCTACCCGCTCGCGTGTACCCATGAGCTACAATTCAAACTTCGACATCGAATCCGTGATGAAGACGCTCGGTACCGTGAGCGACAAATACCCGCAAGGCTCCGCAGAAGACGAGGCTCTCCGAATCGCAGCGGTGGCTCTGCTCTATGTCCAAGACATCGACAAGCTGGAAGACTACCGCAAGTATTTCCTGGATTTCATCACTGGCAAACCACTGATCCCTGATCAGGCATTCGCCACGAGAGAAGAAGCAGATGAGTGGCTCGCCAGCGGAAAGGTCAACGGGGGCGAACTCATCACCATCGCGGGCCAGGGATTCTCCGTGGGAGGCATGGCATCGAAGGGATGGACGTTGCTGAGGACGCGTCTACCCGAAGAAACTGAACCGCCAGGTTCAAAGTAGGCACTGCGCCCCTCGGGATACCTCACCGGCCCGGATCCACGCCGACCCCGGACTTGGGCTGCCCGGCGCCGACGTAACGCGCCGGTACCGGCACCCACTGGCGGAGGATCATCAACACGAAGCTCAGCAGCCCGCTGGTGAGCAGGCACCCGGCGAAGCGGAGCAGGGACACTCCCGCCGGCCATCCGAAACCAACGAGCACCAACGGTAACAAGAGGCAGGTGCCCAGCACGGGAGCCACATCGCTCCAGGGGCCCGCTCCGAAGTCCTCCGCCAATGCGTGCATCAGGCTGAAGATGCCGCACAGCCCCACTCCCGTCAGGATGCCCAGGCCTGCGCCGAACATGAGGCTCTCCGGCTGACGGTTGACCATGATGGGATGCAGGATGACGCCCAGGGATGCGAAGACCGCGGCCATGCCCAGCAGCACGGTGCCGAACCACTGCCCCGGAGCCTCCTTCCGCCGCAGGAAGAACGCCAGCAGGCCAGGAGACACGAGCAGCAGGCCGAGAACAGCTCCCATGGCCTTCTCGCGCTCGCCGCCCCAGGACAGCCGGGCATCGGCGAACTCCAGGCCGATGAGGCTCAGCACGACGAACAGGATCAGGCCCTCCAGCACGCCCCATCCCACCGACAGCAATTGCACCCGGGTGGGCTTGCGCCGGACATCCATCCGCTGCATCCACAGCACCCCGGATGCCGTCCCGCACATGGTCCCCACGGTGATGCCCGCCACGCTCCAGGTGCTCTCCAGGAGGGGCAGCGTGATGAGCACCGCGACACCTCCAGCCAACCCGCCCACCGTCGCGGAACCGGCAGCGGCCCCCACTCCGGTGAGCACACTCAGCCCCAACGCGCCCACGATCGCGAGGCAGTAGCTCATCACGAGCTGCTGCGACAGGACGTCCAACAGCCCCTCGGGGAAGAGCCCGGGGTAGAACAGGAGCGCGCCCGCCAGGGACATGTCGAACAGCAGCACCGTGACGAGCGGCCCCAGCAAGCACCGCAGCAGGAAGAGCACCAGCGGCGTCTCCTGGCACTGGGCCAGCGAGAGCTGGTACGCCCCGAAGCCCGGCGCCAAGCGTGGATCCACGGCGGACAGCTCGCGCTTCCAGGCCTCGGGGTCGCCGACGGCGGCCGAGAACAACTTGATGGCCCCATAGGCGAAGCTGCGCTGCCGCCAGTCCTGCGGCCCGGTCGCGCACCGCTGCCGCCAGAGCGAGAGGATGGTGGAAGCCGTGACGGCGAGCACCGTGCCCTCGGTCCGCGTCCGCTGCGTCACGAGGCCCATGACCTTGCCGCCTTGAAGCACGGGGCAGCCGATCAGCTCGAGAACATCCACGCCAGAGTCCGGGCTGGTGGTCACCTCGAGGGCATCTCCCTTGGGGGTGAGCCGGCCCAGCACCCGTTGCCCTTTGTATTCGGAGGACAAGAGCACGGTGCAGTTTGAGACGTCCGAGGGCGCATCCGCCAGCAGCGGCCACTCCGGCTCCACATCCCCCGAGGCATCCAGCACCTCGACCTTGAGGGCCGCGCTCCCAGCGCCCTCGCCATCCCCTGCCCCTTCCATCTCGGGTGCCAGCAGCGTCAGGTTTGAGTCGTCATCCGACTCCACGACGAGCACCTGCTTCGGTTGACCCGCGCCCTGGAGCACGACGCGGCGCATTTCTCCTGGCTGGGGCCCCAACAGGTGGGACGTGGCGGTCAGGTAGATGCATGAACCGACACGCCAGGCGCGAACCTCGCGCGGCTCCCTTCCCTGGGAGAGGACACGAAGACGAACGATCTCGGGTTGGTTCCCCATCGAGCAGCCCCCCGCTTCAGGACCCCTCCGGGAGCCACTGCGCGCGGTGATGGCTCAGGGTAGCACACGGCCCTCACACTCGAAGAGTGGCCCGGCTCCTACTCGGGGTTTGGCTTGTCTGGAGGGGGGTCAAGCTCCTCCGGCGCGCGCGCCCGAAGGAACTTCCATCCCTTTGACAGATGGTGCGCGGTGAACCCCTGGCCCGCGATGCTGACAAGCTCGCCATCCGTGGCTTTTCCACTGGCGAGCCATTCATCTGCTTCTGCTCTCGTTGCGAACGTTTGAGAAACAATGATGGGTTTGCCCGTAACGAACTCTCGGAAATAGGTGCGGTACTCCTCCAGCTTCTGGATGTCGCGGACATAGAGCAATGCGACTGCGGCGATCCGGAGGGCCTCGTCTTCCGAAGAGTCCTTCTGATACTTGTCGCTGATGGTGCCAAGCGTCTTCATCACCGCTTCAACATCGAAATCCCAATTATAGGCCATTGGCGCACCGGACTAGAGGGCAAGAGGAGCCAGAATCAGCGCACCAGAACCACCTGTTGTAATGACAAAGGCAACACCGGCGACGATGACGACCGTTCCAAGTGCCACTTCGGCCTTGTGATTCCTGATCCAATCAATCGCAGCATCGACGCGCGAGAACTTCAGTTCTCGTGCCTTCTTCTCGTTGGCCTCTTCGCATTCCATATACACCTTGAGGCATTTACTGGTGCAATGCCTACGGAGCCATCCGTCCTGCTTCGTCTGCGGGTATGGTAAAGGCTCGGTATTCCAGCAATCGTCGTAACACTCATTATGCTCTGCATCGCAGTTACGGAAGCCAGAGCCGCCAGTTCCGAGGGAGGCACCCACTCCCTCCGCGTCTTCGGAGATGACGTGGATTCGAGATTCCGGCCGTTGCGAGTGGGCGCATCCCATGCTGGCCGCCACGACGGCAACGGCCAGAGCGGTCCATTTCAGCCCATTCCGCTTCATGCACTACCTCCTTGGAGTGTGTGCCAAGCCGCCTTCCGGACCGACTCTGTCACATTCACCCATCCGCCGCTGTTGGCCCCCCAGGCCGTCAGTCAGGAGCCCAACAGCGGGGTTGGCCATGCCGGCATCACAGGCTGTGCCGACCGAGATACTGCGGCACTCAGCTCCACTTCAGGTACAGGCTGCCCACCCGGTACACCGTGTTGGGCATGTAGCCGATGGCCAGTTCCTCGGCCGGTACGGGCTCCCACTTCCCGGTGCGTTGCACCTTGCGCTCCAGTCCCCCCGCGGTGACGAAACGCGTGGAGCCCCCCGGCCCCGCCTCCAGGACGAGCACCGCCGCACGCGGTGAGCGCACGAAGTCCCCCCCCGCGTTCAGGCACATCCGCGCATTCCGGTAGAAGCCCCGGGTGCCCCCAGGCGTCTCACGCAACGTGAGGGCCGAGGCGCGCTTGAGCCCCATCTCGGAGCCCGCCACGTAGACACTGGCCGCCGGATCGAAGTCATGCGGCCGCACGAAGCCCGCGATGAGCCAGCCCAAGCCAAGCATTCCCGCCGCGAACGCGAGCCAGGGCCACCAGCAGCGCAGAAAGCCCGTCTCGTCCACCTTCACGACCGTCGGGACCGTCACCGCCGAGGCGGCATAATGCGGATGCGTCGCGGAGAAGTGCACCCCGAGCCCCTCCGGAGCCATCTGGCCGCAGCATCCCTCCGCGACAAAGCAGACCTCGTACTGGAGCGGCTGTCCCTTGCGCCCATTGCCCAGGTCCGCCTCCGAGCCCGCCACGGGACCACAGCTCAACACGCCCTCCGTGATGGTTCCCTGCGCGGTGCAGGTGATGGGCACCCGGTCCGCGTTCGTTGAACGGGACAGGTCCACGATGGCGCACCGGCGCGTCTCGCCGCGCTCGCCCCGCCACTGGCCGAGATCGATGGACGCCGGATCCGGCACCAGCGCGAAGTCGAGGAAGCCCTCCACCTGCACCGTCCGGCGCGCGCGCTGCTCCATCCACGCATTGCGGAACGTCACCTGCACGGGCGTGGGCGCGCCATCCCGTGACAACTGCGAAGGCGTCCAGTCCGCCACGAAGCGCCCTCCCCCTTCGTGACGCAGTGGCACCTCCTGGCCCTCGACCGTGGCCACGGCCGCGAAGCCGTCCGCCTGGAAGAAGGACTCGTCATCGAAGGTCTTCCCCCGGAAGAGCATCCGCGCATCCAGCCGCACCGGCTCCCCCACCCGGGCCGTCGCCGGCACCGCCAGCGAGGCCTCCAGGTCGTAACGGAGGATGAGGCCGTAATCGATGTCACCCGAGCCCTTCGGCAGCGACAGCGTCCAGCGGCTCGGCTGGTCCGGGGAGTTGGGCGCGCGGAACACCTGGTAGTGCCGATGCGGCGGCTGGCACAGCTTCGGCGCGCCTCCGTAACGGATGCCAGGCGGACAGCCGTTGTCCCCCGAGGCCTGCACTGGAGCGTTGCCCTGGGGACCCTCCAGCTTCGCCGTGTACGCGGGCCCAGGCGAGGCCGACGCCGTGGCCACCAGCACCTCCACCACGTACTTGCCCACCGCGAACGTCTTCGATTCGCCGGGCGACAGCGAGCCCGTCTCCGGCCTCGAGCCGAGCACCCGGGCATAGCCTCGCGTGAAGGCGTCAATCACCTCGCGAGGCTTCTGGACGAAGACCAGATCCCGCGGATCGCGCACCAACGGCCGGAGGAATTGCTCGCCCGTCTGGCGGATTTCCTCACTGCCGAAGAGCCCGATGACCAGCGTCTCGAAATCCGCTCCCTCGGAGACCCCCAGTGCCCGGGGACCCTCGGAGGGGTCCCTCAGATCCTGCGGGGCTCCGTCCGTGAAGAAGAGGAACAGCCGGTGCGGCAGCGTCGAGCTCCGCAGCCGATTCCCCGCCTCCTCCAGCGGGCGCTTGTAGAAGGTGCCCTGTGAATAGGGCAGCGCACGGATGGCGTCCGCGTCCTGGGCCGGACGAGGCGGGTCCCGCTCGCTGTCACCGAAGGCCAGCACCTCCATGTGGTCGGCCGAGCCTCGCGCCAGGCCCTCGACGATGAGCGTCCCGAGCACCGCGGCGCGCTCGGGATCATTGGGCGGATACCGGCGGCCCTGGTCATCCCGGGACTCCATGCCCATGGAGCAGGAGTTGTCGAGGATGAGGACGATCTCGTTGCCCCCGCCCGCCGCACCGGTGAGGAGCAGGGGCAGGACGAGTTGCGCGAGCATCATCTAGAGCTCCACCTTGAAGTACGTGCCCCCGGCCCGGTACAGCACCGAGGGAGAAGGAACATGCCCCCGCGCCAGGTCCGTCACCGGCTCCCACTGGAGCGTGCGGCGGTCCTGCTGCTCCAGGGGTCCCAGGCCCGTCAGCACCACCCCGGCTCCCCGGGTGGCACGCAGGACGATGACCGCGTTCCGGGTCCGGCCATTCACCTCGCCGTCCCCGTGCAGGCCCAGCCGGGCGTCGCGGTAGAAGCCGGGGCTGCTGCCAGGACAGTCCTGCAGGAGGATGGCGGCCGACTGGCGCATGCCTCGCTCGCTCCCGGCCACGCGGATGGACGCTCCGGGCGGGAAGCGCGCGGGCTGGGTGAAACCAGCAATCACCAGCCCGAAGCCGAGCAGCGCCAGCGTGGGCCACACCCACGCGCCATGGCAGCCCAGGAAGCCCCGGCCCTCCACCTTCCAACGCAGGCGCACCGTCTTCTCCTGCGCCTTGAACTCGGGAGTCCGCGGCACCACGCGCAGCACGGCCGAGTCCGGTGACACCTCCCCGGCGCAGCGCGGCACCTCCAGGCAGATGTCGAGCCACCGGTTCTTGGGATCCAACGCCTCGATGCCCAGCGAGGGCGCCAGTCCATGCGTATCCGCCTGCCCCTGCACGTTGAGCAAGCGGAGCACCGGGCGCGACTGGCAACCCTCGAGCCCCTCGGCGCGCAGCTCCCAGCTGTGTTCCTCCGCCCCCCGCGAGCCGCTGAAGTCGAGCTTCTGGCAGGCCGCCGCCACGGAGGCGCCCGCGGTCACGGTGCCGAAGTCCAGCTCCGCTGGCAGCTTCACCTCGAGCTGGGGACGCACCCGCACCTCGTGCGTGGGCATGGTCACGGGCCCCTTCGGCGTCTGGAACTCGATGGACCAGCTCGCGGCTCCGGGCTCGGCGTAGGTGGCGGAGAATTCGTACCGGTCATCCGCTCTCGGAGGCCCGCGGTAGCGCTCCTCTCCCGTATCCACCACGCGGGCCTCTACCTTGGGGTCCGCGAGCAGCGCATCCACCTGCTGACGGCTCGTCCCCGGCTCCGGGCGGATGAGCCGCACCGTGCCCTTGCAGGCAAGCCCGACGTAGCAGGTACGCGGCAGCTCCGAGGTGTCGAAGCCGAGCCCCAGGTCACTCACCGTGGCGGAGACCTCGCCCGCCGGGCACACCACGCGCTCGCCCGTGCGCCCACCCGCGCTGAACCGCACCTCGCGCGGCTTGGGGGACGCGGGCGGTGTCCATGAAGCCGAGAGCGCACCGTCCGCGCGCAGCACCCGCGGCTTCTCTCCGTCCACCTGGACGGTGAACTCCAGCGAGAGGCCCGCGGGCGGCGAGGTCACCGGCACCTGTCCCGCCGCATCGAAGAGCCGGGCGCTCAGCGCGATGGCCTGTCCCGACACGAGCGCCTCGTGCGCCGTGGGCTGCACCACGCGCGCCCGGAAGCCGCAGACCTCCACCTTCAGGCTCTGGGCCTCGGAGGCCGCCGCGCGGAGCTTCTCGTTCCGTCCGAGGGACGGCAGCTTGGGGATGAACTCGATGCGAACGGAGTCGGAGGCGGGGAGCGAGAATCCGGCCGACACGGTGCCATCCGGCGCCACGGTCCCCTCGTGCTCGGAGGCCTTGCCGCTCGCGTCGGTGACGCGGAAGGTTCCGCCGGCGAGGGGGCGTGGCGCACCGCGCTCGTCGCGGACGGCGCCCACCACCGTCACCTTGTCCCCGGCGGTGTAGGGGCCAGGGGAGATGCGCTCCACCCGGGCCTCGAGCTGCATCGGTGGAGGCGGTGCACCGGGAGTGACGTGCTCGCCGTTGATGACGTGCTCCACCACGTTGCCAGCGCCGTGCTTCTCCCCGTAGAGCCGCGCGCACTCGTACGGATCCGCACGCCGCCAGGTGCCACGGTTGCGCCGGAGGAACTTCGTCTCGCAGGTGGAGTCCTCCTCGTCGTAACAGACGAAGCACTCCTGACCGTTGGTGACCCAGTTGTGGTAGTGCCAGTCCTCGTGCATCCGGCGCACGTCCGGCATGTCGCACGCGGCCAGCACCTTGGGCGGAGTCCCCTCGTACCCTCCGACACAGTAGGTCTCCCCGGCCTGCGCTCCGGCTGGCACGGCCCACAGGAGCGGCACGAGGACGAACAGCGCCGCGAACGCGCGCAGCATCACTTTCCTCCGGATTCCGTGACCTGGGGACTCCCAGGAGGGGCCGCTCCCGGGGTGGTGTGAGGCGTCCCCATTCCCTCGGGAGGTCCGGATTGGGCGACACCCGCGTCCTGCTCCGTTCCACCATCCACCTCCACCATGGGGGAGGTGCCCTGAACGGGCGCTGGCGGCGGCGGTGCCGAGGGTGTCGACGGCGTGTTGCCGGCCCCCAGCCCCAGGGCGATGCCCACGCCCATGGTCAGGATGCCCGTCGCGAGCAGCCACCACAGGGGAACACGGCGCCCGGCGTTCCCCGATGGCACGACTTCGGCCGGAGCCGCGGGCATCACCGGAGCCGCGGGCTCCCGCCTCCGAGGCGCGGACACCGGTGCGGCCGGTTCCACTGGCGCGGCCTGCACCGTGGGCTCGGGGGCCGGCACGGGCGCGAGCATCGGCAAGCCATCCGGGAGCGTCTCGCGCCGGGCCTCCTGGGGAGCCTTCACCCTGAGCGGCACCTCGGGCTGTCCCGCCACGAGCAGGATGACCGTGATGTTGTCGGCCCCCCCGCGCTCGTTGGCCGTCTGGATGAGCCGCGTCACCGCGTCCTGGTAGTCCCGCCCCTCGATGAGCGGGTACAGCTCGTGGTCCTCGATGAAGTCGTACAGCCCGTCGCTGCACAGCAGCACCACGTCGCCCGAGCGCAGCTCCAGCGGCTCCGTCCACACCTCGGGCTTGAAGCTCTTCTGCACGCCCGGGCTGCCCCCCAGCGCCTGCACGAGCACGTGCGAGTCGGGGTGGTTCCGCGCCTCGTCGGCCGTGAGGATGCCGTGGGCGACCATCTGCGCCACACGCGTGTGGTCCCGCGTCCGGTCGATCAGCCCACCGTTGCGGAACTGGTAGAGGCGGCTGTCGCCCACCCAGCCCACGTAGCAACGCGAGCTCATCACCCAGGCGATGACGCCCGTGGTGCCCATGCCCGGCGCGCCCCGGGTGCCAGCGGCCTCGAGCACCGCCTGGTTGGCCGCGACGAACGCCTCGTAGAGGGCGCGAGGCGGATTGTCGGACGCGCTGGCGGAGAGCACCTCGACGAGGCGATCGCTGGCCACCTGGCTGGCCACCTCACCGGCCTCGTGACCGCCCATGCCGTCACAGACGACGAGCAGCCGGGAGCCGTCCGGCTGGACGCCGATGCGGTAGGAGTCCTCGTTCTGCGAGCGCTGGCGCCCGACGTCGGAACTCCCGTGGATGTAGAGCGGGAGGCTCATTCGTCATCTCCCCTCGCGGGTGAGTAGAGGGTCCTCGCCTTCGGCCGAGGGGCCTCGGCGGACGGCGGGGTGGTAGCGGGCACCGAGGGAGGTGCCGCGGCGATGGGCACCTGCGAGGCAGGCTCGGCGGGCTGGAGCCCGGGCTGCACCAGGGTGAGCTCCAGGTGCTGCGACAGGCGGATGATCTGGCCGGGCCGCACCTGGACGCGCTCGCCCGGATTCAGGCGGCGCCCGTCCACGAAGGTGCCATTGGTGGAGTGCTCGTCCTTCACGAAGACGTTGCCCGCCTTGAAGAGCTGCACCGTCACGTGGTGACCGCTGAGCTGGGGCAGGTTGACGGCGAGGTCCATCTCGCCCTGCCGGGCCCCGATGGTGAACGTGGACTTGTGCACCCGGTAGAACGGCTCCAGCCCCGGAGGCCCCTTGCTCACCACCAGCCGCGTCTCCGGCAACGTGGCGAAAGGGTCCTTCCACGCCGCGGGGGCAGCCGGAGAAGGCTCGGGCTGCGCGGGCGGAGGCTCGGCGGCGGGAGGCGGAGCCGCGGGCTGCGCGGCCACGGGAGGCACGGGCTTCTCCGCCGGAGTGGCGGCCTGCTCGGAACGGCGCCGGGCCAGCAACACGATGAGCGCGATCAGCAGCAGCAGGCCCAGGGCGATGAGGAGCGCGATCAGCCACCAGGGCAATCCGCCCGGAGCCGCACCAGCACCCGGAGCCCCCGGCTGACCGCCCGACATCCCAGGAGCACCCGGACCTCCGCCGGGCTGCTGCGTGCCACCGGGAGTTCCCAGGGAACCACCGGGCTGCGTCACCGTCCCCGGGCTGCCGGTCGCCGTGCCCGGCTGCGTCGGGGAACCCGTGCCCGGCGTGGCTCCTGGCGGATTCGCGGACCCGGACGTGCCGGGCTGGGCCGAGGTGCCGGACTGCGCCTGCGAGGGGCCCATGACGACGGTGCCCGGACAGGCGGCGGTGGCGGGGCCCTCGGCCCTCTGGCGGAAGCCCATCGGCTCGCTCCAGGCAGTGGGGGTCTGGCCCACGAGCGCCTCGACGGAGAGCCGGTCCGAGGTCTGCCCGGGCTTCACGCCACAGAAGGCCACGTCCAGCCAGTAGAGGTGCTCCAGCGCCCCCACCAGCCCCGTGACGGCCTGCCGGGCATCGACGTCTCCCACCTGGATGTAACGGCCGCCGGAGCCCTCGGCGAGCTGGGACATCTCGTCGAGCCGCTGCGCGATGCCCTTGCCCGCGCTCCGCGCACTGAAGACGACCACGTGGATGCGCACGCCCCGCTCGCGCGCATCGCGGGCGAGGTCCTTCACCTTGAGCGCGGGCGACTCCTCGCCGGCATCGGTGAAGACGATGACCTCGCGCGAACCGCCTCGGGACAGCGGCTGCTTGCGCGCGGCCTCGCGCACCGCCTCCTGGATGTAGAACTTGAGCCGGGTGACGGGCTGGTCCGTGCCCCGCGCCTCGACCCGCGTCAGACACGCCCGGAGCCCGGCGGCGGTGGTCTCCTCGCAGTGGGTGGACTTGCTCTTCCCGAACGTCATCGCCGCCACGGTGTGGTTGCGCGACCGGGCGCCGAGCTCGTCCGCATACGCCTCCGCGAGGTCGAAGGCCTGGGGCCAGTACGTGGCGAAGGACTTGGACTGATCGAAGGCCAGGACGGTGTAGCTGCGCTCCCGGGGGGAATCGGCCATGCGATCCACGGCCTTCACCTGAGCGCCGGCTTGATCCACCGCGACGCGGAAGCGGTCCGGCGAGGCCCCCGAGGACCGGAGCTCCTTCTGGAGGGCGGGGTCGGTGACCTCGACCTGGAGCCGCATCCGCCCGTTGGACGCGGGAGGAGCAGCGAGCACGGTGAGCCCGTTGTCGGCGGCAACCGCGGGTGCGCCCACGAGGAGCGCGGCGAGCAGGCCCGCGAGCATGATGACGGTGCGATGCATGGACATCCCCCCTCGCCCGCTCACTGGGAGCGGCGGGACAGCAGCTGCTCGGGGACGATGACGAGCACGAGGGTCGTCCCGCCCAGGGTGATCACCGATTGGTTCTGCAGGACGATCTGCTCCCCGTGGACGACGGCGCCATTGACGACGGAGCCGTTGCTGGAGACGTCGATGAACGAGGCATCCTCGGCGCGGATGAAGAGGAAGGCGTGCTGGCCGCTCACGCGCCCGTCGTCGAGCACCACGTCGCAGTCGGCGTTGCGGCCGAGCACGTTGCGCCCCGCGCGCAGCGGGTGGACGCGTCCGGGGTCGGTGGGTCCGCGGTACTCGAAGAGGGCGCCCCGCACGAGCCCCGTGGCGGCCGGGGTCTCACTGCCCCCCATGTCCACGATGGTGCGGGCCTTGGGACGCGGAGCGGCGGCGGCCGGGGCGGGAGCAGGCGAGGGAGGAGGCGGCGGCATGGCGGCGGGAGCCGAAGCCGGGACCGTCGCGGACAGCCGGGTGGGAGGAAGGGACGCGGCGGCGAAGGGATCGCGCGGGTCGAAGGTGGGCCGGGGCGGAGGCGGATTGGCGAAGAAGTCCGCGCCCCGGGGAGCGGGCGGAGGCGGAGGCGCCGACGGATCCGGCTCGAAGACGGTGTGGCGTTTCTGATGCGGGTTGGCCGGCTGGGGCGGCTGCGGCGCGGGAGCGCTCACGGGGCCCGGAGCGGGCCGGGGAGGCGCCAGGTCCATACCGCACATATCGCAGTAGGCGGCACCGGCATCATTCTCGTTCTGGCAGGAAGGACAGCGCATGAGGGGCGGTCACGACTCTAGGGCACGCCCCGGAGGAAACTCCAGCCGGACGAGCCCCCACACCCCCACGAACGAGGTGGAGGGCGATTGCGGACCCCGGAGTCTCATGCGCCCCCCTCGCCTCACCGCCCCCGCGCGGCCTTCCGGGCCGGTTCCTCGGCGGCGAACACCGACTTGAGCACCCGGCCCGTGGCGGTCTTCAGCCGCGCCACTTCCTGCGGCGTCCCCACCGCCACGATCGTCCCTCCGTCCTCGCCACCTTCGGGCCCCAGTTCCACCACGTGGTCCGCCGAGGCGATGACACTCGGGTGGTGCTCGATGACCACCAGCGTGTCCCCCCGGTCCACCAGCCGGCGCAGGAAGGAGATCAGCTTCGACACGTCTCCCAGGTGCAGGCCCGTGGTGGGCTCGTCGAGCACGTACAGCGTCGGCTCGTGGCGCATGGACGCCGTGAGCTCCGCGGCCAGCTTCAGCCGCTGCGCCTCGCCACCGGACAGTGTGTTCGAGCCCTGGCCGAGCTGCAGGTACCCCACGCCCAGGTCCGACAGGCAGGACAGCGGCGCGGACACCTTGGGCAGCGCGTGGAAGACGTCCTTGGCCTCGTCCGCCGACAGGCGCAACACGTCGCCGATGGTCAGCCCGTGGTAGCGCACCTCCAGCGTGGCCGCGTCGAAGCGCGCTCCACCGCAGGCCTCGCATGGGGTGACGACGTCCGGGAGGAAGGACATCTCGTGGGAGATGGCCCCCTGCCCTTCACACGCCGTGCACCGGCCACCGGACGCGCTGTTGAACGAGAACCTCGTGGGCGTGAAGCCCCGCAGCTTGGCCTCGGGGGTGGCGGCGAACGCCCGGCGCAGCTCATCCCACAGCCCCAGGAAGGTGGCTGGCACCGAGCGCGGCGTGCGCCCGATGGGCGACTGGTCCACGGCCAGTACGCGGCGGATGGCCTCCACGCCCGTGAGCGACTTGAAGGGCCCCGGGCGCGTCGTCACCAGCCCGAGCTTCTCGCGCAGGGCCGGGTACAGCACCTGCCGCACGAGGGTGCTCTTCCCCGAGCCCGACACGCCCGACACCACCGTGAGCCGGCCCACGGGGATGCGCAGGTCCACGCCCTTCAGGTTGTTGGCGCGAGCCCCCTTCAGCTCCACCCACTTCTCGGGAGCGCCCCGGACCGTGCCCGCCACCACCGCGGGCTCGCGGAGCGCGCGGGCCGTGGGAGCGCCCTCCGTCTGCAGCACCTTCTCGGGCGGGCCCTCGGCGAGGATGCGCCCGCCGCCCCGGCCACCGGTGGGCCCCAGTTCCACGAGGTGGTCCGCCGCGCGGATGGTGTCCGTGTCGTGCTCCACCACCAGCACGGTGGAGCCGGTGTCCACCAACGCGCGCAGGTTGGACAGCAGCCGGTGCGTGTCACGCGGGTGCAGGCCGATGGTGGGCTCGTCCAGCACATACATGGCACCGGTGAGGCCCGCGCCGAGCTGCGCGGACAGCCGAAGCCGCTGCATCTCTCCACCCGAGAGCGTGGCCGCGTTCCGGTCCAGCGACAGGTAGCCCAACCCCACCCGGTCGAGGAACTCCATGCGCCGCAGCAGCTCCTGGCGGGACGGCTCGCCGAGCAGCGCCCGGTCCCCCTTGAACTTCCACCCGCGCACCTGCTCCAGCGCGGCGGTGACGGACTGCTGCACCACCTCGTGGTAGCGATTCCCCTCCAGCTTCACGGCGCGCGGCACCGGCTCCAGGCGCGAGCCCTCGCAGGTGCCGCACGGCTCCGAGCGGCCCTCGGCCAGCGCCTCCGCGCCTCCCTCCACGCCCGTCCCCTCGCAGGCCTCGCACCGGCCCTGCTTGGTATTGAAGGAGAACCAGCGCGGATCCATCTCCGGCACGGAGAAGCCGCAGACGGGGCAGGTGCGCTCGCTGGACAGGAGCGTCTCCTTGTTCCCGCTGGAGCGGACCTTCAGGGCGCCCTTGCCCCAGGTGAGGGCCTTGTCGAACACCTCTCGCGGCAGCTTCGCCAGCTTGCCCTGGTACATGACGAGATCGATGTCGTGCTCGCGTGACTTCACGAGCTGGGGCGGCTGATCCGTGGAGACCACCTTGCCATCGGCGATGGCCGTCTCGATGCCCGCGCGGGCGGCGGCGGTGAAGACATCCAGGTAGGTGCCCTTGCGCGCGCGCACGGCGGGGGCGAGCACGGTGCCGTCCCCCTTCATGGCGGTGAGCTGTGCATAGAGGGCCTCGGCCGTGGTGGCGGCGATGGGCTCGCCGTCGCGCGGGCAGTGGGGCTGGCCCAGCTTGGCGAAGAGGAGGCGCAGGTAGTGGGCCACCTCGGTGACGGTGGCCACCGTACTCGTGGCGCCCGCGCGCGAGGTGCGCTGCTCCAGTGCCACCGAGGGGGGAATGCCGCTGATGCGCTCCACGTCCGGGCGAGGCATGGTGGGGAGGAACTGGCGCGCGTACGGCGTCAGCGTCTCCAGGAAGCGCCGCTGCCCTTCCGCGAACACCACGTCGAAGACGAGCGAGCTCTTCCCCGAGCCGCTCGGCCCCGTCACCACCGTCATCTTCCCCAGCGGAATCCGGCAGGACACCTCCTGCAGGTTGTGCTCGCGTGCGTGCTCCACCTCGATGGCGGGAGCCGCCTCCGCCGCGCCCTTGCCTCGCTTGCCCGGCACCACCGGCTCGGCCAGCTCCCCACGCAGTGCCGCCGCGGTGAGCCCCTTGCTCCGCGCGAGCTGCTCCGGCGTGCCCTCGGCCACCAGGAGCCCGCCGTTGCGGCCACCACCCGGGCCCAGGTCGATGATCCAATCCGCGCCGCGCATGACCACGAGGTCATGGTCCACCACGACGACGCTCGCGCCGCGGTCCACCAACTCGTGCAGCGCGGCGAGCACCTGGCGTACGTCCGCGTCGTGCAGGCCGGCGCTCGGCTCGTCGATGAGGAAGAGCGAGCCCTTCGCCTCGCTGGCCAGGGCGCGCGCCAGCTTGAGCCGCTGGGCCTCCCCGCCGGACAGGGTGGACAGGGGCTGACCAAGGGGCAGGTACCCCAGGCCCAGCCGGGACACCGGCCCCAGGGCGCGCACCAGGGGCTTGTCGTCGGAGAAGCGCGCGAGCACCTCGTCCACGGTCAGCTCCAGCACGTCCGCCACGGAGAGGCCGTGGTGCCGGATGGCCAGCACCTCCTCCTTGAAGCGGCGGCCCCGGCACACCGGGCACAGCAGGGACACGTCCGCGAGGAACTGCATCTCCACCGTCTCGTAGCCCTCGCCCGAGCAGGCCTCGCAGCGCCCCTTGTCCACGTTGAAGGAGAAGTGCGCCGAGGTCAGCCCACGAACCTCGGCCTCGGGCTCGGAGGCGAAACGCTCGCGCAGCCGGTCCCACGCCTTGGTGTACGTGGCCGCGTTGCCGCGCGAGGTGCGCCCCAACGGCGACTGGTCCACGAAGGTGACGCGCTCCACCGCCTCCAGCCCGTCCACACCGTCCGCCTCGCCCGGCACCTCCACGTCCTTCTCGCCCAGGGCGCGCCCCAGGTGGCGGTACAGCACCTCGTCCATCAGGGTGCTCTTGCCCGAGCCACTCGGCCCGGTGATGGCGCACAGCACGCCCAGCGGCACGCTCACGGACACGCCCTGGAGGTTGTGGGCCCGGGCGTTGCGCACCACCAGCTCACCCGTCCGCTCGCGCGGCTCACGCTTCACCTCACCGGTGCCCGCCAGCAGCCGGCCGGTGGGCAGGTCCGCGCGCTTCGCCAGCGCCTGCGGCGTCCCGTCGAAGCACAGCTTCCCGCCGTGCTTCCCGGCCCCGGGCCCCAGCTCCAGCACACGGTGCGCGGAGCGGACCACGAGTGGATCATGCTCGATGACGAGCGCGATGTTGCCCCGCGTGGCCAGCTCGGCCATGGCGCCGGTGAGCGGCCCCACGTCGGCGGGGTGCAGGCCCACGGTGGGCTCGTCCAGCACGAAGAGCGCTCCCGTCAGCGAGGTCCCCAGCGCCGCGGTGAGGGACACGCGCTGCGCCTCGCCGCCGGACAACGTGCGCGCGGGCCGGTCCAACGTGAGGTAGCCCAGGCCCACCCGCTCCAGGTAGCCGAGGCGCCCGGCCAGCTCGCGGCGCACCAGCTCGCCCTGGCCGGTATGGGTGCGCAGGGCCTCCAGCCGCGCGCGGGCATCGGACAGCTCCAGCCCATGCCACGCGGCCAGATCCAACCCGCCCACGCGCCAGGCCCGCGCGGACTCGTTGAGGCGCGCGCCCTGACAGCTCTCGCACAGCGAATAGGCGCGGTAGCGCGAGAGCAGCACGCGCACGTGCATCTTGTACGTGCGGCTCTCCATCCAGCGGAACCACGCGCGCACGCCCGGATAGGCCCGGCCGCCGTCGTAGTCGCCCTCCCCTTCCAGCACCCGCTCGCGCTGCGCCGGGGTGAGCCGCTCCCACGGCACGTCCAGCGGAATGCCGTGCTCACGCGCGTAGCGGAACAGCATCTTCCGCTCCCACTCGGACGTCTTGCCCGACCAGGGACGGATGGCGCCCTTCTCCAGGCTCAGCGACGGGTTGGGCACCACCTTGGCCCAGTCGATGCCGATGGTGCGGCCGAAGCCCCGGCACGTGGGGCAGGCCCCGGTGGGCGACTGGTAGCTGAAGAGGCCGGGCCGGGCCTGCTCGAACTCGCGCGAGCACTTGGGGCACACCAGACCACGGCGGATGCGCCGGGCTCCCGAGGGCGTGAAGGCCACCGCCTCGCCGTTCCCCATGGACCATGCCGACTCCAGCGCCGCCGTCACCCGGCTCAACTGCCCCTGGGACAACTTCAACCGGTCCACCACCACATGGGCCACACCGGCCGAGTCCGTGGCCTCGGCGGGCCGCAGCGACTCCAACTCGCGCACCTCGCCCTGCACCACCAGCCGGTGGAAGCCGTCCTTCAGCAGCCGGGCGCGCACGTCGAGGAACTCGGCGGTGTCCGCGATCCGCAGGGGGAAGGCCAACACGGCCAGGGCGTCGGGCTCGGCGGCGAGCACCGCGGTGGCGGCCACGCGCGCATCGGTGCGCACCGCCTCCACCCCACAAGTGGGGCACACCGGCATGGCCTCACGGGTGAAGAGGGCGGACAGGTAGGCCTCCACGTCCGCCAGGGTGGCCACGGTGGAGCGCGAGCTCTTCACCGGCGCGCGGCGATCCACGGCCACGCCCGCGGCCACGGGCTCCAGGGTGTCCATCGGGGGCCGCTCCAGCCGCTCGAGGAACTGGCGGGCATACGGGCTGAAGCTCTCGACGAAGCGGCGCTGGCCCTCGGCGTAGAGGGTGTCCAACGCCAGACTGGACTTGCCGGAGCCAGACACGCCCGTGAGGCACACCAGCTCGCCTTCCGCGAGGTCCACCGAGAGGGACTGGAGATTGTGGGTGCGAGCGCCAACGAGGTGCGTCTTATGCATGAGAGGCGCTGATTTAACGGCGGAAGTCGGGCTCGCCAACGGAATCCGTGACGTGGGACAGTCCCTTCCATTCCAACCCCGATGTGCATGGTGCCGATCTAGTTTGCTAATCCCCCACACCCTCGAGGCCTGCCCATGAGCAGCAGAGTGAACCTGCTCGCACCCAAGGTGCGAATGAACCCCTATCCCCTCTATGCCGAGCTGCGCCAGAGCGCCCCGGTGAGCCAGGTGGATCCAGGCGGGCTCTGGGCCGTGTCTCGCTACGCGGACGTCATCACCGTGATGAAGAATCCGCAGCTCTTCTCCTCGGAGGGCATCCGGCGGACCTACCGCCCGCCGTGGATCTCCAACTACCCCATGGCGGACTCCATGCTCGTCATGGATCCGCCGCACCACACCCGGCTGCGCTCGCTCGTCAACCGCGCCTTCGGGGCCTCGGTGATGACCCGGCTCGAGCCCCGCATCCGGGAGCTCGCCCAACAGATCGCCACCGCGCTGCCATCGGGCCAGACGGTGGACTTCGTGGACGCCTTCTCCATCCGCGTGCCCATCGCCGTGCTGGGAGATCTGGTGGGCATTCCGCCCTCGCTCCATGCGCGGCTCAAGCAGTGGGCGGAGGTGATGACCCGGTTCACCAGCGTGGGCCCGGAAGACACCGCGCTGCAGGAGCGAATCCGCGCCGCGGTGACCGAGGCCCGCCAGCACTTCGAGCAGGTGGTGGAGGAGCGCCGCCGCGCGCCCCGCGAGGATCTGGTGAGCGACCTGTTGCGCGCGCGCGTGGACGGCGAGGCCCTGACACCGGTGGACCTGATGGGCTTCATGTTCCTGCTGCTCATCGGCGGCCTGGAGACGACCGTGCACCTGCTGAGCGGCTGCGCCCTGAAGCTCCAGGAGGACCCCGCGCTGATGGCGCGGCTGCGCGCGGAGCCGGAGCTCATCCCCTGCTTCATCGATGAAATGCTGCGCCACAGTGGCCCGGTGCATGGCGTGGTGCGGCTGGTCACCGACGAGGTGGAGCTCGGCGGCGCGCGCATCCCCCAGGGAGAGCGGCTGTTGCTGCTGATGGCCTCGGCCAACCGCGACGAGGCGCAGTTCCCGGATCCGGACCGCTTCGACCTCGAGCGCCCCGGTCCGCAGAACCTGCCCTTCGGGCATGGCGTCCACTTCTGCCTGGGCGCCCAGCTCGCGCGGATGGAGGCGCGGCTGGCGTTGGAGGCGCTGCTCGCCCGCTTCACCCGGCTGTCGCTCGGAGAGGAGCCGGCGCGGTGGAACGTCTCGCTGGTGATGCGGGGGCCCACGCTGCTGCCCCTCGCCGCGCATACGGACTGACGGCTAGCATGAGCGCCTCTCCTTCTCGCTGAAGAGGCAGCCCGATGAGCAGCCGAGTCAACCTGCTGGCCCCCGAGGTCCGCGCCAATCCCTACCCCGTCTACGCCGAGCTGCGCCGCAACGCGCCCGTGAGCCAGGTGGATCCGGGAGGCATGTGGGCCATCTCGCGTCACGATGACGTGCTGTTCGTCCTGAAGAATCCCCAGCTCTTCGCCTCCGAGGGCTTCCGCCAGGCCTACCGTCCGCCGTGGATCTCCAACTACCCGCTGGCGGACTCGGCGCTGGTGATGGATCCACCGCGCCACACCCGGTTGCGGGCCCTCATCAACCGCGCCTTCGGGGCCTCCGTCATCACCCGCCTCGAGCCCTTCGTCCAGCAGCTGGCGACGCGGCTCGTCGCGGCCATTCCCGAGGGCCGCACGGTGGACTTCGTGGAGCACTTCGCCACGCCCATGCCCATGGGCGTCATCGGCGAGCTGCTGGGCCTGTCTCCCGAGGTGCACCCGCGCCTCATGCACTGGGCGGAGCACCTGGCCCGCTTCACCAGCATCGGCCCCAACGACACCGAGAAGCAGGAGGCCATGCGCGCCACGGTGAACGAGGCGCGCGGCCACTTCGAGCAGGTGCTGGAGGAGCGCCGGCGCAACCCGGGCGACAACCTGGTGAGTGATCTGCTGCGGGCGCGCGTGGAGGGCGAGTCGCTCACGGACACGGAGCTGCTGGGCTTCATGTTCCTGCTGCTCATCGGCGGACTGGAGACGACGCTGCACCTGCTCAGCCACGCCGCCCACCGGCTCCACCTCCAGCCGGAGCTGATGACGCTGCTGCGCGAGCAACCCTTCCTCATCCCCCGCTTCATCGAGGAGGTACTGCGCCACGAGCCGCCCGTGCACGGGATGATCCGCCTGGCCTCCGAGGAGGTGGAGCTCGGCGGGACGCGCGTGCCCAGGGGCGCGCGGGTGCTCATCCTCATGGGCTCGGCCAACCGCGACGAGTCCCACTTCCCCAACCCGGACCACTTCAACCTGGACCGTCCCGGTCCGCAGAACCTGCCCTTCGGGCACGGCATCCACTTCTGCCTGGGCTCGCAGCTCGCGCGGCTGGAGGCCCGGCTGGCCGTGGAGGCGCTGCTCGCCCGCTTCTCCCGCCTCACCTCGGGAGACGCACCGGTGCAGTGGAATTCCTCGTTGATCGTCCGGGGCCCCGCGAAGCTTCCGCTCGTGGCCCACCGGGCCTGACGCCGGAGTGCGCCCGGCTGCCCTGCCTTCTTCGGGACACCTCCGGCGTGCCTGCCCGGTCTGGTGGGCGTGTCCATGCTGTACGGAAGGCAGGAGGCTCCCATGTCGACCCTCGATACCGAACTCTCCACCGCTCGAGCGGTCGCCGCCCGGGCGGCCCCCGCGCTCGCCATCATCGAGATGCCCGGCAGGCAGGGTGTCGGTTTCGTGGTCTCGTCCCAGGGCCAGCTCGTCACCAACCTGCATGTGGTGGCGGGCGCCGAGGAGATCCACGTCCTGCTCGCCGACGACCAGGTCCTCCAGGTGGAGCAGGTGCTCGCCCTGGACGAGAAGCGGGATCTCGCCGTGCTGCAGTTGCCCGTGCACGGACTGGAGGCGCTCCGGCTCGACGGCCAGGCCCACCCGGGCGAGGGAGACGCCCTCTTCATCCTGCTTCCCGCCGGTGGCGGCATGCTGGGGCTGATGGAGACACGCGTGCAGGCGGTGCAGGTGCTCGATGAGTCCCTCACCTTCCTCGAGCTCGAGGCGGCCCTACCGGAGGATGCCTCGGGCAGCCCGGTGCTGGACGCCTCGGGCGCGCTGGTGGGCGTGGCCACGTGCGCCTTCGCGGACGGGCGGCCCATCACCATCGTCATCCCGTCCCGCTACGTGGAGCCACTGCTGGAGCAGCAGGCCACGCTGCCGCTCTCCACGCTCGCCCTGGCCCGGCCCGTGGCCTCGCGTGAGCGCCGGGTGCCCACCCACCCGCTCTCGCTGCTGGAGGGCTGCGCCACGGACAGCGTCGAGGAGATCGCCCTCGCCATCATGCAGGCCATCCAGCTCGGGGCGCCCGCCTACAACCAGGGAGACCCCGAGTCCTGCTACCGCCTCTACGAGCGCACGGCCGAACGTCTCATCCTGGAGCGCCCGGATTGCCCCGGTGCCCAGGCCGCCCTGCGCGAGGGGCTCCTCCGGTGCACGCGGCTCGACGGCGCGGACGCGTGCGCCTGGGCCCTGCGCGATACCTTCGACGGGTTGCTCCACGTCATCGACCGCTGGCTCCAGGCCCAGGCCGCCTTCGCGCGCATGTCCGCCCCCCGGTCGTACCTCCAGTGAAGTGCTCCGCGACCCGGGGAGACGACCCCTTGGGGATTCCGTTCAATCCCCGACGCCATGGGTACTCCGCTGTCCCTGGGGGACCTGTGGGTAAATCCCCACCCACCGGGGTGTGGCCGACCCGTAGTAAGACGGGCGGTGGACGCAATCCACCTCGCCGAGGAGCACATGCGAGCCCTGCTCGTCCCATCCGGGAGCATCGATCTCTCGCCCGTGGAGCACCTGCTCCGCCAACTCGGCGTGACTCCGACGCGGGCCAGGGATGACGAGGCGGCCATCACGGCCTTCCACCTGTCCCCCTATCCCCTGGTGCTGGTGGGAATGGATGAAGCGGGAGACCGCATCGTGCTGGTGCGAGCGCTGCGGGCCTGCCCGCGGGGGACGCAGGCCTCGCTCGTGCTGGTGGCGCGCCCCGAGCAGGTGGAGAAGCTGCAGCCACTGTTGGAAGCCGGAGCGGATGACTTCCTGCTGCTGCCGTTGGACGAGGCCTCGGCGACGCTGCGGTTGCGGCTCGCCGAGCGCCGGTCCGCCGAGCGGCCACAACCGTTGCCGGACGACTTCGAGCTGGACGGGCTGTGCGCGGTGTTGCTGCGGGAGAGCCCGGTGCCCACCTGCATCACCACGCGCGAGGGCAGTGCCTTCGTGGAGGTGAACGATGCCTGCACGCGGCTGTTCGGCTACTCGCGCGAGGAGATGCTCTGGCGCACCGCGAAGGACCTGAACCTGTGGGAGACGCCCCTGGAGCCGGATCGCCTGAGCGCGCTCTTCCAGGAGCAGGGCGTGCTGCGCGGGGTGGAGTCGCGAGTGCGGTCCAAGGATGGGGAGATGCACCACGTGCTCATCTACTCGGGCATCGCCGAGTACGCGGGCACACCGCACGTGGTGACGATGTTCCCGGACCTGACCGAGCGCAAGCAGATGCAGGCACGGCTGCTGCTGTCGGACCGGATGGCCTCGGTGGGCACGCTGGCCGCCGGCGTGGCGCATGAAATCAACAACCCGCTGGCCTACGTCACGGCCAACCTGGGCTACGCGCACGAGGAGCTGGTGCGTCTGCTGGAGCGAGGAACCGCGGCGCCGCCGGACAGCGCTCCGGCCACCCATCCGCTGAAGGCGGTGTGCGTGGCGCTCGGGGAGGCGCTGGACGGCGCGGACCGGGTGCAGACCATCGTCGGAGATCTCAAGACGTTCTCGCGCGACACGCAGGAGCCGCTGCGGGCGGTGGACGTGAAGAAGGTGTTGGACCGCACGCTCAACCTGGCGTCCGGGGAGATCCGCCACCGGGCGAAGCTGGTGAAGGAGTACGGGGAGGACGTGCCGCTGGTGCGCGGCAATGACTCGCGCCTGGGGCAGGTGTTCCTCAACCTGCTGGTCAACGCCGCGCAGGCCATCCCGTCCGACGGGGATGCGGACCACCATGAGATTCGGGTCAGGACGCACCTGGTGTCCCCCGGGAAGGTGTCGGTGGAGGTATCGGACACCGGAGCGGGCATCGCGCCGGAGCTGATGGGCCGCATCTTCGATCCCTTCTTCACCACGAAGCCGCCGGGGGTGGGGACGGGGCTGGGCCTGTCCATCTGCCACAACCTCATCCACGCCATGGGTGGGGAGATGCACGTGCGGAGCGACCTGGGGCGGGGCACCACCTTCCAGGTGTTGCTGCCCTCGGCCACCACGGCGATGGAGCAGGCCGGGCCGGAGCCGAGGCCTGGCGTGAGCAGTGCCGGAGGGCCGAGGGGACGGGTGCTGGTGATCGACGACGAGCCGATGCTGTGCACGGCGGTGGAGCGGATTCTGAGGCCGCACCATGACGTGGTGTATACGACGCTGGCGGCCGAGGTGCTGCCGCGGCTGGAAGCAGGCGAGCATTTCGATCTCATCCTGTGCGATCTGATGATGCCGAAGATGAACGGGATGGACTTCCACGCGGCGTTGCAGCGGCTGAGGCCGGAGCTGACGGGGCGGGTCATCTTCCTGACGGGCGGGGCCTTCACGGCGCAGGCGAAGACGTTCCTGGAGCGGGTGCCCAATCGCCGGGTGGAGAAGCCCTTCAACGCGCGGGCCCTGCTGGCGGTGGCGCGCGAGGTGATCGCCACCGTCAGTTGAAGCAAACGGGTGTCACCGACAATGCGCGCTGACTCGTCAAGAGCGAAGGAGACGGGGCTGCTGCTTGTCCTGGCCCTCCTGTCCAACGCCTGTGTATCGATGACGCCACCGCCTGGCCCGGGGCGGAGCCTGCGCTACACGCTGCAAGGCACCACCGGGCCCATCATGGCCGGAGGGACGGGCGAGCAGTCGCCGCTCGCCCTCGACTCCCAGCCGCCCTCCCCTCCTGCGCCCGAGGCACCGGAGCGACTGCGCCGTCGCCGCGACTCCCAGGAGGCGGTGACGAGGGCCGGCCCAGGCGGCGTCGACGCGGCTGTGTGGCAGAGCGCCCTCGCTGCCCACCTGGCTTTTCGCAAGGGCGTGGGCGAGGTGTCCGAGTCCACCCGCCGCATCTCTCGCGAGCTCTCCAGGCTCAAGGCCAGCGACCTGGGCATCGCTGGCGCGGGCAACGGCCTCTTCGTCCGCTACGTCCACCATGGCGAAGCCCGGTTGCGGTGGATTGACGCCGAGCTCGCCGCCGCCACGCAGCTCGCCGCCGAGACGTCGGAGGTAGAGGACCCGGACATGCAGCTCGCCCTGCTGCGCCTCGCGGGCCCACGGCTGGAGGCCGCCATGATGGGCTCCCTGTTGCTGGCCGTGTGGTTTGACTTCCTCAACCTCACCGACGCCGCGCTCTCCCGGCGCCTCCTCGGCGTGGAGACGCTGTACGTGAAGCTGGAGCGCTGGCAGAAGATGATGGAGCCCTCCATGTTGGCGCTCGCTTCATTGGAGCCGGAGCAGGTGGAGTCAGCGGCGGAGGACATGCCCGCCCTGGTAGGCCACCTCACCGAAGAGTTCTCCGCACTCCTCGATGCCATACACAAGGGGGCCAGAGTCCTCGAAACGGCGCTGGTGCTGAAAGAGTCCCTGGAGGCGCTCACCACACTGTCGGCGCTGAAGTTCACGTTGCCGGCGCTGCGCGCGGCGACTCCCGCCGTGCTCGGCGTGGGTCTCATGGTGGGCCCCAACGGGGTGATGATGGGGACGCGGCTGGTGGTGTCCGCCGAGTGGGTGGAGATGATGCGCCAGTTGGTGCGCGCGGGCGTCCTCTCCATGCCCGCTGTCAGTGCCGCGGTACGGATTCAGGCTGGCCACGTGATGATGGCACAGGGCCACGACGACCTCCCGAGAGGCGTGCGCGACGCGCTGGGCGATGCGCCCGAGGTGCGGGCCATGCGCGTGACGGGCAAAACGGGCGCCGGCATGGCCGAGCCCCCACGTCACCACGTCATGCCGAAGGAGTTCCGCGAGTGGTTCGAGACACGCGGCTTCACGGGCAAGATGAGCATCGAGCGGTTCTGTGTCACGCTCCAGCAGGCCCACCATCAGGCGATTCACGGTGGTGGAAACTGGAAGCTGGGACGCAAGTGGCCCGGTGAATGGAACCGGATGCTCATGAAGGTTCTATACGAGACTGAGACCAAGGCTGGCCGGATGTTGACGCGAAACACGGTCCTGGAGATCGTAGCGGAGCAAATGAAGGAGTACGACATCCCGATGAACTTCGTCCGCTGTCGAGGGAAATGAGCGATGACCGACGGACGTGCTTGGGAGGGCAACATCAAGGCGCGCCTGTACGAGCGGGTCCGCGAGCGAGGTTACGACTCGCTCACCGCCTTCGCCGAGGCGCGCCCCACCGCTTCGCTGCTGGCGCTGGCAGACGAGCTTGGCCCGGATGACATCGCGGCAGTGCAGGTGTTCAGCGGGTTGGTGGCCGAGGCGGAGCGAAGCCACAAAGTCACGCGTCTGGTGCGCGGGCAACTCGTGCGCGAACTGTCTCTGCGTCTCCCCAACGGCTGGCCGGCCGTGCTGGACGACGAAAACCGCCTCAAGGTTGCAGTGGCGCTCGCTCGATGGAGTGCCTACACTCCAGAAACTCATGAGGAGCGCGCAAAGAAGATCGGCGATGCGCTCCTCGCCACGCCGCCGCCTCCTGGATGGCTCCCGCGCGGGCCCGATGACGAGCTGCTGCTGACGCTCCTGCCCGACGAAGAGGCCTGATGATGCTTGCCTCAACCCCACACCACTCGTAGTCGACTACGAGCGATGTATGCCCCAATCCCACACCACTCGTAGTCAACTACGAGTGGTGTACCGCTCGCTGACCCTACTCAGACGCGCGAGTCACCCTCGAGCGGCTCCTGCCCGGAGACGAGCAGGGCGGTGCGCTGGAGGCGCTCGGTGCTCAGCCGCGAGAGCGCCTCGCGCACACCGGGCTGCACGAGGATGTGCTTCTCGAAGGACTCCCGGTCCAGCCGCAGCAGCGTGCAAGACGAGTCCGTGCGCACGGTGGCGGTCGCCGGCAGGCCCAGCATCATGGACAGCTCGCCGAACACGTCGCCCTCGCGCAGCATCGGGTACTGGCTGTCCTTCCCACCCGGGTGACGGTGCGTCACCCGGCAGCGCCCCCGGAGGAGCAGATACAGGGCCTCACCCCGCTGGCCCTGGTTGAGCAGCGTCCTGCCCGCCGGCTGCGTCTCCAACTGGAAGGCCTGCGCCGCGGCTTCGCGCTGCTTGGGCGTGAGGGTGGCGAAGAGCTTGTTGCCGCGCAGCACGTTGGCCAACAGCCGCTCCTGGTGGAAGGAGCGCAGCACCCGCCCCACCGAGGCGTCCCCCTGGACGAGCCGCGCCACCATCGCCCGCGTCAGCTCCAGCACCACGGTCCGCTCGGCGGCCACCACGCTCGCCAGCCGCGGGCTCTTGGACAAGAGCGCCATCTCCCCGAAGAAGTCCCCCTCGCCCATGGAGGCCACCTTGCGCCGCTGGCCCCCTTCCAACTGCCGCACCACGTCCACCCGCCCCTCCACGATGGCGAACATGGAAGTGCCCGGCTGCCCCTCCATGACGATGGACGCCCCCGCCTCGAAGGTCTTCAGCTCCAACCCCTCCAGCAGCGCCACGAAGGACTCCTGGCCCAGCTGAGAGAAGATCGGAATGCGCGGCAGCGCCGCCAGCGCTTCGGGTGGGACCGCCTTGGACGGCTCGGGCGTCACCGCCACCGGCGCGGTGTGAATCACCCGCGCCGGCTGCTCCATGCGCCGCGCGTAGAGCTCCGCCAGCATCCGCTGCGTCTGGCCATGCCGCGGGTCGATCTGCAGGATGACCTTGCACAGCGCGATGGCCCGCAGCAGCCAGCCCTGCTTCGCCCAGCCACTGGCCACCGACTCGTAGATCTCGATGGCCTCCCGCCTGCGGCCCAGCCGCTGCAACACCTCCGCCACCTTCTGGCGGCTGGCCAGGTCCTCCGGAGCCTCCCCCGTCACGAGCTGGTACTCGGCGAGCGCCTCCTCCAGCTTCCCCTCCGCGAAGAGTTGAGCGGCCCTGTCCTTGTGCTCCCGAAGATTCTCAGCCATGGCGTGACTCCCTGATGAACTCCCGCGGTGCCTTCCCCGCCCGCGAACATCTCCCTTGTCTCACGGCCCCCCGAGCCCGGAAGTGACGCAGCCAACACCCCGAGAGTGAGGTCCGTCACAACGTCATCGAGGGATCGCGCCACTCCAGCCGGTAGAGCGTCAGGGCCTTCTCCTTGCCCTTCACCTGGACGGGAGGCAGTTGCTGGACGGGCCATTCCTTCGCGCTCCAGCGCTGGAAGGTCGTCTCGTTCATGCAGATCTCCCCGTCCCTGGCGGCGGAGCACACCCGGCTGGCCACGTTGGTGGCGTCTCCAATGGTGGCGTACTGCACGTACTGCTCGGAGCCGATGTTCCCGGCCGCCACCCGGCCCGTGTTGAGGCCCACGTGGATGTTCAGCTCGGGCCGGCCCTGGGCCCGCCAACGTGCGTTGAGCTCGGCCAGCGCCCGCTGCATCTCCACCGCGGCGCGCACCGCCCGGTCCGCGTCGTCCGGGTGGGAGAACGGCGCGCCCCACACCGCCATCAGCGCATCACCGATGTACTTCTCCAACGTCCCCTCGTACCGGAAGACGATGTCCGCCATCACCGGGAAGTAGTCGTTGAGCAGATCCACCACCTGCCGGGGCTCCAGCGTGGAGGAGAGCGCGGTGAAGCCACTGATGTCCGAGAAGAGGACCGTCACCTCCGTCTCGATGGTCTCCAGGGGGCCGCCCCTGGCCATCTGCAGCTTCTTGAGGGTGGCCGGAGGGAAGAAGCGCAGGTAGACGTTGCGCAGCACCGCCTCCTCCTCGAGCCGCTTGGAGAGGAGCGAGTTGTCGAGCGCGATGGCCGCCTGGTTGGCGAAGGCGGTGAGGAACTCCAGGTCCTCCTCGCTGAAGCCGTTGGGCCGCGAGAGGTTGTCCACGTACAGCACGCCGAGCACCTCGTCCCGGGGCTTGAGCGGAGCACACATGGAGGCCTGGATGGACTGGAGCACCACCGAGGCGGCGTCATCCAGGCGGGGATCCAACCGGGCGTCGGAGAAGAGCGCCGCCACGCTGTGCGAGCGCACGTAGTCGACGATGCGCTGGCTGAAGAACGGGCCGGAGGGAGCCTCGCCGGACGCGGTCCGGGCCACCCGGGGGACCAGGCGCCCACTGGCGGCATCCACCAGCAGGATGGCCGCCCGGTCCACCTCCATGATTTGAAAGACGAGGTCCAGGATGCGCTCCAGCAGCGCGTCGATGGAGCCGGGCGAGGAGAGCAACTGGCTCACCTTGAGCAGCACCTGCAGCTTGTCGGTGGCGCGGTTCTCCCGGTTCGCGTGCCGCACCTTCAGGGCCGAGCCCTCGCCGGGCTCCGAGTGCCGCTCCAGCAGCTCGTCCATGGAGCCGGGAGAGAAGCGCGTGTGGAGCGGCTGCACCTGCGTGGGCGACAGGTCCACCGGCAGCGGGACCGAGGAGGACACCAGCTTGAAGCGGACCTCGCCACACCGGAAGGCCTCGCCGCCCCGCAACTCGTGGCGCTCGATGCGGGCCTCGTTGACGAATGTCCCGTTCTTGCTGTTCAGGTCGACCAGGAGGATCCGCTCGCCCTCGCGCTCGAGCCGCGCATGCCGCCGCGACAGGCTCTTGTGGAGCACGCAGATGGTGCTCTCCTCCGTACGGCCGATCGTCACGGCCCCTTCGGGGAGCTCGAACACCTGCTCATCCAGCAGGCCCGGATTCATGATGAGCTGCATAGACACTGGACGTTATCACCCGTGTATTTCGATGGAGGCCGTCCGGTCCGAGCTGGACACCCGCTGATCCCGGCGGGACATGACCTCATGGACCCCCAGCTCCGTGCCGCAGCCGGGGAGATTCCTCGTTCCCAACTCCTGGCACTCGAAGCCCGCCTCCACCCGGGGGAGGAGATGCGCCCCGATGAGGAGCTGATCCTTCCCGGCCAGCAGGGCCAGGCGGGCCGCGGTATTCACCGGCTCCCCGAGCACCGTGTAGTCCAGCCGGCCCAGGCCCCTGGCGCCGATGCTGCCGCAGAGCAGCTCGCCCGAGTCCAGGCCGATGCACAGGCCATGGGCATACGGGGAGGAGTCCCCGGAGCGGAAGGCCATGGTCCGCAGCTGCTGCCGGGCCGCCAGACAGGCCTCCAGGGCCCGGCCCAGGTGTCCCTGGCCCCGGAACACCGCCATCACCGAGTCCCCGACGAACTTGTCCACCACGCCGCCCCGCGAGAGCAGCTCCGGGACGATGACCTCGAAGTTGGCGTTCAACCGGCGCACGGCCGCCTCGGGCTGCTCCCGGTGCACCACCGGCGTGAAGTCCTCGAGGTCCAGGAAGGCCACCGTGGCCTCCACCCGCTCCCCCTCCATCATGTCCGGGCCGCGCATCAGCGGGGTGGCCCGCTCGAGGATGCCGCCGTGCACGAACATCCGCAGCAACTGGTTCTCCTCCGCCGAGCGCACCATCTGGCGGAACTCCTTCACGTACTTCAGCGCCTTGGCGAGGGTGGCCTCCAAATCCTGGAAGTCGATGGGCTTGACGAGGAAGTCGAAGGCCCCGCGGTTCATCGCCACGCGGATGTTGCTCATGTCGCTGTAGGCGGAGACCATGATGACCTTGACGAGCGGATTCACCTCGCCCACCCGGGCCAGGAAGGTGAGCCCGTCCATCCTCGGCATGTTGATGTCGGACAGCACGACATCCGTATCCGGGTGCTGGCGCAGCTTCTCCAGCGCGTCCTCGCCATCGCTGGCGAAGATGAGCTCGTAGACCTTGTCCCGGATGAACTTGCGGAAGCGCTGCCGCATCAGCAGCTCCACGTCCGGCTCGTCATCGATGACGAGGATCTTCGAGGCACGCGAGGGGCGGCTGGCCTCCACCAGCGAGGCGAAGGCCGCGGCCAGCTCCCGCGCGGACTGGAAGCGGCGCGTGGGGTCCGCGTCGAGGGCGCGCGAGAAGAAGGCGTCCACCCCCTGGCCCAGCTCGGGCACCAGCGAGGACGGCGGCTCGGCGAACGTGAGGGCATCCCCGCGGCCCAGCGCCCCGAGCGCATCCGCGGAGAAGGGGAACCGGCCGGTGAGGGACCGGTAGGCCACCACGCCCAGCGACCAGACATCCGTGCGGTGATCCACCCCGGCCTCGCCCCGCATCTGCTCGGGGCTCATGTAGCGCGGGGTGCCCATCACCCGGCCGGGCTGCTCGGAGAGGGCGGCGCCGCCGGCATTCAGCCGCGCCAGTCCGAAGTCGAGCACCTTCATCACCTCGGCGCTGTCGAGGCGGGCCAGGAAGAGGTTGGCCGGCTTGAGATCCCTGTGGATGACGCCGCAGGCATGCGCGGAGGCCAGCGCCCGGGCGATCTGGTTGAGCAGCGAGGACACCACGACGGGCGCCAGCCGGCCCTGCCGCTCCAGACACGTCTCGAGGTCCTCGCCCTCGAGCAACTCCATCACGATGTAGGGCGTGTCCCCATCGACGCCGTAGTCGTGGATCTGCACCACATGCGGGTTGCGCAGCTGGGCGACCGCCTTGGCCTCCTGCTCGAACTGGTGGCGAGCGGAGGCGGAAGCGATGCGCTCGGGCGCCATCAATTTGAGGGCGACCCGCCGCTGCAGCTGGGAGTCGAGCGCTACCCAGATGGCACCCATGCCGCCACCCGCGACCCTGCGCTCCAAGACATACCTGCCGCCGATCCTGCGTCCCGACATATCCTCGATCCACCTCGGGGACTGACCGGGATGGCCCATCCCGGCGGGAGCGACGGAGGACTCCGCCCTCCCCCGCCCTCCAACATTGGAGAACATCATCGCACAATGACCGGGGAGGCGTCGTGCGGCCTGGAGTGCACCCCTGCTGTACCGGAAGAGGGGTCATCGCGGTTTCCCACGGCGCGAATCCTGCTCACGGATGCGCGGGCCCGGACAGGAAGCATGCAGGGCACCGCTCGGCCCTGGCCCGGCCGCATGGCTCCGTGCAAGATGACTTCCTGGTGAACAGGATCCACCAGGAAAGCAGCGAGCCATGTCCTATTCGGAGCTCCTCTCCCAGGTTCCCCTCTTCTCGTCGCTCGGGTCCGACGACCTGGAGCGGCTCTCCACCAGCCTGCAACCGAGGCGCTACACCCGGGGGGAGATCATCTTCCACCAGGGGGACGTGGGGATGGACCTCTACATCATCCGCAAGGGCGAGGTGACCATCCGCCTCAGCTCGGCCGATGGCCGGGAGGTCACCCTGGCGCTGCTCCGGCGGGGAGATGCCTTTGGCGAGCTGGCGCTGCTGGATGAGGCACCCCGCTCGACGGACGCGGTGGCGCGCGAGGAGACGGCGCTGCTGACATTGAATCGCAAGGACTTCCAGAAATTCCTGGAAGAGCGTCCCCAGGTGGTGCCGGCCCTGCTGGCCGAGCTGAGCCGTCTGGTGCGGCGCGTCACGCAGACGGTCCACGACGCCAGCTTCCTGGATGCACGCGCCCGGCTGGCGCGCGTGCTGTTGGACCTGGCGCAGAGACAGGGGGAGTCCGGGAACGAGGGGGTGGCCATCACCCCCCGGCTCACCCAGACGGAGCTGGCCAACCTGGCCGGGCTCACCCGGGAGAGCACCAACCGGTGGCTGCGCTTCTACGCCCGCGAGGGACTGCTGTCCTACGAGGAAGGGCGCATCACCCTGTTGGAGCCCGACAACCTGCGGCTGAACGTGGAGTGAGTCAGCGCACGTAGCACTGGCGCAGCACGGAGATCATCGCGGCCACGTCCGCCGCGGCGGCCAGCTCGCGGATGGAGTGCATGGACATCATGGGGTTGCCCACGTCCACGGTGCGGATGCCCAGCTCGCCGGCGGAGATGGGGCCGATGGTGCTGCCGCACCCCAGGTCCGTGCGGGTGATGAAGTTCTGCGGCGTCACGCCCGCCTCGCGGCAGCAGAGGGAGAACCAGGCCGCGCTCTCTCCGTCGGTGGCGTAGGACTGGTTGGCGTTGGACTTGATGACGGGGCCGCCGCCCAGCACGGGCGCGTGCTTGGGCTCGTGCATGGAGGCGTAGTTGGGGTGCAGCGCGTGCGCCATGTCCGCGGACACCAGGTAGGAGCGCTGGATGGCCCGGTGCAGCGAGTCCCCCCGCCCGTCCGAGTGCGCCAGGGTGATGCGCTCGAGCAGGTCCCTCAGGAAGGGCGAGGCGGCGCCCTGGGCACTGACGCTGCCGCACTCCTCGTGGTCGTACAGGACGACACCGCAGGTGGCCTCGCGGGGCCCGCTCATGGCGAGCAGCGCGGACAGGCCGGCGTGGCTGCTGGCCAGGTTGTCCAGGCGCGGCGCGTGGAGGAACTCACCAAAGGCGCCGGAGCGGGTGGAGGGCTGCAGATCATAGAGGCACAGGTCGAAACCGAGGATGTCGGTCCGCTCCACCTGGGTACCGCCGCGGGCCAGCTCCGCGGTGAGCAGCGCCTCCAGGTCCACCGTGCCCGAGCGCTCCAGGGCGAGCACCGGCACCAGGTGCTCCTGCGCGTTGAGCTTGAGGCCCTCGGTGTTGACGGAGCGGTTGAGGTGGATGGCGAGGTTGGGGATGCGCAGCAGGGGGCGGCGGAAGTCCACCAGGTGGTGCGTGAGGCGCCCGTCCCTCCCCGTCACGACGCGGCCGGCGATCGACAGATCCCGGTCCATCCAGGTGCTGAAGAGGACGCCGCCGTACACCTCCACGCCCAGCTGGTGGAAGCCGGAGCGCAGCACGTGGGCCCTGGGCTTGAGGCGCAGGTTGGGCGAGTCGGTATGGGCGCCCACCAGGCGGAAGCCGGCGCGGTCCACCGGCACGGTGCCGAGGTGGAAGGCGGCGATGCTGGTGTCGCCACGGGTGACGTACACCTTGTCCCCGGCCTCGAGCTCCCAGGGCTCGCGCTCGTCGAGGGCGCGGTACCCCTGGGCGGTCAGGCGGCGGATGCTCTCGCGCACCGCGTGGTAGGGCGTGGGCGAGGCGTCGATGAAGGCCAACAGATCATTGGCGGCGGCGTCGGTATCGGAGGGAGTCATCCCCTCCAGGCTAGCGCCGCCGCCGGGCCCCGCCACAGGAAAGGCGAGGCCCTGCCGGTTAGCGGTTAGTTGGAACCCGCGGAGCCGGGCACGGTGGCCTGCTGGCTGCCCGCGGGTTCCGTGCCCTGGTACACGGCCGGGAGCGAGGCGGACACCGCGCCCACGTAGTAGAAGCCGTGGAAGCCATGGCGGTTCTTGCCGCCGAAGAGCTGCACGAAGTAGCGATCGCCATTGTCCTCGCCCTTGGTGCGCGTCACCCCGCAGTCCAGCTGCTCCTGCCGGGTCATGGCGCAGATCCACGCCGTGCCGCTGTTGTAGGCGATGTCCAGGGAGTAGACGCTGGGGAGCTGGTCCGCCAGGCGCAGGCCCATGGGCCGGTAGCTCGGATCCCCGGGCAGGCCCTTCACCTGGCGCGGGTGGATGTTGGCGCTCAGCACCAGCAACGCCCGCTTCCCGGACTTGCTGGCCACGTCCCGCACCGTCGACGCCATGGCCTCCTCGCGCGCGTCCCCCCGCAGCGCCGGATGATCGAAGGCGAAGACCTTCACGTCCAGCCCCTGGCCGCGCAGCTTGCGCAGGGCCTCGATGAGGTAGACCACGCCCTCGCTGTTGCGGCCATCCGGGTAGGGACTGCGCCAGAAGGGGCTCTCCATCAGCTTCGCCCAGTCATGCTCGGTGCCCGCGCTGGCCACGAAGTTCTCCAGCCGCTCCTGGTTCATGACCGGAATCTCCAGGCCCACCGTCACGGGGATGCCCTGGGTGGCCACCTGGCAGGCGCTCTGCGCGAGGAAGTGCGGCACCTGCTGCGTGCCGTGCAGCTCGCCCATCAGCACCACGTTGCCGGCCCGCGCCAGCTTGCCCAGACCCAGGACGGGCACGCCGCACTCGATGTTGGCCTCCTTCGTCACCACCACGTCGGGGCTCTCGCCGGACTTCTTGGCCTGCTTCTGGAGCGCCGGGGTGATGCTGTTGAACACCTTCCACTCCAGCACCATGTCGCGCGCGGTCTGCTGGGAGTGGCCGAGGACGGCGTTGTCGCCATTGACGGTCTGCATCGCCATCTGCCGCGCCACATCGCTGCCCACGGCCATCGGGTTGTCCTCGGAGCGCGAGTCCACGCCCCACACCAGGTCGGCGCCCGGGGCCTGCAAGGCCTTGTTCGCGCTGCGCGCCTCCCGGGTGATGATCAGCTTGCAGCGGTTGGAACCCTCGGGCTTCGCGACGACCATGTAGCGGTGCCAGTAGGCGGCGACCCGCGAGCTCATGAACTCCTCGCGCCACTCCGTCTCCAGCTGGGCCCCACCCGGAACCTCACGGAAGACGAACCCCCGAGACGCGAAGTAGGTGCGGACCTGCGGCCACACCTCGTCGAGCGGATACTCGTAGATGGCGTCTTCCTCGGGGGCGAAATCCACGAAACGCCCGGAACACCCCGCCAGCGCGGCCAGCAACAGCAGACAACCGAAGGCCATCCGTCTCATTCAGTACTTCCTCCTGGGTTCTCTCTCACTTCGAATCGATGGCCCGCGCACTGCCCGAGCGCACCGCCGGAGGCGAGGCCGAGACCGCGCCCACGTAGAAGACTCCGTGGAAGCCGGCCTCGCTCGGCTGGTCGAAGAATGAAACGAAGTACCGGTCCCCGTTGTCCTGCCCCTTCGTGGACCGCTCCCCACACTCGAGCGTCTCCCCCACGGAGCAGATCCACGCGGTCCCACTGTCGAAGGCCACGTCCAGCGACACCAGCGAGGGCACGCCGCGGGCGAGCATGTAGCCCATGGGACGGTAGCCCAGGTCCCACGGCAGGCCGGGCCGGGTGCGCGGGTGGACGTTGCCGGTGGAGATGAGGAAGAAGCGCTCCGGACCGGCCTCCACCTGGGACAGGACGCTCCGGGCCATGGCGGCCTCACGGACCTCGCCCTGCAGCTGCGGGTGATCGAAGACGAAGACCTCCACGTCCAGGCCCTGGGCGCGCAACCAGCGCAGCTGCTCCAGGAGCTGGGCCACCGCCTCGCTGCTGCGGCCGTCCGGGTAGGGGCTGCGCCAGAAGGGGCTCTCCATCAGCAGCGCCCGGTCATGCTCGGTGCCCGCGCTGGCGATGAATCGCCGCACGCGCTCCTGGTTCTCCACCGGCATCTCCAGGCCCACCGTCACGGGAATACCTCGCGAGGCCACCTGGCAGGCGCTCAGCGCCACGAAGCGGGGCACCTCGCGCGTGCCGTGCAGCTCGCCCAGCAGCATCACCTGGCCCTTCGCCGCCTTCCCGGTCAGGCCGATGATGGGCATGCCGCACTCGAACGAGACGTTGCCCGGCTCCTGCTTCGTCGCCGCCAGCGCGCGCCCCTCCTGGCCCTGCTTGCGCGCGTCCAGCCCCGGGGTGATGCGCTCCTTCATCACCCACTCCATGCCGAAGTCCCGCGCGCCCCGCAGCAACTCGCCCGTCGCCCCCACCGAGTCCGTGGACAGCACGATGCCCGCCACGGACTGCTGGGGCACGAAGCGCAGCCGGGGCTCGTCGCCGGGCGTGCGCACGTCGAACTCCTCCAGGCGGAGCGCTCCCCCCGGCAGGCCCTCATGGGAGGGGTCCGGAAGCCGGCTCACCTCCCACTCCGGCTGCTTCACGTCGTAGACGGGGGCCCCGTCCGGGCTGCGGCTGGAGCGGATGATCCACACCCGGCTGCGCGCCGGCCCCTCCCGCTTGCCAATCAGCGTGTAGCGGTGCCAGTAGCCCGCCACCGTCGAGCCGGGGAACTCCTCGCGCCACTCCGTCTGCAGCACGAAGTTGGCCGCGTCCTCCCGGTAGTGGAACCCGCCGTCCCTCACCCAGGTCCGCACGGCGGGCCAGACCTCCTCCAAGGGGTGCTCGTAGACAGCCTCCTCCTGGTGCTCCAAGCGGAGGATGCCCTGCCGCGAGGCGCACCCCATCAGCCCTCCCACCAGGAGAACCGAGATGAAGATGGCCGCTCGCATCCATTACCTCCCATCGGGCGTGAGGGCCCGCAGACGTCTTAACGATTGCGTCGCGCGGACATACTGCCTGGATTCGAGCGGATTTTCGCGGGGCCTATCCTACCCGCGCCCACCCCAGGACGGACGGAGAGTGTAAGGTGGCATCGCCAACCTTGAGCCAGAGTCGAGGGAGCGCGGCGGCACCAACCTGAGGGGTCTCGGGAACACTCCGCCCGCTCGTTCGTTCCCCGCGCGCCCAAGGAGGGGGGAGAACATGAAAGTCGTCGCGCGGTGGAGTGTGCTCGTCCTGCTGCTCATGGCCGCCACGCGGGCGGACGCGGCGGACGCGGCCTTGTCCCAGGAGGTCGAGGCGAACATCACCCGGCTCATCGAGGAGGAGCTCCGGGAGACCCGGGCCCCGGGCGCTGCGGTCGCCATCGTCCGGGATGGAGCGCTGGTCTACCTGCGCGCGTTCGGTGTGCGCAGCCTCGAGGAGCGCACGCCCGTCACACTGGACACGCTCTTCCGCCTGGGCTCCACCACGAAGATGATGACGGCGCTCACGCTGCTCGATGCCGCCGCGAAGGGACGGGTGAACCTGGATGCACCGGTCCGCACCTATGTGAAGAACCTGCACCCGGCCCTGGGCGGGGTGACCCCGAGGCAACTGCTGACCCATACGGCCGGCATGCGCGAGGCCTCGCCCTCGGTGCAGTCGAAGGACGACTCGGCCCTCGGCGAGATGGTGCGCGGATGGAAGGGGGACTACCTGTTCGCGCCTCCGGGAGACGTCTTCTCGTACACCGGCCCGGGGTATTGGCTCGCGGGGCTCGTCCTGGAGCGCGTGTACGGCAAGCCCTACGCCGAGGTCATGCGCGAGCAGTTCTTCCAGCCGCTGGGCATGGAGCGCGGCACCTTCAGGCCCACCGAGGCCCTCACCTACGACTTCTCCCAGGGCCACGAGGCCGCCGGGGACGCGCTGAAGATCGTCCGGCCCATGGCCGAGAACACCGCCATGTACCCGGCGGGCTCGGCGTTCTCGTCCGCCCGCGAGCTGGCCCGTTTCGCGACCCTCCTGCTGAACGGGGGCCTCGACGGCGAGCGCCGGGTCCTCGCGGAGAAGACGGTGCGCGACTTCTTCACGGGACAGGTGCCCCTGCCGGGCACGGACGTGGCGCGTTACGGCTTCGGCCTGGTGACGATGCGCATGGGGGAAACGGCGCTCTTCGAGCACGGCGGTGTGCGCCGGGGATATGGCTCTCACATCCGCTTCCTTCCGGAGCGCCGGGGCGCGGTCATCACCCTGACCAACGCGAATGGCGTCACCCTCCGCCGCTCCCTGGACCGCATCACCCGGACGGTGTTCGGCCTTCCGGACGAGCCGCCCCGGAACGAGCGGGCCGAGCCCCTCACCGCCGCCGGGGCGGAGCGCTACACCGGCACCTACGTGCACGCGGACCTCGCGAAGTTCACGGTGACGTGGGACGGCAAACGGCTCGTCCTGAAGACGGACAAGGAGTACCCCCTCGAGCGCACGGGCCCGGATACCTTCCGGACGGAGGACCAGCAGGAGCTCGCGTTCGTCGTCAAGCCGGGCCAGCCGCGAGCGAAGTACCTCCACATGGATCTGCTGAGCGCGATCCGCTCCGGCGGATGAGCTCACACGGAGGGCTCGTGGATTCACCGGGCGGGCTGGACGATGATGGCGGCACAGTTCCTCGGAGCCCCCCGTTGTCCGCCCTGCCCGCCCTCTCCTCCGCCCCAACCCCCACCACCTCCGAGCCCACCCAGACGTCCGAGCCATTGAGCGGCGCCCGCCGGGCCCTGGTGCTCTTCGTCGTCCAGGGAATCCCCCTGCTCGGCTTCTGCGCGGGCGTGTGGCTCTTCCTGCGCGAGGGGATCAGCGGCTGGGACCTCGGCCTGCTGGTGGGGATGTACCTGCTCACCATGGTGGGCATCGAAGTGGGCTTCCACCGTTACTTCGCACACCGCACCTTCGAGACGACACGCCCCCTGCGCGCCCTCTTCCTCATCCTCGGCTCGATGGCGGGACAGGGCTCGGCCCTGCTGTGGAGCGCCGTGCACCGCACGCACCACGCCCATACCGACCAGCCGGGAGATCCCCACTCGCCGTTGCTCGGCCGGAAGGGCGCATGGGACGGGCTCCGCGGCTTCTGCTGGGCCCAGTTCCTCTGGTACCTCGAGATGCCCGCCATCGGCCACTTCGGCCGCCTCCTGGACAGCCACCGCGCCTCACCGGCCGACCTCCTGGCCGCGCGAGAGGAGGACCAGGCCCACCGCATCGCGCGCACCCTCCCCGACCTGCTGCGCGACGAGCCCCTCGTGCGCCTCAACCAGCGCTATGGCACCTGGATGCTGCTCGGCTTCGCGCTGCCCACCCTCGCGGGAGGCCTCGTCACCGGGACGTGGGCCGGTGCGCTGCGCGGGCTCGTCTGGGGCGGCCTCGTCCGCTACTACCTCGTCCAGCAGGTGACCTTCGCCATCAACTCGGTGGGCCACACGGTGGGAGTCCACTCGATGAACAGCCGTGACACCAGCCGCAACAACGGGGTGATGGCGCTGCTGACGCTCGGCTCCGGCTGGCACAACAACCACCACGCCTTTCCCGGCTCGGCCCGCGTCGACTTCCGGTGGTGGCAGGTGGACCCGGGCGGCCTGCTCCTCCGCCTGCTCGCACGGCTCGGGCTCGTCTGGGACCTGCGCGAGCCCTCTCCGGACGCCCTCCTGGCCGCCCGGATCGACCGCTGAACGACAGACGCCCTCGACTCCGGGCCCACTGGCCGTCTGACACCCGGCGCCCCACCTTGCTCCTCCGCCACCGACGGAGGAGCAACGGATGGACTGGCGCTCCCTGACCCTCTCCTGTGCCGTCTCCGTCCTCCTGGCATGTGGTGGGCACGGGCCCGAGCCGTCCGCGCTCTCCTGGGAGACGGTGCCCCCCTCGGATCCGCGCATCCAATACACGGGGTGGGTGGACGTCTCCGGGGACTCCGCCGTGTTCTCCTACCCGGGCGTCTCCATCAAGGTCCGCTTCTGGGGAGATGCCCTCGAGTTGTCGCTGAACGAGCAGGGCCCCGCCGACACGGCGAGGCCCAATTACTACCAGGTTACCCTCGACGGCGGAGCGCCGGTGAAGCTCGCGGTCCGCACGAGCCAGACGGTGTATGAGATTGCCCGCGCTCTTCCCCTGGGCGAGCACACCGTCGAGCTCACCAAGCTGACGGAGAGCGATGTCGGCCGGAGCGAGCTGCGGGGCTTCCGGGTCCGCGGCCAGCTCCTGGAACCCCTGGCCCGGCCCGGCACGAGGCTCGAGTTCATCGGAGACTCCATCACCTGCGGCTACGGCAACGAGGTCTCCCTCCCGGAGTCCAGCAACCCGGGGACGGGGTTCCACTCCGTCAACCAGAACGTCACGAAGGCCTACGGCTGGCTCACCGCACGCAACCTGGGCGCCGAGGCGGTGGTGGTCTGCAACTCGGGCCGGGGCATCTACCGCAACAACACGGGCGATACGGTGAACACGGTGCCGCGCATCTACGGCCGCGTCTTCCCCAACCAGGACGAGCCGCGCTGGGACTTCACGCGCGCACCTCCGGACATCGTGGTGCTCAACCTGGGGACGAATGACTTCCATCCGGGAAGGCCGGACGCCGCCCTCTTCCAGGCCTCCTACACGGACTTCGTCACCCGGCTCCGGGGTCGGTACCCCCGGGCGCGGATCATCTGCGCCGTGGGCCCCATGCTGAGCGACGGATACCCGGCGGGGCAGTTCCACTGGAGCACCCTCCAGGAGCAGGTGTCCTCCGTGGTGAAGGGGTTCAACGACCGGGGCGACCCCCGCGTGCACTACCTCGCCTTCACCCCGCAGAGCGCGCCCTATGGCGAGGACTGGCACCCGTCCGCCGCCACCCACCAGGCCATGGCCACCCGGCTGACGGAGTTCATCCGCGCCCTGCGGTGACACGCCGCCTCTCCAATCCCTGACGCCACTGTGTAGAATTACAGCCTCATGGATTGACATCCATTGCGACGCCTGGCTGCCCGGCGAGCAGGCATCGGCGCGATGTGTTGAGTACAAAATAAACTTGATGGATGCTCATTTCGCTCGGACAGCGGCCCATCGCCGCCGTCGAGCAGGAGTTCCCGAGCCACGATCCATCCCATGCCTCTCCGGGCGCCGGGGCGATGAGCCTCGTCTGGCGCGACGGGAAGGCCGCGTCCCGAAGTCTGTCCTTTCTTCCTGCCGTTGTCTGTCTTCCATTCATCGAGAGAATCCACCCGTGAAGAAACTGCTCGTGTTGGCTGAAACCCTGCTCATCCTCGCTGGCGCTGGTTGCGGCGCACCCGACACCGGGGATGAACCCGAGACCCTCACGACAGCGGCCGACGGACTGACGGTGCAGAACTGCACGGCGCTCACCGCGAGTTCGGTGATTGCATCCGGCAATGACGGCAACGTGCCGGGCAATACGATGGATGATCGGCTCGACACGCGCTGGAGCAACCTCGGCAAGGGCTCGTGGATCGACTACGACCTGGGCGCCGAGAAGGCCATCTCGGGAGCGGCCATCGCGTGGCACGCGGGAAACCTGCGCGCCAACAACTTCAGCCTGATGGTGTCCTCGGACGGGGTGAACTACACGCAGGTCCACAGCGGCACGAGCAGCGGCACGACGACGGCGGCGGAGACGTACACCTTCGCCACGCGCACCGCGCGCCGCCTGCGCATCTACGTCAATGGAAACACCTTGAACGACTGGGCCAGCATCGCCGAGGCCCGCGCGTGCGCGGCGCCCACCGCCTCCACCGTGGTGTGGCGCGGCGACTTCGAGACGGGAGACCACAGCCAGTGGACCCGAACGCAGATGGTCAGCTCGGACCGGCTGCAGGTGGTTCCGTCGCCGGTGCGGCAGGGCAGCCATGCTCTCAAGGCGACCGTGCGCCAGGGCGATGATCCCATCAACTCCAGCGGCAACCGTAACGAGCTGGTGCGGATGACGCGCGAGCCGGTGGGCTCGGAGTACTACTACCGCTTCAACACGATGTTCGCCTCGGACTTCCCGAGCGTGAAGACGTGGCAGCTCTTCACCCAGTGGCACCACGAGGGCAGCAGCGGTTCGCCGCCGGTGGAGTTCTACGTGTATGGCGAGGAGATGCGCCTGAACATCGGCGGAGACCCCGGCGTCATCGTGTGGAAGGCCCCGCTGGTGCGTGGGCAGTGGCAGGACTTCATCCTGCACGTGAAGTGGTCGCCCGACGCCACCGTGGGCTTCGTCGAGCTGTACCACAACGGCAAGCTCGTCCTGCCCAAGCGCAACATCGCCACCCAGTACGCCGGGATGCTCAACTACCTGAAGGTGGGCCTGTACCGCAGCGACACCGTCACGCAGACGGGCGTCGTCTACCACGACGGGTGGACCATGGCTCGCACCCTCGCGGACGTGCTCTGAGCCGTTCCCGAAAACCCGAGGTCAGGGCGGGTCAGGCCCGGAATCGGTCTTCTTCATGATGGAGTCAGTGCGCCAGGGCGGAGTATGGATATGCACCTCCCTTGGAGCCTGCCCTATGAAGACACCCACGCCCTTCGTCCTCCCCGCCCTGCTGCTGCTCACGCTCGCCCCGGCCGCGGTGGCCCAACCCGCGTACAACGAGGTGCGCCAGAAGTCATCGCACAACTCCTACCAGCGCGACGAGGCCCTGCTGGATCAACTCGTGTACCACCGCGTCCGCTCGCTCGAGCTCGACATCCACAATGGCAAGAGCGGCTGGTCCAAGGTGACGGGCAACTGGTTCGTCTACCATACGGACATCGTCGACAACGGCACCACCTGCCACCGGCTCTCCGACTGCCTGGACGAGCTGCGCGCCTTCCACCTCGCCAATCCCAACCATGAGGTGGTGACGCTCTGGGTGGACCTCAAGGACAACTTCGAGTCCGGCCGCATGCCCCAGGACCTGGACAACCGCATCACCGCGCACCTGCCCGCGTCCTGGCTCTTCAAGCCCTCGGACGTGATGGCGGCGTGCCCGGGCGCCACCAGCCTGCAGGCGGCGGTCACCGGAGCCTGTGGCTGGCCCTCCACCTCGGCCCTCGAGGGCCGCTTCATCATCGCCCTCACCGGCGGAGACGTGTCCTCGTCCACCAGCAAGCTCAACACCTACGTGTCCAACGGCTCCACGGCCACCAGCCGTGTCGCCTTCGTCGCGCCCAACCTCACCAGCACGGCGGCGATCGGCTCGAGGAACTACGTGGTGTTCTTCAACCTGGAGAACGCCAACGCCTCCCTGGCCTCCAGCGTGTACCCGGCGGGCTTCATCAGCCGGGTGTGGGGCGTGAACGACTCGTCGTCGTGGAGCCGGGCGGTGTCGGCGAGCGCGAACCACATCGCCACGGACAAGGTGAGCTTCCACCAGGACGGCTGGGCGGTGACGCACAATGGCCTCGGGTGGCCCTTCGGGTGCATCGGCTCCTGGCCGTGCGGCGGCTACGCGGAGGACGTGGACGTCATCGGCGCCGAGGTGAACTCCGGAGACATCTGGGGGAGCAGCGACAGCTTCCTGTTCGCCTCCGAGTACAACGGCGCGGTGACGACGACCACCTGGACCGCGGCGGTGAACACGCCCAACAGCCACGTGGACGAGTGGGCCAAGGGGTGCCTAATGGTGCGCGAGAGCACCGCGGCCAATGCGCGCTACTTCGCGGTGTGCCGCCCGGCGGACAGCCAGAAGCCCCGCCTCCAGTACCGCACGAGCACGGGAAGCTCCACGTCCTCGGCCGAGGTGGACATCGTCGCGGGGGACACCGTGGACCAGGAGAGTGTCACGTTCCTGCGCCTCACGGTGCAGTACGACGGGACGCAGACGTGTGCGTGGGGATACGGCTCGCAGAACGCCTCGACGTGGAAGCTGATCGGCAGCAGGTGCTTCTCCGGTCTGCTGGGCCACCAGGGTCTCGCGGCCAGCTCGCATGGCAGCGGCCCGGTGAAACTGCTCTTCGGCAACGTGAAGCGGGGCTCGACGCTCTACCGCCAGGCCTCCTTCCCCTCCAAGATGGCCGTGGGCAGCGGCGTGAGCGGCTGGCGGCTCTTCGACGGGGTGTTCTGAGCACGGTAGAATGCCCCCCATGCCGAGGATGTGGGAGCGAGTGAAGGACGTCTGGCACCGGGCGCGCGAGCGCTGGTGGGTGCGCCAGTTGATGGACCTCGCGCTGGTGGGGCTCGTCTTCCTGGCGGTGATGGCCTGGCAGACCCGCAAGCTCCCCACGGACGCCCCCGCTCCGGACTTCACCCTGCGCACCCTCTCCGGCGGGCAGGTGCGCCTGTCCCAGCTCCAGGGCAAGCCCGTGGTGCTCGCCTTCTGGGCTCCCTGGTGCGGGGTCTGCAAGGCCGAGTCCTCCACCCTCTCCGCGCTCCAGGGCATGGTGGGCAACTCCGCGCACGTGCTGTCCGTCGCGGTGGCCTACGAGGACGAGGAGGACGTGCGCCGCTTCGCCCGGGAGCACGCGGTGGACTACCCCGTGCTGCTGGGAAGCGAGGAGCTCCGGCGGGCCTACGGCGTCGAGCAGTTCCCCACCACCTTCTTCGTCACCCCCGAGGGGCAGCTCGAGCGGGCGGCCGTCGGCTACACCACCCGCCTCGGACTGCTCTGGCGGATGTGGCTGTAGCCGCGCCTGCTCCGCTCACGTCAGGCGATCCACCAGGTACCAGATCAGCGCCGTTCCCAGGCAGCAGGGGACGAGCAGGCCGCCCGTGTCCGAGGAGAACACCAGCGTGCCTTCTCCCGCCGGCAGCAGCAGGGAGAGGACGCCCACCAGCCACGTGAGGACGAGGCCGAACACGCGCCGCACGGGCCGCTCGGGCGGGGGCAGGCGCTGGAGGAGCTGCTCCCGGAAGGCGTCGTCGGTGGGGCCGGTGGGCAGTTGCCGCTGGAGCAGCGTGTCGAGCCAGGCCTCGTCATCGCGGACGTTCATGGGACCTCCTCCAATTGCCGGCGCAGCTTCTCCTTCGCGCGCGCGACATGGGTCTTGAGCGTCCCCACGGGGCAGTCGAGGACGACCGCCGCCTCCTCGTGGGTCAACTCGTTGGCGTAGGTGAGCACGAGCGCGGCCCGCTCGCGGGGCTTGAGCAGGGCGAGCGCCTTCTCCAGATCGTGGCGCTCCAGGACCAGGTCCGGCAGGGCCAGCTCGGCGTTCCCGGCCTCCAGGAGCGGAGGCTCCGGTGGGACATCACGGCTGCCCCGGTCCCGGCTGAAGAAGACATTGCAGGCGATGCGATAGAGCCAGGAGGAGAACTTCGCCCCGCCCCGGTATCCGCGCAGCCCCCGGTAGGCGCGCAGGAAGGTCTCCTGCGCCAGATCATCCGCCTGCGCCAGGTCTCCCCCCGTCAGCCGGCGCAGCAGCCCGCGCACCGCGGACTGGTGCCGCGCCACCAGCTCGCCAAAGGCGCGCCGGTCGTCACGCATGAGCACACGGGTGATGAGCTCGGCGTCGGTGGGGGCTTCAGGGAGGGAGGCCATGGGGAGGGAGGACTAGTGCTGGGGCTCCGGCGCGAGCGCGGCCGCCACTGCACCCCGTCCCTGCTGCAAACGCCAGACAATCATGTGTCCCACGCCGATGAGCAGGAGCGTCACTCCCGCGCCCCAGGCCCCCTGCGAGTCCGGCAGGGCACCCAGGAAGATGGTCAGCCCCACCCCCGTGGTGGACAGGATGATGCCCCGGCGCAGATCCGAGGGCTTCCGGCGCGGAACCGGCGCGAGCAGCCCCTGGGGAATCTCCGCCCCCTTCTCCACCATCAGCCGCACCGTCTCGTGGAGCTGGCGCGCCCTGCGGTAGCTGGCCACCAGGAACGCCAGGAAGCCCGTGAGCATGCAGCCGAAGAAGGACATGCTGACGACCGCGGGGGTGGGATCGAAGTCATTCTGCCCCCGCCGCGCCTCACGCATCTGGAGGAGCTCATAGAGCTGCTGGTTGGAGAGCCGCCCCTCCGGGTCGAGCCGCTTCGCTTCCGCCTCGAGCTGCTGGATGTCGGATTCCAGCTGCTGCCGCTCGGCATCGAGCTCACGCTGGCGGGCCTCCAGCTCCTCGCGCTGAGCCGCCAGCTCCGGAGGCAGCGGGGCCTTCACGGCGGGGCCCGCGGGAGGCGTGGACGGGGTCGCGGGGGTCTCGGGCACGGGGGCGGACGCGGCCCGCCCTCCCGCGAGGGTGGCCAGGAGGCACACGGTGAGAAACGAGGTCTTCATGAGGGAGTCCTTCCTTCTGTTTGACGGACGCTAGGACTCCCGGACCCGATTTCTTGGATTCACCCCCCTGTTTTTTTCCGGGTGCCGGCCTGTGGCATGGTGCGTCACCGATATGAGAACGCGCGACCGCCTGCTCCTGCTGATGCTGGGAACCGTCTGGCTCGGGCTTCCGGGCTGCTCTTCCACCCCCACGGACCCTCCCGAGGAGGGGCCTCGCTACGACGGAGGCCCGGTCTCGTGGCACCGGGACGTGCTGCCCATCGTCCAGGAGCGCTGCCAGGGCTGCCATACCCAGAACGGGGTGGCCCCTTTCGCGCTGGAGACGTACGGCGAGTCCTCCAGGATGCACGCGGTGCTGGCCGATTCGGTGCGGACGCGCCGGATGCCTCCCTGGATGCCCGCGGAGGGCCCCCACCGCTTCCGCGACTCAAGGCGGCTCACGCAGGGCGAGGTGGACATCCTCTCGGCCTGGTCCGAGCAGGGCGCCCCCGAGGGCGACCCCCAGGACGCGCCCGCTCCCCGAGAGCCCGCGCCGCCCCTGGCCTGGACCGACCTGACGATCGGCCCCGAGGAGCCCTACCTGCCCAAGGACACGGCCTCGGACGACTACCACTGCTTCCTGTTGGATCCCCACCTCACGCAGCGGCGGGATTTGATTGGCTTCGAGGTGATGCCGGGGGCAAAGCAGCAGGTGCACCATGTGCTGCTCTTCGCCGCGCCCCGCCAGGCGGCGCTCCAGCGGGATGCGCGTGAAGCGGAGCCAGGCTGGACGTGCTTCGGGGACTCGGGCATCGGGGGAGCTTCGCTGCTCGGCGCCTGGGCTCCGGGCTCGCCGCCCACGAGCTACCCGGAAGGCACGGGCGTGCGCGTGGCCGCGGACGCGGTCTTCGTCATGCAGGTCCACTACAACATCTCCCAGCGGCAGGCCGGCACCGTCACCGCGATGCACGGCGAGGCCCAGCCGGACCTCACGCGCATGGCGTTGCAGTTCGCGCGCGAGCCCGTGTCCAAGCTCGCCTCGCTCTACCCCCTGGTGGACGCGGAGTTCTCCATTCCCCCGGGAGCCACCGGGTACACCCACCACACCGAGCAGTACGTGCCCGCGGGCACCCTCTGGGGCGTGCTGCCGCACATGCACACCAAGGGCAGGCGCATCCAGGTGGAGCAGGGCGGCGAGCGCCTCGTCGAGATTCCCGCGTGGGACTTCCACTGGCAGCAGATGTACTTCTACAAGCAGCCGGTGCGCGTGCCGCTCTTCAGCCAGATGAAGCTCTCCTGCACCTGGGACAACCCCACGTCCCGCACCGTGACCTGGGGCGAGGGCACGGATGACGAGATGTGTCTGGCCTACCTGTACATGACGGAATGACGCGCTCGCGCGAGCACGGCGAGGAACACCGATGAAGCGGCAAGGAACAAGAAGTGGAGCCATGGGGCGGGCGGCGCTCGTGGGCGCACTGCTCTGCACCGGCCTGCCGGAAGCCCGGGCCGAGGCGCCGGACGCGGGTGCTCCGGTGGCGGACACCGCCCAGCGGCGCGGCATCCTCACGCTGCGGGCCTCCTGGCGGACGGGCGTGCCGGACTACATGGGCGGCTCGCTGACGGTGAACGCCATTCCGCTGGTGGACGTGGAGTTCGGAGTCACGCTCGTCAATCCCCTCATCAGCTCCCTGTATCTCCGGGCGGGCCCCCGCTGGAGCCTGTACGAGGGCCGGAACGACGCGGGACGGGGCCTGTCGCTGAGGATGTCGGCGCTCGCGGGTGTTCGCGGTACCAGCACCTACGTGGTGAGCCAGGGAGGCATTGGCGGGCAGTGGGGGCTCAACGCCGTGGCGACGCTCGAGGGCACGTACTGGCTGGCACGCTACTTCGGCGTCAGCGCGCAGCTCGTCGCCGGAGGAACCACCTACTTCCCCCTGCGGAGGCCCGTTCAGGTGTTTCTGGGCCCGCTGACGCCCGACGCCCGCTTCTCCCTGGGCCTGTCCTTCTGAGCCGTCAGGGAGACGTCTTCGACTGCTCGACGGCGGGGTAGTACCAGACCCGCTTCACGAGCCCCTCACGGATCTCATAGACCCCGAGGGCCGCCTGCGAACGGCGGCCGGACTTCCCCGTCCAGGAGACCCGCTCGCGGAAGGCCACGTACGGGCCGGTGATGGTGACGTGCTCGATGACGGACTCCACGTCCCGCACCGACGCGAAGTAGCCCGCCATCGACTGCTTCAACACCTCGCGCCCCACCGCGTCCACGCTCACCTTGCTTCCATCGACGCTGAGGTACTCGAAGTCCTCGTGGACGAGCGCGGCCATCCGCTCCGGAGCATGCTGGTTGAAGGCCTCCACGAGGGCCCGGACGACTCCGAGCGCGGCCTCCGCGGACTCGTCCCGCGCCACCGCCGGAGACAGCTCACGGCCCCGCTCCCCACGAGGCGCACAACCCCCGAGCAGCAGGGCAACGCCACCAGCGACAAGAACCCGCTCCTTCCACATCCGAATCAACATGGGCGCTTCTCCCCTCCCGCCGGACCCGGGTTGGATTCAGCGTGGGATGATGGGCCGGAACGTAGAGGGCGCCAGCGTTACCTGGAGTCCACCGCCTGAGCCTCGTCCTTGGACTCCAGGCGGCACCTCTCCAGGAGCTTCTTCTTCTCGGCGGCGTTGGCCGTCTTCCACTCGGGAAGTTCCGAGGCGACGCAGGTGGGCTGCATGGGCTGCGCGGGCTCGGTGGTCCGCGGCTCGGCCGTGACTACCGGCGAGCCGATCCCACTGGAGGCCGACAGTTCCAACTCCAGCAGCATGCCACGAATGGTCTCCGCTTCCTCGCGGCCCGTCATCTGCTCCCGTCCATCCCAGTCGAGCCGGGTGTAGACATCCTCCACGCACGCCGGCACCCAGCCCGGGGACTCATCGCTGCACACCTCACTGCCATTCAGGTTGGGCTTGCCAAACAGCTGCGCCTTCGTGGTGTCTCCCTCGGGCGTCAGCAGGACGTAGAACGTGGACCCCACCGTGTTCGTGGTGCCAGACACGATGCGGTTGGTGCCCGTCACGGTCGTCAACGCCGCGCGCTGGCCCTTGAAGACGTAGAGCGTGGCGCCGTTCTTGCGCTTCTGGCGATCCGTCACCTGGAAGCCGCGCTTGGAGAACAGCTCCGAGAGACGACGTGCCGCATCGTCCGTCGTCCCCGTGAGGACGAAGTGGGACTGCTTCTCCGGGAGCTGCGTCTGGCTGCTCGTGCGAACCACCTCGAAGCAACCCGTGCTCAACACCATCAGGCCCATCAGGGCCAACTCGTGGGTTTTCATGCGCTGCATCGTAGCCTCCATCAGAGCGCGCATGCCAACCGAAGCTGGTTCGCCCTCTCTGCCGACCTGACAACCGGCCTTCGAGGCGTGGCTTTCATCACATCGGCGCTCCGCCCCCTCATTCATCCATCAAGCGAGGACCGGTAGTAATGGAGCGGCCGACCAAACCACGAGCAGGCATATAATTGAATGGAAGAGCGAAACGACTCCCGTCGGCTTCCGTGAACTCGACATCTCCGACCTGGCAAGGGTCAGTGGTGGCTACACCAGCGAGGTGATGTTGAACCCGCAACCGCTGCCGCCGAGAGCGGCACACTATCTCTCGTCGTTTTTTTGGGTGAGGCTGAATCCGCAGCTCGAGCCACCAGGGATTCTGTTTTCGCTGGGGGTGTCTCTCTAGAGGTAGCTTATGTTGACACGCCTGCGTCCGCGCACACCGATGGCCCTGCTGTGCGGCGCCATTGCCGCTCTGTTCCTGATGAATCGCGGCAGCCTGACACCGCAAGCCCAAGCCCAGGGCGAGAACATGCCGGTCTATAACAAGCCCGACAGGACCTGTTCCTTGGCCACAAGGTCTCGGCGGCGGAGCGGACGATCGAAGGGAGGATCTCCACTACGAGAGCACAGGGCGAAGTGAGCCTGTGCATCCACCTCGGGCAAGCCTGACGAGGTTCCAAGGCATCTTCGCTCCAGACGTGCACCTGTGGGCATTTCTGATCCCCCAATCAGAAAGGAGGACGCGAGCAGGGCGATTGAACAGCGGACAGCAAGGAGCCGATAAAGGAGAGCAGGCCGCGAGTTGACGGGGCACAGGTGCTGAGCAGGACGTTCTTCGACGTGTTCGCCTGCGTGAGGTGTGCAGGTATGCGAGGCTCTTGGCGTACGTGAAGCAAGCGGGAGGAGTGCGAGCGATTCTGGAGTACCTGGGATTGGTCGCGACCGCCACCGAGCACGGCCCTCGTCTGTCCTCAAGTCCCCTCAGTACGTCGTCCGCCGGACGGGTACCTGATTCGGCGACCACCTCATCCAAGGTTCTTGCCACGTCTATAGGCAGCAACAGTACGCTCACACAAGGCCACCGAATAAGGCCGGGGCATGAATCCTCTTCCAGCCGTGATTGATCAAATTTGACCAGACCACTCAACTGACTTCCGTTATCAGTGCCAATCCGTCTCCATGGAGCGCACACTCATCGTGCCAAAGCGTAAAATAGCGAGGCCATCGGGATGATGACAGCGACAATGGCATCACTGCAACACATTCACGGATGAGCGCTTCCACCAAGGCGATTAAGCGATTCCTGCAATTCAGCCAACAGATCCGCTTGTCCGAACTCAATAGCGGCCTCATAAGAGCGAGTCAGCACCTCACGTGCTTGTTGCTCATTACCACGCCTGACCAAGCTGAGGCCATGGTGCCAGTCTGTCCTGATGACCCCTGCTCTATCGCCAAGAGTGACATAGACACCCCGTGCTTTTTTGTACAACTTATCGGCATCGTCGTAATGGTCTGTATCGGCAGCAATATCTCCGAGATGCAAGGACACGAGCGCTTGCCCCAGTCTATTACTCATAGACTCGTATAGCGGCAGCGCCTTCTCATATCTGAATTTGGCCTGCGTCAAGTCCGACAAGCGCATTGCCAGAACACCCAGGAGCATCTGCGTTTGGGCCTCTCCATGCTCGCTACCGAGAGATTGGTATACTGACAGCGCCTCTTCGTATTGCTTTCTGGCCTCCTTCCACTCCGACAATTTTAACGCCAGAGTCCCCAGGTCGATTCGCGTATCGGCTTCTCTCGAACGATTTTTGATGTTCTGGTATATCAACAGGGCCTCTTCGTATTGCTTTCTGGCGCCTTTCCAGTCCGACAAACGTACCGCCAGTTCTCCCAGGCTGCTTAGTGTGTCAGCCGTCGCCAACGGTTCGTTGCTCACTCGCAATATCGATAGCGCTTCTTCGTAGCGCGTCTTTGCCTCATTCCATTTCGACAAGCGATTTGCCGCATACCCCAAGCTCAACAACGCGTCGGCCTGTCCCGCTCGATTACCTATGGAGCGATATAGCGGCAAGGCTTCCTCGTAGTGCCCTTTGGCCTCTTTCCAGTCAGCGACACGAAATGCCAATTCACCCAGGCTCCTCAATGTTTTGATTTTCTCATAACTGTCTCCAACATCGCTGCCACCGACATCGCGAAACAAACCCAACGCTTCCCTGTAATGATCTTCGGCCTTCTTCCAGTCCGACATTTTCTGTGCCAGCTCCCCCAGTCCAAGTAGGGTTTTGGCCTGACTTTGTCTGTCGCCGATGTCGTGGAACAGGGCTAGCGCTTCCGTGTATCGACCTTTGGCCTCCTTCCAATCCGACAGTTTCAGCGCCAAGTCACCCATGCGCCGCAAGGTAATTGCCTGGCTTTGTCGATCGCCGATGGCTCTATATAGTGCCAATGCTTTTTTGTACTGCAGCGTGGCATTGCTCCAGTCCGACGTATCGTCCGATAAATCCCCCAATCTCCGCAGTACGTTTGCCTCGCCTTGTTGATCTCCTATGGCGAGATAAAGCAACAACGCGTCATCATAAGACGATCTGGCAGCTCCCCGCTCCGACATGATTAGAGCCCAATCTCCCAGACTCTGAAGTGTATTTGCCTCGCCCAGTCGATTGCCAATGGTGCGATATATATGCAGCGCATGGGCGCTCATTGCCTTCGCTTCCTTCCAATCAGCAGCAAGCAAAGCGATGTATCCCAGATTCCTCAGCACATGCGCCTCGCCCAATCGATCGCCTACTGCTTGATACAAAGTCATTGCCTTTTTGTACTGCGATCTGGCTTTCTCCTCCTCGGACAAGCGCAGGGACAACTCCCCCATTGCCAGAAGCGTGTTTGCCTCACCCAGTCGGTTGCCGATTGCTCGATAAATTGGCAGCGCCTCGTCGTATCTGTCCTTCGCTTCTTTTAGTTCCGAAACACCTTGTGCCAGATTTCCAAGATGTAGCAGTGCGCTTGCTTCCGCCCATTGGTGCTTTACTGCGCGGGCGCGCTGAAGGGTGTCTTTCGTGAGCTGCAGGGCTTGTGGAAAATGGGATGCCAATATGTGGGCATCTGTCTGGGACACCCGGCACCACCACCAGATGTTGCTGTCTTTTTTTGCTATTGACTCACAGCGAGAGAAGTACGCAGAGGCTCTGTCGAACCGTCCCGCCTCCCACTCCGTGATTCCCATTACTTGGAGCAGTTCTACAGCGCTCCTTGAGTCCGTGCGTAGCTTCTCCGAGGCACGCCGGAACAGGCGCAGCGCGCGCGGATAATCTGATCGTTTGTAGAAGTGCAACCCGCCGACGAAGAGGGTAAGCCCCAGTGCGTCTCCAGCCACGACTTGGGGCAGTTCCAGACTACCCAGCTCCAATACAGATGCAGAGAGGACTTTCTCGTAACTACTTCCCATTGCTGGCCATCCTTCTGCGGTGAGGGATGCGCGCGCGCAGAAAGAGCCAGCCTCTTTCTTGGGCAGATTCACATGGCTCTCGACAGATCCTGTTTGGATTCGAGAGTTGCCCTTGGCCTCGATCGTCGTGATGATGTTGACAAGGCTTCCCCCTCGATCCGTGGCTACCGGGCATACAGAATCCCCCCAGAGAAGGAGATCGGCTCCCATGGCCTTTCCGATAATGAGCGCCGCCGTCGCGTCTTTGATGACGCACCTCAGGCGGTACACCTCCAACTCCTCTCCCACGCGTACCTGTTCTAGCGGCGCCTCGTCTTCAAGGGCCACTCGGACCATGTAGTCGCGAAGTACTCTGTCCACCGCCTGGGCCGCCGTGCGCCCCAACTCGATGTCCTCCGCGCGCTCAGACCTAGGACGGAAATCTGCTACGACGAAATGGGTCGCCCCCGCGCGCTGAAATGCCTTTCGCTCAACCTTCTCCTCATCGCAATAGACAAGCTCATTCGCACTTCGAAGTTGAACGGACGAAGCGTTCGCCACTGGCCCGGAGGCAGCGGCGAACAGGACGGCCACAAGGTTAAGGACCGACATGTGCCTTGATGGAGCCGGTGGTGATAACGCCCTGGTCGCTTGCCTTGATGACCTGCCGGACGGTGGCGGAGCCCGACTTGCCGCCATGGATGGCTTCCACGCGTTCCGTCATGACACGGCCGTTGCCATCGGCCTCCACTCTCTGCTCAAGGCCAGGTTGGGTCGCCGGGGCCAAACCTCCCGCAGTGCTCGGACGACTCGCCGCGGGGGCTGGAGCGAGAGAGCCATTCCGTCCACCCGTGGCGCGTGTTCTCTTGGGGGACGAGGGGGCCGGTGCACGCGTCCCCTGGCCGACTTCCCTCCCATAACAATCGAGCCACATGTCCAACTTGCGTGGCGAAACATCCTTCGTCGCCTTGACGAGCTCCGCGAGTGTTGCCCGGTACTCCGGATACTGGTCCTCCACATTGGACAGACACCCGGTGAGCGACGTATTCCCGTTAAGCTTTACCCTGTCCACGCTCAACGCGCCATCGAGTTTGAAGCAGTTCGTCACCCGCGACCTTAGGTTGTCCGAACTCAGCTTCGTCTGCGCCAAGCTGTTGAAGACGGCTTCCTCGCGAGGCTCGCACCCGCACTTCTGCCGCACGCTCGCCAGTGTGGCGGGGCAGGCATCGGCGCTCCGATCCCCCCACCCGGGTGTCTGGGCGAGGCCGGACGTCATGCCTCCAAAGAAGAGCAATCCACAAAGGACTTGGTGCGCGTGTGCCATCTGTTCCTCTCTCTTGGCGAAGATCCGTTCCAGGTTAATCCCCCGCGGGTAATTGAGCTAAGGGAACGGCACATAGGGCGAATAAGAGGCCGATTTAGGATGTCCCCGGTGTCAGATAGTTGACGCCTGGGGTCACCTCCAGCAATAGCACTTACTAAGACACGTAGGGGAAAGCAGCCACGGGGTACACCGAGGCGTTCAAGGAGCAGATGGTGAAGCGGATGGTGAGGCGGCCAGCGGTGAGCGCCTCGGCCTTGTCCAAGAAGGTGGACGTACCGCAGTTGAGCCTGCCCTCGTTTTGTGGCTCTCCCGCCTTTCATGTGGTTCAACGGAAGTGGGCTGGCGAGCCTCGCTCTTGCGGCTATCCGCTTGCGCCCCAAGCGGGAGAGGAGGAAACGAGCGTGGCGTTTGAAGCAGCGGCCAAGAGGGAGCCGATGGAGGAGAGCAGGCCGCGAGTGGACTAGCCGGAGATGCTGAGGAGGACGTTCGACCTCGACGTGTTCGCCTGCGAGAGGTGAGGTATGGAAGCAGGTGGCGACTCTTGGCGTATGCGAAGCACGCGGGCGGAGTGCGAGCGATTCTGAAGCACCTGGGATTGTCTACGTCAGGTGCGAGCTTGGCTTCGTCGCGAGTTCCACCCCAGGCCGCATGGTGTTGAGGCCCGAGCCGCTACAGCCAATAGACTCAAGCCCTCTACACCACTGAGCTGCCCCTGTTGACAGGACGGCCAGGGCCGACATGAGCCTCAAGGGGAGCTGCACGGTGAGCGCACCGGCATGGCGCACTTCTCTTGGGCTCCCATCAGCAGCCGTCCCCTGCCTCTCCGCGCCCCCTGCCCTCATCAGGGCCCCATCCGTCCTACTACGCCCCCCTTCGGACACCACGTCTACGTCATCGAGGAGGGCCAGTGGCACATCGTGGACCGGGCGTCAGCCCTTGCGGCGCCCCTGGAGGATCTCCAGGAACGAGCGGGTGCGCAGCTCCTCCAGGGTGAGCCCGGCCGCGCGCGCCTCGTCCTCGGTGAGGGCGCCACAGGCGATGCCGCGCAGGAAGAAGTTGATCAACCCCTGCCCCGTGGCCGCGTCGTCGAAGACATCCCCCAGCCGCGTGGCCTGGGCCGCCTTGTCCATGAAGGCCTTCAGCCGGCGCGAGGCCTCGTCCAGTCCCTCCAGGAAGAAGGCGTACACGGCGGCGTAGCGCACGGGCACCTGCGCCGGGTGCAGATCCCACCCCTGGTAGAAGCCATCCGTCAGCGACCGGCGCACGTTGTCCGCGTGGAGCCGCCACGCGCGGTGCACGGCGGCCCGGTTCTCCTCCTGCTGCTCCGGGGTGAGCGCTCCCCCCTTGGGCGCCTTGTGCGGCCCCACGGGCATGGTGGTGGTGGCACCGTCGGAGAGATGGATGCCCGTGCCCGCCAGCGACACCTGCATCACGTGCCGGGCGAAGTCGCAGGAGGGATGGAACAGGTGCTGGTGCGCCGCGGTGATGCCACACGCGGCGGTGTAGTCGTACGCGCCGAAGTGCACGCCGGTGCAGCGTCCCCGGGCGGCTCCCACCAGCAGCGGCAGCTCCACCCGTCCCTCCCGATCGAAGAGGGCTTGCGGCGTCTCCACCATCAGCTCCACCTTCACCACGCCCCGCGGCAGGCCCAGTCCCTCCTCCAGGCCGATCAACACGGAGTCGAGCGCGGCCACCTGCTCGCGGATGGAGACCTTGGGCAGGGTGACCACGAAGCCGGGCGGCAGGCGCCCTCCCGTCTTCTCCACCAGCGTGGAGAGGAACAGGTCCAGGGTGCGCACGGAGCGGCCGAAGAGCTCGTCACTGAAGGACTTGATGCGGAGCCCGATGAAAGGCGGCAGCGAGCCCCGCTCCAGGCCCCGCGCCATCTCCTCCGCCGTGGCCACCGCGTGCCCGTCCTCCTCCGCGTCCGGCCGGTGGCCATAGCCGTCCTCGAAGTCGATGCGGTAGTCCTCCACCGCCTCGCGCCGCAGCTTGGCCACCACGCGCGCGTGGACCTTCTCCGCCAGCCCCCCCTCCTCCGTCAGCCCCAGCACGCCGGCCAGGGTGCGCGCATCCGGCGCATGCTCCTCCCACGAGCGCAGCGCCACCTCCGCCAGCTTCGAGGCCGTCTCCGCCTTGAAGAGGTGCGCCCCCCCATAGACGGAGTGGACGGGCTGCCGCCGGGAGGACTCCCCGGGGTAGCGGTGGTTGAAGGCCTTGTTCGCCGCCTGGAGGGCGGCACGGGTGTCCGAGAGGCTCTGGGCGGTCAGGGTCGTCTTCATGGGGCGGCCGGAGACTCGCCCTGGAGGGCCCGGGACGCAACTTCACGCGGAGTTCGTGGATAATGCCTCCATGGATCCGATCGGCCGCCGCCCCGTTGCCCTCCACACGCCCCCCCAGCCCGCCAAGGCCGAGCCCCGCCCCGCCGCGAACACCGTCCAGACACCGAGCACCCCCCAGTCGGTGGGCCACACCCAGAAGAGTGGTTTCGAGGCACCCGGCGTGAAGGCCCTCCAGGCCCCCGTGGGCACCTGGCGCGCCCCGGCGGACTCGGAGCTGGGCAAGGTCATCCACGGGATGCTCGAGCGGCTCAAGCAGTGCGACATCAAGATCAAGGGGGATACCCCCGAGAGCCTGTTCCGCCGGGCCATCCTCGACAACAAGCACGTGAGCAACGAGCAGCTCCTGGCCATCTCCAAGGTGTCGCTGGAGCAGCTCGACTCCGGCCCGGAGACGCGCCAGAAGGTGCTGGCGAAGGTTCCCAACGCCCGCGAGCTGCCCGTCCACAAGTTCACCGTGGCCATGCTGTCGGCCGCCACGGGCATCGACGCCCAGAAGCTCTCCGAGGCCTGCCCGGACCTGGGGCTGACCGGGGCGCCGGGCACCCCGCTGCTCTACGCCGCCAAGACGGAGCGCATGCAGCGCTCCACCGCCCTGCACGACTTCACCGACTACCTCCGGGGCGCCGGCATCAAGGGCCTCAACAAGGCCGTCTGGGGGGTGGAGAACCGTGTGCTGTCCGCCGCCGTCAGCGCACTGGGCGGAGGCCGGTACTAACGGGTAACGTGCCCGGCCCATGGACGAACCCAACGGCCGGCTCATCCAGACCCTCATCGAGGCGCGCAGGCACCACTGCTTCCCGCCCGACGTGCGCGCCGCGGCGCCCGAGCTCATCGAGAAGGTCCTGGCTCTGCTCTTCCCCCACTTCGCCGAGCGGATGGACTGTAGCTCCGTCGGCATCCGCTCCGAGGTGGCCGTGGTCGAGGCCATCCTCACGCGCGCCCTGGACACGCTCGCCCCGCGCTACCCGGGCCTGTCTGCGGACATGCCCCGGCGCTTCATGGAGCAGCTCCCGGAAATCTACGCCTGGCTGCGCCAGGACGCCGAGGCCATCAACGAGGCCGACCCCGCCGCCCGCAACGTGGACGAGGTCATCCTCACCTACCCCGGCTTCTACGCCATCGCCATCTACCGCATTGCCCACTCCCTGCACCGGCTCGGCTTCCCCCTCCTGCCCCGCCTCCTCACCGAGCTGGCCCACCAGCGCACCGGCGTGGACATCCACCCGGGCGCCACCATCGGCCGCCGCTTCGTCATCGACCACGGCACCGGCGTGGTCATCGGCGAAACCACCCTCATCGGCACCGGGGTGAAGATCTACCAGGGCGTCACGCTGGGCGCCCTCCAGGTGCAGAAGGACCTGGCGGACAAGAAGCGACACCCCACCATCGAGGACGACGTGGTGGTGTACGCCAACGCCACCATCCTCGGCGGCACCACGGTGGTCGGGCGCGGCAGCATCATCGCCGGCAACGCCTTCATCACCCACAGCATCCCCCCCGAGTCCATGGTCACCCGCCGCAGCGAGGTGCGCCACCGGGAGCCCAATGCCGAGTTCGACGAGCTTGAATACCACATCTGATGTAGCGGATATTCGTCTTCTGTAACGGACAGCTTCCCACGAGGGCATCCCCATGAAGGTGAACAACATCCTGGAGACGATCGGCAACACGCCGCACGTCCGCATCAACCGGCTCTTCCCCTCGCGCGTCGAGGTGCACATGAAGCTCGAGCGGGCCAACCCGGGCGGGAGCATCAAGGACCGCATCGGCCTGGCGATGATCGAGGACGCGGAGAAGAAGGGCCTGCTCAAGAAGGACAGCGTCATCATCGAGCCGACGTCGGGCAACACGGGCATCGGCCTGGCGATGGTGGCGGCGGTGAAGGGCTACAAGCTCATCCTGGTGATGCCGGAGTCCATGAGCATCGAGCGCCGCCGGCTGATGGCGGCCTACGGAGCCACGTTCGAGCTGACGCCGCGGGCGCAGGGCATGAAGGGCGCCATCGCCCGGGCGCAGGAGATGGTGTCGCAGACGCCCAACGCGTGGATGCCGCAGCAGTTCGAGAACGAGGCGAACATCGAGGTGCACAAGCGCACCACGGCGCAGGAGATCCTCAAGGACTTCCCCGAGGGCCTGGACTACATCATCACGGGCGTGGGTACGGGCGGCCACATCACCGCGTGCGCCGAGGTGCTGAAGGAGAAGTGGCCGAAGCTGAAGGTGCTCGCGGTGGAGCCGACCAAGTCGCCGGTGATCAGCGGCGGGCAGCCGGGGCCGCACCCCATCCAGGGGATTGGCGCGGGCTTCATCCCGAAGAACCTGCACAAGGAGGCGCTGGACGGCGTCATCCAGGTGACCGAGGAGGAGGCGTTCGACTTCGCGAAGCGGTCCGCGCGCGAGGAGGGCATCTTCGTGGGCATCTCCTCGGGCGCGGCGCTGGCGGCGGTGAACAAGAAGCTGGCGGAGCTCCCCGACGGCAGCCGGGTGCTGTGCTTCTGCTACGACACCGGTGAGCGCTACCTGTCGATCGAGAACCTCTTCCCGGCGCAGTAACCCCGCCCCATCCTTCCCCCACTCCTCCCTCTCCCACTGGGAGAGGGTCGGGGTGAGGGTATGCAGGACCCTACGGCGTGGTCGTCAGGTTGGGCAGGGCGATCCAACCCCAGTGCCCGGAGTCGACGTAGCCGTACACGAAGTCGAGCGTGGCCGAGACCCTCACGGCCGTGCCACTGCCGCAGTTGTAGAGGGGCATCGAGACGGAGTGCTGGACCTGGGCGCGCTTGAAGTTGAGCCGGGTGGTGTTCGGGTAGACGGCCTTCGTCGGCGAGCCCTTTCCGGGCAGGTTGGTGATCAGATTGATGCGGCCATTGCGCCCCAGGTAATGGACGGCCATGTTGCCGGCGGGGCAGTTGTCCGTCACGTGCAGCCCCTCGTAGGGCGCGTTGTTCGAGGGGATGATGTACCAGTTGCTGTACGTCCCGCCTGGATCCGGCGCCGGCCGGTAGTTGGCGCCAATCCAATTCAGGATGTTGGTGGAGCCCGCGTCCAACAAGTCGGGACGGATCCATCCGCTGATGGCCCCATTGTTGGTCGGCACCGAGAAGCCCATGACCATGTAGTTCGGGGAGACGGTGGAGAGGGTCCGGCGCGTCCCCAGGTTGATGCGCAGCTTCGTCCCGGTGGTCACGTTGCCGAGCACGGCGCCGTGGTTGTCGTAGACGGACATGGGCGCCGTGGCCGTGAACCAGTACGTCTTCGTGTTCCGATTGCACAGGCGCGGCCGGGGATCACACTTCATTCCCCCGAGCTCACAGTTGTTGGGGCTGTTGATGGAGTCCGCGCTGGGGCTGCCGGTGCCGCACGCGGCCGAATCCGCGACGGTACAGGGATTGGTGCTCCAGTTCGCCGTACATTCGCCATCCAGCTCCTGTTCGGCCACGGAGAGCTCGCCCACCTCCACGGGCGGCGTCACCGCGGTGCCACAGGCGGTGAGCACGGAAACCAGGAGACCCCATCCCCAACGATGCGAGGAATTCATCAAGCTTCGAGCAATGGATGACATGGTACCGAGTCCTTTCTTCTCGGTTTATAATCATGTAGTAACGGTTTTCCGTCCGCAATCGGTATAAAAAGGAAATCATGCGGCCCCTCTTGCTGACCGTCCTGCTCCCGACCCTCGCCACCGCTGGCGGCTTCCAGCGCCTGCACGCCGAAGAGGCGTCGGCCACCAGCTTCCTCAAGAGCAACTGGAACAAGTACGAGGAGAACTACCACCCCAGCTACGTGCTCGATGACGATCCGAAGACGGCCTGGGTGGAAGGGACCGAGGGGGACGGCCTCGGCGAATCGCTGACGATCCCCGTCTCGGATCTCAAGTCCGCGCGAGCCATCCGCCTCGTGATCTTCAATGGCTATCAGAAATCCAAGGCGTTGCTGAACGCCAATTCCGCACCCAGACAGCTCACCGTCACCGTGCGCGGGCCCGGGGGCCAGGAGTCGGCGAAGACGCAGCTCACCCTCGAGCGGAAGATGGGGCCCCAGTCCTTCGACATCCCCGTGACGGGCGCCGTGGCGGACGTGGTGCTCCTCATCGACAGCGTCCACCCGGGCTCGAAGTACAAGGACACCTGCGTGTCGGACGTCCAGGTCTTCGTCGACAGCGAGGTGCCGTACAACGCCGCCGTCGAGAAGGGAAAGCGCGAGGCCCTGCTCCAGTGGAAGAAGGAGCGCGTGGAGGCCGCGAAGTACTTCGCCCGCCTGCCGAGGAGCTACCCGTTCGCGGCCACGCGCTTCGAGGAGAAGGTGGACCAGAAGGTGCTCTCCAAGCGCTACACCCGGGTGCTCGACGAGGACAAGGACGGCTATGCCGAAAAGGGCGTACCCGCCAAGGACTTCGTCCCCCTGCTGACCCAGCTCAAGAAGGGACAGCTCACCGGCCCCCTGGCCGATTCGGACAAGGCGCTGCTCCAGGAGCTCGACAAGCTCGCCGCCGCACCGCCCCAGGACGGGAAGTGGTACTCGCTCACCCAGGCGGGACGCGTGGTCCTGCCGGAGAACGTCTCCTTCTCCTCGCTGATGGTGCCCTTGCTCAACCTGCCCGAGGCGACCCTCTTCGAGGCGAAGGGACGGGGTTCCCTCAAGCCCAGACTGAGCGACGATGATGGCTACCAGCACGGCACGGTCCTCTCGAACCTGCTGGTGCTCGAGGGCTCGGCCACCGACGTGAAGAAGGTGTACTTCACGCAGACGCGCGTCATCGTCGAGCGCACCACCGACACCACCACCACGCATGCCATCGCCCTCCTGGAGGGTGGACGGCTCACGCGCCTGGTGACGCTGGAGAACAGCACGGATGAGATTGGAAGCCCGATCGTGTCCGCGGGCGCCACGTCCGTGACGTACACGGAGGGAAAGGTGTCACGGCTCGAGAAGACCGAGCTGGTGGACAGCGATTCCGAGTTCGACGGCGTGGACCCCGACTCGGGAATCATCGTGCGGACGACGACGAGCGAGGCCGTGTCGAGCACATGAAGGAGGTGGCGCTCCTCGCCCTGCTCCTGGCCACCGCGGCCGGGGCGGAATCCCCCTCCCCGTGGGACTTCGGGAGCTTCCTGGAGCCCATCCGCGTCCGTGGCGCCTCGGCGGAGACGTGTGAGTCGTGCCACCCGGAGGTGTACGAGGCGTGGACGCGTTCACGCCACCGGCGGAGCCTCGACAACGCCGTGTTCCTCGATGGCTTCGCGGCGGAGCCTCATCCCCGCTGTGTGTACTGCCATGCCCCGCTCGAGGAACAGGCGAAGGCGGCGATGCGGCGGCGTGCGGCGCTGATCCGGGAGCGCTCCCTCGCCTCGGTGCCCCGGGAGTCGCTGGCCCACGAGGGCATCACCTGTGTGACGTGCCACGTCCGCGAGGGCGTGGTGATGACGGCGAACCCCCATCCCCCGGAGGCCGATCACCCCCTGCGCTCCGAGCCGAAGCTGGCCGAGCCCTCCTTCTGCGCGAGCTGTCACGAGTTCCTCGGCCACGAGGTGGTGGACGGCCGCTCCGTGCTCACCGGCGAGAAGATGCAGACGACCTGGAGCGAGTGGCGCGACTGGCGGAATCGCGGCGGACAGGGCACCTGCCAGAGCTGTCACATGCCCGGCAAATCGCACGCCTTCCGGGGAGCGTATGACCGGGACTTCCTCCGTGGCGCGCTCTCCCTGCGGCTCGAGCGGACACGGGGACAGCTCGTCGCCGTCCTCGAGTCCCGGGGCGTGGGGCATGCCTTCCCCACCGGGGACGTGTTCCGCCACCTGACGCTGTGGGCCGATGACAAGCCCGTGGCGCGGCTCGGGCAGACCTTCGAGCTCACCGCCTCGGAAGGGGGCGGCCTGCACGTGCGCCGGACCGGGAACACGGCGCTCCAACCCTTCGAGCCCACACGCCTGACGCTCCCCACGGGCACCCGGCGCGTGCGCGTCACGTACCACTACGCCGAGGACCGGCACGAGCGGCGTGGCACCGTGCCCCGGGATCAGCTCGTCATCGAGCTGGCCGCCCAGGACGCTCCCGCCCGCCGGTGACGGGCCCTCCTTCGAGGCCGGACGCGCGAAAGCCGAGGCCATGGGCAGGACCTCGGGAAGCCGGCCATGAGCGGGTTCCTGGTTTGGAGGGCGCGGGCTCCATCAACTACGCTGCCGCTCCGTGACGCCATTTACCATGCTGCACCTCGCGCTCGCGGGCGCGTTCCTCGTCCTCGCGCTGGTGCATTTCGTGACCTGGGCCGCCGTGCGCACCCAGCGGGTCCAGCTCTGGCTCGCCTCGAGCTTCCTCTGCTTCGCGGTGCTCACGTTCACCATCGGGCTCACCAGCCGAGAAGCCAGCGCGATGGTCGCCGATACACGGCCATGGCTGATCCTCGGCGTCCTCCCCTCGATTCCCCTCCCCTACACCCTCCTGCGCGTCGCGTGGTCGATGCTGGATCTGCCGCTCACCCGCTGGCGGCGGGTGATGCTGGGCGTGGCCCTCGCGCTCGGCACGGTGCGCGTGGTCGACGTGACCAGGTCCATCCTCTCGCTGCCCGCGGCCGGATTGACCTCGGAGCAGATCACGCAGGCGACCACGGGCCTGAGCCTCCCGCTGTTCTGGCTCCTGGCGACGTGCGTGGCCGGAACCTGGGCCGTGGAAGCGGCACGGCTCCTGAAGCGCCGGGGGGCGATGGCGATCGCCGTGCTCGCCGCCGCCCTGTGCTCGCTCGTCCTGCTCGGCCGCGAGCTCGCCGTCGACGCGGGCTGGATCCCGGGCCCTTCCCTCTTCGCGCTCGTGGGACTCCCCTTCCTCCTGTTCGCCTCCTCCGCGCTCGCCATCCTCACCGCCCGCTCGCTGCGCGGCGCCGACCTGGGCACCGGCATCCACCGCTACCGCCGGCTCACCCGGCTCGGACGCGGCGGCATGGGCGAGGTGTGGCTCGCGGTGCGCACCGGCCGCGCCGGCTTCCACCGGCTCGTCGTCCTCAAGCGCATGCTGGACGAGAAACACGAGGAGCCCGAGGTCCTCCTCCACCGCTTCATCGGCGAAGCCCGCACCGCCGCGCGCCTCCATCATCCGAACATCGTGTCCGTCTACGATCTCGGACAGATCGATGGCGCGTGGTTCATCGTCATGGAGTACCTGAGCGGCGTGAACACGCTCGAGCTCGTCCGGCGCGTCAAGAAGGGGAACAGGCTGCCACTCGAGGTCGTGGTCGAGATCTGCCAGCAGGCCCTGCGGGGGCTCGCCTACGCGCACGAGCGGGGCGTGATTCATCGCGACATCAGCGCGGACAACCTCGTGGTGTCGTTCGATGGCGTGGTGAAGGTCGTCGACTTCGGCATCGCGCATGGCTCCGGCGAAGCACAGGAGCGGGTCACCCCGAGCGCCTCCCCACCGCCCGCGACACGGCTCACCCAGTTGGGCGGCATCATCGGGAAGGCCGACTACATGCCGCCCGAGCGCCTGCAGGGCGCCGAGGCGACGATCTCCGGAGATCTCTACGCGCTCGGCTGTGTGCTCCATGAGTTGCTGTTCGGAAACCTTCCCGACCTCTCCACGGGGGGCCTCCAGCTTCCGCACGGGGAACGGCCCGAGGCACCCGCCGCCCATGCGCTGCTCCGGAACGTGCTCGCGACCGCGCTCCACCTGGACGTGGCGCGGCGTTATACCGACGCGAGGGCCTTCCAGCGTGCCCTCGAGCCGGTCCGGCAGGCGCTCCCGGCGGTCGAGCTCACGGGCTGGCTGCGGGAGAACTTCTCGGAGCGGTGGACGCGCGAACGGAATCTCTCGGAACTGGGCGATCCCACGCCCGCCGAGGTGGAAGCACTGCTCACGCGAGAGTCCGCCGCGGCCCCCGGAGAGAATGCGGAGGCCACGCGGCTCATCGGAGCACGGGCCGCGCCCCCCATCGAGGAACAGACAACGCGACTCATCCAGCGCCCCCGCTGAAACCCAGGGAGTGTGACGTGGCCTCGAAAGCCGTCAGCAAGAAGCCCGCCAGCAAGAAGACCGCCAGCAAGAAACCCGCGAAGCGCGGTGCGTCCGAGCCCGAGAGCGTCGAGGCATTCCTCGCGTCGCTCGAGCACCCGTACAAGCAGGAGATCGTCACCCTCCGGCAGCTCATCCTCGGTGCCGATCCGAAGATCGCCGAGGGCATCAAGTGGAACGCACCGAGCTTCCGGACCTCGGAATACTTCGCGACCTTCCAGCTCCGCGCGAAGGACGGCGTGCAGCTCATCCTGCACCTGGGTGCGAAGACGCGGGACACCGCGCTCACGGGCATCCAGGTGGCCGACCCGGAGTCACTGCTCGAGTGGCTCGCCAAGGACCGGGCGTCGGTGAAGTTCCGCGATTCGAAGGACATCGGCGCGAAACGGACCGCCTTCGCCAACGTCCTCCGCGAGTGGATCAAACATGTGTGACGCGGAGGCCCGACGCCTCCAAAACGAAACCGCCGCCCGCGGAATCACGCGGACGGCGGGGAAGAACACGGCGGGGACGGCTCTTACATCGGGCCCGCGCAGTTCGACCCGTGCACTCCGGCGGGGCACCAGTAGTTGCGGATGTTCAACCCGTCCTTCGTGCCCGTGCGCGAGCTGCAGGTGTTGCCCACCCAGTTGGCCTCCCTCAGGGTGATCCGGTTCGGGCTCGGCGCGGTGTCCACGTTCGAAACGTACGCGACGTGGCCGTACGAGCTCGACGTCGGGATCATCGCCACGCACCCCTTGTGGGCGTGGTTGCTGTTGATGATCGCCACCTTGTCGCTCCAGTAGGTCAGGCCATACGGGAGCTTGGGCTGCAGGCACCGCGCGTGCAGCACGCAGTTGTCGCAGTTGCCACACGCCGCCGACTCCGTGGTGCCGATGTCCTGATCATGCGCGTGGTCGGCATGGGCCTCGTGGTTCGCGTCGGAGGACACCTGCTGCTCGGGAGCCACGTCCTCCGCCTCGACGCCGCCACAGCCCGTCACGGCGAGAGAAAGGGAGAGAAGGGACAGCGCCACGATCCTGGTCTGGAAACGAAACATGGGGGGATTGCCTCCGTCGGTTGCCGCTGAGGGACAATCCAGCAATACCGGATTAGCCTCCCAGGACCAATAGGCCTCCAAAACAGGTTGCGTCATCTGGCGCAGCGCGAGCACGGAAGAATCCCGCCGAAATTCGATTCCTGGGATGCGGGCGGGCCCGGGCCCTCTCTCGGGTATGGACGTGTGTCGCTCGCTGCCAGCCTGGAGCCCGCTGGGCGCATGCGCCCGGTCGACACGGGTCCAGTTGGAGGCCGCGGCCCTTCCGCTCGCGCTTCCCGCGGGAGCGACCTTTCACACCGCCGGTGAGGCCGTCGCGGGGCTCACGCTCCTGTCACAGGGCGTGGTGCGGATCTTCCACGCCCTGTCGCCGGACTGCCAGTTCACCGTGAAGCTGCTCCGGGCCCCGCACATCCTCGGAGTGATCGAGGTGATGCAGGCCAGCAGTTGGGTAGCGTCCGCGGAGGCACTCACGCCGCTGGAGGGGTACATGCTCCCCGCCCCCGTGTTCCGCGAGGCGCTCGCGATGGACCACGGCTTCACCACCGCGGTGCTGACGGACCTGGCGGCCAGCTTCGAGGGCACCATCCGGGTCAGCCGCGCCATGGGTTTCGATGGGTGCGAGCAACGGCTGATCCGCGTGTTGCTGGAGTACGCGGAGCACTTCGGCCGCCCGGGAGAGGAAGGACTCGTCATCCGCTATCCCCTGTCCCGGCAACGGCTGGCCCTGGAGATAGGAGCGGCGCGGCGCAGCGTGGACCGGGCCCTGGCGGCGCTCACCTCCCGGAAACTGCTCTCCCTGTCTCCCAAGGGCTGGCAGGTGCTCCACGAGCCCGAGGCGCTCCGCGCCCTGTTGCTCGCTCCGGGTTGAGCGTCGGGTAGAGTCCCCCCCCGGACCGAAGCCCCCGAGGAACCCATGCCCGCTGACTCCACCGCCCTGGCCCCGTTGCTCCACCAGAACGCGCTGCGCGTGCGCCAGAAGAAGGAGTGGGGGGAGATCCTCACCGGCTTCGAGGGGCGCAACGCCTACGAGGTGGTGGGCGACGACGGGCGGACGCTCTTCTACGCGGGCGAGGTGGGCGGCGGACTGGGGAGCTGGCTGCTGCGCATCTTCCTCAAGGCGAAGCGGCCCTTCACGCTGGAATTGAAGACGCCCTCGGGCGCCACGGTGCTGCGGCTGCGGAGGCCCTGGCGCTTCTGGCTCTCCACCCTGGAGGTGGAGGATGGGGAGGGCCGGCTCCTGGGCCACATCCAGCAACGCTTCCGCTTCTTCACCCGCGCCTATGACGTGCTCGGCCCGAATGGAGAGGAGCTGGCCCACCTGCGCGGGCCCTTCTTCCGCCCGTGGACGTTCGTCATCGAGGAGGGAGGCCGCGAGGTGGGCACCATCGCCAAGCGCTGGAGCGGCTTCGGCAAGGAGCTCTTCACGGACGCGGACAACTTCGGCATCCAGTTCGACGGCGCCTCGCGTGACGCGCGCATGCGCCCCCTCGCGGTCGCCGCCACGTTCCTCATCGACTTCGTCCACTTCGAGAACCGGCACGAGAGCAACGGCTGAACGGCTCGCGCCGCCTCCCTGGCGGACGTGCATGCCTCGGGCGTGGTGCACCGGGACATCACAGCCGATGCCAATCTCATTCTGGCTAGACGTCATTTCAGCACCAGTCCATGACGACGACTTTTAGAGTGGGATCCGCGAAAAACAGCGCGGTCTTGTGAGCTTCGCTGCGCCCCCCACAACGAAGTCATACCCACACTCTCACTTCCCCGAGAACGCCCGGACCATCTCCACCAACCGGTCCATCTCCCCGGGCTGATTGTAGAAGTGCGGCGAGATGCGGATGCGCCCGCGCCGCAGCGAGAAGCTGACCTGGCGCTCGGAGAGGTACGAGGCCAGCGCCTTCGCCTCCCCACGTGGCGGCAGGAAGGTCAGAATCCCCGCGCGGTGGGCAGGCGAGGGCCCCGTCTCACACCCGATGGCGCGCAGTTCCCCGTCCAGGTGGGTGAGCAGCTCCCGGATGCGGGCCTCGACGTTCTCCAGGCCCACCTCCAGCAACAACCCCAGCGCGGCCCCCAGGGCATAGGTGCCGGCGTAGTTCTGGCTCCCCTCCTCGAACTTCAAGGCGTCCGGGCGCAGTTCGAAATGGGCACGGTTGAAATTCCACGCATCCGTGGTGGAGCGCCAGCCGACGAGCACCGGCCGCACGCGCGGCAGCACGTCCTTGTCCACGTAGAGGAAGCCGATGCCGGACACGCCGATCATCCACTTGTGGCTGTCCGCGCTGAGGAAGTGGATGCGGCTCTTCTTCACGTCCACCGGCAGGCAGCCCACGCTCTGGATGCCATCCACGCAGAAGAGCACGCCCGAGCGCTCACAGAGCGCGCCAATCGCGTCCAGGTCCGTGCGGTAGCCAGAGGCGAACTGGACGGAGCTGACGGCCACGAGCCGCGTGCGCGGGGTGATCGCCGCGGCCACGGCCTCGGGAGTCACACCCCCCTCCACGGTCGCGATCTCCCGGACGGAGACGCCCCGATCGCGCAGGTGCATCCAGGGATAGACGTTGGAGGGGTACTCGATGGACGAGGCCACGGCCACCTCGTCCCCGGGCCGCCAGTCGAGCCCCTCGGCGACGAGGCCCAGGCCATGGCCCGTGTTGCGCACGAAGGCGATCTCCTCCGGCGCCGCGCCCACCATCCGCGCCGCCAGCCGGCGGGTGTTCTCCGTCCGCGCCTCCCAGCCCCGCTCATAGCGAACACCGTGCTGGAGCACGTCCTCCACCCACTCGCGCATGGCGTTGGCCACCCGCTGGCTCGTGGGGGCGACTCCCGCATGGTTGAAGTACAGCTGCTCCTTCACGACGGGGAACTCGGAGCGGTAGGCGTCGAAGTCCGGGGACGAGGTCATGGCGGGCGCATCATGCCAGGACGGCGCGCCCGTGCAGCCCCTGGCGCGCCGCCTTCCTCACGCACTCAGCGGCCCGGGCAGGCCAGCGCGAGCCCCGCTGCATGGACATCTGGGGCATCACACGGTGCGCCAGTCCGGCCACTCCCTCCTGCTCGAAGGCCGCGTTGGCCTCGGCCACCGCCTCACGCGAGTGAACCGAAGCACCCGGACACGTGCAGCGACAGAACAGCGGCGAACAGCACCGCGACCAGGCGAGACGAACGCGACTTCATGAATCCTCCTTGAAACGGAGACCGGGAACTCCGGCCCGCTGGTGGCGGAACCTGGCTTCCGGTGGAGGGCATGTCCTCAGTCGTGTGCAGTGAGTCCGGTGCGTCATGGTTGGAGTCCGTGGCGCGCGCTTGTGACAGCCCCCTCCATCGGCCCGCCCGCCAGACGGCCGGGGCTCCGGTCCGCCCGCGGCGATTTCCCCAGGATAAATCCAGCACCGCCTCGGGCCCGTATCGCGGGTGACATGACTCGCTTCGAGCACTCACACCAAGAGGACCGACCATGCTGAAACCCAACCCGCTTGCCGCCATCGCGGGACTGACGGCCGCGACCCTGCTCTTCCCACTCGGGGCTCTCGCGGCCAACCACCGCGAGGCCCCCATCACCGCCCTGGACCACAAGGCGGACATCACTGATTTCTTCGCGTTCGTCAGCTACGACAACCCGGACAAGGTCACCTTCATCCTGGACGTGGATCCGCTGTTGGAGCCGGCGAACGGGCCCAACTACTTCCCGTTCGATCCCGAGATCCTCTACAGCATCAAGATCGACAACGACCACGACGCCATCGAGGACGTCTGGTTCGATGTGCGCTTCACCACGGAGATCCGCTCGCCCAACCTCTTCACGGGTTACGTGGGCGCGGGCACGGGCATCGCCGCCCCGGGAAACTCACCTCCACCCGTCGCCCCCGGCCCCCGCGTCGTGCCACCCGCCATCACCGCCCTGGACGGGCCCGGCTCGGAAGGACTCAGCCTGCGCCAGAGCTACACGGTGACCCTGGCGCGCCGCGGTCCGGGCAACTCCGTGCAGCACGCCCGCCTGGGCGAGAGAACGCGCCTGTTCGCGCTGCCGACCAACGTCGGACCGCGCACCATGCCCGACTACCCCTCCCTCGCCCGGCAGGCCCTCTTCCGGGCCGGTGACGTCCGCGTCTTCGCCGGCACCGTGGAGGATCCGTTCTGGATCGACCTCGGCGCGGCGTTCGACTCCCTGAACTTCCGCGCCACCGGTTTCACGGTGCCCGGTGTGCTGTCGGACGCCCAGGACGCCGACGACGCCCGCAACTTCGCCAGCGATGCGGTCTCCGGCTTCAATGTGAACACCATCGCCATCGAGGTGCCCATCTCCCTGCTCACCAGCGACGGCAAGAAGCACGCGGCCTCCGACCCCAAGGCCACCATCGGCGCCTGGGCCACGACCTCCCGCCCGCGTGTCACCATCCGCCGGAAGCCCGCCGAGAGGAACGGCGATGCCCTGAAACACCCGGACTGGAGGCAGGTGCAGCGCATGGGCAATCCCCTCATCAACGAGCTGCTCGTGGGCACGGGCTTCAAGGACCGCTTCAGCATCGACCAGCCCAGGAACGACTCGCAGTTCGCCCCCTTCTTCCTCGATCCGACGCTCGCGCGGGTATTGAACGCGGTGTATGGGATTGACATCCCCGCCCCACCCCGGACGGATCTGCTGCCGCTGGTGACCTACGCGCCGCCCATTGCCGCCGCGGGCACTCCCGCCGGCCCGGTGGCGGATCTGCTCCGTTTGAACACAGGCGTCCCCCCCACCTCCGTGGACAAGCAGAAGCGCCTGGGCCTGCTCGCTGGAGACCCCGCCGGCTTCCCCAACGGGCGCCGCGTGAGCGACGACGTCACGGACATCGCGGCACGCGCGGTCGCGGGCGTGCTGAATCCCCAGTTCAACAAGGCCCCCAACAACCGCATCGGCGACGGCGTGAACTCCAATGACGCCCCGTATCGGAAGACCTTCCCGTACGTCGGGCTCGCCTGGGACGGCCGCAACCGCCGCCACGTGGACCCCGGTGAAGTGGGAGGCGGCCCCGTCAAGTAGTCCCTCGCGCCTCTTCCAGGAGATTTCCATGAAAGCGATTTGGAGCATGGCTGGAGTCCTGCTGGTGGCCTCGCTCGCCCTGGGCCAGGAGGAGGTACGGTCCACACCCGCGCAGGTGAGGATCGACCAGGCGCGCAGCGCCATCGAGAAGCACCCCGAGCACCCTCAGGCCTACAATGACCTCGCGCTCGCCCTGGCGCGCCGCGCACGTGAGACGGGAGATCCCGCGCTCTACGAGCAGGCCGAGGCGGCCCTGAGGAAGTCCTTCCGCCTCCAGCCCGACAACTTCGAGGGCCTGAAGGTCCAGAGCTGGCTGTTGTTGGGCAAACATGAGTTCGCCAAGGCTCGCGAGCTGGCGCGTGAGCTCAACCGCCGCTCGCCAGACGACGTGCTCGTGTATGGATACCTCGCGGACGCCCATGCCGAGCTCGGCAACTACGAGGAGGCGGAGGCCGCCGCGCAGTGGATGCTCGACCTCCGCCCGGGCAACATCCCCGGACTGACACGGGCGGCCTACCTGCGCGAGCTCCACGGCGACATCGAGGGAGCGCTGGAGTTGATGCGCAACGCCTATGACCGGACCGACCCGAGCGAGTTCGAGGACCGCGCCTGGCTCCTGACGCAGCTCGGTCACCTGCATCTCGTCATCGGAGAGCAGCGCGAAGCCGAGTCCGCGCTGACCGAAGCCTTGCGCCTGTTTCCCGGCTATCACTACGCACTCGGGACGCTCGGCACGCTCCGCATGGAGCAGCAGCGCTGGAAGGAAGCCGTCGAGCTCCTCGAGCAGCGCCATGCGGCCGCCCCCCACCCGGAGAACCTCTATCCCCTGGCGCAAGCACTGGAGCGCGCCGGCCGCCCCCGCGAAGCACGCAAGGCCTTCCGCGACTTCGAACGGCAGGCCTCGCGCGAGAGTGAGGGCGCCGACAACGCCAACCGTGAGTTGATCTTCTATTACATCGAGCACGCCAACGAACCGGCCCAGGCCCTGCGTCTGGCGGAGCGAGAAGCCGCTCGCCGCCAGGATGTCCACACCCTGGACGCGTATGCCTGGGCACTCCATGCCAACGGCCGGGACCGCGAGGCTCGGGCACAGCTCGAGCGCGTGCGGAAGATCGGTTCCCGAGATCCCCTCTTCCAGTCGCATGCACGCGCCATCCCGGCCGGGAAGGAGGTGTCCGGATGATGCGAGCTCCTGAATGGTGGGCCGGAGGCGTCCTGCTTCTTTCCCTCCACGCGGCCCACGCCGCCCCCCGCCTGCAGGCGGAAGAGCGATACATGCCCCTGCTCAGCCATGCCGCCGAGATGCACGTGGATCCAGCCCCGCGGGAGCGCGGGGTGTGCCCCCCCGAGCTCGTCTTCTCCCTGACGCGGATGGGGGACCCCCTGGTTCCCCACCCCCAGGCCTATGCGGTGTCTCCGGAAGGGCCGGCCGGTGCGCTCGGGATGACCCTCTCGCCCTTCCGCTTCCGCGCGGGAGGGCACCAGCTCTCCGTGCTCGACCTGGACATGGCCTACGAGACCAGCGGCGGAGCCTCGAGCACGGCCCTCCAGGTGGGCGTGCTCAAGGTGGATCTCTCCTTCTGAGCCGGGTCAAGGCAGCGCCTTCACCGCGTGGGCGCCACCACCGGCTTCTTCGCCGCGGTCTTCGTCCACTGGTCCAGCCAATCCAGCACCGTCTCGTGCCACTGGATGCTGTTGGCCGGCTTCACCACCCAGTGGTTCTCGTCCGGGAAGTAGAGGAACTTGGACGGAATCCCCCGCCGCTGCAGCACCGTGAAGGTGGACAGGCCCTGCGTCTCCACCACCCGGAAGTCCTGCCCGCCGTGAATCACCAGCATCGGCGTCTTCCACTTCGCCACGTGGTCGATCGGGTTGTGCTTCGCGTACCCCGCCGGGTTCTCCCACGGCGTCCCCCCGTGCTCCCACTCGGGGAACCACAGCTCCTCCGTGTTGAAGTACGCCAGCCGCTCGTCCAGGTTGCCGTCGTGGTTCACCAGGCACCGGAAACGCTCCGGCAGCTGCCCGGCGATCCAGTTGATCATGTACCCGCCGTAGCTCGCTCCCAGCGCGCACACCTTGTCGCCGTCCAGGAAGGAGTACCGCTTCACCGCCGCCTCCAGGCCCTTGTGCAGGTCCTCCAGCGGCTTGCCGCCCCAGTCCCCCCGGATGGAGTCCGTGAAGTCCTGGCCGTACCCCGTCGAGCCGTGGAAGTCGACCATCACCGCCGCGTAGCCCCGGCCCGCGTACGTCTGCGGGTTCCACCGGTAGTGGAAGTGGTTGCCGAAGCTGCCCTGCGGCCCGCCGTGAATGAGGAACGCCACCGGGTACTTCTTCTTCGGGTCGAAATCGACCGGCTTCACCACGTACGCGCGCACCGTCTCGCCATTCCAGCCCGGGAACTCGAACTGCTCGAAGTCACCGAAGCGCAGGCGCGACATCGCCTCCTCGTTCACCCGGGTGAGCTGACGCAGGTCGCTCCCGTCCGCGCGCACCGTGTAGAGGTCCGCCGGGGACTTCAGGTCATCGCGCAGGAAGGCGATGCGTCCGTCCGGCAGCGGCTGCGGCTCGGCGGCGTAGCCCGAGCCACTGAAGGCCGTCACCTGGCCGCTCGCCACGTCGATGGAGAAGGCACGGTGGTGGCCGATGTCATCCGCGGTGACGAGCACGGACTTCCCATCCGGGCTCCACGTGAGCGAGCCGGCCGAGCGGTCCCACGGCTCGGCGAGGACGCGCTCCTTGCCCTCCGGCCACGAGCGCAGCACCACGCGCAGCCGGTCCGACTCGAAGCCCGGGCGCGACATGGCCAGGTACGCGAGCGTCTTGCCGTCCGGGCTGAACACGGGGTGCGTGTCCGTGGCGCGGTTCTTCTCGGTGAGCTTCTTCGGCGTGCCGGCCCTGTCCACCGGGGCCAGGAAGAGATCCAGATCCGTGGACCAGGACTCGCTGTTGCCCACGTCGCGCGCGGTGAAGACGAGCCCCTTGCCATCCGGCGTGAAGGTGAACTCCTCCGGGCCGCCGAAGGGCTTGCTGGGACCATCCGCGTCCATGCCCGCCATCACGTCACGCGGGGCGGCGCTACCGTCCACCGGCAGCACGAAGAGGTGCGAGCGCTTGCCGTTGGCCCACGTGTCCCAGTGGCGGACGAAGAGCTTGTCGTACACCTGGCCGGTGCTCTTGGACTGCGTCTTCTCCTTCTGGCGCTGGGTGTTGCACTCCAGCGTGGGGCAGTCGGGGTAGACCTCCATGGCCACGGCGAGCTTCTTGCCGTCACCCGACAGGGCGAAGGCGCCCACGTCCAGGGGCAGCTTCGTGACGGCCTGGGCCTCGCCCCCGTCGAGCGGCAGGCGGAACACCTGACGGGAGCCACCGCGCGAGGAGAGGAAGTAGAGGCCCTGACCCTCCGGGCTCCAGACGGGCTGGGCCTCGCTCTCGGGAGAGGAGGTGAGCTGGCGCAGACCGGTGCCGTCGGCGTTGACGAGCCACAGGTCCGTGCGGCCCTTGTTGGCCTCCAGGTCGGTGGAGCGCAGCACGAAGGCGATGCGCTTGCCATCCGGAGAGGCGCTCGGATTGCTGATCCGGCGCATCGAGACCTGGTCCTGGATGGTGAAGGGCTGGGGTTTGGCGGGAGCGGCGGTGAGGGCGAGCGCCGCGAAGAGGGAGAGGGTCAAGGGGTCCTCCGTGCGAGTCAACCGCTCACACCCCGAGGACAAACCGGGGCGCGCGGCGGTGGGACGGTGCCCGTTTCAACCGCGGGTGTCCACCGTTCATCCCCACCGGCCGCGAAGCAGCCGCTCCCCTGCCCCCCGACCCATACCCCGCGTCAACTTCCCCTCGCCCCCTCGGAGAGGGTCCCCCCGCCCTCGCCCAGAGGGAGAGGGAGCATGCGCGACTCAGCCGCGCGCCGAGCGGGTCCGGGCGCGGTTCTTCGTCCCGGACGCGGAGCGGCCGCTCTTCGCCGTGGACTTCTGCTTGCGGCCCGCCGGCGGCTTGCGAGCCGAGCCGGACGACTTCTTCTTGGGCGCCTTCACCGCCTTCTTCCGGGACGCCTCCTCCTCCATCTTCTCCATCGGGGCGAGGATGGTGCCGCGGCAGGTGGGAGCACCACAGCGGCAGACGTAGAGCGCCTCCTCGTCGGGGCCCATGTCCTCGGTGCGGTCGTACGAGTAGTCGTAGCTGAGCTCCTCGCCCTCGCCGATGTCCCGCAGGGCGTAGATGAAGATGCGCTCCCCCTCGAGGAAGGCCTGGCAGTTGGGGGCACACGAGTGGTTGATGAAGCGGGCGTCGTTGCCCTCGTGCGCCGCGTCGATGACCGTGTCCTCGTCCACGTTGAAGAGGAAGGTGTGGTGGCGCGACATGGCCGTGTCGTCGTAGCGCTCATCCGCCACGGCCTGGGAGATGCGCTCACCCACGTACTCGATGATGCGCGCCCCCTTGCGGATGGGGCGCGTGGCGAAGGCACCCCGTCCCTGGATGGACGAGGGCCTCAGCTCGAAGGGCTGCGGCGTGAGGGTGGACAGCTTGCGGGACGAGGGCTTCTTGTTGGTGGGTGCGGGCATCGGAAGGGAAGTAGAGACGCGCCAGGAAAGGCGCGGTAGGGTGCCTCAGTCTGACCTTTGAAGAAAGAAAGGCGCTCGACGATGCGGCAGTGGCTCATTCTCGGCGCGGCAAGCGCGTTCCTGTCCGTGGCGGCGGGAGCGTTCGGCGCGCACGCGCTCCGGGCAAGGCTCACCCCGGACCTCCTGACCATCTTCGAAACCGGTGCGCGCTACCACATGTACCACTCGCTGGGGCTGATCGCGATCGGTCTGCTGAGCCAGGTGCGCCCCCACCCCCTGTTGAACGGCGCCGGGTGGGCCATGACGGTGGGCATCCTCCTCTTTTCCGGCAGCCTGTACGCGCTGGCACTCTCCGGCGTACGCGCCCTGGGCGCCATCACCCCGCTCGGCGGGCTGGGCTTCCTCGCGGGCTGGCTGCTGTTGGCCATCGCCGCCTGGCGCCAGACGGGCTGAGTGGCACGTGCACCCCAAGGACGAGAAGCTACAACCCAGGTTGGGCACGGAGCTGCGCATGGCCCGCATGCGCCTGGAGCTCACCCAGGAGCAGGTGGCCAAGGCCGTGGGCTTCGTCCCCACCGTCTACGGCCGCATCGAGCGCGGGGACATGATGCCCAGTACCCCCAAGCTCAAGGCCCTCTGCGTGCTGCTGGGCATCTCCGCCGATGTGCTCCTGGGGGTGAACCCCTCGGAGGACCCCCCCATGCAAGCGCCTCCACCTCCCCCACCCGGAGAGCCCCCCGAGTTGCGGCGCCTCGCCATGCTCGTGCGCGAGCTGCCGCCCGAGCGCTTCCGCTTGTTCCGCGTGGCCCTCCGCTCCATCGCCCACCCCGATGAGGAGGAGTGAGCACACCCCCTTGACATCCGACGGGGCGGAACTGTCGGAAACAAGTCACTCCGACGGACCTTCCCTCTCCAGATGTCCGTCGGCGGACACTTTTCGGCCCGCTCGTCTGCCTGGGCGTCAGTCAGCCGACACGGTGTTCAACGTTCGCCCTGGGTAGAAGTGAGGAGTGGCGGTAAACAAGCTCGGTGTCTGATCCCCGGACGGCCCGCGCGCTCCCCGCTTCGCCCACCATGTCCTCGCCCCCCGCGCTCTCGCGTGTAGACGTCCTGACCGTGGATGACACCCCGGCCAACCTCCGCTCCCTGGAGGTGCTCATGGCCGACATGGGTGCCAACATCGTCACCGCCTCCTCGGGTGACGAGGCGCTGCGCCTCCTGCTGGACAGGGACTTCGCCCTCATCCTCCTGGACGTACAGATGCCGGGAATGGATGGCTACGAGACGGCGAGCCTCATCCGCATGCGCGAGCGCACGCGCCACATCCCCATCATCTTCATCACCGCCTACAACCGCAGCGAGGTGAACGTCACGCGCGGCTACGAGCTGGGCGCGGTGGACTACCTCTTCAAGCCCATCGTCCCGGAGATCTTCCGCACGAAGGTGACGGTCTTCCTGGATCTGCACCGCAAGACGGAGGAGGTGCGCCGGCAGGCGGAGCTGCTGCGGCAGGCGGAGAACCGCGAGCACGAGCGCAAGCTGGCCGAGGCCCGCGCGCACTACGAGCGCTCCCTGCTGGAGCAGGAGATGGAGCGCGAGCGCAAGGTGTCCGAGGCCCGCGAGCAGCGCGCCCAGGAGCTGGTGCGGCTCGTCAACGAGAAGGAGCAGGCCCAGGCGGCCCTGCACGAGAGCAACGCCCGGCTGCGGCTGCTCGCGGACGTGGCCAGCCGCCTGCTGAAGGGCCCCGACGGCCGCACCCTCCTCAACAGCGTCCACCACCAGATCGTCGAGCACCTGGGCCTCGAGGTCTGCCTGGGCTACCTCTTCCAGGAGGGCCATGGCGGCCTGCAGCTGGCGGCCCACGCGGGCATCCCCGAGGGCCTGCTGCCCCGGCTGGAGCTGCTGATGCCCGGACAGGGCGTCGCGGGCCGGGTGGCCGCCGAGAACAAACGCTGGGTGCTGGACGCCGGCTCCGCCGCCAACGGCCCCGCCCCGGATGCCGCGCCGGAGCTGGGACTGGCCGCCCTCGCCTGCTACCCGCTGCTCAGCCAGGGCCGCGTCCTGGGCACGCTGGCCTTCGGCACGCGCACCATGCGCGCCTTCTCCGCCGACGAGCTGTCCCTCATGCAGGGCGTGTGCGATCAGGTCGCCGTGGCCCTGGAGCGCGAGCGCCTCATCGGCGCGCTGCGCGAGGCGGACCGGCGCAAGGACGAGTTCCTCGCCATGCTCGCCCACGAGCTGCGCAACCCCCTGGCCCCCGTCCGCCACGCGCTCGAGGTCTTCCGCATGCGCATGTGGCAGGACGACATCATCCAGCGCACCATCGCCAGCGCGGATCGCCAGGTGGCGCACATGACGCGGCTGGTGGATGACCTGCTGGACGTCAGCCGCATCACCCGCGGCAAGGTGGAGCTCAAACCCGTCCTCGTCGCCCTCTCGGACGTGGTGGAGGGCGCGGTGCAGGCCTGCGAGCCCATCGTCACCCAGCGCCGCCATGAGCTGAGCGTCTCGCTGCCCTCCGAGGCGGTGATGCTCAACGTGGACCCCACCCGCATGACGCAGGTGGTGGCCAACCTGCTGCACAACGCGGCCAAGTACACGCCCTCCGGCGGCCGCATCCAGCTCGAGGCCGAGCGCCAGGGCGACGAGCTGGTGCTGAGCGTGCGCGACACCGGCATCGGCCTGCGGCCGGAGATGCTCCACCGCGTCTTCGATCTCTTCGTGCAGGTGGACCCCGGCAGCGACCGCGCCCAGGGCGGGCTCGGACTGGGCCTCACCCTGGTGCGCAGCCTGGTGGAAATGCACGGCGGCAGCGTGTCCGCCCGCAGCGAGGGCATCTCCCAGGGCAGCGAGTTCACCGTCCGCCTCCCCCTGCCCGCCGAGGTTCCCGCGGCGCTCTCGCTGCCTGGCATGTTGAAGGCCGCCGCCGCCAACGCCCAGAAGCTGCAACCGCTCCACATCCTCCTCGTGGAGGACAACCCGGACATCCGCGAGACGCTGAAGGATCTGCTGGAGCTCCACGGCCACCGCGTGCAGGAGGCCAGCGATGGCCGCTCGGCCGTGGACCTGGTGCTCTCCCAGCGTCCCCAGGTGGCCCTGGTGGACATCGGCCTTCCGGAGCTGGACGGCTACAAGGTGGCCGAGCTCGTCCGTGCCTCCGCCGGCGGCTCCGATACCCGGCTCGTCGCCCTCACCGGCTACGGCCACCCCGAGGACCGCAAACGCGCGCTCGAGGCGGGCTTCGACGCCCACCTCGTCAAGCCGGTGTCCTCCGATGACCTGTCTCAAGTCTTGAAGAAGCTCTGTACGGCGGCCTGAAACCGCCCCCCCTCCCCCCGGTGAACGGTGGACGGCCCCTCATGGGCGCCGCTCCCCTGGACAAGCAGCACAGGAGACGCCCCACACCATGGCAACGCAGTCCGATAAGGCGCCCGCCGACAACGCGCTCGATCCCAAGCTCCTCCTCAAGACGCTCCAGTCGCTCCGCAAGGGTGACTTCAGCGTCCGCATGCCCGAGGACCGGACAGGGACCACGGGGAAGATCTACGACACCTTCAACGAGGTCATCACCCTCAACCAGGCGCTGGTGCACGAGCTGGAGCGCGTCAGCACCGTGGTGGGCCGCGAGGGCCGCATCACCCAACGCGCCACGCTCAACGGCGCCGTGGGCAGCTACCAGACGGCCGTGGAGGCGGTGAACTCGCTCATCGCCGACCTGGCCCAGCCCACCACCGAGGTGGCCCGCGTCATCGGCGCCGTGGCCAAGGGTGACCTCACCCAGACCATGGCCCTGGAGTTCGAGGACCGCCCCCTCAAGGGCGAGTTCCTCCGCACCGCCCAGGTGGTCAACAGCACCGTGGCCCAGCTGTCCTCGTTCGCCAGCGAAGTGACCCGCGTGGCCCGCGAGGTGGGGACCGAAGGAAAGCTGGGCGGCCAGGCCGTGCTGCGCGGCGTGTCCGGCACCTGGAAGGAGCTCACCGACAGCGTGAACCTGATGGCGAGCAACCTCACCGCCCAGGTGCGCAACATCGCCGACGTGACGACCGCCGTGGCCAACGGCGACCTGTCCAAGAAGATCACCGTGGACGTGCGCGGGGAGATCGCCGAGCTCAAGCAGACCATCAACACGATGGTGG
>NZ_JPMI01000239.1 GCF_000733295.1 Archangium violaceum Cb vi76 | reverse complement strand
CAGGTTCCCGGCGTCGCTCGCATCGGAAAAACCCTCCGCATCCGCCGCGCTGCCTTGCTAGAGTGGACAGCCGGTAAGGGCCGTGATTCTGCGCTCGGGAGTCGGAAATGAGCGTCAGATTGCGGAAGTGGCAGAACAAGGCAGGGAAGGTCGAGGAGGCTTGGCAAGTGGACTTCATGTTCCACCACTCGGACGGACGGCGACAGCGAGTCGTGAAGTTCTCGCCCGTGCAGACGCGCCGGGGGGCCGAGCAGTACGAGCGCGAGTTGCGCGCCTCCCTCCTCAATGGAACCTTCGGAAAGGAGAACAACACCGGGGAGCGCCCCATGACGTTGGCGGAGTTCGCCCCGCGCTTCCTCACCTACAGCGAGAACAACAACAAGCACTCCAGCGTCGTCAGCAAGAGCCAAATCCTAGAGGCTCACATTCTGCCGTTTTTTGGTAAAATGGTGCTGGCTGCCATTGGCCCGGCGGAGATGGAGGATTTCAAGGCTGTCATGCGCAAGAAGAAGTCGGCAGCGCGCGCCCGGAAGGAGGCCCCCACGCGGGCAGCCCTCCGCAAGCGCAACGGCGAGGAACCAAAGCCGCTGAGCCTCAAAACCATCAACAACGTGTTGACGGTGTTGAGCAAGCTGCTGGCGGTCGCGGAAGAGCAGCGGGTCATCGAGCAGGCCCCGCGCGTGAGGCTCTTCGCGAAGCTGCCGAAGCCGCCCTTTGATTTCCTCACTTTCGAGGAGGCCGAGCGCCTGAGCAACGCCGCCGAGCCGGAATGGCGAGCGCTGCTCCTGGTGGCGCTCAAGGCGGGGCTGCGGCAAGGAGAGCTGATCGGGCTCCAGTGGGGCGACGTGGACTTCCAGCGCGGCAAGCTGCACGTCCGCCGTACCATCTGGCGTGGTGTCTCGGGCTTGCCCAAGGGCGGACGCGAGCGGACGGTAGAGCTGCCGGGCTCGGCAGTAGACGCGCTCAAGGGGCACCGGCACCTGCGCGGCCCTTACGTGTTCTGCCAGGAGGATGGTCGGCCGCTTACTGACGGGCTGCTCAAGCTGCCACTGCGCCGGGCCCTCCAGCGGGCGGGCATCACCCGCGAGCAGGGCCGTATCGGCTGGCATGACCTGCGGCACACCTACGGCAGCCACCTCGCCATGAGGGGGATACCGCTGACGGTCATCAAGGAGCTGATGGGGCACGCGACCATCGACATGACGGAGCGCTATGCCCACCTGAGCCCGGACACGCGCAGAGAGGCGGTCGGGGTTCTCGACCGGCCCTCTGCGCCCGCATGCGACATACGTGCAACACGGATGGAGGAAGCTGCCAACCACCCGTAAGCACGGCGTAGAAAAGTGGAAGCGGCGGGAATCGAACCCGCAGCCTCCACGCGCGGTCCCGCGGCTCAGGCGAGAACCTGTCCGCCCGTGACGCCGATGATTTCCCCGTTCACGTAACGCGACTCGTCCGAGGCCAGGAACACGTACGAAGGCGCCAGCTCCACCGGCTGCGCGGGTCGGCCCATGGGCGATTGCTGGCCGAACTTCTTCACCTTCTCGGCGTCGAAGGACTGCGGGATGAGCGGCGTCCACACCGGGCCCGGCGCCACGCAGTTGACGCGGATGCCGCGCTCGATGAGCTCCTGCGCCAGACCCTTGGTGAAGGTGACGATGGCGCCCTTGGTGCACGCGTAGTCGAGGATGCCCGGTGACGGCTGGTAGGCCTGGATGGAGGCCGTGTTGATGATGGAGGCCCCCGCCTTCATGTGCGGCAGCGCGTACCGCACCAGGTTGAACATCGCGATGATGTTGGTGCGGAAGGTGCGCTCGACGCGCTCGGCCGTGAGCTCCTCGAACTTCTCCACCTTCTTGCCCTGGTAGGCCGCGTTGTTGACGAGCACGTCGATGCGGCCGAAGCGCTTCACCGTGTCCTCGATGATGCGGCGGCACACGCTCTCGTCGGAAATGTCGCCCTTGAGCGCGAGCACCTGGTGGCCCGAGTCCTCGACCACCTTGCGGGTGACCTCGGCGTCCGGATCCTCGTTGAGGTAGGCGAAGGCCACGTCCGCGCCTTCACGGGCGAAGGCCAGACACACCGCACGGCCAATGCCACTGTCCCCACCCGTCACGAGCACCACCCTGTCCTTCAACCGGCCGAGCCCCTTGTAGCTCGTGAGGCCGTAGTCCGGCTCGGGCGACATCTGCTCCTCGAGTCCAGGGTGCTGCTGCTCCTGGGGGGGCAGAGGAGGCTTGGGTCCTGCTTCGCGCGGATTCTTCTGAGCCATGGTGGGGTCCTCTCGGGTTGCCTACCCTCCCCAGGGTGGGGAGGGGGCGGGACCCCGGCAACCGCTGGAGGAGGAACCCTCGCCAGGGAGGCGAGCGGGCTCAGGGGCTGACGGTCACGTCCACGTCCCCCGAGTGGTAGAGACCGCCCTCGCAGCGGGCCACGCCTTCACAGGTGAGCACCTGCGCGACGGCGGTACCACTCATCCGCAGGATGAACTGGCCCTCCACGGTCTCGGGGGGAACGGTGAAGCGGGACGTATTGCCCTCCTGCTGCACGTCGAGCACGCCCAGGGCGCCGGTGTTCTTGTGGATGAGGCTGGCCTTCGTGGGCCCCTGGAGGACATCGGTCTCCGGCAGCCACGCATAGGAGTAGGCCTGATTGCGCCGCAGGGTGCCCGGCGAGCCGCTCTCGCGCAGGAAGCGCCGCTTGGCCTTGGCATCGCGCAGGACGAGCACCATCGAGTGGGTGTCGTCCTGGAGGATGATGCGGAGGTCCTCGGTGGGCTCGTTGTCCCAGCGCTCGGGGTCGAAGTCGAAGGTGGCGCGCGGCGACTCACACACCTCGCGCCCGCCGACACCGGTGTCCGGCACGCCCCCGGGCTCGAGCTTCATGGGTTGGCCATTGAGCGTGGCGGTGACGCCGTCCGCGAGCCGGGCGCAGGTGAGGCCCTCGGAGAACACGAGGGTGAAGCGGTGCGCGCCCACGGTGGAGTCCCGTTCGAGGGAGTCCACGTCCGTGAGGGTGAACTTCAGGGTGCGGTCCTTCAGGTCCACGAGGGTGGCGGGCTGGGCCACGGTGCGGCCACAGCCGGCGAGCAGTCCCCACGCGGCGAGCGCGCCAACGACGAAACGAAGAGAGGAAGCGGAAGCCATCGCGTCACCCTACCACCACCCTCGGGAATGGCCCGGTCCGCGACGCCCCCCCCCGAGCCAGCCGGGCGGACGGGCGAGCCCCACCCTCGGATGCCCATCACACACCGTGCCCCTGCCCTTCCCTCTTGGAACCACGAAGGAGGCGCACGACATGTCCGCCATCAACCGCCAGTTCCTCCTGGCGCGCAGGCCCGAGGGCCGGCTGCGAGAGTCCGACTTCGACTACCGCGAAGCCCCCGTGCCCGCGCCCGGTCCCGGAGAGGTGCTGACACGCACCCTCTATCTCTCCATCGATCCGGCCAACCGGGTGTGGATGTTCCCCGACCCCACCTACCGTCCGCCCATCGAGCCAGGCGAGGTGATGGCCGGGTTCACGCTCAACGAGGTGGTGGACTCGCGGGACGCGCGCTTCCGCCCCGGAGACCTCGTCGAGTGCGATGGCGGCTGGCAGGACTACGCCGTGCTCCCAGGGGACGCGCTCCACGAGCTGGAGCCGAGGAAACCGCTGTCCCACTGGATGAGCGTGCTCGGGGTGACGGGGAAGACGGCGTACTTCGGCATGCTGGAGGTAGGACGGGTGCGCGCCGGAGAGACGGTGCTGGTGTCGGCGGCGGCGGGAGCGGTGGGCTCGTTCGCGGGGCAGATCGCGAAGCTCCACGGATGCCGCGTCATCGGCATCGCCGGAGGCCCGGAGAAGTGCCGCTGGCTCACGGAGGAGCTCGGCTTCGACGCGGCCATCGACTACCAGTCCGGAGAGCTCTCCGAGCGGCTGGCGGCCTGTTGCTCCGAGGGCGTGGACGTCTACTTCGACAACGTGGGCGGCGCGGTGTTCCAGGCGGCGCTGTTCCGGATGAAGACCCACGGGCGCATCGTCTGCTGCGGCTGCGTGTCCATCCTCGACACCGAGACACCACCCCCGAGGCTGCTCGGCGTTCCGGGCCTGCTGTCCATCCGCCGGCTGCGCCTGGAGGGCTTCATCGTGATGGACTTCTACGGCCGCCGGAGACAGGCCGAGCAGGCCCTGGCGGGCTGGGTGGCCGAGGGGCGGCTGAAGGTGCGCGAGGACATCATCGACGGGCTGGAGAACGCACCACGGGCCTTGATGGGCCTGCTGCACGGGGCCAACATCGGCAAGCGGATGATTCGCGTCGCGCCGGAGCCCCCGGTCAGGGGGTAGGACGCGGCGGCGAGGAGGCAACGTGGCCGGCCGAGTGCTCCATCTGGCGGCGGGAAACCTGTATGGAGGCGTGGAGACCTTCCTGGTGACGCTGGCGAAGTCGCCCCGGCGGCTGGAGCACCGCTTCGCGCTGTTCTTCGAGGGCCGGCTGGCCACGGAGCTGCGTGCGGCGGGTGCCTCGGTGGAGGTGCTCGGCCCGGCGCGGCTGGGGAGGCCGTGGACGCTCGTGGGGCCCCAACTGCGGCTGCGCCGGATGCTGCGCGCGTGGAACCCGGACCTGGTGGTGTACCACTCCACGTGGCTGAAGCTCGTCGCGGCTCCTGCGCTGCTCGGCTACCGGCAGGCGCTCTTCGTGCACAGCCGGGTGGACCCCCATCACCCGTTGGATCGGTTGATGGCGCGGTTTCCCCCCGATGCGTTCCTCACCAACTCGGAGTTCACGGCCGGCTCCGTCTCGGCCCTGGTGCCCCGGCCCAGGCCGCTCGTCGCCGGCTGTCCCGTCGAGGACCGCACCCCGAAGGAGCCCGGAGTGCGTCAGTCCGTGCGCCAGGAATGGGGCGTGGCCGAGGACACAACGGTCATCCTCCAGTTGAGCCGGATGGAGCCGGGAAAGGGACACGCGCTGTTGCTGGAGGCCCTGGCGAAGCTGGGGTGCGGCGCGGCGTGGGAGTGCCTGGTGGTGGGAGGCGCGCAACGTCCGGAGGAACAGGCCTACGTGGAGCGCCTGCGCGCGCAGGCGGCACGGTGGGGGCTGACGGACCGGGTGCGTTTCCTCGGCCAGCGCACGGACGTCCCTCGGCTGTTCGCCGGAGCGGACCTGTTCTGCCACCCCAACGAGGTACCCGAGGGCTTCGGCATCGTCTTCGTCGAGGCGATGTACGCGGGCCTGCCGGTGCTGACGACGGACATGGGCGGCGCACGGGAGATCGTCGACGAGACGTGTGGAGCCCGGGTGGCGCCCCGGGCGGACGCCCTCGCGGAAGTGCTCGCGCGCTGGGTGGTGGACCCCGGAGAGAGGCAGGCCCTGGGACGCGCGGGCCGACAGCGGGCGGAGCGCCTCTACCTCCCCCGCATCCGGGTAGGCCTGCTGGAGGACGCGCTCGAGCTCAGCGCCCGGTGAGCATCGACTCCAGACGCGTCTTCACCTCGGGCCACTCGCTATCGATGAAGCCGTAGTAGGCGGAGTCGCGGACCACGTCGCCGCGCACCAGCATGTGGTGGCGGAGGATGCCCTCGAAGCGGCCACCGATGCGCTCGATGGCCGCCCGCGAGCGCGTGTTGCGCCGGTCCGTCTTGAGCTGCACCCGCATCACCTTCAGCTCCTCGAAGGCGTGGCGCAGCAGCAGGTACTTGCACTCGGTGTTCACCCGCGAGCGCCACACGCGCTTCGCCAACCACGTGCCGCCAATCTCCAGGGTGCGGTGCTTGCGCTGGATGTCCAGGTAGCGCGTGCTGCCCACCGGCGAGCCCGTCTCCTTCTCGATGATGACGAAGGGGCGCTCCACCCCGCGCTCCGCCGCCGCCAGTGTGTCGGCGATGTACGCCTCCATGTCCCCGAGCGAGCGCAGCACCACGTTGAAGTGCTCGAAGATGTCGGGCTCGGCCACCGTGGCCAGCGCGGGGGCATGGCTCATCGCCAGCGGCTCCAGACGGACGGACTGGCCCTCCAGCGTCACCGGCGGGACGACGAGGGGCGTGGGCTCTCGGTGGAGGATGGGATCGTTCGCGCTCATGTCGATGGACGACACGTATACCAGGGTGGATGTCCCCGCCACCGGCAGGAGCGCTAAGCTCGAAGGCCACCGCTCTCCTGTGACTCCGGGTGCACCATGACCGCTGATTCCGCTGGCTCCTCGACTCCCCCCGCCGCCCCGCGCAACGAGCGCTTCGCCCAGGTGCCGGAGTTGGCGGGAGTGCTCGCCGGACAGACTTCGCTCGGCGTGGGCTCGAAGGGACCGGGCGTGCGCGCCGTGCAGCAGGCGCTCGCCGACATGGGCTTCAGCGTGCCCGGAGGCGCGGATGGCGCCTTTGGCGCGCAGTCGACCAAGGCCGTGCGCAACTTCCAGGTGCATGCCCGCCCGGCCTTCCTCGCGGTACAGGCCACCGGCAAGGTGGACGCCGCCACCCTGCGCGCCCTCGATGCGCTCGCCCCGCCCCCGGGACAGCGTGGACAGGGCCAGCACCTGCCGGTGCCCCACTACAAGGGCACGCCCGTGCGCGTGGTGGTGGTGAAGAACGAGCACCGCACCTTCCTCTTCGACGCCCAGGGCAAGCTCCAGTCCATCTTCGGCAACGCCGTGGGCACTCGCGCCACCCAGACGGACCCCGGCCTGAAGAAGGTGACGGGCAAGCTCGACGAGCCCCAGACGCTCGCCCTCGGCAAGAAGCTGTGGGGTGGGCCCGTCTTCGGGCCTCGCCTCATCGACCTCTCGTGGTCCGATGGCTCCCGCTCGGGCGAGGAGCTCCATGGCACCAGCGCTCCCGCACACCTCGGCGAGGACGTCTCGCACGGGTGCATCCGTCACGACAACGCAGACATCATCGCCCTCTACAACGCGCTGAAGGTAGGAGACATGGTGGCCATCGTCGACAGCATCAACGACCCGAATCTGAAGGCCCCTCCCACCACCCCGGTGGGCATGCCCGATCTCTCGGGCGCCGTGGCTTCGCGCAAGTAGGCGGGCCAGGGGGCAACCCAAGCGCCCCCTATACCCTCACCCCGTCCCTCTCCCGGGGGGAGAGGGGAGTGGGGCTCAGAAGTAACGCTTGCGCTTGCTGCTCGGGAGGATGCCCAGCACCTCGCGGTACTTGGCCACCGTGCGCCGGGCGATCTCCGTCCCCTGCGCCTTCAGCAGCTCCACGATCTTCTGGTCCGAGTACGGATTGCGCGGATCTTCCTGCGACACCAGCTGCTTGATGTGGTGCTTCACCGCCTCGCTCGCCGTGTCCTCGCCGGACACGCGGGCAATGGACGAGTTGAAGAAGTACTTCAGCTCGAAGATGCCCTGCGGCGTGTGCACGTACTTGTTCGTCGTCACGCGCGACACCGTCGACTCGTGCATCCCGATGTCCTCGGCCACGTCCCGCAGAATCAGCGGCTTGAGGTGGGCAATCCCCTTGTCCAGGAAGTCCTTCTGGAACTTCACGATGCTCTCGGTGACCTTGTAGATGGTGCGCTGGCGCTGGTGGATGGAGCGGATGAGCCACTGCGCGCTGCGCAGCTTCTCCTGGATGAACTCCTTCGTCTGCCCCGGCCCCACCCCGCCGCTCTTCAGCGCGTTGCGGTACGTGCCCGAAATCCTCAGCTTCGACAGGCCGTCGTCGTTGAGCACCACCGTGTACTCGTCCTCGCCCATCTTGTAGACGAACACGTCCGGGGTGATGTACTGCGCGTCGTCCCCGCTGAAGTTGCGGCCCGGCTTCGGGTCCAGCTTCGGCAGCAGCTTGGACGCCTCCACCACCTCCTCGAGCGGCACCTTCAGGTCCTTCGCGATCGCCGGAAGGTTCTTGCTCTCGAGGTACTTCATGTGCCGCTTGATGATCATCCCCAGCAGCGGCGCGTGCTTGTCCTTCAGCGCCGACACCTGGATGAGCAGGCACTCCTGCAAGTCGCGCGCGGCGCAGCCCTTGGGCTCCAGGTTCTGGATGCGGCGCAGCGTGCGCTCGGCCAGCCCCATGGGCACGTCCGCCTCGTTGGCCAGGCGGATGAGCGGATCTCCCTCCACCTCCTCCAGCTTCAGGTAGCCGTCGTGGTCCAGGTTGCCCAGGATCAGCATCCCGATGCGCCGCTCGGCCTCGTTGAGCCGCAGCGTCCCGAGCTGCTCCTGGAGGTGATCGACCAGGTCCTCCTTCTCCACCAGGTTGGCTTCGAAGGAAGGCATGTCCTCGGTCGCCACGTTGCCCTTGTTGGAGGCGGTCGTGGGCTCGTTGAACTGGTAGCTGTTGAGGTAGGCCTCCCAGTCGATCTCCGGCGGGCCATCCCCATCCGCCTTGAACTCGGGTGCCGCGTCCGGAGTCCGGGCCTCCACCCCCGCCGGCATCTCCGTGTTCGCCGCCTCCATGGAGGCCTCGCCCGGCTCCTTGTCGGACGTATCGCCAAAGGGCGCCTCGTCGGGCTGCTCCAGGAGGGGGTTCTGGTCCATCTCCTCGCGGACCTGCTCCAGCAGCTCCATCCGCGAGAGTTGCAGCAGCTTGATGGCCTGCTGCAGCTGGGGCGTCATCACCAGCTGCTGCGACAGCTTCAGGCTCTGCTTGAGTTCCATCGCCATTCTCTATCTCCCGCCCGTTTCAACAATCGACTCGACGGCGGCCCGCCATCAAGGACCGTGCCAAAGTAGCAAGGCCCCCTGACTTCGTCCAGTGTCCGAGAGTCCGGCCCGTCCTTTGCATTTTGTGAAATTCTTCTTTTATTCCGCCTACTTGCACTGTCTCCGAGCAACATGGAGACGTTCGGCAATGGACGTGCCGGCGTGCCAGGGCGAGGGGCTCCGGCTGGCCGGCGAGCTCCCCGCGAGGCCGGAATTTCGGCTCTCAGACCGACTGCAAGCGGAATCGCTCCCCGAGGTACACCGCCCGCGCCCGGGCCGAGGAGGCAATCTGCTGCGGGGTGCCCTCCTCCAGGATTTCACCCTGTGCGATGATGTAGGCGCGATCGCAGATGCCCAGGGTGTCCTGGACGTTGTGGTCGGTGATGAGGACACCGAGGCCGCGGGACTTCAGGTGGGCGATCTGCCGCTGGAGGTCGCCCACGTTGATGGGGTCCACGCCGGCGAAGGGCTCGTCGAAGAGGATGAAGCGGGGGTTGGGGATGAGCGAGCGGGCGATCTCCGCGCGGCGGCGCTCGCCACCGGAGAGCGTCTCACCGAAGGACCAGGCCACGTGGCTCAGGCCGAACTCCTCGAGCAGCTCGCGGGCGCGGCGCTCGCGGGCGGCCTTGTCCAGGCCCTTCTGCAGCTCCAGCACGGAGAGGAAGTTCTCGTGCACCGTGAGCTTGCGGAAGACGGAGGCCTCCTGCGGGAGGTAGCCCAGGCCGCGCAGGGCCCGGCGGTGCATGGGCAGGGACGTGAGGTCCTCGTTGTCCACGCGCACCCGTCCCGCGTCGGGCCGCACCAGGCCCACCACCATGTTGAAGCTCGTCGTCTTGCCGGCGCCGTTGGGGCCGAGCAGCCCCACCACCTCGCCCTGCGCGACATGGAAGGACACGCCCTGCACCACCCGGCGCTTGCGGAAGCTCTTCCGCAGGCCCTCTGCGTGGAGATGACTCGTCATGGCTGCTTCGTTCCCCCCGTCTTGTCCTTGCGCCGCTGCTCCTGCTCCTTCAGGGGCGCCGTCTTGAAGACGACGGTGGCGTCATCCCCCTCGAAGCTCTTGCCCCCAAGGGCCATGCGCACCTGTGTGCCCCGGAAGTGGATCATCGGATCCTCCGCCTCGGGATTGCCCGTCACCACCAGCATGCCGGTGGGGACGTTGAGGCGGGCCCGCTCCCCCTTCGCCCGGCGGTCTCCATCCACCGCGCGCACGTTGCCCACGCAATCGGCCCGCGTCACCTCGCGCGAGCCGTTGTAGTAGGCGGTCAGTTTGTCGCACCGCAAATCCATGGTCCGGTGCTTCACCGTTACATCGCCCGAGAAGACAGCCTGGGCACGCGTGCCGGACACCCGCTTGGACGTGATGACCACGGGGTTATTCTGCGAGGCGCCCTTCGCCTCGATCGGCGCCGACTTGAAGGTGACGGTGGCGTCCTTCACCTCGAAGTTCTGGCTGCCCAACATCAGGCGCAGCTCGGAGCCCTTGAGGTGGGCCGCCGGGTCCTGGGCCTCGGGATTGCCCGTCACCACCAGCAGGCGGCCAGGCACGTCGAAGTCCGCCCGCTCGCCCTGGGCGGTGCGCTCGCCATCCACCGCGCGCACGTGGCCCACGCACTCGCCGCGCGTCGCCGTGTACTTGCCACCGTACCGCGCGTAGTGCGCGGTGAGCTCGTCGCACCGCAGGTCCATCGAGTCGCGCTTCGCCCGCACGTCCTCCTTGAACATGAGGGTGGACTGGTCGCGCAGGATGGTCATCCGCTTGGAGGTGATCTCCGTCTCGCCGCCCTTGGGGGAGACCGCGGCCGTGGGGGTGGCGCGAGTGCCCGTGCTGGCGGTGGCCGCCGCGGGCTGCACCGGCTGGGCGACGAAGAAGGCCGTGACCAGGTACTCAATCACGGCGTGGCCCCCTCGACGATGGTCTGCACCGAGCCCTCGAAGTCGAACCGCCCCGTGGGGAAGGACAGCGAGAAGGAGTCCGCCCGCATGCGGCCATTGGCTCCCACCACCACCACCCCCTCCGTGCCGCTCGCCACCTGCTGCGTCCCGTCATAAGTGGCTCGCGGGGTGTGCGCCACCAGGCCGGAGGCCGTGCGCACCTCCACGTCTCCCGAGGCCACCAGTTGCCGCGCGCCCGGGTTGCCCTCCATGAGCTTCGCGCGCACCGTCGTGCCGCCCGGCTGGCCGCCGCCCTGGGCGCCCTTGTCCGGCACGTTCACGGTGGCCTGGGTGGCGGTGAGCTCGCCCGTCCGGTCCCAGGTGGCCTGCACGGCCTCGCCCGTCATGGACAGGGTGCTGCCGTCGTACGAGCGCAGCCGCACCCCATGCATCACCACGGCGGGAGGCGCGGAGGCATCTTCGGCGGCCGGCTTCTGGGAGCAGGCCGCCAGGAGGGCGAGGAGGCTGAGGAGGGTACGTCGCACGAGGCGTATCTCTATCACCGGGCAGGGGTGGGACGGGTCTTCCAACGCTGATGCATCCACACCCATTGCTCGGGGGCCCTGCGGATGGCCGCCTCGATGCTCAGCGAGAGAGCGGCCGTGAGCGTCACGGCATCCGCCTCGCGGTCCCCGCTCGCACTCCAGGGCACCTCTTCCATCCACAGGCGGTAACCGTCGCCTTCACGCTGACAGAAGCCCACCACCACCGCCGCCCCCGTGCGCAGCGCCAGGTCCGCCGCCGCGCGCGGGGTGGCGGCCAGCTCCCCGAAGAAGGGGACGAAGACGGACTGCACCTTCGTGTCCTGGTCGATGAGCAACCCGAGGATTTCTCCGGCCTTGAGGGCGCGCAGCATGGCCCGGGCCGCGCCCTCCTGGCCGCGCCAGATGCTGCGCACCCCGCCCTGGGCGCGGAAGCGCTCGACGAGCGTGGTGAGCCGCGGGTCCGTGGTCTCCTTGGCGATGCTCTGGCTGGGGTAGCCCGCGCGCGCCACCCGCCGGGCCAGCAACTCCCAGTTGCCCACATGGCCGGACACGAAGACGACCCCCTTGCCCCGGGCGAGCGCCGCCTCCAGGACGCCCCGGTCCGCGGCCTCCCAGCGGACCAGGTGCTCGAGTTGCCGGTCCATGGCGGCGGTGGCGCCCACCTCGAAGGCGGCCATGCCCAGGTGGCGGAAGGAGGCCCGGGCGAGCGCATGCCGCTCCGCGTCGGACTTCTCCGGGAAGGCCCGGGCCAGTGACTTCAAGGCCTTGCGTCGCTCCCCGCCGGCCACGGCGAAGGCGAACCGGCCGAAGCCCGCCCCCAACCACCGGGCGAACCCCAGCGGCAGGGCACCGACGATGGCCAATGCCGCACGGACGAGCAGGTAGCGGAGGAAACGCTTGAGACGCTTTGCTAAGGGTGGGCGCTCCACGAGCGTTTCCATATCCCATGCGCGAATACAACTTCGACGGCATCGTCGGTCCCACCCACAATTATGGCGGCCTGTCGCCGGGCAACCTGGCGTCCTCCCTGCACGGCGGCGAGGTGAGCCACCCCCGCGAGGCGGCCCTCCAGGGCCTGGAGAAGATGCGCTTCGTCGCGGGACTGGGCGTGGGGCAGGCGGTGCTGCCCCCCCAGCCGAGGCCCTCGCTCGAGGCGCTGCGAGCCCTGGGCTTCACGGGCACGGACGAGCAGGTCATCACCCGGGCCGGGAAGGAGGCCGAGCACCTGCTGCGGCTGACGTCCAGCTCGGCGGCCATGTGGACGGCGAACGCGGCCACGGGAGCGCCCTCGGAGGACACGGCGGACAGGCGCATGCACCTGACGCCGGCCAACCTCCAGCAGATGTTCCACCGGGCGCTGGAGGCGGAGACGACGCACGCCGTGCTGCGCGCCATCTTCGCGGACGAGAAGCACTTCGCCGTGCACGCGCCGCTGCCGGGTGGCGGGCACTTCGCGGACGAGGGCGCGGCCAACCACATCCGGCTGGTGACGCCGGGGCACGAGGCGGTGCACGTGCTCGCCTGGGGCCGGAGCGCGTGGCGGGACGATGTGCGCCACCCCACCCGTTTCCCCGCCCGGCAGACGTACGAGTCCAGCCAGGCGCTCGCGCGGCTCCACCAGTTGGACCCGGCGCGGGTGCTGCTGCCGCAGCAGGCTCCCGAGGGGATTGACGCGGGCGCCTTCCACACGGACGTGGTGGCGGTGGGCAACGAGAGCTTCCTCATGCTGCACGAGCAGGCCTTCGTGGACCCGCAGGGGCTGCTGAAGACGCTGCGCGAGAAGCTGGGCGAGGGCTTCACGTACGTGCTGGCCACCAACGAGGAGCTGCCGGTGAGGGACGCGGTGAAGGCCTACCCGTTCAACTCGCAGGTGCTGACGCTGCCGGACGGCACCATGGCCATCATCGCGCCCGAGGAGAGCCGGGAGACGGGGCCCGCGCGGCGCTTCCTGGAGCGCGTGGTGGAGGAGAACAACCCGGTGAAGCGCGTGTATTACCTGGACGTGCGCCAGTCGATGAACAACGGCGGCGGTCCGGCGTGCCTGCGCCAGCGCGTGTGGCTCACGGACGCCGAGCGCGCCGCGGTGAAGGCCAACGTCTTCTACACCCCGGAGTTGCACGAGGCGCTCGCCCACTGGGTGAAGCGGCACTACCGCGAGGACCTGCGCGCCAGGGACCTGGCGGACCCGAAGCTGGCTCGCGAGACCATGACGGCCCTGGACGAGCTGACACGCATCCTCAACCTGGGCAGCGTCTACGACTTCCAGAAGTGAGGCATTGCCATGTGCGGGTGAAGCCGGGTGTCTCCGACCCGGCGCCTCCGGGGCGCCTACCAGCGGTCATCGGTGAAGAGACAGTCGATGAGCCGGGCCTCGCCGAGCCACTTGTTGCGGCACTGGATGTCGGGGATCGGGGTGAAGAGCGTCTCGAGGGGCAGGGGTTGCACGTCCAACTCCGAGCGCACCAGCGCCTCCACCTGGTCCGCATGGGGCTTCGTCTCCGGCACGTCCTCGTAGAAGAGGGTCGGCGTCTCGAATCGTCCATTGAAGTGCCGGTGGAAGGAGGTGTAGCGGACGTACACGGGCGCCAGGATGCTGACGAGAACGACGACGGTTCGGAACTCCTCCCCCCTGGCAGTTGCAGCACCTCAGTCAGCACGCGGACACGCCAGCAGTTGTCATCGGAGAACAGCACGCTCCAGTCCTCCACCTTGCACTCGGGCAACGCCTCCGTCATTCTCTGTAATCTTCGCGTTTGGGCTTCCAACGATTGGGCGGCCTGCCCGGAGAGGTGCGGCAATTTTGCAATATTCCGTCGATTTGCGCCCCATGGACACACGGCGGCTCTTGCGCGTGGGGGCGCTGGCCCTGGCGGTGTTGATGCTGGTTACAGCGTGCGCCACGGGAGGCCCCACGGGCGCGACGTACCGTTACCATCCGCCTGTGCCGCATGACCCGCCAGAGACGTGGGCGCTGGAAGCGGAAGCTGATGACGAGGACACAGGCGAGGGCGAGGCCGTCTTTGCAAACCTGCCCACGGACTTTCAGCCGGTGCAGGTCAGTGACTCCGAGCTTACGGCTGCTCTGACGACCTTTTGGCTCCAAGTCCCGCTGCGGGTGTCCACCTCATGCCCACCGTTGTACGTCGGCCGGAGGCTGGCACTAGCGTCCACGCCTTTGAGTGGCGAAGCGTGGCAATCAGACCTTGCGCGGTCCTATGGGCGATTCTGCGAGCGGCGTGGAACTCCTGGCGACTGTCTGACTTTGTTTGACGACGGACCCCATCTGCAAGCCAGCGATAAGCGCGGCATTGCCCTTGCCCTGGCGGTGGGGCCCGCCCTGGAAGGCGTGGACGCGGAAGTACGGGCCATGCTCGACCCTACGCGGGTGCTGGCTACTCTTGGCTTCACCATTACGGCTTACATGACGCTCTTGCTTGCCCCCGAGCCCGTCACGAAGGGCGCTGCGCTCGCGTTCTCCGTGCTTCTGTGGGGCTATCTCGGATGGGAGTTCTTCGATCTGCTGCGAGCCTATGCGCAGCTTTACGAAGATGCGCCGCAAGCCTCTAGCTTTGCGGAACTGCGGGAGGTGGGTGACAGGTTTGGAAGAGTCATCGGCCCCAACAGCGTGCGAATTCTCGTCATGGTGGCGACGGCGGCGATAGGTGAAACGGCGGCGCTCATTTCGAAAGGGCCGAAGCTGCCGGGCTTCGGACAAGCCTCGCGCACAGCCGAGGCAAACACCGGGCTTCGCCTGATGGATGCGGCAACCGGCGCCGAGCGAGTCATTGTTTCCGTGAACGAGGGGACGATCCGCGTTGTCCTGCCAATCAACGCCGTGTCCATGACTGCGCGGAACGGAGGCGGCGTGCGCCCTGCACTCAAGCCCAATGCGCCTACGAAAGACGGCAGACCACTCACCGGTGGGTATCGCGCCTTCAGTTCGTTCAGGGCCTTCAAGCGTTACATGGGCAAGGCGGGCGACGGACTGGAATGGCATCATCTTGTCGAAAAGCACAAATTCAACCGCAAGCGCTTCGGCTCCGAGGCTCTTCATAATACTGAGAATGTCATCCCACTGGACAAAGATCTCCATACGGAGGTCAGCGCTTTCTACTCCTCGAAGAGACCCAACATCACAAACTCATACAGCTTGACCGTGCGAGAGTGGATAAGAACTCAAAGCTACGAAAAGCAGCGCTCGTTTGGCCTGCTTGTCATAGAAAAGATCAAAGCCGGAGAGTGGTGATGGCGAAAAATCTGGAGAGGCTCGTAGAGGAGTTTACGGAGAACGTGGCCGCGCAGACGGAAGCAATCAGGAGTGGAGACGCAAAGACTGGCAACAAGCACGCCAGTCGCTACATTTCCGCGCTCAAGAAGCTGCGGTTGGCGGGTGATGCCGGACGTGAGGCGCTCACCGTTCTGCTCAAGCATCCTCGCGCAGATGTACGGGTTAGTGCCGCCGGGTTCTTGCTGCGGTATCGGACCGCAGAAGCAAAAGCAGTGCTGGAAGCAGCCGCCACCGGGGGCGGAGTTGCGGCTATTGATGCGATCATGGCCCTGAAACATTGGGAGGAAGGCACATGGAATTTGGATCCTGAGTAGGGCGGGCGGTTCAATGGTGTTGCCTGTTCCGTAGACGTCCGGGCGTAACCATACGAGGCACCCCGCTCATACACATAGAGGAGGCGAAGATTTTGGAGGAGACGAAACAGTGGCGCGCGGCACTCCGGATGCCAGAGGATTTGTCCGGAGGTAGTCCATGAGCCGCATTCCTCTCTGGGCGATCCTGACTCCCGGCGAGCCCGCCCGGCTCGAGAGCCACGTCCGTGATGCATTGATGTCGGATGCGGACGAACGAGCGCCGTCCTTCGAGGTCATTTCGGGCAGTGGCCGTTACCATGCCATCGTGGGGACGGACCTCCGTGACGTGGGCGCTGAGTTGCAGTTCGCCGAGGATTTGTCTCTCCAATTCGAAGAGCCCGTGTACTCGATCAATCGCGCCACCGACCCGTGGCTCGTCATGTCATTTAGAAACGGTTTGGGAGAGGTGGAGGACGTGGGTCCAGAGGCCCTGGCGAAATCTCTCGGCTGCCCGCTTCCTGGAGCCGATACGACTTCGGAGCGCTCTGCGAGAACGCCGCTGCTTACGGTCGCACTGCTCGAGGGAGTCACAGCGGAGGAGGCGCGACGCACGCTAGAAGAAGACCTTGGCGAACCACTACCAGCGGGGCGCTACCATTTCAAGGACACGCCGCGAGGGCTCGTCCTCTCTGGAGGAATAGGGGGCATGAATTTCGCTGACATCATTTTATCGGAACGACTCTCTCATGCGACAGTATATGCGGTGACCGCCTCCCCACGCCTGGACATATTTTTTGTGACCAGGATGAGAGGAGGCGAGGGCATCGAGCAGTTCGCACGGCCGCCCCAAGATTTTCCGCCCTACCAGATTGCCAACGAGGTCAAAGGCGAGAACTCGCCGGAGCGGATCCTCGCTGCGCTGGGCATCCCAGTCGAGTGGTTCCAGAACGGGTGACGGGTGCCGGGGTGGCCCCACAAGCAACGACTGGAGGGAAGCCGAGGCGCAGGCGGCGCTGGAGGCCTACGAGGCGAGCGGGTTGTCGGTGGCGACACATCTGTCTGGGACAACCCAGCGGCTCGTCTGGCTTCAGTCCTCCGGGGGCTCCTCCCCGCGCGTCACCCGGTCCACCAGGGATGGGTAATCCAGCTTCAACACCTGACATATCCGCTGGAGCGTGGGCTCGGTGGGGATCATCCCCGCGCGCTCGATCCGGCCGTACACGCCCGTGAAGATCTCACTGGCCTCGGCCACCTGCTGCTGGGTGAGCCCTGCATTCACCCGGTTGGTGCGCAACCATCGGGCCAGTTGAGGCAGACGCCGGGTGGGAACGGGAAACGAGGACATGGGCAGCGCTCCGGTGAAGGGACGCGCCGAGGTTAGCACGCGGAAGAAGACCTGGTGAGTCTTCCCTCACGGAAAAGTCACCCCCGAGAGGGTGACCGTCCGGGTCATCCCCGCGTCCCACAGCTTGAGCACGTAGGTACCAGGAGCCGCGCGCCCGGGCCGCTCCACCTCCACCAGCACACGGTCCTTTCCGCCCGGCCCGAGGGGCCCCGGCGCCCACACCTCCAGGTCCCACCGCACGCCCGCCCCCACGAGCTGCGCGTGCGTGGGCATCCAGGGCTCGGCCCCCTCGTTCCAGAGCGTCAGCTCCACCGCCAGCCGTGTCACCTTGGCCTCCTCCTCTCCGCTCGTGGCGCGGTAGCTCACCGCGTGCTCCACGCGGAAGGCTTCTCCGGGGCGCGGGGCGACCTCCTCCGTGATGACCTTGGAGCGGATGCCCTCCTCCCCCATCTGCCGCAAGACGAGCAGCCCGATGACGCCCCGGGGCGCATCCCGCTGCGCGCGCTCACGTGCCAGCTGCGTCTGGCATTGCTGGTGCTTCGCCTCCACCTCCTCCGCCTGTTGCCGGTGCGAGTCGCACGAGCGCGGCTCGCGGTACACCTCCACCTGCGCTTCGGCCCGCGGAGACACCACCAGCGTGAAATCCGCGCTCGTGGGCGTGGCGCCATCCGCGAAGCGCACCGTCAGCCGCAACCGCTGGCCCGTCTTCAGCTCGTCCGAGGGCAGCAGGTTGAGCATGCGCCCGTCCTCCGATAACGACACCTGGGGGAAACGCTCCCGCTCCTCCATCACGACGCCCCCACTCCGCACGGGCAAGTTGAAGAGCAACGTGAGGGTGCGATTGGGGCTGATGGGCACCTCCCGCACCTCATCTGCCGAGTCCGCCGTCACCGTGAAGCGGGGCGCGCCCGACATGTCCCAGGAGGCCATGGCAGGCTGGGCAGGGGTTGGAACGCTCGGGTGGAACAGCAGCAGCAACAGAGCGGCGGTGGAGTATGGAAAGGGCATGGCGGGGAAACCTCCGAAGTGGAGAAGCTAGCAGGAACCTCCCACGTTGGCCCCTCCCTTCTTGCACTCCCGCCGCGCTCGGTGTCCCGTTACTCGAAGCGTTCCACCGGACTGAGCTTCACAGAGGAGAAGATGATGGCGGCGTCCGGAGTGCTTCCAGGCTTCATCACCACCCCACGCTGACCGTCTATCGAGGAGTCGTAGAGGTCGAAACAGACGGAATACGTCTGTCCATCGGGGGTGCGTGCCTGAGTGAAGCGCCCATAGACACGCCCCTCCCCGAAGAGGAGCTGCCCGACATAGACGGTTCTGGCGGGAAGCTTCCTCAGCGACTTGCCCATGGTGAGCGTGACCACCTGCCCCGGGCGCACGGGGATGCGCTCACTGATGACGAGCCTTCCGTCAATGAGGAAGACAGCGCCGATCCTTCCACCGAAGCCTTGGAACCCCAGCACCTGCGTCATCGTCTCCACGGAACCAGCGGGGCACGCAGCGGGCGGAGGCATGCGCGGGGCGGGCACCGTGGGGCGCAGC
>NZ_JPMI01000238.1 GCF_000733295.1 Archangium violaceum Cb vi76 | reverse complement strand
TCCAGCTCCCGCCATGCCCAGTCTGGAGAATCCAGCGACAGGAACTTGAGGGCATACAGCCGCCCGCCGCGGCTCGCCCGGTACACCGTGCCCTGTCCGCCCGCCCCCAGCCGCCGCTCCAGCCGGTAGCCGTCCACCTCCGTCCCGAGAGCAGGCGGCCCCGCCTCCTCCCACTCCCGCTCGGCCCACCGCGGCCACTTCGCCCGCCAGGGCCGCTCCACCGCCGATTGCCCCTCCACGGCTTCGCTCATGCACACCACCTCCCGAGTGGGCCACACTAACATGACCGCGGATGACGGCCTGGCGCGCACTCGAGCCCAGGCACCCAGGGCCAGGACCCCCACACCGGACGCCCGCATGCGAGAGGGCCAGCTCCGGGCGTGTCACTCGTTGACGTCAATGAGTGATATCCTGCATCCACACACACCACTCGTTGACGTCAACGAGTGCGGGCACGAGAGGCCTGGAGCGCGTGCCCGCCCGTCCGGGAGGCACGCGCCCGGCCAGCCATGGCCTGGAGGGCCGGGGCAGTCCACCTTCGAGACAGAAGGTACCGCCCATGATCCCCGAGCCCATCCAGCACTATCTCCAGCAGCAACACGTGCCCTTTCTTCGCCACTGGCATCCGCGCGCGGTGACGGCGCAGGAGCTGGCCCAGGCGCTCCACGTGACGGGTTACCGCGTGGCCAAGTCCGTCATCGTCGAGGCCGACGGGCGGTTGTGCATCTGCCTCATTCCCGCGACGGACACCCTGGACCTGGAGAAGGTCCGCGAGGTGCTCGGCGCGAAGGACGTCCGGCTGGCCAGCGAGGACGCGTTCGCGAACCGCTTCCCCGAGTGCGAGCTGGGAGCGGAGCCCCCCTTCGGCCACCTCTATGAATTGCCAGTGCTCATGGACGAGGGGCTCGGCGTGGCCGAGGACCTGCTGCTGCGCGCCGGCTCCCACGAGGAGGCGCTGGAGGTGAGTGTCGAGGACTTCATCGGCCTCGAGTCACCGAGGATGGCCTCCATCACCCACGGGCACGCGGGGCGGCACACGGCGCATCACGACATTCACGCGTGAGCCGTGGGGCTCAAGGCTCCTCGCCCTCCAGTGTCCCCAGGTCCTCCTCCGCGCCCAGGGCCCGGAGAAGGAGGGAGTCCTCCGCGCCCGAGCCCCCACGTGAACGGCTCCGCGCCTCCACGCGCTGGCGCTCCGCCGCCTCCAGGCGCGCCACCCACGCCTCTCCTTCCCCACGCTGCTCCTCCGGCAACAGCAGCAGGCCCTCGCGTACCGCCCGTGCCGCGGCGTCGAACTGGTGCAGCGACTCGTGCAGCCGCGCCACCTTGAACCAGAGACTCCCACTCGGCTGCATGCGCACCGCGGACTTCCAGGACTCCAGCGCCCGCGCGCGCAACCCCTCCCGCTCGTAGCTGCTCCCCTCGAGCATGTAGAGCTGAGCGCGCAGGGAGTCGTTGGACACGAAGGGGTTCACCTGCTGGAGCGACTCCCTCGCGCGCCGGGTCAACCCCAGCTCCACCTGCAGCCGCGCGAGCGCGAAGGCCCGCTCCACGTTGCCTGGAAACCGGGGGCCCAACGCCTCCAGCACCGCGAGCGCCTCGTCCCCCCTGCCCCGTGCATGGAGCACGTCCGCGCGCAGCAGATAGGAGGAGAGTGCCTCCGGAGCCCTCCGGGATACCTCCGCGCTCGCCGCCTCGGCCTCCGCCAGCTCGCGCCGCTCCAACCGCACCCGGGCCTCGAGCTCCCAGAGTCGCACCGCTTCGGGCGCCGCGTCGAAGCGCTCACGCGCCCACGCGAGCCAGGGGAGGAGCATCTCCTGATTCCCCGCGCGCTGGAGCTGGGAGGCGAACGTCACCCCGTGCCGCGCCGTGTCCGGGGTGAGGGCTTGCAACTCCTCGAGGGTCCTCGCCCGGCCGAGCGCCTCGCTCCACATCAGCGCAGGGTCTCCCGCCTCGAAGGCCAGCCGGTACTCGAGGAAGGCCTGGGTGCGCTGCCCCAACGAGAGCAGGGCGCGCGCGGCCACGCGGTGGGCCCACGCATCCACCGGGTTCAGGAAGAGGGCGCGGTTGGCGAAGGCGAGCGCCTCGGCCGCTTCCGCGCGCCCCGCGTTCACATGGGCCAGGCCCATCAGGTCCTGCAGCGCATGGTCCGCCGGGTGCCGGTCGATGAGGGCGAGCCCCCGGGCACGCACCTCGGCGAGCGGGGCCCTCGTGGTGACGAGCGCACCGAGCTCCGCCTCCGCCCCGTCCAGTGTGCTCCAGCCGGGAACGAGCGCCACCAGGGCCACTCCCGTGAGGGCCACGCCCACCGCGAGCACACGCAAGGGCGCATGGCCGCGAGGCGTCTCGGCACGCTGCCGGTCCTCGGGACGGGCCACGCTGGCCAGCGCCACCCAGGCCGCCACCGCGCTCGCGGGCAGCTCCAGGCTGAAGTCGAAGAGCTCATGCAGCCCGAGCGCCCCCACCCCCGCGAGCACCGCCCACTCCTCCGCGCCCAGCCCCTCCCGGCGCGACAGCAGGCCGAAGCCCCACAGCATCCCCGCGAGCAACAACAGCCCGGGCACGCCGAACTCCGTGGCGAGTTGCAGCACCGCGTTCTCCGGGTGCGTCGAGGTATTGATGACGGGCCGCGTCTGGTAGCGGGGGAAGACGGACTCGAAGGCGCCACGGCCCAGGCCGAGCGGATGGGCCCTCGCGACCGAGGCCAGCTCCGGCCACTGCTGGAGTTTGCTCTGACGCAGCTCCTCCACGCTGTCCGCCGTCTCCAGCTCGGCCGCGAGGTGCTCGGAGGCCAGCAGTCCGCCCACCGCGAGCACCGCGAGGAGGCACAACAACACCCCGCCCCAGCGGCGCCACGTCCGGGCCAACAGGAGCGCGAAGGCGAGCACCCCGAAGACGAAGAAGGCGATGCCCCCTCGAGAGAGGGACAGCAGCACCCCCGTCCCCCCCAGGAGGGAGGCCAGCACGTAGGGCACCGCTCGCGTGCGCCCCTCACTGGAGAGCGCGAGTCCCAGGGACACGGTGGCCGACAACCCGAGGAAGGCCGCGAGGTGGTTGGGGTTGCCGAAGGGCGTGACGAGCGGCGGCCGGGCGTGGACGAACGCGATGACACCGAAGAGGGTGTCGAGTCCGAGCAGCGCGTGCACCAGGCCCAGCACGGCGATGGCCGCGCCCGTGAAGGCGAGCGTGCTCAGCAGCCGGCGGCGCGCGCGTCCGGAGCGGCACACCTGCACGGCGGCGACGAAGGTGAGCAGGTACGCCAGGTGCCGGGCCAGCTCGCGCCAGGTGGCCGGTGGATCCATCGACAAGGGGCGCGGGCCGTCCAGTCCCAGGGGGACGAGGACGAAGTCGCGCAACCCGGCCGCCTCGGGACCGAGCACGGCGAGGAGCCCCGGCGGCAGCGGAACGAGCTGCAACGCGCACAGGAGGGCCCCCGCTCCCAGGGGCAGCGCGAGCAAGGGCAGGTGCAGGGAGCGCCGCTGTCTCCATGCCCCCACGCACGCCAGGACACAGGCGAGGCCCGCGAGCACCACCAGGGGCCCATGCACCCACATGGGCGCGCTCCCGAGCGACAGGGGCAGCCCCACCAGCAGCACCGCCAGCACCGCCTCGGCACCGAGGGTGTACCGGGACGTGCGCGAGCGGGAGGGGAACGCGGAGGACATGGACGGCTCCCGAGTATGGCACGGGTCCGGTGGGACGCCTGGAGTACCCGCCCGCCTGCTCAAGAGGAGAGTGCCGCTGGAGAAGCTACCATCCGACCTTCTGGCCGCCATTGCTTGCATCCAGAACGCCTTCTGGCATCTTCGCCCACCTCATGCGCCGCGCCACCGCCATCACCCTGCTCTGCTCCGCCCTGCTCGCCCTCGCCGGTTGCAAGAGTCCGTGCCGGGAACTGTCGGAGCGGCTCTGCGAGTGCGTCGAAGCCTTCCAGCGCGACGAGTGCATCCAATTGGTGGCCGACCGCGAGCGGAGCATCGACACGACCGACGAGGATCTCGCCGCCTGTGAGGAGCGGCTGGACACCTGCACCATCAATCGGAACGACCGCACGACCTGCGACCTCCTCCTGACGGACGAGGGCAAGGCCGCCTGCGGCCTGGCGCGCTGAACCCGGCCCATCCCCTGGCGAGGAGCCCGGCGGCTGCCTGAGCGCCCGCCCGTCTTGTCGCCTTCCCGGAGCAACCCCAGTGGAAGGAGCTGCTGGGGCCCCCACCACGCCCCGGGACGCGCGCTCCCGAGGAGGAGCGCGGCCCCTGGCTGCACTGAGGCTACTTGCGGCCGAGCCCCATGTACGTGAAGCCCAGCTCGCGCATCCGCGACGGGTCGTAGATGTTGCGGCCGTCGAAGATGACCGGGCTCTTCATCAGCGCCTTCATGCGATCGAAGTCCGGGTGGCGGAACTCGTTCCACTCGGTGACGACGAAGAGCGCGTCCGCGCCCTCCAGCGCCTCGTAGGGCACGTTCGTGTAGCGGATGCGGTCACCCAGCACGCGGCGCGCGGTGCGCTCGGCCACCGGGTCATGCGCCGCCACCTTCGCGCCCTTGGCCAGCAGGCCCTCGATGACCTCCACCGACGGCGCCTCGCGCATGTCGTCCGTCTTCGGCTTGAAGGCCAGGCCCCACACCGCGAACGTGCGCCCCTCCAGCGAGCCGAAGTGCTTCAGCGCCTTCTGCACCAGCACCTTCTTCTGCCGCTCGTTGGTGCGCTCCACCGCGCGCAGCAGATCCAGCTCCAGCCCCTGCTCGCGGCCCTTGGCCACCAGCGCCTTCACATCCTTGGGGAAGCAGCTGCCGCCGTAACCCACGCCCGGGAAGAGGAACGGGTAGCCGATGCGCTTGTCCGCGCCCATGCCCTTGCGCACGAAGTCCACGTCCGCGCCCACCCGCTCGCACAGCACGGCGATGTCGTTCATGAAGGAGATGCGCGTGGCCAGCATCGCGTTGGCCGCGTACTTCGTCAGCTCGGCCGAGCGCGTGTCCATGTAGAGGATGGGATTCTCCGTGCGCACGAACGGCGCGTAGAGCTGGCCCATCACCTTGCGCGCCCGCTCGGACTCGGCGCCAATCACCACCCGGTCCGGCTTGAGGAAGTCATCCAGCGCCGCGCCCTCCTTGAGGAACTCGGGGTTGGAGACGACGTCGAACTCCACCTCCGTCACCCGGGAGATGACCTCGCGCACCTTGTCCGCGGTGCCCACCGGCACGGTGCTCTTGTCCACCACCACCGTGTACTGCCGCATGGCCCGGCCCACCTGCTCCGCCGCCGACAGCACGTACTGGAGGTCCGCCTCGCCGCTCTCGCCCTCGGGCGTGCCCACCGCGATGAACACCACCTGCGCGCGCGCCACCGCCGGCGCCAGCTCCGTGGTGAAGCTCAACCGCCGGTCCCGCGTGTTCTTGCGGATGAGCTCCTCGAGCCCCGGCTCGTAGATGGGGACTTCCCCCTGCTGCAACTGGGCGATCTTCCGCGCGTCGATGTCCACGCAGACGACGTCGTTACCCGAATCCGCGAAGCAGGTGCCCGCGACCAGTCCCACGTAGCCGGTTCCAATGATGGCGATATGCATGAGCGTCCTGACTGTCAGCAGCCGGGTACGCTCTTACCCGGGAGTGGCCTCGCGGGGGAAGGGGCGAGTAGCAACCAGCCCCTCGCCTCACTGCCCGGTCAGCAACCGGCGCAGCCGCTCCGAACCCCGCACATGGCTCATCTTCCCCGGCACACTCGCCGGCTGGACGACCAGCCGGTCCAACAGCTCGCGCGTGGCGCGGCGCAGCGGCGGCAGGGCTGGCTTCAGGGCCTCGGCCGTCTCGGGAAAGAGCCCCGACACGATGGCCAGCGAGGTGTAGAGGGCGCGCTCCAGCTTCCACGCCTTCGCCCGCTCCAGCAGTGCCGCCACGTCCACGGGGCGTGAGTACACGCCACCCATCGCCTTGGCGCCCGTCATCAGCTCGCGCAGGTCCACGAAGGACAGCCAGGGCACCTGGTAACCCTCCCGGGCCTGCTCCAGGCACACCAGCAGCACCGCGTCCTCCAGGTCCGGGCGGAACAGGGAGGGGCCGTACATCTTCATGGGCCTGGCCCGGTCGAAGATGCCCTGCACCTCGGCGCGGCGGCTGGTGCCGAGCACGTCGGCGTAGAGGTGGATGGCGGTGCGGCCGTCGGACAGGACCTTGATGGCGCCGTGGGCCGGCGCGTCGGGCTCGGGGCGGAACTCGTTCTGGGCGAGGTAACCCGCGAAGCCGTCCACGTCCATGCGCCGCAGCAGCATCTGAATCTCCAACACGGGGCGGAAGGCCACGTGCGGGTAGAGCGTGTCGGCGAAGGCCGCCGCCCCCATGAGGAGCAGCTTGCGGCCCTCCAGCTCGTCCACGGTGCGCTTGAAGTTGACGAGCTTCATCACGTTGTCGTTGACCGAGCCCGAGTAGATGCTCAGCAACTGGTCCCGCACCCACTCCGGCGCATCCGCCCCGGGCATGCGGTACTGGAGGTTGTAGGAGGCCAGCGGCGCAAGGCCCTGCGCGATGGCCCACTCCACGTACTCCTCCCAGGGAGCTCCGCGCAGCGAGACACGGGGCGGTTCGAAGGAGGCGAGGACGCGAATGGTGTCGAGGAGGCTGATGGCCATGGCGACGCAGCTTTAACGACTCCCGCGTACATGACGCAATCGGAAGCCGCACCACCTGTCCATCTCGTCACCGCGGGGACGGGGTTGTCCGGATATGGAACGGCGCTGTCCGGATACGGACAGCCTGGGACGCCCGGGCCCGGCGGTCTCCTGGCCGCTGGGAATAGGGGCGAGCTGGCACAAGTTCGGCATGTCTTTTCCGGCCATGAGCCAACCGCCCTCTTCTCCACCCGCTCCGCAGGCCGAGGCCCGCCCCGTCGACGCCAGCGAGCGGCTCGCCCTGCTGGACGTGCTGCGCGGCTTCGCGCTGTGCGGCGTCTTCGTGTCCAACACCTTCATGTGGTTCTCCGGCCGCGCCTACCTGACGCGAGCGCAGTTCGAGGCCGCCATGGCCTCGGCCACATGGGTGGACCAGGCCCTCATGTACACCATGGGGATTCTCGTCAACGGCAAGTTCATCACCATCTTCTCGTTCCTCTTCGGCCTGGGCTTCTCCGTGCAGATGATGCGGGCCGAGGCGCGTGGCGCCACCATCACCCCGCTCTACATGCGGCGGTTGGTGATGATGTTCCTCATCGGCTGCGTGCACCTGTTCGGGCTCTGGCTCGGCGACATCCTCACCACCTACGCGACCATCGGCTTCGCGCTGCTGTTGTTCCGCGAGCGCCAGGACAAGACGCTGCTCATCTGGTCCGCCCTCCTCCTCTTGGTCTCGCCGCTCGTGGTGAACCTCGCCATGAAGTTCGTGCCCATGCTCCTGAGCGGTGGAGCGGAGGCGGGCGCCGATGCGGCCAAGGCGGCCATGGAGCGCTCCAGCCAGCTCCGGGCCGAGACGAGGCAGGCCTTCTCGAGCGGCACCTACGTGGAGATGGTGCGTGCCAACGCCCACTACTTCTTCGCCCAGTTCCTCCCGGGCCTCGCGGGATTCTTCCTCCCCCTCCTCGGCCGTTTCCTGCTCGGGCTCATGGCCGGACGGCGGCGCCTCTTCCATGACGCGCCCCAGCACCTGGCGTTCTTCCGCAAGCTGCTCCGCTGGAGCCTGGGCATGGCGCTGATCGGCAGCGCCATCGGGATGGTGGTGCAGTACATGATGCGCCAGAAGACGCTGGATCCCCAGTCGCCGTGGATGATGTTCCTGAGCCCGGTGCGGCAGCTCAACGAGATGGGGCTCGCCGCCGTCTACGTCGCGGGCCTGGTGCTGCTCTTCCAACGCGAGGCGTGGCAGCGGCGGTTGATGGTGCTCGCCCCGGTGGGCCGCATGGCGCTGACGAACTACCTGAGCCAGACGGTCATCAGCCTGTTCATCTATTACGGCTTCGGGTTGGGGCTCATGGGGAAGATCAGCCCCGGGGCGACCATCGCGCTCAGCCTGGTCATCTTCGCGGTGCAGGTGGTGCTCAGCCATTGGTGGCTGGCGCGCTTCCGCTTCGGCCCCGCCGAGTGGCTGTGGCGCTCGCTGACGTACGGCAAGGCTCAGCCGATGCGCCATCCCTCGGCGCCCGCCGCCGCGGCGGTGACGGCTGTCTGACACTCAATCGGGAGAAGAGGCGCGGCCCGGCCGCCCGGGAGGCTTGGCGTCTCCGGGCAGCCGGAAGTTGGCTGCGCGCCCATGAACAAGACGCTTCGTCTCACCAGTCTCGCCCTCGGGCTGGGGGAATCATGTACGAGTCCGCGCTGCGGGACCTGTACGCGTCCGCGAAGCTCCAGCCCAACCAGGTGGTGATGGACCTGCGCGAGCACCACGCCATCCACTCGTTCGTGTTCTATTGCAGCCACTCCATCACCATCTCCGGCTACGTGTTCCAGCTCAGCCCGACCGCTCCCGGCGCCCTGAAGGTGTCGAGCGCATCCATCTCGCAGTAGTCATCCCCCGTGTCGGAGCTCTCGCTTCATACGGCCCCGGCGCGCCACCACGGGCCTACTTCAAAGGCGGCTAGGCACACATGACGTTTCCGGTTACCCTGGCAATCGGGGCCGTTCATGAACCCTTCTCCTGACCGGCGACCTGAAGATGTTCGAGGGAAAGGATTGGCTGCCCTGATGCATCCCCAGATTCACAGGACGAAACCTATGAGAGCAATCCTCCCCATCGCACTCTGCTGCGCTGGGCTCCTGACCGGGTGCGGCTACTTCGGCTATTACAAACATACCAAGGCCCCATGGGCTCCCCCGGAGCAGGCGAGCGCCGTTGAATTTCCCTCGTCCCTGGAAAAGGGCACACAGTTCACCGGCCCCATGCTGGCGGCCCTGAAGGTGGCGATGGACGAGTACCGGCCACCCGGTCTCAATCCCGATAGCTTGCCACTTCCGGATCGTTGCCTGGCCCGGTGGGAGTACATCAACGTGCGCGTACTCCAGGTCAGTGACGATTTGTTCTTCGTCGAGTTCACACCCGATCTGCGCAAGTGCGGCCCCGGACTCATCGTTCCCGATGCGGGTGCGACCTATGCCATTGATGGCAAGGGCCGGATTCTCGCACGGGACTTCTGAAGCTCCCACGAGAGGCAAGAGAGGACGACACATGATGAAACGAGCACTGCTTGCTTCGCTGGCCTTCACCACGACCTGGGGTTGTGCGAGTACGAATCTCGAGGTCCGAGCCCGGCGGTTGCCGGAGGGAGCCATCCGCTATGAAGGGGAGCTGGCCGGTCCACACGCGACCTTCGAGCGATTGGTCGAGAAGACCTGTAGCCGCCTCGCGGCTTCACACTCCGCCGCATCGAGTGAGGGCGCGCGTCCTCCTGGTTACTGCGCGGGATATTTCTACTCGCCGGAGGACAGGGCGTTCTTCATCAACACCGTGACCGCCATGCTGGGTACACAGGAGAGCGAGCAACGGAGCTGTGCACTCCCCAGGAACCTGCTCGACCCGGAGAACACCCAGGAAGTGGTGTCCCTGGGAGGTTCCAGGCCCCTCGCGTCCGAGCGACCGGCATCACCCTGGCAGCCCACGAGCTTCCTCAATCAAACGACCCGGGAGCCACACGATAGGGATTTATTGGTCTTCAACCTGGAAGAGCCCGGAACCTGTGTGGTCTACGGCTATGATCATTTCAGGCGGCTCATCACCAACCAGCAAGATGATCGATTCGTCATCATTGGCAGGGTGAACCGTGATGGGGGCATTTCGCAGGCGGCCCGCCATCCGTAGCGCTC
>NZ_JPMI01000237.1 GCF_000733295.1 Archangium violaceum Cb vi76 | reverse complement strand
CGCCCCCTCCAGCGTCTGGCCCCACCGGGCGCTCGCTCCGCCCGGCCCGGCGCTTCCTCATCGGTTCAAGGCACTCGTTCGGGGTCGCCGATGAACAGCGCATGGAAAAGGGTGGTGTCCGGCGGCTTTCGAGGCTCCACGTAGAGCGGAATGGGGGTCTCGGCGAGTTCGCGTGGAAGTGCGCTGGCTTCGAACCTTGCTTCAATTCTGCTCGCGATGAGGTCAGCGGGAGCCCTCATCTCGGACGGAAGCGGTTCAAAGAAGACCTCGTGGCGCCGCTTCCCGCCGTCGTATGTATATTGCACACCGTAGACTGTGTAGACGGGCGCCAGAATGCTGAGGCACCCAACGACGACCCACTCGCACTGGGTCTGTTGACGGTCTTCGGTCGAGTACGCGCCACAACGGAACGAGGCATCCACCGGGGCCGTGATATCTGACAGGGTGAAACCAGGCAGCTCCGCGCGAAAAGAGTCGAGAAAAGACCGCCACTGGTCGATCTTCTGCAGTTCTCGCTTCCAGAGTTCGTCGAACCTCTCGCGCGCTGGCGTCCGCACGAGCCCGTAGGAGACGTCCGGATCCTCCGAAGGCCAATAGTTGCTCACGATGGCCAGCAGTTGCTCGGCTGAGAATTTCATGGCTCAGAAGCCGATCCGTGTCACGGGAATGCCGGGTCTGCACCCAATCTCTACACGAGAGCCACGAACGGTCTCTTTCAGGATCTCAAGGAATGTGTCCTTGAAACTCCTGCACACGAGAGCGGCGGGACTTTCAGGAGGAGCCGGCCGGATGACAAGATCCGAGGCCTTGTTGATGCATTCCGCGGCGATTTCCGCCGCCTCCCAGGAGGCAATGTAGCCGTTGTCCCGAGTCTCTACTGGCATTCCAATGGTGAGTGTACACACGGCGGAATCCCCGGTCGTCATGTTCTGCACGTTCGCCTCGAGACATGCCGCCTGCCAACCGCTCTGACCTGTCCCGTCTCTGGGTATGACCGTGGCGAACTTGAGTTGCGTGCCACACCCCAGCAGAACCGGGAGCGCCACGACGCACAGACGGAACCACGCCAGAAGCATCGATGCGTTCAAGGAACCCACCCCGACACGGTTTCACGCCTTCACTCAGGCGTCGATGGGAAATCCCGGCATCCATCCACCGTGTTCAGTGCGGAATATGGGATGCGCTGGATGAAGCAGATGGCATC
>NZ_JPMI01000236.1 GCF_000733295.1 Archangium violaceum Cb vi76 | reverse complement strand
CGCCGCCTCCAGCGCGTACCAGGCCAGGTGCGGAAAGGCCGTCCCCCTCGCCACCTCCACCACCCGTTTCCAGTCCAGCCCCGGGCTCGCCAGTACCCGTAACTTCAAATCGAACAGCCACGCCAGCCGCTGCAACAGGTGGTTGCTCGCGTGGATCGCCAGGTACACGAGCTCGTCCTCCGCGCACAGGTAACGCACGCGCCGGCCCTCCAGCACCCCCTCCTCCGCGCGCGCCAGCAGCGCCTCCGCCTCCAGCGTCTGGCCGTACCCCACCAGCGCGCGGAAGTGCAGCTCCACCATCCCCGCCGCACCGGTGAACGTCAGGTGGTGCTCGTGCTCCCGCGCATGTGCCGCCGCCGCCTCGCCGAGCGGCCTCAACCCCAGTCCCACCAGGGCCCCCGACGCCACTCCCACTTCCGCGTCCGCCACCAGCAGATCCACATCCGTGGTGGCCCGCTGCAACGGCTCCGGGTACAGGCGCAGGCCCAGCCCGTACCCCTTGAGCAGCACCGGCACCACCCCCACCGCGGCCAGCGCGTCCAGGCTCCGCACCAGCAGCGCCTTCACCCGCATGCCCCGGGCCGCCTGGGCCAGGGCCTCGCGGCGCAGGTTCGTGCGCGCCGGCTCGCCCAGCGTCCACCCCGAGCGCCCCCATGCGTGCTGCACGAAGCCCGCGAGCCCATGCCGCGCCGCCGCGTGCGCCAGGGCCTCCACGTCCGTGGGCACGGCACCACGCGGCGCCTCGGGCCAGGCCCGGAGCACCTCCAACAGCCCTCCCGCGCCCTCGCCGCTCACCGGCGCAGCGCCACCACGCGCTGCGGATCCGCGTCCGCCCGCGCCAGCAGCTTCGCCGCCCGGTCTCCCACCGCGTCCGCCACCAGCTCCAACGCCAGCTCCTCGTCCCGGTTGATCTCCGAGCGCCCGTCACTCCAGGCAATCATGAGGCGGCCGAGCGTCTCGTCCCCGTTCTTCACCTCCAGGGCCACCGCCAGCGGCAACGCCGGGCCCGCGGGCCGATGGGTCTCGAAGGTGAGGCCATCCCGGTTGCCCTCACGCTGGCGCTCGAGGCGCAATTCCAGACGGGAGGCGTCGAGCGCGCCCGCCAGCGGGCGCACCGCGTCCCAGAGCTCCCTCATCCCGTTGCCAGCGCGCACCGCGTCCGTCACGTCCTTCACCAGCGAGCGCAGGCGGATGTTCTTGCGCCGCGCCGCCCCCATGTCACCGGCGTTCCGCAGGTCCAGGTAGCCCAGCTTGCGCATCAGCACCGCCACCACCACCGCCATGCCCGTGAGCAGCATGGCGCTCTGCGCGGTGTTGGCCCAGTGCAGGCCGAGCGCCGTCAGCGTGAAGAGCGCGCACAGGGCGTAGAGCACCAGCACCGCCCCGCGGTGGCTGAGCACCATGCGGCTCATCATCCGGTGGTGGATGTGCTCTCGGTCCGCGCTGAACATGGGCCGGCCGAGCACCGTGCGCCGCACCATGGCCAGCAGGGTGTCCATGATGGGCAGGCCCAGCGCCATCACCGGCACCAGCATGGCCACCGCCGTGCCGCTCTTGGCGCTCGTCTTGATGGAGACGGCCGCCAGCACGAAGCCCAGGAACATGCTGCCCGTGTCCCCCATGAAGATGGAGGCCGGGTTGAAGTTGAAGACGAGGAAGCCGAGGATGGCCCCCGCCAGCGCCGCCATCACCAGGCACAGCAGCACGTCGCCCCGGCTCAGCGCGAGGATGAAGTTGGTGCCCACCCCGAAGAAGGCCACTCCGCCCGCCAGCCCGTCCAGCCCGTCAATCAGGTTGAGCGCGTTGATGACGCCCACCACCCACAGCAGCGTGAAGGGCAGGCTCAGCAGCCCCAGCGGCACCGGCGGCCCGAAGGGGTTGGCGATCAGCTCGATGCGGAAGCCGAGCCAGTACAGTCCCAGGGCCAACAAGAGCTGCACGCTGAACTTCAGCTTCGCGCCCGCGCCGCGCAGGTCGTCGTAGAGGCCCAGCGCCGCGATTCCCAGCCCGCCCGCGAACAGGCCCCACACCAGCTCCGTGTGGAAGCGGAAGTGTTGACCCACCCCCGAGTCCACCAGGAAGAGCGCGCACAGGGGCGCGAAGAAGCCGCCCACGATGCCAATGCCCCCCAGGCGGGGGATGGGCCGCACGTGCACCTTGCGGCTGGAGTTGGCCTGGTCCAGCAGGCCCCACGCCAGCGCGCGGTTGCGCACCACCAGCGTCAGCACCAACGCCACCATCAGCGCGACGAGGAAGGCCACCAGATAGGTAATCATCTCTCGACCTCCACCCCCAGGGCCGCGCATGGTGGCGGGGCTGGCGCGGAGCGTCAATGTCCTCCGGTACCACCCTTCTGTTGCCTGCATGCTGGAGAAGCCAGCGGCCGATAACGCACACGCCTCGTCCCCGTCCTGTCGCACCGGAGTGGAATTGGGTAAGGGGAGCGGATGCACGGCGGAAGCACACACACACCGAGCACCGCGCTCGTCAGTGGTGCCGCGGCGGGCGCGGGAGGCATGGGCGTCCACGCGGCGTCCCTGCTGCGCGCGCTCTCCGGCCCGGGCGCGCCGCTGCATGTGCTCGGGCCTCCTCCCACCGACGCCCGGCTGGCCTCTCTCCCGGGCGTCGTCTGGCACACGCCTCCTCGCTCCCTGCTCGCGGCGGTGCGGCGCTGGACTCCCTACCGCTGGCTCACCGGAGCGCTCCAGCTCCACCTGGACGAGCACCTCGGACGGTGGGCCGCGGCCCGCCTGGAGCACCTGCGGCCCTCACGGCTGTACACCTTCACGCAGGTGGGGCTCGAGTCCCTCGAGTGGGCCCGGCGCGCGGGCGTGCCCTGTGTCGTCGACAATCCCAACGGGCACATCGCCGGCTTCCGGGACGTCTACGTCCGCGAGACGTGGCGTCAGGCCCTCCGCCCCCACCTGGGACACCCCACCCCCGCCGCCGTGCGCCGCATCCAACGCGAGTACGCGCTCGCCAACGCCATCCGCGTCTCCTCGCCCTGGTCCCGTGACTCCCTCGTCCGCCACGGCGTGCCCGAGGGCAAGGTCACCGTCATCGAGCTGCCCATCGACCTGGAGCGCTTCCAGCCTCCGCCCACGCGGCCCGCCGCCGAGGGGCCGCTGCGCGTGTGCTTCGTCGGCTCGCTGGACGTGCGCAAGGGCTTCCACCACCTGCTGCGCGCGGTGCGGCGGGTGGGCGCCGGGCGCGTCCAGCTCCACATCGTGGGCGCCACGGGAGACCGCGTGTCGCGGCGCCTCTTCCAGCGCGAGCGCCAGGGCCTCCAGGTGGAGGCGACGCCGGGAGACCCGCGCCCCGTCTACCAGCGCTCCGAGCTCTTCGTGCTGCCCTCGCTGGAGGACGGCTTCGGGCTCGTGGTGGGCGAGGCCATGGCGTGCGGGCTGCCCGTCGTCGTGACGGACCAGTGTGGCGCCGCCGCCTGGGTCGAGCCCGGCCGCACGGGCTGGGTCGTTCCCGCCGGACAACCGCACGCACTCGCCTCGGCGCTGGAGGACGCGCTCCGCCGCCGCGCCGAGCTGCCACACATGGGAGCGCGGGCACGCGCCGCCGTCGAGGCCCACGTGGCGGCGGACCCGCTGGCCCGGCTGCGCACGTGGTTCGAGTCCGTCACCCCCTGAGCGGAGCGCGTCTCCTCAGGGCAGCGTGCGGCCGAAGCTCGCGCCCACCACCTGATTCAGCCGCTCGGTGTCGCGCGAGAGCACGAGGTTCGCCTCGCAGTTGTTCCACATGTGGTCGTAGACCCACGGCTTGCCCAGGGGAATCAGCCGGCGCTGGTGGATCTCCCAACCATCGAAGCCCATGTCCACCAGGGCCTGCACCAGCTTGGAAGCGGAAGAGCCGGCCTGCTGGAGCGCCTCGGGAAACACCTCCACGAGGAGCACCATGCCGGGGTTGCGCTCCACCGTCCGCCGCATGCCCTGGAGCACGTTGTGCTCGTAGCCCTGGACGTCGATCTTCACCAGGCGGATGGCCCCATCGGGGATGTCCTTCACCGCCTCGTCCACGGTCGTGAGCGGCACCTCCTGCCCCGTGCCGCCCGTGCCCTCCCCCGCCACGCGATGGTCCCCATAGTTGTAGGGGTGGAGCGCCATGCGCACCGAGCCCATCCGGTTCCCCACCGCCATGTGGCGCGCGTCCACGTTCTCCGCGTGGTTGAGGCGCAGGTTCTCCCGCAGCAGCTCGTGGTTGTGCTGCTCCGGCTCGAAGGAGATGACCTTGCCTCGCGGCCCCACCCGCCGGCTCAGCGTCAGCGTGTGCAGGCCGATGTTGGCGCCGATGTCCAGGCACACCCCACCTTCCAGCTCCAGGTGCTCCAACAGGCGGCGGAACTCGGGCTCGTAGTCCCCCTCGACGTAGAGCAGGGTGCCGACGATCTCATCCCGGAGGTCCACCTTCATCTGGAAGTCCTGGACCCGGACCTGTACCTCGGGGCGCGTCCGGGAGAGGACGGGAATCACCACCCGGCGCTGGAGCGCCTTCATCCACCAGGTCATCCGCATGAGGCGGCTTATAGGCGTCCCCCCTGGGAGGGCTCAAGCCACCTCAAGGGGGAGTGAGCAGCTTGCGAACATACTCCTGGATGCTCCGCCGCCGTTCCAGGGCCCGCGCCAGGAGGGGCTCGCGCAGGCCATCCGCCTGCCCGGCCAGCTCCAGCGCGCGAGAGAAGATGTCCTGCTCCGGCACGCACAGGTCCACGTGCCAGTGCTCCAGCCCCAGCGAGGCCATGAAGTCGAGGCACTTCTCCCGGTAGCCCAGCATGAGCACGGGCGTGCCCGCGCAGCACGAGAGCACCGCGGCGTGCAGACGCACCGCGAGCGTGAGGGTGCACGGAGCGACGAGCCGCATGTACGCCTCGGCCGTCCTGGGCTCGTGGATGACGATGCCCTCCTGTCCGACCCTGGCCGCCAGACGGCGCAGGCTCTGGACATCCCACGCGTGCATGGCCACGAAGACGGGCTCCCAGCCCTGTGCCACGAAGTGACGGATGGCGCGCTCCAGCCCCTCCAGCCGCTCATCCGGGTAGCCCTCGGGCTCGCCGGGCGTCGTGTAGATGATGTTGACGGCGAACCGGCGCGGGAGCGCGGGCGGCTCGGCACGCTCTCGCGTGGACACCAGGGCGAGATCGCCAATCACCTCCACATGGGGAACGCCCAGCTCATCGAGCGTGGCCTTCGAGAGGGGGCCTCGCACGCCCACGGCCCGGAAGTCCCGCAGCAGCGCGCGCCACTCCAGCAGCTCCGGCCGGGCCTTCATGTGGAAGCCGGCACTGCCCACCCCCGTGCCCAACGTCCAGGCGGGCAGGCCCATCTCGAGCGCGGTCCGCGCGACGGGCAACCCATACGCGTTGATGAACGTCCCCCCACCGAGGATGAACTGCTGGAAGTACCGCGCGCCGGACAACCCCAGCCGCGCCAGACGCCGCTCCTGGGGAGGAAAGCGGAAGGTGGCGACGTGGTACCCGTCGAGCGCCTGCTGCGCGGCCTCGAAGAGCGCATCATCGCCGAGGTTGTGGGCGCCGTGGCCGCCCACGTAGGCCAGACGGGGCCGGCCCTCGAGCAGGGGGACGAGCCGCTTCTGGACGGCGCTGGCGTTGTCGCGGACGGCGGAGAGGAGGGAGCGCATACGGGAGCTGACCCTGTCCGTCCTGCCATATCCGCTCCGCCCGCGCGAGCACCATGAAAGCCTCGCTCCGCCCTGGAGGGGGGCGCACGGCTACTCGGTTGGGTACCGGAGCAGGTATCCTCGAGCCTCATGACGACGCCGACGTCTCGAGACCACCTGCTGGGCGTGCTGACGCGAGAGTTCGAGCAGGTGTACCTGACGGTGTGCGCACGGGGGTTCTCCGCCCTGGGGCGCACGAGCCCGAACCATCCCGTGGTGCGGGACGACGCGTGGCAACACCACCCGGCCTGGCCTCCCTCGTACGAGGCCCATGGCCGCTACCGCGTGCTGGACACGCTGCGCAAGGCGCGCGCGCTGCGGCCGGAGCGCGTGCTGGAGATCGCCACCGGTGGTGGCTTCACCGCGGCGTGCCTGTACGAGGAGGGGCGGGAAGTCGTCGCCAATGACCTGCAACCCACGCGGGAGCTCTTCGGCGCGTGGACCACCGGGGAGCGGCTGCGATGGGAGGCCGGTGACTTCTTCGCGCTCGACCCGGAGCGGCTGGGCACGTTCGACCTGGTGCTGGCGTGCGAGGTCATCGAGCACGTGGCCCATGGAGACCGGATGCTCGCCCACCTGCGCCGCTTCCTCCGGCCCGGTGGGACGCTGATGCTGACGACGCCCAACGGCGCGTACTTCCGCTCGAAGCTGCCCACGCACTCGCAGGTGGAGGACTTCACCGCGCTCGAATCCCAGCAGTTCAAGCCCGACGCGGACGGACACCTCTTCCTCTATACGGCCGAGGAGCTGGAGCGGCTGTGCCGCGCGGCCGGCTTCACCCAGGTGGACATCGAGCTGTCGGTGACGCCCTTCCTCTCGGGACACGCCGGGGTGCGCCTGCTGCCCTCGCGGCCAGCGCTGGGGCGGGTGTACCTCGCGCTCGACACGTGGGTGCGGCGCATGGGCCCCGCCGCGCGCGAGCGGCTGTGCACCCAGATGCTCGTCACCGCCCGGGTGCCTTGAGACGCTCGCACAGCGCGTTGACGTGGGCGTCGGCATCGAAGCGCCGGGCCATGTGCCAGGCGCCCTCGCGCAACCGTGCATGATGGCCCGCGTCGGCGAGCGCCCGGACGATGGCACCCGTGAGGCCCTCGGACGTGGGCGGGTTTCCCGGCGCCAGCTCACCGGACACGCCCGGCTCGCACCAGTCGGGGATGCCGCCCACCGCGAAGGCCACCGAGGGAAGACCCACGCCGCCCGCCTCCACGCCCACCATGCCGAAGGGCTCGGGCCAGACGCTGGGCACCGCGAGCAGGTCCGCCCGCCGCATCAACACCTCCCGCTCCGCCCGGTCCACCCAGCCCACGAAGCGCACCGGCACGCGCCGCACCGCCGCCTCCGACTCCATGCGCGGGCGCTCCGGTCCATCCCCGGCCACCACCAGCTCCAGCTCGCGGCCCAGCGCCTCACGGGCCCCGGGCAGCGCGCGCACCAGCTCCACCCCGCCCTTCAGCTCCGTGAGCCGCCCCACCATCAACACCTGGCCGGAGGGGGGCCGTGGCGCGGGAGGCCCGGGGTCCGGCGCCCCATCTCCGAAGAGCGGCACACACACCACCTGGGAGGCGGAGAGCCCATGCCGCAGGTACTCCTCGCGCATGGCCCGGCTGCCCACCAGCACCGTGCCGTAGCGGCGGGCGAGCGCGAGGCGGCGCTGCTGGTAGCGGTACTCGCGCAGGGCGGTGAGCGGGCTGCGTCCCCCACAGCGGCGCGGCAGGTAGTGCACGAGGCACCCGGGGCCGAGCACGCGCTGGCAGGGCACGGGCCGGGGGAAGGCATGGCGCTTCATCCCGCTGATGCACGTGCCGTAATACGCATGGAGGAAGAGCAGCGCCGGGTAGCGCTCCAACAGCGACTCCTCCAGGCGGAGATCCTGCACGCCGTGCTGGTAGACGCGCTCGGGCCGCCATGCCGCCACGGCCTCGAGAGCCCCCTGGCGCCCGAGCGCGGCGGTGCTCCACACGGGAATGCCGAGCCCCTCGTCGAGGCGCGCCTGCCCGGGAGCGGCGTCGTGCTCGACGAGGAGCGCGACGGAGTGGCCCCGGGCCTGGAGGAGCGGCAGCAGCGTGCGCAGGTGGGACTCCACTCCGCCCACCACGGCGCGGTGCCGCGCGACGAGGAGGATGCGCGAACCGTGGCTCATACCGTCCCGGGGGGTTTGGAGGGAGACAGGCGCGCGGTGAGCGCGTTCCACCGGGGCCGCACGTAGGACTCCAGCGGCGCGACGAAGGCCACGGGGCCCACCAGGAATCCGTACAACAGCGCGGAGGCGATGCCCACCGTGAGGAAGCCCACCAGGTGCCCCGGGGCCCACGCGAGCGACAACAGCGTGGCGAGCACCAGCGTCACCCCGGTGCGCCAGAACCAGGGGAAGAGCGGCCGGAGCATCTGTCGCGGGGACACACCGGAGTGACGCGCGAGCGCGCGCAGGTGGCCCGGGAGGCTCACCAGCACCAGGCCCGCGAGCGTCCCGAGCGGCGCGCCGATGAAGCCGAGGAGCCACAGGCCCACCGAGCCCACCCCGAGGGCCACCACCCCATCCGCCAACGAGGTGAGGGCGATGCGGCGCTCGTCCCCGAAGGCGAAGGTGGCCATGGCGGTGGCGCCGCTCCAGTGACGCAGCAGCATGTTGAGGGCGATGAGCCCGGAGACGCCGAGCCCCAGGTACTTGTCCGGGCCCACCCACCAGCCCACGAAGGCGCCATTGGCGGCCACCACGCCGGTGGTGAGCAGGCCACTGATGAGCAGCGAGGCCTGCACGAGGCTGGTGCATACCTGCAACAGGCGCTCACGGGACTCGCCCGTCCGCATCTGGCTGAGGCCGGGCAGCGCGGCGTTCACCAGCATGCGCGGCTGGTGGATGAGGATGGACACCGCCTTGGACGTGCACGCGTAGGCGACGGTGGCCTCGGGGCCGAGCAGCTTGCCCACCAGCAGCAGGTCCGTGCCGGTGAGGAGCACGGTGGCCAGCTGGTTGACGGTGACCCACGCGCCCCGGCGCAGCCAGCCGAGCACCTCGGCGCGCTCGAGCCGGGGCAGCCGCCGGGGCAGCACGTGCCGGTGGCGCCACACGAGCCGCACGCCCGCCAGCGCCGCCTGGAGCAGTTGCTGGACGATCCACCCCCACGCGAGCGACACCACGCCATGGCCGAGCAGCACCAGCCCCACCGTGGTGCCCGTGCCCACCACCCAGCCCACCATCTGCGCGACGGAGAGCCAGGCCAGGTCCTGCAGGCCCTCGAGGAGCGCGGACAGCATGCGCAGGGGATAGAGGAGGACGAACGCGAACAGCGTGGGACCCAGGGCCGGGCGCAAGGCCTCCCAGTCCGCGGGCAGGAGCCACCACAGGCCGAGCGCCGCCGCTCCGACGAGCAGCGACTGCATCAGCGCCAGCCGCAGGGTGAAGCCCACCAGACGCGGCGTGGCCTCGGGGCCGTCCGCGCGGCCCGTGGCGCTGGCGACCTCCCGGGGCACCAGGGCGATGACGCCCACGTCCAGCAGCAACAGCCAGTTGAGCAGCTGGAAGCCGACGAGCCACAGGCCGTACTGCTCGGAGCCGAGGCGCTCCAGCAGGAATCGGGTCAGGAAGAGCCCGACCCCCATGGTGAGGAGCTGGTAGGCGTAACCCACCCCCATGCCACGGAGATAGCGGCGTGTTCGGCTCATAAGAAGGACGCCCCAGAAGGACGCCCCATCCTGCCATCGCCCGCGCGGGAGTGCGCCCACTCCGTCTGGAATGACGCCGGAGCCCCCGCCTCCCGGGCGGCCAGGCGGTACCCCGGGCCTGTTCCCCACCCGGCATGGACGAATCGGCGCCTTGACCTGGCCGGTCCACCTCTGGTGGGTTCCGCCGGGTGCGGTTGCTCTTCCTCAGTCCGGTGGGGGTGGTGGGTGGAGCGGAACGGACGCTCCTGGACCTGCTGGACTGCCTGCGCCGTGCACCCGAGGCCCCCTGGCTCGGCCTCATCGCCGGAGCGGAGGGGCCGCTGACGGAGCAGGCCCGGGCCCTGGGGGTGGAAACGCTCGCCCTGCCCCTGTCCGCCGCGCTCGCCTCGTTGGGGGACTCGCAACTGCGCGGCGCGGGAGCCGGGCGCTCCCTGCGCTTCGGCACCACCCTGGCCCGCGCCACTCCGGCCGCGGCGGCCCACCTGCTCGCCCTGCAACGCGCCCTGCGGCGCTTCCGTCCCACCCTCGTCCACTCCAACGGCCTCAAGACGCACCTGCTCTCCGCCCTCTGCGCCCCGGGCGCCCCCGTGGTGTGGCACCTCCATGACTTCCTCGGCGAGCGGCCCCTGCTGCGGCGCGTGCTGCGTCTGGCCGGGGTGCGCGCGGCGGCGGCCATCGCCAACTCGGCGGCGGTGGCGGAGGACGCCCGGCACGTGCTCGGCCGCGTCCCCGTGCACCCGGTTCACAACGGCGTGGACACGGAGCGCTTCTCTCCCGGCCCCGCCAGCGGTGGATGGCTCGACACGCTCGCGGGCCTGCCCCCGGCGCCCGAGGACACGGTGCGGCTCGGCCTGGTGGCCACCTACGCGCGCTGGAAGGGACAGGAGGTGTTCCTCCAGGCGGCGGCGCGCCTGCGGGCCCTGCACCCCTCGCACGCGGTGCGCTTCTACGTGGTGGGCAGCCCCGTGTACCGCACGCCCGGCTCGCAGTACGCGGAGGCGGAGTTGCGCGCCACCGCGCACGCGCTGGGCCTGGAGGCGCACGTGGGCTTCATCCCCTTCCAGTCCGAGCCCGCCCCCATCTACCGGGCGCTCGACGGGGTGGTGCACGCCAGCACCCGGCCGGAGCCCTTCGGGATGACCATCGTCGAGGCCATGTCCTGCGCCCGGGCGGTGGTGGTGTCCGCGGCGGGCGGAGCCGCGGAGCTCGTTCGTCCCGGACATGACGCCCTGGCCTTCACCCCCGGGGACGTGGAGGGGCTCGCCGGAGCGATGGCACGGCTCGTCCGCGAGCCGGAGCTGCGCGCGCGGCTGGGACAGGAAGCACGGCGTTCGGTGCTCGCACGCTTCACCCGCGAGCGCTACGCCGCCCAGGTCCAGGACGTCTACGCGCGGGTGCTGGGAGGGCGGGCATGAGCGGGGGATACGCGGACGCACTCGGCGTCTCCTGGCACCTGCTCACCGGCGAGTTCCCCCCACGGCCCGGCGGGGTGAGCGACTACACGTGGCAGGTGGCCGAGGGGCTCGCGCGCGAGGGCTGTGCCGTCCATGTCTGGGCCCCGGGCGACCCACGGGAGACGCTGGCCCCCGAGGGCGTCACCGTGCACCGGCTGCCCGAGGGCTACGGGGTGCGCGGCCTGAAGCGGCTGGAGCAGGAGCTGGAGCGGCTGCCCGGTCCGAAACGGCTGGTGGTGCAGTACGTGCCCCACGCCTTCGGCTACAAGGCGATGAACGTCCCCTTCGCGCTGTGGCTCGCGCGGCGCCGGGAGGACGAGGTGTGGATGTTCTTCCACGAGGTCTGCTTCCCCTGGGGCTGGAAGCTGCCGTGGCGCCACAACGTGCTGGGTGCCGTCACCCGGGCCATGGCGGCGCTCGTCCTGGCACGGGCGGACCGGGTCTTCGTCTCCACGCCGTGGTGGAACAGGCTCCTCCACGCGCCCCCTCGCCGCGTGCCCATCGAATGGCTGCCCGTGCCGAGCAACCTGCCCACACAACCCCCCCTGAGCGCCGTGGAGTCCCGCCGCGCCGCGTTACGCCCCAGCCCGGACACCGTGCTCATCGGCCACCTGGGGACGTATGGAGCGCTCATCACGGGACTGTTGGAGGAGGTGCTGCCCGCGCTGCTCCACCAGGACGCACGCCGCCGGGTGGTACTGGCGGGCCGGGGCAGCATGCACTTCGCCACGCGACTCACCGGCCGCCACCCGGAGCTCGCCGGACGCGTGCGGGCACTGGGAGGCCTGCCCGGGGACGAGCTCGCCGCCACGTTGAAGGCCTGCGACGTGCTCGTGCAGCCCTTCCCCGATGGGCTCAGCACGCGCCGGGGCAGCGCCATGGCCGGGTTGGGGCTGGGCGTGCCGCTGGTGTCCAACGCGGGCCCCGCCACCGAAGCACCCTGGCGGGACTCCGGCGCGCTCGCCCTGGCGCCCGAGCCCACGGCCGCCTCCGTCCTCGAGACGGCCGAGGCCCTGCTGTCAACCCCCGGCTCCTGGCCCTCCCTGGGCCGGCGCGCGGCCGATTTCTACGTGGAGAACTTCTCGCTCGCGCATACGCTGGACGTGCTGTGGAACCGCGTCCGCGCGCGCGGGGTGGAGGACACATGAGCGACACCAGCAGTCCCTTGCGTCTGGCGTTGCTGATGGACCCGCTCGACGAGGGCTGGCCGAGCATGGATCTCGCGGGCGAGGCGCTGCACGAGCAGTTCCACGGCCCGTTGGCGGACAGGGTGTGGGTGACGTCGGTGCGGCCGAAGCTGGTCCCCGTGGCGCGGCGGCTGCCCGTGCTGCGCGAGCGCCGGGAAGCAATCAACGTGGACCGGGTGCTGACGCGCTTCCTCACCTACCCGGCCCGGGTGGCGTTGCGCACACGTGGCCAGGACGCCTGGCACGTGGTGGATCATACGTACGCGCAGCTCGTGCACACGCTGCCGCCCGGGCGCGCGGGCGTGTACTGCCATGACCTGGATGCCTTCCGCAGCATCCTGGAGCCCTGGCGGGAGCCACGGCCGGCGTGGTTCCGGGCCATGGCGTGGGCCGCGCTGAAGGGGCTGCAACGGGCGGCGGTGGTGTTCCACGGCACCCTCGCGGTGCGCGACGAGTTGCTCCGTCACGGCGTGGTGCCTCCGGAGCGGCTGGTGCACGCCCCGCTGGGCGTCTCGTCCGAATACGGGCCCGAGCCGCTCCCCGGAGACACCAGCGACGAGGTGCTGCGTCCACTCGGCGGCCGCCCCTACGTGTTGCACGTGGGCAGTGGGATTCCGCGCAAGCGCCTGGACGTGCTCCTCGAGGTTTTCGCCGCACTGCGCCGCCGGCACCCGGAGCTGCGCCTGGTGCAGCAGGGGGCGGAGCTCGACGACGCGCGGCGGGCCCAGGTGGCGCGGCTCGGCATCGGGGACGCGCTGCTCCAACCTCCGAAGCTGGACAGGGCGACCCTCGCGGGGCTGTACCGGAAGGCGCGGGCGGTGCTGGTGACGAGCGAGGCCGAGGGCTTCGGACTCCCCGTCATCGAGGCCATGGCCTGCGGGACGCCCGTGGTGGCGAGCGAGCTGCCCGTGCTGCGCGAGGTGGGCGGAGACGCCATCCGCTACGCGCCCGTGGGAGACGTGGGCGCCTGGACGGAGGCGGTGCACGGGCTGGTGGAGTCACCGGAGCCCGGCGCGGCCCGGAGCCAGCGCATCGCCCGCGGGCGCGGCTACTCCTGGACGAACCACGCGCGCACCATCCTCGACACCTACCAACGGCTCGCGGCGTCCTCCAGCCGTTGACTCCGGCCGAAGGACGCCGCGGACCGCGAGGAGCTTCAGGGAGCGGCGTTCACGACCGACGTGCCCGCGAAGCCGATGGAGGCATCCCAGAGATTCGCGGGGCTCCCGGTCTCGAAGGGCCGGAAGAGAGGATAGCCCTCGGCGTCCATCAGCCCCGTGAAGGGGAACGAGCCCGGGTACAGCTCGAACCGGATGTCGGCCTCGAGATTTTCGATGCGCCCACCGCCGAAATCCACCATGCCACTCCCAGACCGCAGCAAGGTGAAGGAGAACATCGAGCCCTCCAGGGACGCGGCGACGCGCTCCAGGTGCTCGGAAGGAATCCCTCCGAACTGGACGGTGACGGGGCTGGTGTGCACGGTTGTCACCCCAAAACCATCCCGGCCGGTCGAGAACGACTCGAAGCTGATGAGGAAGGGCACGTCCTTGCCCACCAGCTCGCCGTAGGGGTCCACGTCGGGCCCCGAGCCATTGCTCACCTCGACACGGATGGTTCCGGCGAGCCACCCGCCGCTGTCCACGTGGATGCCCACGTCCGCGGTGCCATCCCCGGGCAGCTTGAACATGAAGCGCACCTGGGTCGCCACGTCCTTCTTCACGGTGAAGGTCAGGGGGTTGGGAGACAGCAGCGTGGCCGGCACGGGCGTTCCGGGCGCATCCGCGCGCTCCATCGTCCAGCCGCTGGCGAGCTGGATGGTGTAGGAGCCGGCCTGGAGCGGCACCTGAACCGTGTCCGCCGCCGTGTCCGTGACGGTGACAGTCTGCGTCCCGGTGATGTTGAACGTCGCGCCCACCAACCGGTACACCGTGCCGCTCGGGGTCGTCGAGGTCAGCGGCAGTTGCAGCGTGCCCGCCTCCTGCGGCTCCACAGTGAAGGTTCCCCCACCACAAGCCACCACAACGAGCGCGAGCACACTCGCGCCAAGCTTCAGCAATCGCATGACGAGTCCTTTCAGGAACAAGACGCGCTTTGTTTAGAAAAGCGGACAGCTTCCTGTCAAAGAAGGGGGGGGAGGGATTTCCCATACGCCGCGTATGGGCGGGAACTCACCGCCGGGAAGCGAGCTCTTCCTCGACCAGCGCGGCGAAGCCGTCGAAGCAGCGCGAGGCCTCGAAACGCTCCCGAACCATCCGCCGTCCCTGACGGGCCAGGGCGAGGAAATGCTCGGGCTCGTCCATGACGCGGGCCAGGGCGTCGGCGAGCGCGCGAGGGGCGCGCACCGGAACGCTGAGACCCGTCTCCCCATCGTGGATCGTCTCCCGCAGCCCGCCCACGGCGGTGGCCACCACGGGCACCTCACACGCCAGCGCCTCGAGCGGAGAGAAGCCGAGCCCCTCCTCCAGCGACACCTGCGCGCACACGTCCGAGGCCTGGTAGTACGCGGGCAGCTCGTGCACGGGGTCCACCGCGTCACGGGTGAGGGTGCGGTCTCCCAGGCCCCGCTCGAGCGCGAGCTGCTTCAACCGCTGGTGTCCACCGCTCAGGTTGAGCATCCAGAAGGAACGTCCCGAGGCCTTCAACAGGGCGCAGGCATCCAGGAGCGACTCGGTGTCCTTCTCCGGAGCCACGCGGCTGGAGAAGAAGATGAGGAAGCCCTCCTCGGGCAGGCCGAGCCTCACGCGCAGCCGCCGCTTCTCCTCGGGAGGCACCGGCCGGAAGCGCGAGGTGTCCACGCCGTACAGCGGCACCACGCGCACCTTCTCCCTCCGTCCGTAGGACACCTGTCCGCCCAGGTAGTCACTGAGGACGAGGTAGCGGTGGCCCAGCAGCGCGTTGCCGGCGCGTGCCGCCTCCAACAACGTGCGCCCGGCGAGGTAGGCCGGAAGCCCCAGCTCCCCCCGCTCATAGCGGCAATGGAAGTAGGCGATGTTGGGACTGCAGATGAGCATGAAGGTGGGCACCCGCGTGAGGCCCCGGCAGGCATTGGCGGCCAGCGCGGCCACGCCCGCGTTCTGCGCCAGCACCGCATCCAGCTCCGCGCGGTGGCGCACGAGCCACGCACCCACGAACGCGGCGAAGGCCACGCGCCCGGCCGGACCTTCGATGATGCGGACCGGCTCGGAGCCCTCGTCCTTCCAGTTGATGGTGCGCGGCCCGAAGGCGGGACGCAGCAACAGCGTCAGCTCGAAGCGCTGCTTCAGCCCCGTCACCAGCCGCACATCGGTGCCGCTCTCGCAGATGAACACCAACCGGCGGCGGGGGCCGGCGGAGACGGACGCGCTCACGGGACTCCTCCCAGGGGGACGCTCTCGACACAGGAGACGAACCGCTCGGCCATGTACCGCCAATCCTCACGGCGCAGCGGCTCGGAGACGGCGGGCAGCTCGGCACGGACGGACTCGCGCCGGGAAGCCCAGCCCACGAGCGCCTCGGCCAACGCATGGGCATCCTCCGGGTCCTCCAACAGCAGCGGGTGCAACGCGGGCGGATAGCGCTCGGCCACGCCCGCGCCGCGGCTGACGAAGGCGGGCAGGCCCGTGCACAGCGCCTCGACGACGCCCAGCCCATAGGACTCGTAACGCGTGGGCGCCACCAGCGCGTCACACCCGGCCAGCAGACGGGCCACGTCGGTGCGGAAGCCGAGGAAATGGATGGAGGAAAGTCCCTCGGCACGCGCCCGCTCGCGCCAGGCCGGCAGCTCCGCCCCGCTCCCCATCACCACCAACACGCCGTCCCAGGTGCCCCTCCGGTGCAGCTCCGCCCAGGCCTTGTAGACGGTGTCGAAACCCTTGCGCCTGTCCCCCAGCGCCCCCACGAAGGCCACCACCGGCTGCTCCGGACGCCAGCCCTGCCCGGCACGCACCGCCTCGCGCTCGGAAGCGGAGGGAGGACGGAAGCGCTCGCCCTCGATGCCACAGTAGACGACGCGGATGCGTCCGGCCGGTACGCCCAGGCGCCGCAGGTCCTCCGCCGTCCGGTGGGAGTTGGCGATGAAGAGACGCGCCCGCGAGAAGGCGGCGCGCTCGGCGCGCAGGTAGCCCTCGTGGACGAGTCTCCGGGCGAACGGGCGCCAGCCCCGGGCCTCGAAGTCGGGCGTGTACGCCGCGTGGACGTAGTGCACCCAGTTGACGTCGCCCCAGAGACAGTTGCCGCCATTCACCACCACGCGAGCCCCCCGCGTGCTCAGGCGGCGGGCCCAATGGCGGCCGACGGCGTCCAGCACGGGAGAACCCAGGGCCACCGAGCCCGCGGGCTTGGGGGCGGCATGCCAGTGCGTGCCCGCCAGCGCCAGGAGCTCCTCGGAGGCGGAGTGGGCCACCACGTGCACCTCGTCACCCCGGAGGGAGAGGTACTCGGCCAGCGCGAGATGCGCGCGGTCCATCGCCCCGCGCCGCCCCACGTCTCCAGTCACCAGCAGCCACGTCCCCACCGTCTACCTCGCCTCCAATGCCAGACCTCCGGACGGGGCCGGGGGCGAAGGCTTCACGACCACGGCCCGGGCCACGGGCGCGGGACGCCGGGTGCCCACGACGATGCCCATCCACAACAGTAGCAGGGCGGTGCCCGGAATGGAGGAGAGCAGGCCCGTGCCGATGATGGCCGTCCCCCACACCACCAGCACCGTGGCCCACATCATCCGCTCAGCCACGAGTGAGCCTCCCTTGCGGCGCGGCGGCAACCGCGTGAAGAGCCAGCCGAGGAAGAGCACCCACAGCACCAGCCCGATGAGGCCCTGCTCCATCGCGATGCGGCCGAACTCGTTCTCCAGGCCGTGCTGGGGCCTGGCGAGGTCCATCAGGAAGAAGGGGATGCTCGTCCCGCCCGCGCTGCCCAACCCGTTGCCCAGCGGGTACTGGGTGAGGACGTCGAGCATGCTGGTGTTCACGCTCCAGGACACGCGCTCGGTGACGTAGTCGGTGTCCTCCAGCGAGAGGAAGCGCTGGAAACGGGGGCTGCTCAGGACGATGAAGCCCACCACCACCGCCAGCCCCGCGATGCTCGCCAGCATCCGCCACGACAGGCCCACGACGAGCACCACCAACCCGAGGATGCCCAGGAGTTGCACCACCGGGCTGCGCGCCGCGCACAGGAAGATGCCCAGCAGGCTGGCCACCAGCGCCACCGCCGTGAGGACGCGGCTGGAGGGCCGGCGCTGCCAGCGGCGCACCAGCAGCGGCAGCGACAGCAGCATGGTGCCCCCATACGCGTGCCCGGTGTTGAAGATGGCGGGGATGCGCAGCGCGCGCTCCGCGCCCACGTCATTGGACATGTAGATCAAATAGGTGACGGCGTTGCGCGGGAAGAACGCCTCCACCCCCAGGCGCAACTCCAGCAACGCGAAGAGGAAGGCCACGAGGTTGAGCCCCAGCACCCAATCGCCCAGGGAATCCACCTCCTCCCCGGTCAGCTGCGCGCCAATGGCAATCAATGGCAGCAGCAGGATGGCCACGCGCAGGCCCACCAACTGGATGAAGAAGTGCTGTGAGTCGAAGAGCGGCGACAGCACCATGGTGAACAGCGGCCACACCATCAACACGCGCACCCAGAGCCGCAACACCTGGCCGTCATGGCCGTAGCGCATCTTCCGCTTCCGGCGCAGGAGGATGGCCAGGTAGAGGCCCGCCACGGCACCGTCGAACATGAAGTGCGAGAACCCATCCGGGAAGCGGGCCCGGAGGATGCCGTAGAAGTAGCCCACCAGCAGCACCGCGCCCAGCCCGTGGCCGAGGCTCCGCCGCGTGGCCAGCCACGCCCCGGCGATGGACAGGAGCGTCAGGACGAGGCCGATCATCCCCTCGCCCTCCGCGCGTCCAGGACCTCCCGGTAGATGGAGAGCACGCGCTCGCCCATGCGGGCCTGGGTGAACTCGGCCAGCACGCGCGCGCGGCCCGCCTCGCCCCAGGCCCGCCGCTGCTCCGGGTGCGCCAGCATCCGCCGCATGGCCGCGGCCAGTGCCGCCTCGTCCCCCGGCGGCACGGTGAGGCCACTCTCCTCGTGACGGCTGACGAAGGGCACCCCCGAGTCCAGCGCGGTGTTGATGACGGGCAGCCCACACGCCAGGGCCTCCAACTGCACCAGCGCGAAGGCCTCGGCGCGGGTGACGGAGGACAACACGAAGGCATCACACGCGAAGTAGAGCGCGAGCAGCTCCTCGTCTCCCAGGTTCCCGAGGAAGTGCACGCGCCCGGCCACCCCGCACGCACGGGCCAGCGCCTCCAGCTCCGCGCGCAGCGGCCCCTCGCCCACCAGCAACAGGTGCGCGCCCTCCACCTCGCGCAGCGCGCGGATGGCGTGGTCGAACCCCTTGTAATAGACGAGCCGCCCCACCCCCATCAGCAGCGGAGCCCCACCGTAGCGGGCGCGCACGGCCGAGGCCGCCGCCTCGCGCTCGGGCGTGCGGACGAAGCGCGACACGTCGATGCCGAAGGGCACCACGTGGCACCGGTCCCGGTGCGGCCGCAGCGCCTCGGACGTCTCCACGTAGTTGGGCGAGCCCACCAGGATGGCGTCCGCGCGCGCCAGCGCCCGCTGCATGAAGGGCCCGTACACCTTGAGCAGCCGTTTCTGGCGCACCACGTCGCTGTGGTAGGTGATGACGAGCCCATGCCGCCGGGGCCGCACACTGCCCAGGTACCCCATCACCGCCATGGGGTGCGGGAAGTGCATGTGCAGCAACTCGTACCGGCGCCGCGACAGCTCCAGTGGCAGCGTGGGGTTGAGCGAGGTGGAGGCCACCTTCACCAGCTCGGCGCAGCGGGTGACGGGCACGCCGTGCACCACCTCGCGCACGGTGCGCGGCTCCGTGTTGGAGACGAGCACCTCCAGCCGCACGCGGCCCTTGAGCTCCTCGCACAGCCCCGAGAGGTGCGTCTCCATGCCGCCCCGGTAGGGCGCGTAGTACTTGCCCAGCTGGAGGACCTTCATCACCGGGCCTCCTCAGGAGGCGGAACGCTGCTCGTCCCGCTCGTTGCCGTAGCCCCGGTAGCCATAGCCATAACTCTCGCCGCCGTACCTGCCGCCCTTGAGGTCCACGTGGTTGAGCAGCGCGCCGATGACACGGGCCTTCACGTCGCGCAGCGAGCGGATGGCCCGCTTCGCCTGCTCGCGCTGGGTGGTGCCCGCCTTGAGCACCAGCAGGATGCCGTCCGTCTGCTTGGAGAGGACGAGCGCGTCCGACACGGGCCCCAGCGGCGGGCTGTCCAACAGGACGCAGTCGAAGCGCTCGCGCAACTTGCCGAGCAGCTCGGAGAAGGCGCGCGTGTGGAGCAGCTCCGCGGGGTTGGGCGGCAGCGGCCCGCAGGGCAGCACGAAGAGGTTGGGCACGTCCGTGGACTTGATGGCGCCTTCCAGCGAGCCCTCGCCCACCACCAGCGAGCTGACGCCCATGTCGTCGGGCACGCCGAAGGCCCGGTGCAGGCGCGGCCGGCGCATGTCCGTGTCCATCAGCAGCACGCGCGAGCCCGTCTGCGCCATCACCATGCCCAGGTTGATGACGACGGTGGACTTGCCCTCGGAGGGCCCGGCCGAGCTCACCACCACCGTGCGGAAGGGCTTGTCCGGCGACATGAAGAGCAGGTTGGTGCGGATGGCCCGGCACATCTCCGCCGCCTGCGAGCGCGGGTGGCGGTGGATGTACAGGTCCGCCGGCCCCCCATCATCGGGCTTGAGCGGCGGCATGGCGCCGATGAAGGCCAGCCCCAGCCGCTCCTCCACGTCCGCGCGGCTGGCCACGCTCGCGTCGAGCAGCTCCAGGCCCAGCGCCACCGCCACGCCTCCCATCAGCCCCAGCAGGAAGAAGAGCATGAAGGCGCTGCGGGTGTTGGGCCGCACCGGCACCGGGTTGGGCAGCGCCGCGTCCAGCACACGCACGTTGCTGGTGCGCAACTGGCCCGACAGCTCCAGCTCCTTGAAGCGCTTGAGGACCATCTCGTACAGCCGCTGGTCGTTCTCCGCCTCGCGCCGCAGCTTCTGGTAGGCGATCTCCTTCTCCGTCAGCGCGAAGGCCTCGGCCTTGGCCTGCTCCACCCGCTCCAGCAGCGTGCGCTCGTTGGCCTTGACCGCCGCCAGGTCCGTCTCCGCGCCCTTCACCAGGTTCTCCAGGCTGCGCCGCAGCTCCTGCTGCAACACGGCCAGCTTCCCCTGGCACTCCTGCATCTTCGGGTGCTCCGGCAGGTAGCGCTCGGACAGCTCCACGCACTGGGTGCGCTGCTCCAGCACCTTGTCGCGCAGGTCTCTCAGCGCCCCCTCGTTGGCCGCGGAGAGGCCCTCGGCCCAGTGCTCCGCGTCGGGGCTCGCGCTCTTGCGCAGCTGGCGCATGGCGTCCACCCGCGCCTGCACCGCCGCCATCTTCGTGCGCACGGCGATGAGCTCCGTCATGTAGCTGTCGTAGGCCAGCTTCGCCGTGCTCGGCTGCTGCTGCCCGTCCTTGCCCGGGGCGGACAGCGACAGCACGTCCGCGCCGCGCTTGAACTTGTACAGGTCCAGCTCGCTGGTGCCGGCGCGCGAGCCCAGCTCGCCCATGCGCTCCTCGAGCCACACGCTGGCGCCCTCGGTCGTCTTCAGCCGGAGGGCCAGGTTCTCCGCGATGTAGGCGTCCGCGACCTCGTTGGCCAGCAGCGCCGCGCGCTTGGGGTCCACGTCCTCCACGGCGATGCGCACCACGCGCGAGTTGGCCGAGGGAATGACGGTGATGCGCGAGCGCACCATGGCCACCGGGTCCGCCGCGGCCATGGCCTTCTTGCGCGCCTCCTCGTCCTGGATGCCCGCCACCCCGAGGAAGGCCGCGTCGTTGCGCAGGCCCAGCCGGTCCACCACCCGCGACGACACCGCCCGCGAGGTGATGACCTCGCTCTGTGTCTGGTAGTACTCCTTGTTCGCCCAGTAGTTGCCGCGCTCGTCGCCCATGACCTCCTTCACCTCGGTGTCGAGCACCCGGGGCGCGGCGACGTCGATGATGAGCGAAGTGTTGGCCGTGTAGATTTTCGGCTGGCGAAGGGTGTGGAACAGGCCCACCAGCATCACCACGGCCATGACGCCGAGGATGAGCCACTTGCGGCGCCAGACCGCGTGGACGTATTGCATCACGTCCAGCGACGGCTCGGGGGCCTCGGGGGCTTCGTTCGAAGTCTCTTCCACAGCGGGTCAGACTGCCCCGGGGAGCCTGGGGGGTCAATCTTCACGGACTCGCTCGCAAGCCCTCCTGCCACGCGGTGCACACGCGCACGAGCACCCACGCCCGGCGTGTGGTAGTCACCCGGGCGTGAGCCAGTCCCTCTCGTTCGTCATTCCCTTCACCCCCGCGTCCGCCGCGGACGCCTCCCGCTTCGCCCACAACCTCGCCGCGCGCGGCACCGAGGTCATCCTCGCCGGGGACGGGCCGGTGGATGCGCCCTCCAGGCCCCACGTGCACGTGCTCTCCGGGCTGTCCGGGAAGGGAGCGGCCATCCGGGCGGCGCTCGGCCGGGTGACGGGCGACATCACCGTCCTGCAGGACGCGGACGCGGCCTACTCGCTGGAGGCCTGCGAGGCGCTGTGCCGGCCCATCCGCGAGGACGCCGCGGACGCCGTCTTCGGCAGCCGGCGGGTGCCGAAGCTGGACGCGGAGCAACTGGCGGACAAGGCCCTGGGGCACGTCACCCGCTTCGTCACGGACGTGTCGCTGGAGGATCCGCTCTGCGGCCAGCGCGCCTTCCGCACCGAGGCGCTCAAGTCCGTGTCGCTCACCAGCGACGACGAGTCGGTGGACGCGGAGATCGTCGTGAAGCTGTCGGCGCAGCTCTACCGGCTTGCGGAAGTGCCGGTGACGCTGGACGCGGCGCCGCGCCGGCCGCTGGGCGCGCAGCTCGCGCGGCTGCGCACGCTCATGCGCTACGCCACGGTGGCGAACGACGCGGACAACCAGCACGAGGGCTACACCACGCTGGAGCGCATGGACGGCGCCAACAACTACAACGCGTGGCTGGGCCAGCGCTTCAGCGAGCACCTGGGCCGGCGCGTGCTGGAGATCGGCGCGGGCATCGGCACCATCACCGAGAAGCTGGAGCCGGGGCTGGAGCTGCTCATCGCGCTCGAGGTGGACCGCTTCTACGTGGACCGGCTGAAGAACAAGTTCCGGGGCCGGCCGCACGTGCGCCCGTACCTGTCGGACGTGGCTCTCGCCGACTGGGAGTCCCTCAAGGCCGAGCGGCTGGACACCATCGTGCTGTCCAACGTGCTGGAGCACATTCCGGACGATGCCTCGGCGGTGCGCCGCTTCCGCCAGATTCTGCCCGTGGGCGGCAAGGTGGTGGTGCTGGTGCCGGCGCTGCCGCAGCTCTTCGGCTCCATCGACGAGGCGGTGGGGCACCACCGGCGCTACACCCCCGAGGCCCTGCGCCAGGTGCTGGAGGGCAACGGCTTCGAGGTGGAGACGCTGGAGTGGATGAACCTGGTGGGCATTCCGGGCTGGTTCATGAACAGCCGGGTGATGCGCCGCCGCTCGGTGCCGAAGCTGCAGCTCAAGGTGTACGACCGGATCGCTCCGCTCTTGGCGAAGGCCGAGAGTCAGGTGAAGCTGCCGGTGGGAATGAGCCTCTTCGCGGTGGCGCGCGCCACTGGAGGTGCCGGGTGAAGAAGATCGAAGCCATCATCAAGCCGTTCAAGCTGGACGACGTGAAGGACGCCCTCCACGAGGTGGGCGTGCACGGGCTGACCGCGGTGGAGGTGAAGGGCTTCGGCCGGCAGAAGGGTCACACGGAGCTCTACAAGGGCGCCGAGTACGTGGTGGACTTCCTGCCCAAGGTGAAGGTGGAGGTGGTGGTGGACGACGAGATGGTGACGCGCGTGGTGGACGCCATCGTGCGCGCGGCCCGCTCGGGCTCCGAGGGGAAGATTGGAGACGGGAAGATCTTCGTCCTGCCGGTGGACGAGGCCGTGCGCATCCGCACGGGGGAACGGGGTAGCGACGCGCTGTGAGATACGCGGTGCTGGTGGCGCTGTACGTGCTGCTGTTCCCGTACCACCCGGGTCTGCGCTCGCCCAACGAACTGTGCCGCCTGTGGCAGACGCGGGCGCTGGTGGAGTACGGGACGCTGGACATCAACCGGGCGTTGAAGGACTTCGGTCATGTCGGCGACCTGTCGGTGAAGGACGGGCGCTACTACCCGTCCAAGGCGCCGTTGTTGTCCTTCGCCGCGGTGCCCGTGTACGCGGTGCTGCGGGCGTGGAGCGGCGGCTTCCTGTACGCGGTGCGCGAGGTACCGCTCGTCTTCTTCAGCCGGCTCTTCCTCACGGTGCTGCCCACGCTGGGGATGCTGTGGCTGGTGCGCCGCTTCCTGGGGACGTACGTGTCCGCGGCGGTGGCGGACGCGGTGACGGTGACGTACGGGCTGGGCTCGCTGGCGTTCAGCTACTCGCTGCTCTTCATGAGCCACCAGACGACGGCGGTGTTGCTGTTCGGCGGCTTCTACGCGCTGTGGCGGCTGGCGCGCGGCGAGTGGCGTGAGCGGGGCTACCTGGTCGCCGGAGCCTGCGCGGGTGCCACGGTGGCCGCCGAGTACACGGGCGCGCTGGGCGTGCTGGGGCTGCTGCTGTACGCGGTGCTGACGGTGCTGTGGCGCGAGGAGCCCCTGCGTGAGCGGTGGGTGCGCCTGGGCCGGGGCGCCGGGCTGGCGACGTTGGGGGCGCTGCCCTTCGTGGTGGGGCTGATGCTGTACCACCAGGCGGCCTTCGGACACCCGCTGGAGAGCGGGTACAAGCACCTCAACGACGCGGCCTACCAGCCGTGGCACCTGGGAGGCTTCCTGGGCATCCGCTACCCGGACCCGCGTGCCCTCTTCCTGTCCTTCTTCTCGCCGCTGCGCGGGCTGTTCACCCTGTCGCCCTTCCTGCTGCTCGCGTTGCCGGGCATGTGGGTGCTGCGGCGCGAGGCCCGCGGCAATGGGGAGATGCGGGCGCACCTGTGGCTCGTGGTGGCGCTGCTCGCCGGGTACACGTACTTCACGTCCTCCTTCTCGTATGACTCGTGGGGCTGGACGACGGGGCCTCGCCACCTGACGGGGCTGGTGCCCTTCCTGCTGCTGCCCGCGGCCCTGGTGCTGGAGCGGCTGAGGACCTCGGGCCACCCGGTGCTCGCGGGCGCGGCCGCGGCGCTGTGCACCGCCTCCATCGTGTTCACGGGCCTGGCCACCTTCGTCAACTACGTGCCCGATGACGTGTCCAACGTGGTCCTCGGACTGGCCGTGCCTCTCTTGAAGGCGGGCTATCAGCCTCCCAATGCGCTCAATCTCCTCGGCGTCTCCAATCCAGAGGCTGGGGTGCTGCTGCTGTGCCTGCTGCTCGGCCTGGCGGTCTGGGTCTTCGTGCGGCTGGGGCTGAGCGGAACGGGCCGGGCGGCGACGCCGCCGCTGCTCGCGGGACTGGCGACGCTCGCGCTGTTGGCGGGCGTGCAGACCGCGACGGTGAAGCATCATGGCCCGGATCAGGGGGCGGTAGGATTCCTCGAGAAGGTGTGGCTCGTGCCGCCGGGCCGGAGCCTGGATTTCTAGCTCCCCAATTTCCCCTCGCCCTCCGGGAGAGGGACGGGGTGAGGGTGCCTCGAATCCCGGGTTGAACCCCCTGTCCACACTGGGGACCGTGGGTTGAAGAACAGGGACGGGCA
>NZ_JPMI01000235.1 GCF_000733295.1 Archangium violaceum Cb vi76 | reverse complement strand
GNGCCTCGAATCCCGGGTTGAACCCCCTGTCCACACTGGGGACCGTGGGTTGAAGAACAGGGACGGGCACCCTCACCCTGACCCTCTCCCGAGGGGAGAGGGAATATCCGGTCACTTCCCTGAAAGGGGATAGCGCCCATGACGCAGGCAGAACCCTCACGTCTCTCGCGGGTCCGGATTCCACCCTTGCTGCTGTTGCTCGCGGGCTTCTGGCTCACGTTCGTCGCCACCTCCTCCGGAGGCTTCGAGAGCAGTGACGCCGAGCTGCGGCTCGCCACGGCCCGCTCCTGGCTCGAGGGCCGGGGCGGAGCGATCGACTCCCCCTCCCTGACGGCACAGACGCCCGACGGCAGGCGCTTCAGCTTCTACGGGCCGCTTCAGTCCGTGGTGATGGTCCCCAGCCTCGTGGTGGCGAAGCTGCTTCCCGTCTCGGAGGCCACGCGAGACAACGCGGCGAGGTTCCTCATCACCCTCGTCACCCAGCCCCTGCTGTCCGTGCTCGCCCTCGCCTTCTGCTTCGGCGCGCTGCGCCACCTCGGGATGAGTCACCTCGCCAGCGCCAGGGCGACGGTGGCGGTGGGGCTCGGCACCCTCTTCTGGCACTACGCCCGCATGGGGCAGGAGGAGAACCTGGTCGCGCTGGGCTTCAGCCTCTGGCTGTACGGCGTGAGCCGCTACCTGAAGAAGGATGAGTGGGGGCTCCCGTGGGCGGCGCTCGGAGGCTGTGTCGCCATCGCGACCCGGTGGGCCGCGGCGCCCTCGCTGGCCGTCATGGCCGTGTTGACCGTGGTGCTGATGGTGCGCAACGGGTGGGCCCGGGCGAAGGTGCTCGCGCTCTCGGCGGCGCTCTGTGGCGGCACGTTCGCCGGGCTCCTCGGGTACAACTTCCACCGGTTCGGCCATCCGCTGGAGACGGGCTACGGCCTCTTCTTCAAGGACAAGCAGTTGGCGTTCTTCGTCCCCGAGCGGTGGACCGAGCAGGCCGCCGCGCTCCTGGTGAGCCCCTACCGCGGCTTCTTCCTCTACTCGCCCCTGCTCGCGGCCGTGCTCGTCTGGGCCTTCGTGCGCGCCAGGGCCACCGTGTTCCGCGGCCCCTCGGCTCCACTGAACGTGCTGGCGCTGCTCGTGCTCGCGGTGAACGTCGTCTTCCTCTCGAGCTACTCGTTCTGGGACGGCGGCTTCGGGTGGGGCCCTCGCTTCCTCGCGGCCATCGTCATCTTGTTCGCGCCGATGCTCGGGCTCATGTTCGAGCGGGTCCGCTGGGGCAACGTGGCCCTGGGTCTGGCGGTGGCCACCCAGGTGCTCTCCGTCACGCTGCCCGCGACGACGGAGAACCACGCCCGCGCCGCCATCGTGGCCACCGGCTCGCGCACCTGCTCGAGCTGGACGTGTGACTGCACGGCCCTCTGCCTCCGTCCGGGGATGAGCCTCGACGCGCTCGGCAACACGCTCGCTGGCAGGCCTGGCAGGCTCATCGCGCCCCGCGAGTCCCTGGCCCCCGACCAGGTCCTCCTCTCCTCGGACTATCAGACCCTGAACTGGTGGCCGGTCCGGCTCGCCTTCCGGATGCACCTGATGCACCGGTTCGTCGCGCTGGCGCTCTCGGGTACGCTGCTGGTGCTGGCGGCCCTGCTCATGGGGCAGGCCTTCCGCCAGTGGCGGCGCGCCTGTCCAGCGCACGAGGGCGGTGAACTTTCACTGGCCGCTGACCTTCCGCCCAGCCGACACTGAACCCGCGGCCTCGCGCCGTATCGTCTTCCCGAGGAGCCCCCCACGATGAAGATCCGCCTCGCCCTGCTGCTCTCCCTCTCCCTGGCCACCGCCGCCCACGCCGAGGAGGACTCCGTCGCCGAGGTCTGGACGGCCAAGTGCAAGTCCTGCCACGGGCCGGATGGCCGGGCGCAGACCCAGATGGGGAAGAAGGAGGCCATCGTCGACATGTCCCAGCCGGCCTGGCAGCAGGCCCAGACCGACGCCGACATCCGCGAGGCCATCGCCGATGGCTCCCCGCGCAACAAGAAGATGAAGGCCTACAAGGACAAGCTGACCCCTCAGCAGATCGACGCCCTTGTCGCCTACATTCGCGGGATGAAGAAGGGCTGATTCCCCATCCGGCCGGGGGTGAATATCCCTTCCGCCCACGCCGTCCCCCCAACAGGAGGTATTCCCCCCATGCGTCTCCTCACTCTCGCCCTCGTCTCCCTGCTTGCTCTCGCGAGCCTCACCGGAGCCCCGCTCCCGGCCACGGCCAGCACCGAGGCCTGGCGCTCTCCGTCCGCGCTCCTGGACGGTGGAGGCAGCGGGGATGGCGACGACGACGATGACGACAAGGACGACGATGACGAGGACTTCCGGGTCCGGGGCTGAGTAGGAGGTTGTAGGCCTGGGAGCCAGAATGCCTGTCGCCAACTGGCCTCCTCGCTCTTCCGTTGACCTACACGGGTCCGGCTCCTAATTACCGGGGGGGCGCCCCAGGTCGCCCGCTCGGATGGAAACTCCTTTTACCCAGAAGCTCGGTGGGGAGGCGCTCGGTGTGCCTCCCGTGGCAGGGGACCCCTTCGCCCGTGTGCTGGAGTTGCTGCGCCCGGGGCAACGTGTCCGCACGCAAGGTCTCCAGGGAGCCGCCCGGGGCCACGCGCTCGCCCGGCTGACGCGCACCCTGAAGGCGCCACTCGTCTGCATCGCCACGGACGAGGAGGCCGCGGACGCCCTCGCCCATGATCTCGCCTTCTTCCTGGGGGGCAAGGGCACGCCCTTCGAGCCCCACGTCCTGCGCCTGCCGGCCGACGAGGTGCTCCCCTACGACGAGCTCTCCCCGGACGCGGATGCCGTCGCGGATCGGCTCGGTGCCCTCTTCCACCTGAGCCAGGGCACGCGCTTCCCCGCGCTCGTGCTGTCGATGCGCGGCCTGCTGCGCAGGGTGCTGCCCACGCAGGTGATGAAGGAGCTCTCCGAGCGCATCATCGTGGGGCAGGACGTCGATCGCGACGAGCTGGCGCGGAAGCTCGCCAACATGGGCTACCAGAACAGCCCGCTCGTCGAGGACCTGGGCACCTTCTCCGTGCGCGGTGGCCTCATCGACGTCTTCAGCCCGCTCTACGAGAAGCCCGTCCGCATCGAGTTCTTCGGCGACACCATCGAGTCCATCCGCGCCTTCGATCCGGAGACGCAGCGCACGGTGGACACGCTCAAGGAGATCATCCTCCTGCCGGCGCGCGAGGTCATCTTCTCCGAGCAGACGCGTGGGCGCGCCGAGGCCGCCGCTCGAGCCGTGGCGGACCGCATCAACCTGCCCACCACGAAGCTGCGCGAGCGACTGGATGCCATCCGCGAGGGCCTGCCCGGCTTCGGCCTGGAGGGCCTGCTGCCCGGCTTCTTCGAGGGAGGCCTGGGCACCGTCTTCGACTACCTGCGCCAGTGGCACCCCGAGCCGCTCTTCTACCTGGATGATCCCATGGGGCTCGAGCGCGTGGCCGAGGACCTGTGGACGGAAGTGGAGCGCTCGGCCGCGGCCGCCGACGCGGAGCAGGAGCTCACCTATCCGCCGCTGGACCACTTCCTGACGCGCGCGCAGGCGGAGCAGCAGCTCACGGCCTTCCGCGTGATGGAGGGCGGGGGCCTGTCGCTCACCCAGGGCGAGGCGCCGCCGGTGCTCTTCCCCTTCGGCACGACGCAGGACGTGCGCGAGGCCATCCTGGCCCACCATGGCGAGGAGGGAGCGCTCACCCCGCTCATCGAGCGGCTCCAGCGCTGGCGGGACACGCGGATCGCCTGCGCGGTGGCCTGCGGCACCCTCAGCCAGGCGGACCGGCTCAAGCGCCTGCTGTTGGACCGGAACGTGATGGTGCGCGTCCACACGGAGCCGCTGGAGGACGCCGCCAGGCTCTTCGAGCCCTCCGTCTTCGCCCACCTCTTCACGGGCGAGGTGAGCCACGGCTTCGTGGATGGGGCGGGCGGCATCGCCGTGCTCTCGGACGAGGAGATCTTCGGAGCGAGGGCGCGCCGGCGGCCGAGACGCTCGAAGAGCCTGGATGCGTTCGCCTCGGGATTCAAGGACCTGAAGGAAGGGGACATCATCGTCCACACCGACTTCGGACTGGGCCGTTACGCGGGCCTGACGAAGATGCAGGTGAACGGGGTGCCCGGGGACTTCCTCGTCCTCGAGTACGCGGGGAAGGACAAGATCTACCTCCCGGTGAGCCGCATGCGGCTCATCCAGAAGTTCACCGGTGGGGACCCCACCCAGGTGACGCTGGACAAGCTGGGGACCACGTCCTGGGAGAAGACGAAGAAGCGGGTGAAGGAGCAGCTGCTGAAGATGGCGGCGGACCTGCTCACCATCGCGGCGGCGCGGCGGGCGCACGCGGGCCACGCCTTCAGCGCGCCGGACCGGTACTTCGCCCAGTTCGAGGCGGACTTCGAGTTCGAGGAGACGCCGGACCAGGCCAAGGCCATCGAGGACGTGCTCGGCGACATGCAGAAGTCCGAGCCGATGGACCGGCTCGTCTGCGGTGACGTGGGCTATGGCAAGACGGAGGTGGCGATGCGCGCCGCCTTCAAGGCCACGTTGGATCGCAAGCAGGTGGCGGTGTTGGTACCCACCACGGTGCTGGCGCAGCAGCACTACCTGTCCTTCAAGAAGCGCTTCAAGGACTACCCGGTGGTGGTGGATGTCATCTCGGGAATGAGGAAGCCCGCCGAGGTGCGGGAGATCCTCAAGCGCGCCAAGGAAGGCAAGGTGGACATCCTCATCGGCACGCACAAGCTGCTGGGTGGGGATGTGGCCTTCAAGGACCTGGGGCTGCTCGTGGTGGACGAGGAGCAGCGCTTCGGGGTGAAGCACAAGGAGCAGATCAAGAAGCTGCGCGCGTTGGTGGACGTGCTGACGCTGTCGGCGACGCCGATTCCGCGCACGTTGCACATGGCCATGTCGGGCGTGCGCGAGATGAGCATCATCGCCACCCCGCCGCAGGACCGGCGCGCCATCCGCACCTTCGTGCTGAAGTTCGACGAGCAGACCATCAAGGAGGCCATCGAGCGGGAGATCGCCCGCGGTGGCCAGGTCTTCTTCGTGCACAACCGGGTGGAGTCGCTGGCCTCGATGGAGGAGATGCTCAAGCGGCTGGTGCCGAACGTCTCCGTGGGCGTGGCGCACGGGCAGATGGGTGAGGGCCAGCTCGAGAAGGCGATGCTGGAGTTCACCGAGAAGAAGCACCAGGTGCTGCTGTGCACCAGCATCATCGAGAGCGGCATCGACATCTCCAGCGCCAACACGATGATCGTCAACCGGGCGGACACGTTCGGCCTGGCGCAGCTCTACCAGTTGCGAGGGCGAGTGGGCCGCTCGAAGGAGCGTGCGTACGCGTACCTGCTGGTGCCCACGCGGCGGGTGGTGACGAAGGACGCGCAACGGCGCCTGGAGGTGCTGCAACGCTTCACGGAGCTGGGCGCGGGCTTCTCCATCGCGAGCCACGACCTGGAGATCCGCGGCGCGGGCAACCTGCTGGGCTCCGAGCAGTCGGGCTCCATCTCGGCGATTGGCTTCGACCTGTACGCGCAGTTGCTGGAGGAGGCGGTGGCCGAGGTGCGGGGCGAGCCGCCGAGGGTGCAGATCGAGCCGGAGATCACCCTGCCGATACCGGCGCTCATCCCGGACGACTACGTGCCGGACGTGCACCAGCGGCTGGTCTTCTACAAACGCTTCAGCCAGGCGAGCAATCCGGACGAGGTCCAGGACCTGCGCTCGGAGCTGGTGGACCGCTTCGGCGAGGCGCCGGACGAGGTGGACAACCTCTCGGAGCAGACGCTGCTGAAGATCGACATGAGAGATCTCCGGCTGCGTGCGCTGGAGGGAGGCGCGGGCCGGCTGGTGGTGACGCTGGGCGCGGACGCACTGCTGGACGGCATGAAGGTGGCGGGACTGGTGCAGCGCTCCAAGGGCGTCTACCGGCTCACCCCGGACATGAAGCTGGTGGTGAAGCCAGGCGCCGAGGTGCGCGGCCCGTCGCTCATCGCCGAGGCCCGGAAGGTGCTGCGCGACCTCCACACCTGCGCGCTGCCGGAGGCGTGATGAAGTGAAAGCATTGGGGAAGGATACTTGTCGGGAGTGGATTCATAATCCCTCCTAGCGGCAGACAACCAGACCCTGATGGGGTTTCCAAGCAATGGAGGCGCACTTCGATGTCATAACGGAAGTCAGTTGAATGTTCCTATATCTTATATCCACAATGCCGAAACCAGCCGACGATGTCGTCATGTGTGATGAGGTCCATGGCCCTGGCAATGGCGTCGTCGAGCGCCTGTCGGGTGCGCGCCTCCATGCTCTTGAGTAGTTCCTTGAGCTTTTTCCAGAGCAATTCAATGGGATTGAGGTCCGGCGAGTAGGGCGGAAGGAAGAGAACATGGGCACCGG
>NZ_JPMI01000234.1 GCF_000733295.1 Archangium violaceum Cb vi76 | reverse complement strand
CCGAATAGAGCTGGGGCACGGTTGCTCCTCCATCCCTGGTAGAACAATCTTGACCGGAACATTCAACTGGTATCCGTAGTCAAACACAGGGGGCGGGGGCAGGAGGCGGCCCCAGGCGGAGCGGATCCCAGACGAACTCCTCGGTGGGAATGAGCTTCATGTTCGTCAGCCCATGGCGCTGGACGAGTTCGGCGAAGCGCTCGGAGACGACGATGCTGCCCGGCAGGCCCCGGGGGCGGAACACGTCCTCGCCGGACCAGGTGCCCGGCTCCAGGGTGTAGCCGTGGATGGAGTCCAGCCCGCTGTAGCGGCACTCCGGACAGGTCACGGGCTCGACGCGGCGGATGCGGCTGTGTGCCTCATCCACGGCGGCGCGGCTGTAGCAGGGAGTGACGGCGAAGTAGCGAGGGACGGCACCGGGCTTGGGGCCCTTGCGCTTTCTTTGGACCCGCAGCACCTCGGCGGGATGGAAGCCGAGCAGCCCGGTCAGCCCTTCCGTCCGGAAGGCCTCGGCGAAGCGCTCGGAAATGAGAAAGCTGTTGCCACCTCCAGGTCCCCGGACGAAGTCGCCGAGCCCCTGTCCATACAGTTCCAACCTGACGCGGTGGGGGGGCAGCCACGCCAGCGGGCCGATGGGCTCGCCGCATCGCGGGCAATCAGGGCCCTCCCCGCTGTTGTCCGGCTCGAGCCCCCAGAACTGGGTGTCATGCGTTCCCCACGTATCCTCTTCGAGCTCGAAGAAGTGCTGGGACAGCGTCATTTCAGAGCCCCTCGGGGAAACCACCCGGAAACCTCCTCCTCATCTCCGGACGACTGTAGAGCTCGCGGAGGAACTTCCAGAATTGGCTCGGTGTTGCCTTGATTTCTTGTTGCAGCCACCTGATGACCTCCGCGTCCACATCGCGGTGCCATTGTTGGTAGCCGCAGTGGGACTCCTTGTCCTTCGCCCGGAGTTTGAATCGCTCGTCTCGAGGTCTGTACAGCCCGCGAAGGGTTCGATGCTTTTCCAACTCCCTGGCGATGGGCCGGGAGATGATGTGGTGCTCCTGGCCCATGCAATTGGGGGGCTCGCCCGACTTCGCGTCTTCGGAGGCACCTTCTACCTCGGCGCTCTCATTCTCCGCGGCTTCCTCCTTGAGCGTCACCTCCGCGCTCGTGGTGGCCTCGTGGAGCGCCTTCGCGCCGTTGAGGACTTCGGCGATCCGCGCGGGGGTGGCGCCACAACTCTCCGCCGCGCTCTGTGGCCACCGCTTGATGCAGCAGTCCACCGTGTTCAGGCAGGCAGTTTGTGCCAGGAGCGTGGGCGTGCTCGCGGCACTCGGCCCACTCGTGAGCACCACCAACAACCAGAGTCCCAGGACGCTCTTCGCCAAGTGCATGCCTCCAGCATAGGGGGCACTCGTGTTCACCGGTTTGTCACGCTGGTGGCTTGTCGACAAATACCGCATTTGCGGATAATTCCGGTCTGGTTCGAATGGCGGGGTTGGAGTATGGGCGGCCCGGGTGTCGGGCATTGGGGTCGCCCGGGGGTCCCAACCGAAAGGCCAGAGCGATGACGGTGCGCACGAGAATCCTGCTGTTCGCGGCGGTGTTGGACGGCCTGGCCCGTCGTCGCTTTCGCCAGATAGCCATCGGGTCGCAAGACCAGCAACGGAGCGAAACGCCGCATGCGCTCGTGCTGCACCTCGCGTGAGACAGGGGCTCCGCCTTCAACCACCTCCCACAACAGGTGCGCGGCCATACGCCAGGGACCGAAGTCACGCAGCCCGACCTCGGCTGTCAGCAACCAGGACAGCAAACCCGCGGCTTGTTCTGGCGACAGGCTGCGATTGTTCTCCGGAAGCTTCCGCGGTGGCACTCCCGCCCGTAACCAACACGCCTTGGAAGTAGTCCACGTCCAATAGAGCAGGCTCGATGGGCCCCAGAGGCTCTCGGGAAACACTGCCCATGCGCCCACTCCGAACCTCCGGACAGTCAGGCCTCGGCGAGCAGTGCGGAGAGAGGGAGCCACTCCTCGCCTCCTGCGTCGCGGCACAAGAGGCGAGGCCCAGCAGTAGCAGCCCCACGAAGAGGCGTCCGACCCGAAGCCCAGGCAGGCTGTCTTCCCGGAAGCGGAAAACGGCAGGAAGCATCGACATGCCTCATCTTGAGAATGCTTCCGGCGCGGAGCCAGGCCGGGAACGCCATGAGGGCGCGGCTCAGCGGCCGCCCGTGGCCACTCCGGGCGCCAGGACGATCTCGATGCGCCGGTTGAGGCTGCGGTTCTCCGGCGTGTCATTGGGCGCGATGGGCTGGTACGGGCCATAACCCGCCGCCGACAGCACCGTGGGGTCCACCCCCGCGTCCTGCAGCGAGCGCACCACCGCCATCGACCGCGCCAGGCTCAGCTCCCAGTTCGACGGGAACGGCCCCTTCGGATCCGTGGGCACGTCGTCCGTGTGCCCCTCCACCCGGATGATCTTCCCCTGCACCCCCTTGAGCGCCTCGGCGATCTTCGCCAGCGCATCCTGCCCCTCCTTGCCCACCCGCGACGAGCCCGAGGCGAACAAAATCTTGTCCTTCATGTTCACCGTCATCCGGCCCCGGAGCTCCGACAGTTCGATCTTCCCCTCGGAGATCTCCTTCTCCAGGCTCTTGGCGAGGCTCTCGTACTCGGCGCTCCGCTTCTCCAGCGCCTCCTTCGCCTCGGCCAGCTTGCGCCTGGATCTGGCCAGCTCCTCGTTGAGCGCGGTGAGCTCGGCGTTCTTCTGCTCCAGGGCCCGGCGCTCGGCGGCCCCCGCGGTCAGCCGCGTCTCCGCCGTGTTCAGCCGATTGCTCAGCGCCTCCTTCTCCTGCGCCAGCCCCGCCGCCTTCTCCTCCAGCCCCTTCACCTGCTCCTCCAACTGACGCACCTTCGCGTCCGCCGCCGCCCGGGCTCCCTTCTCTTCCTGCAACTGCTCGTCGAGTGTCTGGGCCCTCTGCATCGCCGCGTCGTACTTGCCTTGCGGCACACACCCCGTGGCGAGCACGAAGGCGCACAGGGGTGCCAACAGCCTCTTCCTCATGTCCCGTTCTCCTTCCAATCAGTTGGAGCACCAACTACACCCTTCCAAGGGGTGCTGTGAACCCCCTGCACACATCAGGGGCCACGGGCTGGAGAACGGGCTCGGACACCCTCACCCCGTCCCTCTCCCGAGGGGAGAGGGGATGGATTCAAGGGGAGGGCTTCACTTGTGCTCGCGTGGAGCACCCGCCCGGCCGGCGTCGAGGATGGCCCGGGAGAGATCGTCCATCACCCGCATCAACTCCTGCCGGACCTCGTCGGAGGAGCTGCGCAGCTGCGTGGTGAGGATGTGCAGCGCGTCTCCGGGGGCGGAGGCCTCGTGCAACATGCGGGCGGCCGTGCGCGTGGCCGTGAGCGGACCTTCCACGTCCTCCGCCACGAGCCGGCGCAGCCGCTCCAGGACGCTGCTGGGGGAGTGGGCAACGGGCGCCGGGGCCTGCGCGGGCTCCGCCGTGCCCACCGTCACCGGGCACACCCGGTTGCGGCCCTGGCGCTTGGCGCTGTAGAGCGCCGCGTCGGTGAGTTCGATCAGCTCGGACATGGAGGTGGCGTGCGCGGGGTAGCAGCCCACTCCGGCGCTGATGGTCAGCGCGCGGCTGCCTCCTCGGGCCCCATGCACCGTGGCCCCGTCCACCGCGGCCCGGAAGCGCTCGGCGGCGATCAGCCCGTGCTCCAGGTCCGTCTCGGGGAGGATCATCGCGAACTCCTCGCCTCCGTGCCGGGCCACCACGTCCGTCGAGCGCGCCGTCTGCCGCAGCCGCAGCGACACCTCGCGCAGTGCCTGGTCCCCCGCGGTGTGGCCGAGGTTGTCGTTCACCTGCTTGAAGTGATCCAGATCCAACAGCACCAGCGTCATCGGGTGCTTGTAGCGCTGGGCGCGGCGGAACTCGACGCCCAGGGCCTCGTGGAAGTAGGCGCGGTTGTACAGCCCGGTGAGCGGGTCCGTCACCGCCACCAGCATGGCGCGGTCGCGCGAGGTGCGCAGCTGACGCTGGCGGCGCTGGCGGCGCAGGGCACTGGCCAGACGGGCGGCCAGCTCGGCCATGGGCGTCTGCAACGTGAGGTAGTCGTCCGCGCCGGCGTCGAACGCCATCACGCGCCGCGAGGTGGACTCCGTCTCGTCCACCACGAGCATGGCGGGCGCCTCCTCGTCGAAGCCGAAACGCTTGAGCAGCGGCTGCTCCCCCTCGAGCGCCACCGCGTAGCTGACGACGAGCAGATCCGCGTCCGAGGTGCCCAGGCGCTGCGAGGGCGCGCGCTGGGTGAGCTGGAACTCGCCGCCCACGGGCGTGCCGCGCAGGGCCCGCGCGAGCCGCTCGCTCACCACGGGCATGTGGTGGATGATCTCCACCCGCGCCTGGGGAGGGGTGGGCGCGTCCGGCTCGCGCATGACGCGGGCCATGGCCTCGTGCTGCGCCTGCAGCTGGGCGCGCATCTTCCCCAGCGAGATGAACGAGCGCACCCGGGCCAGCATCTCCGCGTCCGGCGCCGTCTTCGTGAAGAAGTCGTCGGCGCCCGCGACCAGGCCATTCACCCGGTCATCCGTGGAGTCCAGCGAGGTGAGCAGGAGGATGGGCGTGTTGCTGGTGCGCGTGTGGCCGCGCAGGCGGCGCGTCAGCTCGTGGCCGTTCATCTCCGGCATCATCACGTCGAGGATGAGGAGATCGAACGGTTGGGGGCCCTCGGTCGCGAGCCCGAGGGACTCGCGGGGAGAGGTGGTCATCACCACGTCCAGCCCGCTCTCCATCAGCCGTGAGCCGATGGCTTCGAGTGCGATGGGGCTGTCATCCACCAGGAGGACGCGGCCCGTGGTTCCGAGGGTATTGAGCGCTGCCATGGGATCCGTTCTGTCTGCGGTCTTCAGGCTATCAGGTGCGAGGGAGGGAGGGACACCCTCCCCTGCCTCCCAGGCCAGCTGGGAAGCCCTTCACCAGGTGATGACGTAGGTGCAGCGATCGCCCCGCCACTTGCGGCACGGCTTCGTCTCGTCATGCACCACGCGGGCTCTGGATTCGTAGAGCTGGGCCACGGCCGTGAGCACGCCGATATCGAACGCGCAGGGGTACGGCGTCTCGCACAGGCTGATGATCTTCCGCTGTCCTGGCACCGGCTCGTAGCCGTAGTGGCCAATCCCCTCCTCCATCCGCCCGGTCTCCAGGTCGAGCATGAGCCGGCCGTTCTTGCGGTGGTTCAGGTGGTACGCCACGTCCACGCCCTTGAGGGCGCTGTAGATGTCGCGGACGCTCTCCGGCAACCCCACGCTGCGCGGGATGGCCATGCCGATCTGCGTCAACAGCCCGTCCCCCAGCTGCTTGCCGATCTGCTGGAAGCACAACAACCAGGAGCGCTGCGAGTACCAGCCCGCCAGATCCAGGTTCGCCTGGCCCCGGGCATTGGGCGTGCCAATGCCCTCGTCCAGCAGGTAGGCGCTCCCGAGCACCGCGAAATTGCTGAAGCCGTCCACAACCGCCTTCACCGCCTGTCCCTTGACCTCGATACCCTCTTCGAAAGGGACGAATTGCATCTGGCGGCCCCTCCCCGTGGCCTACCTTTCAGGACTGTAGCACCCAACACGGGAAAGCGAACAAGTCCGGCGAGTCCCCCTCTCCAGGTGACCGGGTGCGCCCTGACCCTCTCGATTCAATAGGGGATTCCCGTTACCGCCGCGCCGCGGACGCGCCGCAGAAGTGGGCGATGGCCCGGGTCAGATAGGCCTCGCACCGCACCAGGTCCTCCATGGGGACGTACTCACCCGTCTGGTGCGCCACGCGGATGTCCCCCGGGCCGAACACCACCGCCTGGGCGCCCAGCTCCGTGAGCTGCGGGGCCTCCGTGCCGAAGGGCACCGTGATGGGCGCGTTGCCGGACAGCTCCGCCAGCACCCGCACCACCTCCGCGTCCGCCCGCGTGTCCACCGCCGGATCCGTCCGCAACAGTTGGATGCGCGCCTCGTAGCCGGGCTCGTCCCGCACCAGCTCGTGCCGGATGGACTCCAGCAGCTCCAACACCCGCTCCTTCGGCTGCCGGGGAATGGGGCGCCACTCCACCGTGAAGCGGCACGCCCCGGAGATGACGTTGGGCGCCTTGCCTCCGCTGATGAGCCCCACGTTCACCGTGGTGAAGGGCGGCTCGAAGGACTCGTCCCGCTCCTCGCGCAGCCGTGTGCGCGCCAGCGTCTCCAGCTTCTGCAGGAAGCGCCCCGCCCGGAAGATGGCGGACGCCCCCGCGTCCGGGTACGCGCTGTGCCCCTCGCGCCCCCGCACCTCCACCTCCGCCAGGCAGTACCCCTTGTGCGCCCGCACCGGCACCAACGACGTGGGCTCCCCCACGATGGCGTGCCTCGCCCGCCCCTTGCCCAGCGCCACCAGGTGCTTGGCCCCCTCGCAGCCAAGCTCCTCGTCCGCCGTCAGCAACACCATCAACGGCGCCTTCAGCTTCCCCGGGAAGTGCGTGGCCGCGTACAGCGCGCAGGAGATGAAGCCCTTCGTGTCACACGCCCCCCGGCCGTACAGCCTCCCGTCCCGCTCCGTCAGCCGCAGCGCGTCCGTCCACTCCGCGTCGTACGGCACGCAGTCCGTGTGCCCCACCAGCGCCAGCGCCGCCCGCTCCTCGCCGCCGCCTCCCTTCACGGCGACGAGGTTCACCTTCTCCACCCCCGCCCCGTCCCGGTAACCCACCCGCTCCACCTGGAAACCCGCCGCCTCCAGCCGCGCTCCCGCCTGGTCCACCAGCGGCGCGTTGGGACGCGTGGACGTCGTGTCCAGCGCGACCAGCTCCCTCAACGTCTCGCGCAGCTCGGGCAGGGTGTCACTCACGGTGGGGCCTCCAGGGCTCGGAATTCCGCGCTCCGCGCGGGATGGGGTCTCCGAATGTAGACCCTCCCCCTGGCCCTCTCCCAGAGGAGAGGGGAGTTTCTAGGCCTGCGCCTCGGCGCCTTCGTCCGCCACCACCCAGGGGCGTTGGCGCACCGCGTCCTTCACCCACGTGATGTGCCGCTCCTCGTCCCGCCGGTTCTTCTGGATGAGCGCGCGCACCTCGGGGCTCCACTCGAAGCTCAGCGCCAGCTCGTAGGCCCGGTTGGTGAACTCCTCGTTGCCGAGCATCGCCACCAGCGCCGCCTCCGTCCCCATCATGCTCGTCATCGCCGTCAGGCCCTTCATCGCCGCGCCCTTCAGGTCCGGCCTCAACTCCACCGGCTCCCCCCCGAACTGGCGGATGAACGCGTTGAGCTCCTGCACATGCCGCACGTGGTCCACCCGGAAGTCGTTCAGCCGCTCGCGCACCATCGGCTCCTTCACCCGCGCGATCGCCGCGTCGTACGCCCCCACCGCGTCCACGTCCATCTGCGCCAGGCTGCGCAGCTTCTCCACCTCGGACTTGCGTCCCATGCCGTCCTCCTCCCCGCCCCTCGCGTCAGAGTCCCAGCAATCTGCTCGGACCCGCCCGCACGGCCAACCCCACCGCCCCGGCGCCCGCCCGGACAGCAGGCAGGGAGGCTCCTCCCCCTCCCCCCTCCCTCGTGCGCACCTTTGCCTCACACCTCTCACCACCGGAGGCACCGGACATGAAGAACGAGGACACGGTCACCACCCATGTCGAGATGCAGACGCGGCGCATTCCCTCCATCGGCTTCCTCGGCGTCGCCATCGGGTGCATGGCCGCCAGCGCCTTGCTGATGATCAGCGGACGCAAGACCTGGGCGAACTTCGTCGGCCAGTGGGCACCCACCCTCCTCATCCTGGGGACCTACAACAAGCTCGCCAAGACGTTCTCCGCGCCCATCGACGAGCAGCAGCGCGTCCAGCACGGCGGCCACCCCTCCCCGCTGAAGTCGCCCGAGGAGCTCACCCGCCAGATGTCTCCGCAGCCGGTGAGCTGAACGCCTCGCTGAATCCCACGCCGAACACCTCACGCCCGGCCCCCTGCCCCTCCCGCGGGTAGGAGCCTGAGGGCCCTCGGTTTCGTCGAGCGGCCCGGCTCAGGCCCTCGCGGGGCTCATGCCCGTGGGCACCGGGCCCCGCCGGGACTTCCGCCGCTCCGCGCGCCGGTGCTTCAGCACGATGGCGAGCCCCACCAGCGCGCTCAGCAACATCAACGCGTTGGTCACCACGAAGACCCAGTTGTCCACCAGCACACTGTAGAGGGTGAAGCCCGTGGAGGCGGTGAGCTGCCCCACGAAGAGCCACCTGGACACCCCCTCGCTGGTGCCGGAACTCCACTGTTTGTAGACCTGATTGGCGATGGTCAGCACGAGCACGAACGAGCTGAACCAGCCGATGACTTCGCTCCCCATGTGCTCAACGATGCGCACGCCCGAGGCGCCATGAGGCCCCTCCGCCCGGGGGGCGGGCGTCCAGCCGCGGACAGGGAATGCGGAATGCGCGGCGGCCACGCCGGAGCGGACACACCCTCCCCAGCGAAGCATCCACACGCATGAGGTGCGTCCCATGAAGATTCGTGACGTGATGACTCCGGACGCCGTCGCCGCCCACCCGGGGACGACCTTGGTGGCCGCCGCCGAGATGATGCGCCTGCTCAACGTGGGCTCCCTGCCCGTCGTGGACGGAGAGCGCGTCGTGGGCATCCTCACCGACCGGGACATCGTCGTGCGAGGACTGGCCCTGGGTTTCAACCCGCGCACGGCCTCCGTCGCCGACGTGATGACGCGCAACGTGCAGACGTGCTCCGTGGACGACGACGTGGAGGACGTCGCCCATCAGATGAGGGAGCTCCAGGTGCGCCGCCTGCTCGTCGTGGACGAGCGCGAGCGGCTCATCGGCATCGTCTCCCTGGGGGACCTCGCCATGGAGATGGAGGACCAGCGGCTCGCCGGCCGCGTGCTCGAGGGAATCTCCGAGCCCTCCACCGCCATGACGCACTGAGGCCGCGCCTAGAAGCCGAGCGGCACCAGGAAGGCCGTGCCGTTCTGCGTCCCCGTGCGGTAGCTGAGCGGCGCGCCGACGACGAGCGTGGGCGGAGAGCTGCCACTCCCGGCGATCAGCGCCAGGTCGGTGCCGAAGCCCGAGCGCTCCGCCACGTCTCCCGTCAGCGTCAGCATGGGCGTGAGCGTGCCGGAGAGGTTCGGCCCGCCCGCGTACACGAACACCGCGCCGCCACCATCCGAGGCCACCGACGCGCCCGGTGCGCTCACCACCAGCTCCGGCACCCCGTCACCCGTCAGGTCCACCCCACCGGCCAGCACCGTGCCGAAACCCACCGCCCGCGAGCGGTGCGCCACCACCTGGGTCTGCAAGGGAGGCTCGAGCGCGCCCACCAGGTCCTTGCCCGACGTGCCCAGCCACGCGTCCTTCAGCTTCGCCGTGTCGAAGAGCAGCACCGCCGGCTGCGTCACGCCGTTGAAGGGCACGTTCGTCGCGCTCACCGCCAGGTAGTCCGCGCCCGTATTGCCCAGCACGCGGCCCACGCGGGCAATCGACAGGCCCAACCCCATGAAGTTCATCCCCACTTCCGGGTCCGCCGCCAGCCGCACCAGCTTCGCCGTGGTGCGTCCGCCACACCGGCTCCCGCCCTTGTCGAAGCCGAACAGCACCGCCACGCCCGAGCGCGTGCTGGTATCCGCGTAGCGCCACGCCACCTCGTGGCAACCGTCTCCGTTCAAATCCCCCAGCGCCACGGGCACCGAGGTCGCCTGCGCGAAGTAGGGCGAGGAGTAGACGGGGTCACACCCCATGGTCCGCTTCGCCAGCGTGGTGTCATCCGGCGCACGTCCCAGGAAGAGCTCGAAGCCGTTGTTGCGCAGCGCGCCGATGTCCTGCAGGCCGTCACCGTTGAAGTCGAAGCCGCCCACCACCCCGCGCCCGATGCCGTTGCGCGCGCAGGTGCCACTGCAGTTCTCCGTGATGTTGCCAATCCCCCACAGCCGGTACGCCGCCTGGTAGGTGCCGTCCGGCTGGGCCAGCGACACCAGCACGCCGCCCGACTGCAGATCGGAGGAGCCCGTGGGGAGACACGCGGTGCGTACCGTATGGTACGCGTTGCCCAGCTCCGAGACGTTCGAGGAGGCCCGGGGCACGGTGAAGGCCGGCGCGCCCAGCACCAGGTCCGGCCGCCCATCTCCGTTGAAGTCGGAGAAGGCCACGTCCGTGCCCACGTTGCGCCCGTTGTACAGCGGCGAGTTCGTCCCCTCGGCCGCGAGCGAGCCCGCGCCGCCCGCCGCGCCGAACGTCCACGCCCGGCCCGCCGACAGGTCGTTGCCATCCCCGTTGATGCCCGGGCCGTGGAAGCCCGGAGAGCCCACCAGCGCCACCACGTTGGCCCCTGCCGAGGCCGAGACACGCGCCACCGCCACCGACTCACCGAAGCGCTCCACGCTCGGCTTCGCCGGCACCAGGAAGCTCGTGCGCTTCCACGCCGCGAGCGTGTCACCCTCCTTCATGAAGCCATCCACCCGTCCGGTGAAGGCGCGGCCGTCCGGCGCGGAGGCCCGGCCCGCGAACACCACCAGCCCCGGGTTGTCCGGCAGCGCCCAGGGCGCGATGGCCACCCCGAAGGCGTCCGACTTCGCCACGCCCGGCAGGAAGGTGACCGGCTTGTTGAGGGCGGTGCCCCTGGCCAGCCCCTTCAGCGGGTACACCAGCACCTTGCCGCCATAGCGCAGTGAGGTGGCGCCCGTGCCAACGGTCGCGTAGGGCGCGCCCAGCAGAAACTCCAGGCCGGGCTCGCCATCCACGTCCGCCGCGGCCCAGCCGCGTCCCGCCACGATGGAGGCCGCGTCCCCGTAGAAACGGGCATACGCGTCGGCGAGCAACTGCCGCGGCGGCGTGGTCGAGGGATCGCCCGTGGGGGCGTACGTGCTCACGTCGAAGAGAAAAGCCCCACCCGCGTCCGTCATCGCCCCCAGTCCGCCGGTGCTCCGGAGGTCCGGCGAGTCCGCGCGGTCCAGCAGCACCACCACCAGCGGCGGCCGCGACCCCTCGGCCGGAATGGTGCCCAGGCGCCAGGTGCCCTCGTTGCCATCCGAGGCGTTCGTGGGCAGCAGGTAGGCGTCCGGCGTGGCACGGAAGCGATTGCCCTCGGCCCGGCCGAAGAACACGGACACCGCCGGCTGAATCACGCCCGCGGACGTGCCATCCGCCCGGTAGCGCGACGTCTTGCCCAGCGCGGCGATGTCCGCCCGCCCGTCCCCGTTGAGGTCCGCCACCACCACCGCCTGGCCCATGTTCGTCCGGGAGCGCTGCTCGATGGTGCCGCTCACGCTCTGATCGGTGCCGCCCAGACGGAGGGTGGGGAGATCCGGCACGGGCTGGCCCGGGGTGAGCTGGAAGATGTCCACCACGCCGCGATTGACGAGGCTGCCGCTGGACGCCAGGTCACCGTTCGGCGAGCCCGCCAGCAGGTCCAGGTCCCCGTCCCCGTCCACGTCCGCGAGCGCCACGCCCGTGCCGAAGGCGCCCCGGCCCACCCCGGCGAGGGGCGTGCGGATGCGCTCCGGCCCGCTGGTGCCGAAACGGTACAGGTACACCGCGCCCGAGCCGTCGATGGTGACGTCCGCGCCCGGCGAGGACACCACCAGCTCCGCCTTCCCGTCCTTGTCGATGTCGCCCGCGGCCAGTCCGTCGCCGAACCGGGCCGTGTCCGTCTCGCCGGTGAGCACCCACGTGGGCTGCTCGGGGATGCCCGAGAGGCTCCCCTTGAAGATGAACACCGCGCCGCCCTGGGGCCGGGAGAGATCGCTCTCCGGCCGGCCCACCGCCACGTCCGGTACCCCGTCCCCGTCGAAGTCCGCCGTCACCACCGCGGCCGTGTCGGTGACCTGCCCGTGCGGCTGCGTGTCGCGCGTCAACTCGTCCAGCACGCGCACCGACACCGAGGCCTTCTGGTTCGTGAACGGGTCCGCCGCCTCCAGCACCGCCGCGCCCTTCGCGCCCGGCTCGGCCACGAAGCGTCCACCCACCACGGAGCCCGGGCCGGACACCTTCGTCCAGACGATGCGATCACTTCCGCCCACCGTCTCCAGTTGCACCGAGGAGCCCGCGGGCACCGCCAACAGCGCCGGCGCTCCGCGCAGCACCGCGTCCGCGCGGATCTCGAACTGGAGCACGGCCTCGTCACCCGTGCGGCTGTCGCGCACGCGCACCAGGTCCACGCCCGTGCCCGTGCCCGCCGTGTACAGGCCCGAGGGCGTCACCGTGCTGTTCACGTCGCTCCGGTCCAGGGAGAAGACGGGCTCGCCCATCTGCCCCGTCACCTGCACCTGGAAGGACGTGCCCGGCTTCAGCGTGGCCCGCGCGGGCGCCACGTCGAAGGCCGCCACCACCTCCACCTGCGTGCTCGCGTCTCCAGGGCAGCGCAGATCCTCCACCACCAGCGTGTCCGTGGACGGCGTGGACCCGGCGACGAAGCGCGAGCCGCGCATCTCTCCCGAGGAGCCACCGGGCTCGACGAGGTAGCGGTAGTGGCCGCTGCCTCCCGTGGCCGTGAGCGTGACGGGCTCCTTCACCCGCGTGCGGGTGGGGCTCGCGGAGAGCGCAAGGGGCGGCAGGCCCGCGCAGGGGTCCACCGCCGGGGGAGGCTCGGGGGGCTCCACCTCCGGCTGGCACGCGGCCGACAGGAGGGCGAGCACGAGCGACGCGCGGGAGACTCGGTTCATGATGAAGCGCCTCAGGGATTCGCGCCGGTAGCCGCCCAGCGCTGGATGAGGGAGATGAGCTGCGGATCCAACGGGCCATCCGCGGGCATGCGCTGATCCTTCACGGCCGCGATGATGCTCTCCGCGTTGTCCTTCCAGAGCGTATAGGTGCCCAGGGGCCGCGCCGGGCCGGTGTCATGGCACTTCGCGCACCGGGCCTCGTGGATGGGGCGGATGTCCTTGTCCCAGCCGAGCGCCACGGTGGACAGGGGCTGGTAGTCGAAGCTCACCACGCGCCGGGCCTCGGTGCCATCCGCGTAGCGCGCCACGGCGGAGAGCGAGTGCAACCCCGGCTCCAGGCCCACGAAGGAATAGGCCTTGGGCGTGCCATCCGCCTCCGTGCCGCCGAGGCTGTAGGCGGGGCCACGCACCGGCACCTCCACGCCCGCCACCTCGTAGGTGAAGCTCAGCGGCGCCACGCCCGGCACCAGCCGCGCGCTCACCACCAGCGAGTCCTCCACCACCTGCGAGCCCTCGAGCAGTCCGAGCACCCGCGGCACCGGGCCCTTGCTGAGCGCCACCGTCTCGGCGCCGAGTTGCACCCAGGCACACCCGCTCTCGTCGGCCGCCAGGAAGCGGAACTCGCGCGTGTCCACGCCCGAGGCCTCGCCCCACGTGCCCGTCTCCGCGTCATGGGCGAGCAGCTTGCCGTCCATGTTCACCCAGATGAAGCGCCCCGCCCCCAGCACCTGCTCCGGCTTGCGCGCGAGCGCCACCTGCCGCCACCCGTCCGCCGCGAGCCGCAGCAGCCGCGACGACGTCAGCACCCACGCCTCGCCCTTGCCCTTCTCCGAGGCACCCAGCCCCGCCAGCCCCACCACGCGCTCGCCCTCCTGCAGCGGCAGCGAGGAGACCTGACGCACCTGCCACGTGCCCGGGGCGGTGCGCACGGCGACGCTCAGCGTCTCCTGGCGGAGGAACCACAGGCCCTGCGCCCCATCCTCCGCGGGCGCCGAGGCCAGCGCGGTGATGCCGTCCAGCGCCTGGCCATTCACCTTGAGCGCGGACAGCGCGCCGCCCTGCAACCGGTACAGCCCCGAGGCATGTCCGAGCCACACCGCGCCATCCGGCGTGGCCGCCGTGGCCACCAGCCCCGTGCCTGGCACCTCGCGCCAGGGCGGGGCGATGAGCCAGCCCGACTGCGCCATGAAGAGGCCATTGTCCGCCTCCACCAGCGCCGAGCCCGCCCCCATCCGGAAGACGGCGCGGGCCCGGCCCGGCGTCACCGTGTTGCCCGGGTGGCTCTCCAGCGCCGCCCTCGTCCCGTCCAGCCGCAGGCGGATGACAGCGCCGTCCGCCGTCGCGAAGATGCCGCCGCCCGTCTGGTCCGCGAACCCGGGCGCTGGCGCCACATCCACCTCCGTCCGCACCTGCACCGGCGTGAAGGGCTGGGGACTCGGGTGGTCCCGCGGGAGGGATGGCGCGGGCTCGCAGCCGGACAGCAGGGCCGCGAGCATCAGGGGGCCGATACGGTACGAGGCTCGGGTCTTCATCACGTCGCCAGCAGCGGCTTGAGGGGTTCCACACGCGTGATGCTGTAGTCCAGACCGGCGGACGCCAGCACCGTCGCGATGATGTGATCCGGGAGGATGCTCTCTCCGTTGTTCGAGTCCTTGGCGCCCGTCTTCAGGTCCACCAGGCCCGCCGCCATGCCGATGTCACCGCTGTGGCCGAACACCATGTTGTGCTTCACGCCAGCGCCCATCAGCAGGCAGCTGTTCGTCAGGTGGTGATCCCGGCCGTTGGTGGCGTTGATGAGCGGGGTGCGGGCGAACTCGGAGAACACCAGGATGGTGGTGTGGTCCATGAAGTCGCCGCCGGACGGGTGCGGGGTGCGCGCCAGATCATCCACCAGCAGCGACAGCGCGTTGAAGCCCGTGCGCAGGTTGCCCAGGTGCGTCGTCTGCGTGCCGAAGTGCGTGTCCAGGCCGCCCACCAGGTTGATGGACACGCACTGGCTGATGCCCAGCTTCAGCGCCGTGGCCACCAGCGCCGCGCGCCCCGCCGCGCTGTCGTACGGCCCCGCGTCCGGCAGCCCGTAGAAGGCGCGGACCGCGTTGTTCTCGGTGTTCTTCACCGCGAAGTTGAACTTCTCGCTGAGCCCGCCCTTCAGCACCTGCAGCACCTGATCCCGGCTCGTGTGGTAGGTGTCCCCCACCCCGCCCGCGCTCAGGGCCGCCTCGTCACACGTGACGGGCTCTCCCCCCAGCGCCAGCAGCTCGGTCTCGATCTGGCTGTCCAGCTTCCGGGTGCTCGGCGACAGCGTGTCCACGAGGTCCTTCGAGCGGCTCACCCGCAGCGCGTTGGCGCTGCCGGGGTAGCGGTCGTTGTAGGACTCGACGCCGTACGCGATGGACGGAATGGGGACGGTGGGCACCATCTGCCCGACGACCTCCGTGGCCGTGGACGAGCCACGCGCCGCGGCGCCGATGGGGCGCTTGCCGGTGATGAAGTAGCGCATGCCCTCTTCATGCGCGAGCGTGGTCATGTTGACGCCACGCACCACCGCCATGCGGCCATAGTGCTTGGTCAGGTTGGCCACCGCCGGACCGAAGGTGATGTTGGAACCGGCGGGCGTGATGGGGAACGGGGCCGTCCCATCCGTGAAGAGGTTGTAGCCCGGGAGGATGCGCGTCTCCGCCACGCGCTCGGGCGTGAAGACGTCCGGGTCCCTCGGGTCGAAGGCGAGGAGCTGGTCCCACCCGCCCGAGAAGTAGACGAAGACGAAGCAGCGGTCCGCGGGCTTGAGCGCGGCGGCCTGCGCGAAGGAGCGGAAGGGCAGGCCCCCCAGGAGGCTGGCGCCCAGGAAGCCGGCGCCGGCCTTCAGGAGGGTGCGGCGCGAGGTAGGAATCGGGTCGTTCTTCTTCATGGAGCTATCTCCCCGGAGCCGTCAGTAGGTGAGGAAGCGCGAGTCCGTCATCAACGCGATGCACACCGCGGCCAGCGCCTGGTCACGGCCGTTGGTGATGGCCTCGGCGCGCGCCGCCGCCTTCGTGAAGAAGGTGGCCCAGCGCGTCAGCTCGTCGCCCTGCAGCGGCGAGCCCCAGAAGCGGGTGGACAGGTACACGAGCAGCTCGCGCACCTGGGCGTCGGAGAGCTTGCGCAAGTCCGTGAGCGGGCCGGGAATCGTGCGGCTGAGCACGCGCGCCTCGGGCGAGGCCTGGCTCTTCTCGGCGGCCGCCTGGGCCATGCACACCTCGCGCGCCCCGTCCTCGAGGAACTTGGCGAAGACGAGGTTGGGCTCGGTGCTCTCCTGGTTGACGAGCGCGTAGTCGGCGCGGCCCAGGGTGGTGGCCAGGCCCCCCTCGAGGCCCGCCCACGGGCGGCCCACGGCCACCTCGATGGAGCGGGCGAGCTGGGTCACGGTGAGCCGGCGCGGCGAGCGGCCCACCCGGCCATCCTGCAGCTCGGGGTCCGGCAGCGGCGTGCCCATGTCCCCGTGCGGGTTGCCCACGGGCTCGAGCTGGCCGTCCACCGGGGGCGGAGCGGCGGGAGTCTTCTCACCACACCCGGCGGCGCCGAGCGCGAGCAGTGCGAACAAGAGCAGGCGGCGCATCAGTCGATCCTCCGGTAGGCATCGGACATCACCACGCGCTCGATGAGCGCCTTGAAGCGGTGGCCGTCCCGCGCGAAGTCATCCGCGAGCGGCTGGAGATACATGCGCTGCTCCTCCGCCGACATGGGCCGGCCGAGGAACTCCTGCCAGACGCGGCGCACCGCGCAGCGCTCCAGGTCCCCCGTCTGCAGCATGCGCTGCACCAGCAGGGCCGGGCCGCTCTCGATGTTGTTCTCCTCGTCCGCGGTCCGGTAGAGGTACGTCTTGAGCAGGCCCAGCGAGTTGGCGCCATCTCCGTCGTACGCCTGCATCACGTACTGGCCGCACTCGCCACCGCACGAGGTGTTGCCCGCGATCGCGCAGTCGCGGCACTTGGGGTCATAGCGGGGGAACTGCTCCGGCTTGAGGAAGAGCGCGGCGCGCTCGGCGTAGCGGCCCCAGTGGGCGCCGGTGGGCTCGATGGTGGCGTGGCAGTAGTTGCAGCCACAGCGCTTGGCCAGGTTGTTCTCCCGGTTGCACGCGTCCTCGGCGGCCGGCTGGCGGGCGTTGTCCGGCGGCGCGAAGGACTTGCACAGGAAGGCCGCGTAGAAGTGGTTGACGCGCGCGCGCTGGGTGGGGAAGCGGTAGAGGAACGCGGGCGTGGTGAGCACACCCGAGTGCGAGCTGTCACGCACGTACTCCTTCCAGGTGTCCGCCTGCGCGAAGGGCAGGTTGGGCAGCGCCTCGGGCTCGGCCGGCGGCGTCACGCTGAACACGCCCACGGCCTGCTGGGTGTCCCGGTACATCTCGGACAGGGGGCCGTTGAGGAAGGAGCGGCGCGTGGTGAGGATGTTGAAGTAGGGCTCGTCGCGGCGCACCACCGACTCGGCGATGAGCTCGGGCTCGTCGTTGATGGCCTCGATGCGGGCCGTGTGCGTGGAGCCGTTGGGCGCCTCGCAGCGGCCCATGCCCTCGCCACAGCCACAGCTGCGGTCACCGTTGAAGCGCGCGGTGGTGCACGGCTCCATCGTCCACGGGTTGGCCAGGCGCTCCTGGGCCTCGATGGCACACACCTTCACGCTCGCGCCGCCCGCGTTCCAGAAGGGCGCGGGCCGGTTGACGAAGCCCTCGCGATGGACGCAGCCGCGCTGCGGCACGTAGGAGCCCTTGATCTCCAGGCCATTGGTGCGCTTCAGGTCGAGCTTCATCGAGCAGCGGTCGAGCCGGCTGCTGGCGTCCGCGTAGGCCACCACGCGGTTGCTGTCGGCCGGGTCCACGACCTCGGCGAGCGTGGCCGTCCTGGGCGTGCACTTGTGCGGCACCAGGGCGGTGCCCACCAGCCGCATGTCGCAGAAGTAGCGGTACGGCGCGAGCTCGGGCTTGCTATTGATGAGCGACTCGCAGGTCAAGCCGGAGATGGGCTTGCCGTCCGCGCCCAGGTCCAGCCGGGTGCAGGTGTAGAAGTTGGTGTCGTAGTCCCAGCTCACCGGCATGGGGACGCCCTGCTCGTCGTAGCGCTCCCTGGCGCACGCCGCGGCCGTGGTGGGCAGCGGCGGATCCACATGCGGATCCTGCCGGGCGGTGCACACGTCCTGGGCAATGGCGTTGTCACACGTCTGGCCGTTGGCGCCACGCAGCGGGCGGCTGCTGTTGCCGCGCAGGGACATGGCGTCCGTGACCGAGCCCGCGCCCGACAGGCGCGAGTTGCCGTTGTTGTAGACGCTGGAGCTCACGTTGCTCCACATGAGCGCGCGGTGGTAGGCGCGGATGCGGGCGTAGAACTCCTCCTTTTCCATGAGGGCGCGCACGTCCTCCACCGTCACCTGCCCCTTGGCCTTGGCCGCCTGGTACTCCTCGTACGTGGGCGGCCGGCCGAGCAGATCCAGCGAGAGTTGGCGCAGATGGCGCTCGAGCGGAACCTTCGAGACCGGGGCACACACCGGTTCTTCCGCGAGCGCGGGGAGAGAAGCCATGAGTACAGCGGTCGCCAGGGGGGCGAGGAAGCTTCGTGCGAGCCGCACGGGGACCTCCGGAGGGGGGCGCAGCGGGGGAACTGCACGTGCCCTTATGCCAGGAATTCCCGTTAATAGCTATACGCTTGCTGATGTAACGGAGAAGCAGGCGCCAGCAGTTGCATGCGGGGCACAGTCAGGACAGAAAGCTACGCCATGTCTGACGCTACGTCCGCTCCACAGGCCCCGGTGAGTGACCGCGGTTTCTACGTCTTCACGGCGGTGGTCTCCACCGCCGCGCTCTCATTCCTCGCGTATCTTCTTCTCATCCGCCGAGGAGGCGCGGTGGAGGGGGTGGATCTGCGCTTCCTGCCGGCGGTGAACGCGAGCCTGAACGCGCTGGCGGCGGCGTTCCTGACGGCGGGCTGGGTGGCCATCCGCCGCAAGGCGAGGCGGGTGCACCAGTACCTGATGGTGTCCGCCTTCGCGGCCTCGGGATTGTTTCTCGTCTGTTACCTGGCCTACCACTTCGTGCACGGGGACACGCGCTACGCGGGGGGCGGGGTGATGAGGACGGTGTACCTGAGCATCCTGGCCAGCCACGTGCTGCTGTCCATCTTCGTGGTGCCGGGCGCGCTGCTGTCCTTCTACTTCGCGTGGCGCAAGGCCTTCGACAAACACCGGAAGGTGACGCGGTGGCTGGCGCCCATCTGGCTTTACGTGTCCGTGACGGGCGTGGTCATCTTCTTCATGCTGCGCGGCAGCCTGCCCGCGGTGCACTGAGCGGCCCGGGCTTTTTCAGTCGGCCAGTGCACGCAGCCACTCCCAATCCACCCGCAGTTGGCGGATGTCCTCTGGAAGAGACGCTTCCTCTACCGCGGGCAGCAACCCGGCCGCGGCATGGAGGCTGGTGTACGCAACGCCCCTGAGCTCAGCGGCCGCGCCTTCGTCCAACGCGACGCGCGCCAGCGTCTTGAAGGACCGCGCATCCGGATGGCCGCACCGCTCGACCATGGAACCGATGGAGCGGGCGGCGAGGATCTGTACCTCCAGATCCATCTCGCCCCCCTCCAGCATGGCCCGGAGCATGGGGAGCGTGCGCGGGTGCCCCCAGTGAAGGCCCAGGGCCCAGACGGCCGCATACCGCAGTTCGGAATCCGGGCTCTTCATCAACTTGAGATCCCTGATGGACTGGAGCATCTCACGCCGATGATCCCAGAAGCCCCCACCGGGCTTGGGAATCTTCTGGCCAGCAAGCTCCCTGGCGACCCCCTCGAAATCACCCGGCCTGGCATGATCACGGATGATATTGTCTATCTTCTGGATATGCCTGGACTGTGACTCGAGCAAGGCCTGGGGTGGTGAGCCCTCATGACCTTCCTGGGCTTGAGGATCGCGCTCGGGTGACAGACCACCGCCTGGCCCCAGGGCCCTGGATGCCACCGCCGTGGGCGCCAGTCCCACCACCAGCTCCCCGGCCCCCAACACCACCGTCCTCACCTGCCCCGCCGCCTCCAGGCTCACCCGCGTGCGCGCCGCGGACGCCAACGCCGCCTGACGGAATCCGGGCAACCCCGGCCCCCTGCCCAAGAAATGCGACTGTCCCCCGAGGGCCGCCGTCGCCAGCAGGAAGCAGGAGACAGGAACCCATCCCGGGACCGTCGAGCGCTGGCGCGCAGACCTCGCGGCGTGAGGGGATGTATCACGGAAACCCGGCCGGGAAGGCGTGCGTCCCGTCCGGGCTCAACGGCAACTTCGTGACGCTCCGCACGGCCCCGAGGGGAAGCGGGCCGTAGAGATGGGGAAACAGACCGGGTCGGGAACGGCTGGACGCCGGTTCCCAGCGCAGGACGTCTCCGAGCGCGGCGACGTCCACCTCGATCAGGAGCAGGTCCGGCTCGCCAGCGCGGTGTCTGGCGGCACTGGCTCGCACCTGCGCGGCGGTGGAGAAATGCAGGAAGCCATCACGCGTATCGTCGGCGCTGCCGCGATACTCGCCCACGGCCTCGGCCGCCCGCCAATCCCTACCACGCACCAGGGTATAGATGGTGGTGATGGATTCGGGCGGGCGGGCTCGGTCGCTCATGCGGGCATGATGCGCTACTTCCGCGGCTCCTGCTCGTCTCCGGACGGCCCGGCACCACCGAGGCTCAACCCGCCGTGGTGGCCGTGGCCTCCAGTTGGCGGACCCGGCGGGCGAACTCCCCGAAGAAGACCGCGTGGAGGCGCTTCAGATTGGCGAGCTGCGGCTCCGAGCCGCGGTACTCGCCCCGCCAGGCCAGCGTGCTTCCGCTCGCGGTGCGCTCGACGGTCACGACGGCACTGCACGCCAGGGGGTGGCCTCGCAGGGAAGCGTACTCGAGGAGCCGCGGGGGCTCGAAGCGCATCAGGCGGTAGTGCAGCTCCGGGCCGCCGACCGCCAGACGCTCGGCAAGCACCGCGCCCGCGGCGAGCGGAGGCCTCAGCGCGCGGATGAAGGACACGTCGTTGGCCCAGAGCACGGCGTCCGGTGAGTTCGTCAGCGCGCGCGTGAACTCGGCCCAGAGAACCTCGGGAGCGAGTGTCGTCGGGAACGTCTGGGTGAAGGGATACACGCTCGCATCCGGAGCGGCCGTCTGCAGCGGGAGCGTGGCGGGATCGAGTCCGGTGTCTGTCATGGCTCGCAACTGTACCAGCCCGCGAGCACCAGAAAGGTTCGAAGCGCTAACGCTCCAGGTGTTTGGGGTCCAGCGCATCACGCACGGCATCGCCGAGCAGGTGGAAGCCGAGCACGGTGAGGGCCAGCGCGAGCCCGGGGAAGAGGGCCACGTGGGGTGCGACGAGGAGGTACTGCGTGCCCTGGTCCACCAGCGCCCCCCACGAGGGCGTCCCGGGAGGCGCACCCAGCCCGAGGAAACTGAGCGAGGCCTCGGCGAGAATGGCGCCGGGCAGCGCGGAAGTAGCCTGGACGACGAGGGGCCCCGCCGCGTTGGGCAGCAGGTGGTGGAAGAGGATGCGCGCGTTGCCAGCACCGAGCGCCCGCGCGGCCTGCACGTAGTCCCGCTCGCGCAAGGTGAGCACCTGCCCGCGCGCCAGCCGCGCGTAGCCCGTCCATCCGGTGAAGCTGAGCGCGAAGATGACGTGGGTGAGCGAGGGCCCCAGCACGGCCGTGATGAAGATGGCCAGGAGCATGCCGGGGAAGGCGAGCAGCACGTCGGTGAGCCGCATGAGCGCCTCGTCCACGAGCCCGCCCATGAATCCCGCGAGGCCACCGAGCACGGTGCCCACCAGCGCCGAGAGCGCCACGGCGAACGCGGCGACGACGAGCGAGACACGAGCCCCGTACAGCACATGCGTGAGCAGATCGATGCCGTTCTCCCCCGTACCCAGCGGGTGGCCGGGACGCGGAGGCGAGAGCTCGGTGGCGAGGTCCATGGCCTCCGGCGCGTGAGGGCTGAGGAGAGGCGCGAGCAACGCGACGAGGACGAGCAGCCCCGCCACGGCGAGACCGAAGCGCCCCCCCACGGAGCGAAGACGGAGCCTCATGCGCGCCTCCGCACGCGCGGGTCGACGAGCGCATAGGCCACATCGGTGAGCGTGTTGACGAGCACGTAGCAGCAGGTGAAGACAAGCACGGTGGCGCGCACGGTGTTGTAGTCGCGCTTCTCGATGGCGCTCAGGAGCAGGGTGCCCATGCCGGGCCAGGCGAAGACCTTCTCGGTGACGATGGCGCCGCCGAGCAGGGCGCCGAACTCGAGCCCCAGCACGGTGAGGATGGGCAGCAGGGCGTTGCGGAAGGCGTGGCGCCACAGCACGGCCCGGGGAGAGAGCCCCTTGGCGCGGGCGACGGTGACGTAGTCCTCGCGCAGGGCCTCCAGCATGGCGGCGCGGGTCATGCGCGCGAGGAAGGCGGAGAGCGCGGTGCCCAGGGTGAAGGCGGGCAGGACGAGGTGCCGCCACGACTCGGCGCCGGACACGGGCAGCCAGTCCAGCTTCAGCGAGAAGAGGATGATGAGCACCGGCCCGAGCCAGAAACGCGGCAAGGCCACGCCGGCCACCGCCGCGCTCATGGCGGCCGTATCCACCGCCGTGCCCCGGCGTGCCGCGGCGGCCACTCCGAGGGGCAGGGCCAGCACCAGGGCCACGGCCATGGCCGCCAGCGCGAGCAGCAGCGTGAGGGGCAGGGCCGCGCCGATGGAGGGCATCACCTTCTTCTGGAAGGGAGGCACCGAGGTGCGCAACTCCCCGGTGACGAAGTCCCGGGTGAAGTTCCACAACTGGAGGTGCACGGGCTGGTCCATGCCCACGGCGCGGCGCAGGGCCTCTCTATCCACCAGGGTGGACTCCTCGCCCAGCATCACGTCGATGGGATCTCCCGGCACCAGGTGCAGGAAGAGCGAGACGAGCAGCAGCGCGCCGAACAGGGCCACGGCCGCCGAGGCGAGCCGCTTCATGGCTCCACCATCCTCGCCAGTGCCAGCGGAGTGAATCGGCCGTGGGCACTCGGCGCGAAGTCCTGGAGCCGGCGGGAGACGACCGCCACGGAGCTCTCGTGCCACAGGGGCACCACGGGCACCAGCACGTCCAATCGCTCCTGGGCCTGGAAATAGAGCGCCTGGCGCTCGGGGGTGGAGACGCGGCTGGCCTCGTCGAGGAGGGCATCGAGCGCTCCGTCCCGCAGCGCGCCCCGGTTGAAGCCGCCCCAGTGGTTGGCCTCCGTGGGCACGTTGCCCGAGTGGTACGCGCTGCGCATCAGGTCCGGCTCGATGACGGAGGCCCACTTGAGGGTGAAGAGCTCGAAGTTGCCCCGGCGGATGTCGTTGAAGAAGGTGCCGAACTCGAGCGAGCGCACCTCCACGGCCACTCCGCCGCGCGCGAGCTGCTCCTGGAGGACGAGCGCCACGGAGCGGCGGAAGCGGTCCGTGCTCGTCTTGAGCTGGAAGGAGAGGCGGGGCGTACCGCCAGGGCCATCCGGGTCCGGGTAGCCGGCCTCGTCCAGGAGCCGGGCGGCCTCCTTCGGGTCGTACCGGCAGCCGGAGACGGGAGCCCAGGCCCAGTGAGTACGCGGCAGCATGCCGTTGGCGGGCACCGCCAGCCCGTGGAACTTGTACGTGACGAGCGGCTCCACATCGACGAGGTGGCACAGGGCCCGGCGCACCCGCGCGTCCGCGAGCGGCCCGTGGCGCAGGTTGAGGCCCAGGTAGGCGAAGCCGGTGCCCTCCTGGGTGAGGACGCGCAGCGAGGGCTCGCGCTCCAGCGCGGGGAGCACGGCCGGGGACAGCGCGTTGAGGACGAGGTCCGCGCGTCCCTTGAGCAGTTCCAGCACGCGCGTCGTCTCGTCGCGCACCACGCGGAAATGCAGACGGGGGATGGCGGGCGCGCCGCGGTAGTGGCCCGCGAAGGGCACCAGCGTGAGGTGGTCCTCGTCCGGCTGGGACGCGAAGCGGAAGGGGCCCGCGCCGATGGGGGCCCGGCCCTGGACTTCCTTGCCGGCGGCCGAGGCGCGCTCGGCGGGGAGGATGCCCAGGGACAGCTCGGAGAGCAGGGGCGCATAGGGCCGGCGCAGGTGGAAGCGCACCGTGCGCGCGTCCACCACTTCCACCCGCTCGACGGCCGCGTACCGCTCCGCCCGGGGGCTGGCGATGGCCGGGTCCCCCATGCTGTCGTAGGTGGCCTTCACGTCCTCGGTGGTGAGGGCGCTGCCATCATGGAAGGTGAGCCCCGGACGCAGGGTGAGCTCCACGAGGGTGGGAGACAGCTCGCGGAAGGACTCGGCCAGGTCCGGCACGGGCGTGCTGGTGTCATCCAGGGTGATGAGGCCCGGGGTGATGAGCTGGGCGAGGCGCTGGCCCATGGCCGAGAGCGTGAACCGGTCGTCCAGGCTCTCGGGTGGGGACTCGATGAGCACGGTGATGCCCGGGGGCGGCCGCTCGGCGCGACAGCCGGGGAGGAGCGCCACGAGGAGCGACAGGACGACGGGGCGGAGCAGCGGGGGCATCAACGCCCCCGTTGTGTCACAGCCCCGGGCACGGGTCGAGGAGAGGGCGGCGAGCAGGCGAGCGCGTCATGACGTGAAGTGCGTCGGCCCGGCCGGGGCTATTCGAGGGCCTTCACGAGGGCGTCCCGCTCGCCGGCGAGCTTCTTCTCCTCTGGTTTCAGGGTGTACCGGCGCGAGGCCCACTCCTCGGGGAGCGGACCCCAGCGCTCGGCGAACGCGCGGAGGCTGGCTCGGACGTCATCCTGGATGTCCTCCCTCCTGGAGCCGGGACTCATGCCCCAGGTGACGAGCCGCTGCCGCAGGGCCTCGTGCCCGTCGGACTCGTCATGGACCACCGCGCCCAGCTCCGCCCGTCCCCACACGTCGAACAGGTGGTTGTGGGAGAAGACAGCGCTCTCGACGTAAGCGTCGCCGAAGATGTACGTGCCATACGGCTCGTCCTCTCCGAACAGACGGCGCACGCGGAGCTCTCCGAGGACGACGAGGTAGCCGCTCGTGTAGAGCGTCTGCGCGACGAGATTGCCGCGGACGAAGACGAGTCCGCCCATGTTCTCGAGCCACCCGTCGACGAGGAGATCACCTTCGACGAAGGTCGAACCCCTGGGGTTTTCCAGGGCCAGTGACGGGACACGCCCGCCCGTGAACACCCCGGCCCCACTCCTGTCGGAACCGTAAGCGAGGACCTGGGGATCCACGTCCATGCCAATCCGGGAGCCCAGGGTCCGGAATTCGCTGTAGGGGCGCAGATAGGTGGCGGCCTGGTCCGGCGGCAACCAGCGTTGCAGGGGGAGCATGGGGCCACCTCTTGGCAAACTGTCCCTCCCTGCCGCGGCACGCGTCACGAGGGCACCGCAGGCGCCCCTCGCGACCCTACTTTGAACGTGGTATGCGCGAGGTGCGCGATGAAGACCTGTATGGTCATCCTCGCGCCGCCGTGCTAGGAAACCAAGCTCGGGAGGCTCGAATGAAAGAGGAAGACAAACCCTGGAGCGGAGGAGCGTTGGGGCCATATCGCGTCACCCAGCGTCATCGCGCCATCGGCGGTGGGCTGGGGCGCCTGTACGAGGCGCGCAATACCGAGACGGGGAACCCCGCCCTGGTGCTCATGCCTGGACCCAAAGGAGATCTGCGAGCGGAGGAGAGCTGGCAGGTGCGCGCCACCGCCAACGTCACCCCACCCTATCTCGCGCTGGATGTAGAGCACGCTCCCGCGAACGGACAACCCCGGCAACTGACGTGGATGCTCGAGCGGTGGGCCGCGACGTTCATGCGCATCGACACCCGGCCCGAGGTGCAAGCCCACCTGACGGGAGGCCCGAAGGAGTCTCGTCCGCGTCCGGCGGGCCGACTCGGCTCACCCAAGGTAGGTCTGGCACTGGCCACGCTGCTCGCGCTCGCGGTGTTCCTCTGGCCACGACCCACCGAGCGCCCGCTTCAGGAAGTGCACGCCCTGGAGGTGAACCCCACGGTGGAGGAGCTGGTCCTCAGTCGCACGAGTGACGAGCCCGGAACTGGGATTGAGGGCTTCCCCATGCCCGACAAACCCGTGGCGGGCCAGAAGAAGCCTCCGTGCAATCCAAAGCGTGGCGAAGTGGAGATCCGCAGTGGGTGCTGGATGGAAATCGCCAAACGCCCACCCTGTACCGAGGGCGCAGCCGAATACCAGGGCAAGTGCTACATCGGAGTGGGCGCCGCGATTCCTCCCCCTACCTCCATCGGCCCCTGAAGCCTCAGGCCGACTGCTCCACCTGGGACTCTCGCACGCGCATTCCTCTCAGCAGGCGCACGGTGAAGCAGGAGCACTCGCTCTCCACCGTGAGCGGTCCTCCGTGCAACTCCACCAGCCGGTGCGCGCTCACCAGTCCACCCGGCTGGGCTTGCCCCGGTTACATGGGGGCAGGCTCGCCGACGTAAGTCCTCGGAAATCCGTCGGGCCATGCCTCACTGCTCCCGCTCCAAGCATGCGCGCCATAACGATTTCGGGGCTTCAAGGCCGTTTCCTAACGATTCCTACAAAGCCCTAACGCATCCATGCGCTATAGGTCGTTCCCTATCGAGCTTCCCCCCATGCGTGACTTGCACCCGAGCACGGATGATGTAGGTTTCTTACGCACCCGTTAGAGGAAGGAACGGGAATGTTTCCGCTCGTGGTCATCCCCATCGGGTACGCGAAAGCCATCGCGGATTACAACCTCGCGGTCCTGCCTCCGCATCAACTCTCGTGCTGCGCGGCGGTCGCGGGCAAGCAGGTGCAGAGCAAGGAGGGGCGCGAGTTCGTTACCTACCCGAATGCCTACCATCCAGGCCCCACGCTCTGCGACCATCTGGAGTTCGCGCTGAAGCACGAAGGCGTTTCCCTGGAGGTGCTCGCCGCGTTGTTCCGCGCGGTGAAGCAACAATCCTTCGAGACCGAGTTGTGCCGCCATATCGAGGCGCGGCCCACTGGGAAGAACACCCGCCGACTCTGGTTTCTTTACGAGTTCCTGACGAAGCGCCAACTGCCCCTCGAGGACCTGAACCGGGGCAACTACGTCGAGCTGCTGGAGCCCAAGCGCTACTACACCGCGGCCCCCGTGAACAGCCGGCGGCACCGGGTGCGCGACAACCTCCTGGGAAACGTGAACTTCTGTCCCATGGTGCGTCGGACCCCGGCTCTCCGGGAGTCCGAGGCGAAGCGGCTCGAGAAGGAAGCCGCCCGGATCGTGGCGTCCTACGACGAGGAGACCCTCCGCCGGGCAGTCGACTACCTCTACACGAAGGAGACCCGCTCCTCCTTCGACATCGAGCGGGAGAAGCCCAGCCAGAAGCGCGCCGCGAGGTTCGTCTCCCTCCTGCGTGAGCTTCCCGACCGGAACTCACTGGACAAAGCCGCGCTGGTGCAAATGCAGAACGTCATCGTGGAGGAGCGTTTCGCGGAGCAGGGTTACCGCACCGAACAGAACTACGTGGGCGAATCCGTGGGAATGGGACTGCGGCAGCGCGTCCACTTCGTTCCACCGCGTCCCAAGATGGTGCCCCGACTGATGAGAGGACTGCTCTCCTCGATGGAGCGAATGATGGCGTCCCAGCCAGAGCCCGTCGTTCACGCGGCTGCCATTTCCTTTGGTTTCGTCTTCATCCACCCCTTCGAAGATGGCAACGGCCGACTCCACCGGCTGCTCATCCACTACATCCTCTCCAGGGAGGGCTTCACCCCCAAGGGTCTCATCTTCCCCATCTCCGCGGTCATGTTGCAGAAGCGGCAGGAGTACGACGCCTGCCTCGAGTCCTTCTCCAAGCCGCTGATGAACCTGGTGGACTACACCGTCGACGAGGAGGGCCGCCTTTCAGTGAAAGGAAGGACAAGCGGCTTCTATCGCTATGTCGACTTCACGCGCATGGCGGAGGACCTCTTCCGCTGGATCGAGGAGACCCTGCGCACGGAGTTTCGCGACGAATTGGACTTCCTCGTCCGCTACCGCACTGCCCGCGAGAAGCTGGACAGCCTTGTCGAGATGCCGGACACGGCGCGCAATCGCTTCATTCAATTCTGTCTCCAGAATGGAGGCCGCTTGTCGGCAGGCAAGAGGGCCAGGTACTTCAGCGCCCTCACCGATGACGAGGTGCGGGGCCTCGAGCAAGTCATTCAGGAGCACCTGATGACCCTCCCGAGTCCGCGCTCGAGGTGAGCGCGTGCTTCACGCGCGGGCGGGCTCGCTACTGGCCCAGTTCGAAGGCCGTGCCCTGGAGCGGCCCGCGAAAAGGAGAGGCCCTCCAGCAAGGTCCCCCCACCTCCATCGGGCCCTGAAGCCTCAGGCCGACTGCTCCACCTGGGACTCTTGCACGCTCATCGCTCGCGGCAGGCGCACGGTGAAGGTGGAGCCCTTGCCCTCCTCGCTCTCCACCGTGAGCGTTCCGCCGTGCAACTCCACCAGCCGGTGCGCGCTCGCCAGTCCCACCCCACTGCCGGAAATCACCGGGGCCACGTTCCGGCCCCGGCGGAAGCGCTCGAAGATGTGGGGCAGGTCCGCCGCCGGTATCCCCATCCCCTGGTCCTGCACCTTCATCCGCACCCAGCCGTCCGGCCCCGGCGTCTCCTCCGTCAGCCACACGTCGATGGAGCCCCCTCGCGGGCTGTACTTCACGGCGTTGCCCAGCAGGTTGTCCAACACCCGCTCCAGGCTCGCCTCGTCCCACTTGCCCTGGAAGTCCGTGCCCTCCACGTGCAGGTGCACCGGGTGCGTGGCCACCAACGGCCCCAGCTCCCTCACCTTCACCCGCACCAGCGCGAACAAATCCACCGGCTCGCGCTTCAACGGCTTCTCCCCTCCCCTCGTCACCTCCAGGAAGTGGTCGATCAGCTCCCCCATGCGCTGGGTGCCCCTCAATATCTGCTCCAGCCGCATCTTCACCCCCGCCGTCTGCGCCTCCGGCGTCAGCTGACGGCGCAGCAGCTGCGTACTCAGCAGGATGCTCTGCAGCGGCCCCTTCAGGTCATGCGTGGCGATGGCGAAGAACTCGTCCCGCACCGCGAGGGCCTCGCGCGCCACCCGCTCGGCGTGCTCGGCCTGACGGCGGCGATCCTCCAGCTCGTGCGTCAGCCGCACCTTCTCCACCGCGGCGTGCAGGCTGTGGCGCAGCCGATCCGGGGTGAAGGTCTCCTTGAGGAGGTAGTCGTGGGCCCCGGCCTTCATCGCCTCCACCGCCACGGCCTCGCTGCCGCTGCCGGTGTACACCACCACCGCCGGCGTGCGCTCCTTGCACCGCTCGCGCAGCTCGCGCAGCAGCGACACCCCGTCCATCCCCGGCAGGTGGAAGTCCAGCACCAGGGCATCGGGCACCGGGGGGTGGCTCAGTCGTACCAGGGCCTCCTCGGCGGAGCTGGCCTGCTCCACCTCCCACCGCGTCTCCGTATCCTTCTCGAGCGCCCGCCGCAGCGCCCGCTGATCCGCGAGGCTGTCGTCGATGAGCAGCACACGCAGGCTCATCCCGTGGGCTCCTCCAGTCCGGGAAGCCGCGCGGCGTTGAACCAGAAGCACTCCAGCGCGCGCGCGGCCTCCTGTAACCCGACGGCATCACCCGGCTTGAAGAGATAGCTGTTGGCGCCTCCGGAATATGCCGAGCTCACGTCCCGCGCCTCGGTGGAATTGGAGAAGATGATGATGGGCAGGGTGCGCAACATCGGGTCGGCCTTTAGCAGGGCGAGCACCTCCTGGCCACCGATGCCCGGCAGGTTCAGGTCCAGCAGCACCATCACCGGCCGGGGAGCCCCCACGTACGCCCCCCGCTGGAAGAGGTAGTCGGGCACGGACAGCGGCAGCTTGCGGGCCACGCGCAACAACGCTTCCGCGTCTGGCTCACTGTCCTCCACCAGCAGCAGGGGCCGTTCCATTACCGGGGCCTCTCTCCCAGCGTGAAGAAGAAGGTCGAGCCCTGGCCGGGCGAGGACTCCACCCACAGCTCGCCCCCATGCAGCTCGACGAGCCGGCGTGCGATGGCGAGACCCGCCCCGCTCCCGCCCCCGTAGGAGTGGGCCGGGTGCAGCCGGCGGAACATCTCGAAGATGTCCTCGTGGAAACGCTCGGCGATGCCGATGCCGTTGTCCCGTACATAGAAGACGTACTCCTCCGCCCGCCGCCGCGCCGGGTGGGACAGGGGCTCGCCCGGACCGTGGTAGCCCAGCTCCACCCAGCGTGAGCCGCCGGACTGGTGGTACTTGGCGGAATTGGTGAGGAGGTTGGCCCAGACCTGCTGGACGCGCACCCCGTCACACTCCACCCGGGGCAGGCGCCGGGGGACACGCACCTCCAGCTGGTTCTCCTGGAGCCGGGCGGACACGGTGAGCAGCACGTCGTCCACCAGCTCATGCATGTCCACCTCGCCCCAGGCCAGCTCCACCCGCCCCGCGCGGCTGTACTCGAAGAGGGCATCCATCTGCCCCTGGGTGCGTGCGGCCAGCCAGCGCACCTCCTCGAGCTGCCGCCGCCCTTCCTCGCCGAGCTGCTCGCCATGGTCCTCGAGGAGGAAGCCCACGTACTGCTGAATGCCCCGCAGCGGCTCCTTGAGATCATGCGCCACGGTGCCGCCGAAGGCATCCAGCTCCGCGTTGGAGCGGGCGAGCGCGGCGGCATGGCGCAGCAGCACGCCCACCAGGGCCGAGCGGAAACCCACCGCGGCGGCCACGTCCTCGGGCGTCCAGGAGAGGCTCGCCCCGCGCACCGTCTCCTGCCAGGCGGCGAAGGAGGCGCGCGGGTGGAGGCGGCTGGCACCGGGCCCGGGCACCACGGGCTTCTGGGGATTGCCGGCCCAGGTGACGGTGCGCGCCACCTCCGGGCGGAACCAGAGGATGAAGCGGGGCGAGGTCTCGTCCAGGCGCACCGCGAGCAGCCCGCTGGCCACGTCCGCGTACTCGGCGGCCGGCGGGTGGTGCCGCGCGAGCCGCTCCGTGTGGAAGCTCCCGTCGGAGTGCTGTCCGGCGAGCCAGAGGGCCAGCTCCCGCACGTCCTCGGCGGAGGGCGTCTGGCCCACGAGCACCGGGGCCTCGCCGAGCAGCAGGGCCACCCCACCCGCGCCGGTGAGGCCGAGCAGGAGTTCCGCATGCTGGGACAGGGCCGTGGGCAGCGTCGCCGCCTGCTCGGAGAGCCGCTCCACCAACTGCGTCTGGAAGTGGGCGCGGCGGGCGAGCTCGGCGGACACGCTGGCGCGCTCCTCGGCGGCGAGCTGCAGCGACAGCAGCCGGGCCAGCACATCACAGGCGCGGCGCGTGGCGAGCGGCACCAGCAGGGGCGTGCGGTGGTGGCACGCGATGAGGCCCCAGAGACGGCCCTCGCGCACCAGGGAGATGGACATGGAGGCGCCCACCCCCATGTTGGCGAGGTACTCCAGGTGCACCGGGGACACGCTGCGCAGGGTCGAGCCGGACAGGTCCAACGGGCGGCCCTCGGAGGGCAGCACGGGAGGCCGCAGCGGCACGGGCTCGGCGCGCGCGTCGGCGATGAGCCGCAGCGTGTGGCGCGTGTAGAGGGCGCGGGCCTGGGCGGGGATGTCGCTCGCGGGGAAGTGCAGGCCCAGGAAGCCGTCCATGGACTCGTCGCGGCTCTCCGCCAGCACCTCGCCATGCCAGTCCGCGTCGAAGCGGTACACCATCACCCGGTCGAAGCGGGTGAGCGCGCGCACCGCCTCCGCCGCCGCCTGGAGCAGCCCCTTGGGGCCCTGGGCGCGGGCCAGCGGAGAGAGGAGCAGGTCCACCATCCCCAGCGCCTCCTCCTCGTGGGTGCCCTCCGCGGTGGGCTCCAGGTCCAGCACCACCAGCCCGTCGCCGCGGTGCGGAACGCCGATGAAGAAGCGGCCCGCGGCCTCGAGGCGCAGCAGGCCGGAGGCGGGCTGGGCCAGGGCCCGGGTGAGCAGGGCGAGCGAGGAGGGAGGAAACAGCCCCGACAGAGGTTGGCCCAGGAGCGCCTCGGGCGGGCGCCCCAGCAGGGCCTCGGTGTTGGCGCTCACCAGCCGCAGGGTGAGGTCCGGCTCCGAGAAGGCCAGCAGCGCGCCGTGAGGTTGGATGCCCCCCAGGAGGTGGATGGGCTCGCGCTCGCACTGCGAGAGCTCCGCTTCAGAGACAGGAGGGCGCGTCGACATGGGCTTCCCGAAGCCAGGCCTCGAAGGCCTCGAAGGTGTCCTGGGCACCGCGCACCACCCGGGGAGCGAGCGCCGGCTCCGGACAGACGCGCGGCAGGGCCTCGCCAAGGGCCTTCCACATGGGCCCCACGGCCTCACCATAGGCCCGGAAGAAGGCGAACCCTCCCACGGAGGCGCCCTCGAAGTGGCGGGTGAGGTGGCGCAGGATGAGTTGCCCGCCGAGCGTCGCGCCCTCCAGGACGTACAGGGTCCCGAGTGCCTCGGGTACTCCGGACGAGGAGGGCAGGCCCGGGTGGAGGGGCAGGCGGGCCAGCGAGGCGCCGTCATGGCCGAGTGCCCGGAGGTCCTCCTCCAGCAGGGGCACCTTCCACCGCTCGGCGAGGCGCAGCTCGGGGAAGCGGCCCTCCAGGCAGGCGGCGAGGGAGGCTTCCCACGGCACGTAGAGGCCGTAGAGCGCCTCCAGATGGCGCCGGTAGCCAGCCGGGGTGAGGTCCGGAGACATCAGGCGCACCACGCGCTCGGCGCGCTCATGGTGCGGGCGGGTCTCCGCCTTCAGGGTCTGCAGCAGGGGGAGGGGTTCTGGTGTACGAGGCGCTGGGGAGAACAAGGCTTTTCCGAGCATGTCCGTTGTCCGAGGGCCGGGAAACGAGATTTCGTCCGAGTGTCAAACTTCCGCCAGCCGTGCAGGCAGGCGAGCTGTTCAGACGCCTTCTCCGCCGCTCGCGATGCTGCCCAGGGGACGGATGGGGGGCTTCCGCCAACCCTAACGAAGAGTGCCGGGGCCCTCATTCCGAAGCTGGACCCGGCGTGAATTCTTCCTACGATGCGCCCGCGGTCACTCACGGCGTAGCGCATCGAGGGGACACACCGGGTGAGCCATGGCATCGAGCTGGAGAACGTCACGCGCGTGGTGGAGGGGGTCACCCACCTCGCGGACATCAACCTGAAGCTCGAACCCGGCGCCTTCCACATCCTGCTGGGCCGCACGGGAGCGGGGAAGACATCGCTGCTGCGCCTCATGGCCGGGCTGGACAAGCCTGGCCGGGGCACGCTGCGGGCGGACGGGGCCGACGTGACACGTGTGGACGTGCGCCGCCGCGACGTGGCCATGGTGTACCAGCAGTTCGTCAACTATCCCTCGCTCACCGTCTACGAGAACATCGCCTCGCCGCTGCGGCTGGCGGGAAGACTGCGCGGACAGGAGTTGGACCGGCGCGTACGGGAGACGGCCGCCGCGCTCCGCCTGGAGCCCTACCTCCAGCGGTTGCCCGCGGAGCTGAGCGGAGGACAACAGCAGCGCACGGCCATGGCGCGCGCGCTGGCCAAGGACGCCTCGCTGCTGCTGCTGGACGAGCCCCTGGCCAACCTGGACTACAAGCTGCGCGAGGAGCTGCGCACGGAAATCCGCCAGCTCTTCCGCGACCGGCCCGCCGTCGTGGTGTACGCCACCACCGAGCCCACCGAGGCGCTGCTGCTCGGCGGGAAGACATCGGTGCTCCACGAGGGCCGCCTGCTGCAGACGGGCCCGACGCTGGAGGTGTACCAGTCCCCCGCCACCGAGCGCGTGGGCCAGATCTTCAGCGACCCGCAGATGAACCTGTGGGACGCGGAGCTCTCTCCGGAGGGGGGAGCGCGCCTGTCGCCCGAGGTGGCCGTCCCGCTGTCCGGGCACCTGCGGGGGCTCGCGCCCGGACGCTACCGGCTGGGGGTGCGCGCCCACCACCTGCGGCTGTCGCCCGGTGGACCCGGAGACGTGCGCATCCCCGCGCACGTGGAGGTGGAGGAGGTGAGCGGCTCCGAGACGCTCGTGCACGCGGCGCACGCGGGGCTCGCGCTCACCGCGCAGGTGGAGGGCGTGCACCGGCACCCGTACGGCGCGCCGGTGGAGCTGTTCGCCCCGCCCTCCCGGATGTTCGTGTTCAGCCCCGAGGGCCGGCTGGTGGCCGCGCCCCCCTTCTCTCCCGAGGCGCCCGCCCATGGCCAGGATTGAGCTCCGCGGCATCGCCCACGCCTACGTGCCGGCGCCCGCCTCCGAGCAGGACTACGCGCTGCGCCCCCTGGAGCTCGTCTGGGAGGACGGTGGCGCCTACGCGCTGCTGGGGCCCTCGGGGTGCGGGAAGACGACGCTGCTCAACATCATCTCCGGCCTGCTGAAGCCCAGCCGGGGACAGGTGCTCTTCGACGGAGTGGACGTCACCGCGGCCCCGCCGCAGCGGCGCAACATCGCCCAGGTGTTCCAGTTCCCGGTCATCTACGACACGATGAGCGTCTCGGAGAACCTGGCCTTCCCGCTGCGCAACCGGGGGTTGGGGGCCGCCGAGACGCGGGCGCGGGTGGAGGAGGTGGCGGAGCTGCTGGAGCTCACTCCGGACCTGCGCAGGAGGGCCAGCGGGCTGTCCGCGGACATGCGCCAGCGGATTTCGCTGGGCCGGGGCCTGGTGCGCCGGGACGTGGCGGCCATCCTCCTGGACGAGCCCCTGACGGTCATCGACCCGCACGTGAAGTGGCTGCTGCGCCGCAAGCTGAAGCAGGTGCACGAGCAGCTGAAGATGACGCTGGTGTACGTGACGCACGACCAGGTGGAGGCGCTGACGCTGGCGGACCGGGTGGTGGTGATGAACCAGGGGCGCGTGGTGCAGGTGGGCACGCCGCAGGAGCTCTTCGAGCGCCCGGCGGACACCTTCGTCGGCTACTTCATCGGCAGCCCGGGGATGAACCTGCTGCCGTGCACGGTGGAGGATGGCGCGGTGGTGGTGGAGGGGCAGCGGCTGCCGCTGGACGCGGGCGTGTGCGCACGGGCGCGGGAGGCCGGGGGCGAGCCGCGGCTCGGCATCCGTCCCGAGTTCCTCCGGCGCGTCCCCGAGGGCACGCCGGCCTCGGTGCGCGTCGAGGTGACGCAGGTGGAGGACCTGGGGCGGCACAAGCTGGCCACGGCGCGGCTGGGGACACAGGCCCTGAAGGTGCGGCTGCCCGAGGAGGAGCGGCTCTCGCCGGGCGAGGCCTGTTGGCTGGAGCTGCCGCCGCGCTGGACGACGCTGTACGCCGGAGGCCGAGCCATTCCATGAACAAGCCCACGAATCAGCGCGCCTGGCTGCTGGTGCTGCCGGTGCTGGTGGCCGTCGCCTTCAGCGCCATCATCCCGTTGATGACGGTGGTGAACTACTCGGTGCAGGACATCCTGGGACCGGAGCAACGGGTCTTCGTGGGCACGGAGTGGTTCCGCAAGGTGCTGAGGGACCCGGAGCTGCACGGGGCCCTGCGGCGGCAGCTCGGCTTCTCGCTGGCGGTGCTGGCCCTGGAGATTCCGCTGGGCGTGGCGCTCGCGCTGGTGCTGCCCAAGGAAGGCCGCGCCGCCTCCGTGTGCCTGGTGCTGCTGGGCCTGCCCCTGCTCATCCCCTTCAACGTGGTGGGCACCATCTGGCAGATCTTCGCCCGCGGGGACATCGGCCTCTTCGGCGTGGTCATCAACGCGCTCGGCGTCGAGTACAACTACACGTCCAACGCGCTGGATGCCTGGCTCACGGTGCTGCTCATGGACGTGTGGCATTGGACGCCGCTGGTGGCCCTGCTCTGCTACGCGGGCCTGCGCGCCATCCCCGAGGCCTACTACCAGGCGGCCCGCATCGACGGCGCCTCGGCCTGGGCCACGTTCCGCTTCATCCAACTGCCCCGGCTGCGCGGCGTGCTGACCATCGCCGTGCTGCTGCGCTTCATGGACAGCTTCATGATCTACACCGAGCCCTTCGTCCTCACCGGCGGCGGACCCGGCAACGCCACCACCTTCCTGAGCCAGTACCTCACGCGGCTCGCGGTGGGCCAGTTCGACCTCGGCCCGGCCGCGGCCTTCTCGCTCGTCTACTTCCTCGTCATCCTGCTGCTCAGCTACATCTTCTACACGGCCATGACAGCCTCGACGTCGACCACGGGCTCGAAGGAGGCGCGATGAAACGCATCGCCGTGCCCCTGTACCTGCTGCTCAGCTTCATTCCCATCTACTGGCTGGTGGGCATGTCGCTGAAGACGAACGAGGAGATATTGGGCGGCTTCACGCTCTGGCCGCGCAATCCCACGTTCGCCAACTACGTCACCATCTTCACCGACCCGGACTGGAGCGACGGCTACATCAACTCGCTCACGTACGTGGGCATCAACACCGTGCTCTCCGTGCTGCTGGCGCTGCCCGCGGCCTATGCCTTCTCGCGCTACCGCTTCCTCGGCGACTCGCACCTCTTCTTCTGGTTGCTGAGCAACCGCATGTCGCCCCCGGCCGTGTTCCTCCTCCCCTTCTTCCAGCTCTACTCGAGCATCGGTCTGTTCGATACGCCGTGGGCCGTGGCCCTGGCGCACATGCTCTTCACCGTGCCCCTGGCCGTGTGGATTCTCGAGGGCTTCATGTCCGGCGTGCCGAGGGAGATCGACGAGACGGCGTACATCGACGGGTACAGCTTCCCCCGCTTCTTCGTGCGCATCTTCCTGCCGCTCATCCGCTCGGGGGTGGGCGTGACGGCGTTCTTCTGCTTCATGTTCAGCTGGGTGGAGCTGCTGCTGGCTCGCACGCTGACGGCCGTGGAGGCCAAGCCCATCGTCGCCACCATGACGCGTACGGTGAGCGCCGCTGGCATGGACTGGGGCCTGCTCGCCGCCGCCGGAGTGCTGACGCTCGTGCCCGGCGCGGTCGTCATCTACTTCGTGCGCAACTACATCGCCAAGGGCTTCGCCCTGGGAAGGGTGTGAGCCCCCATGGACCTGGAATGGATGGCCTGGACCGCGCCGACGGCCGGCTTCTTCGTGGTCATCGTGCTGCTGCTCGCCGCCTATACCGTCTGGGGAATCCGCTCCCCTTCCCTGCCCCGCCGAGGGCTGCTGCCCATGGCCACCACCCGCGGAGACCGCCTCTTCGTGGGACTCATGGGCAGCGCCTTCATCCACCTGGCGTGGGTGGGGCTGACGGATGCCTCTGTCTCGACCGCCTTGGTTCTATCGTTGCTGTTCATGCTCTTCATTGCTCGCTGGGGGTAACCCGTTGAAGAACACGTTGAAGTGTGTGCTGGCGCTGGCCGTGGCAGTCCCCATCGCCGGGTGCAAGAAGGAGTCGAAGCCAGAGGAAGGTGCGAAGCCCGCCGCCACCGCCCAGCAGCAGCAGGCGGACCTGGCCGTACTGGAGAAGGCCGCCGAGAAGTGGGTGGACCAGGAGTTCCAGCCGAGCACCCTCACCCGTGAGCAGCAGCTGGCGGAGCTGAAGTGGTTCCGCGAGGCCGCCGCCCCCTACCGCGGGCAGACCATCAACGTGGTCTCGGAGACGATCGACACCCACGTCTACGAGGCCAAGACGATGGCCAAGGCCTTCGAGGAGATTACGGGCATCAAGGTCAAACACGATCTCATCCAGGAAGGCGATGTCATCGAGAAGCTGCAGACCCAGATGCAGTCGGGCCGCAGCATCTATGACATGTATGTGAACGACAGCGATTTGATTGGCACGCACGTGCGCTACGGGCACGTGGTGCCGCTGTCGGACTTCATGACGGGCGAGGGCAAGGACGTGACGCTGCCCACGCTCGACATCGACGACTTCATGGGCAAGAGCTTCGTCACCGGCCCGGACGGGAAGCTGTACCAGTTGCCGGACCAGCAGTTCGCCAACCTGTATTGGTTCCGCCAGGACTGGTTCAGCCGGCCGGATCTCCGCGAGCGCTTCAAGAAGAAGTACGGCTACGAGCTGGGCGTGCCGGTGAACTGGTCCGCCTACGAGGACATCGCCGAGTTCTTCAGCCGCGACGTGAAGGAGATCGACGGAGTCCGGGTGTACGGCCACATGGACTACGGGAAGAAGGATCCGTCCCTGGGCTGGCGCTTCACGGACGCATGGCTGTCCATGGCGGGCGTGGGAGACAAGGGCCTGCCCAACGGCAAGCCGGTGGACGAGTGGGGAATCCGCGTCGAGGGCTGCAACCCGGCGGGCGCCTCGGTGGCTCGCGGCGGCGAGACGAACGGCCCGGCCGCGGTGTACGCGCTGACGAAGTACATCGACTGGCTGAAGAAGTACGCGCCGCCCCAGGCGGCCGGCATGACGTTCTCCGAGGCGGGCCCGGTTCCCGGCCAGGGCAACGTGGCGCAGCAGATCTTCTGGTACACGGGCTTCACGGCGGCGCTGACGAAGCCGGGGCTGCCGGTGGTGAACGCGGACGGCACGCCGAAGTGGCGCATGGCGCCCTCGCCGCACGGCCCGTACTGGCAGGAGGGCACGAAGCTCGGCTACCAGGACACGGGCTCGTGGACGATGCTCAAGAGCACCCCGCTGGAGAAGCGGAAGGCGGCGTGGCTGTACGCGCAGTTCACGGTGGCGAAGACGACGTCGCTGAAGAAGTTCCTGGTGGGGCTGACGCCGGTGCGCGACTCGGACGTGCGCTCCGAGCACGTGACGAAGGTGGCGGACCGGTACGGCGGCCTGGTGGAGTTCTACCGGAGCCCGGCGCGCGTGGCGTGGACGCCCACGGGCACCAACGTGCCGGACTACCCGAAGCTGGCGCAGCTGTGGTGGCAGAACATCAGCCTGGCCGTCGAGGGCGAGAAGACGCCGCAGCAGGCCATGGACACGCTGGCCGAGCAGATGGACGACGTGCTGGGCCGGCTGGAGCGCGCGGGCATGCAGAACTGCCCGCCCAAGCTCAACCCGGTGAAGGAGGCGAGCTTCTGGCTGGACGCGCCGGGAGCTCCGCACCCGAAGCTCGCCAACGAGAAGCCCAAGGGCGAGACCGTGCCCTATGAGCAGCTCCTGCAGGCCTGGAAGGAAGGGCGCGCGAAGTAGCGCGCTGCCCACAGCGTAGACGGCAGTTCCAACTGGTGACTGCCGTCTCGCTGGAGTCGTTCCTAATTTACAGATACTGGGGTGCTCCGCAACAGGCCACCTATTCGCATTTACTTGCAATCTCGCAACTAACGGGCTTATTTCTTCATCTTCTATATCGACGCACATCCAATTTCTGGAATTATCCAACTTCAATGGTGAAACTCAATGCCCGCTGTCACCCTGCCAGAGTACCTAGAATTTCTAGGCTTTCCCAAGGGGAACAATCCATTCGCAAGCATCAATGCCCGTGATGAGCGCGATGTTCTAGAAGGGTATTTTGTTCCCCCTCCCTACTATGCGACCGTGTGGGGCAATCCTTCCAAGCCCGCAAGCTGCATAATCTTGGGACCTACTGGTGGCGGCAAAACCGCGCTTGCAATCACGATTGATGAGAGGGCACGCTCGCTACAATCATTGGAGGATGGGCGACTGCCTGTTCTACCGATCTTCTACGATGACTTCTCAGGGTTGGGGATAAAGCAGAACCAGCACGACATAGAGACACACTTTCGTGCTTTGAATTTTTTATTAGTGGTGCACATCCTCAAGACGCTCTCATCAGAGTCGATGCCCCACCTGCGGCTCTCAAGCTCAGAGCGGAGAATTCTTCAGCACTGTTACGCACATTATGTAGGAGGGCGAGCACCGAGTGAGGTATTCGAAGCTATTCAAAAGATCAGGACTCCATGGGAACAGACTAGAGACGTGGGCAAAAGGGTTGTTGAAGCACTTCCGCTCATCAAACTGATCGCAGGAGTCCTTGAACTAGCCAATGAAAAGCTTGAGACTGCTTCAGCAATCGCCAAAACCATTATTGAGATAAAAACACACACACAGGACTTGGCGGCCAATCCAGAAGTGGACTTTCACCGCCTGATGCAATTGGCCAGCAGCTTCTACGAAGCTGTTTACATTCTCGTAGATCGCGTTGATGAGACCACATGGACACAACGAGATCCCAAGGCGACCTATGATTTGATTCATCCCCTGGTTTCAAACCTAGCGCTTCTCGATTACCCTGATCGAACATTCGGGTTCAAGTTCTTTCTCTGGGACAGGATCAATCAATACTACAGCGAAAAGGCAAGGCCCGACAGGATCTTCACAAACACACTCGAATGGAGCCACCAGCAACTTATTGAAATGGTGCAGAAGCGCATCCAGGCGTTCTCACAAGGGAAGCTGACACGCCTGGGCGACCTCTTTTCTGAGGAACTTCCGCTCCCGGATGGAATGAGCGTAGAGGAGATTGTTGCAGTTTTTGCCGGGGCTACGCCCCGCTCCATGTTGACCCTGTGCAAACACATCTTGGAGCAACAAGTCCTACTCAGCAGCCAGGGTAATCTGCCTCTCTCCAAGCTATCAGGAGAGGCACTTATTCGAGGCATACGCATTTACGCGCGAGAGGTTTCCGAGCGACTTGTCGACAGTGAAACCGCGTTGCGTGAAATGACCAGCATCAAAAGGGTCACCTTCTCCTCCAAGTCGCTCCACAGCGATGTGTTTCGATCCCAGCAAGCACAGTCCGTAATCACAAAGGTAGGCAACTGGAAGAAGTATGGCGTCAGTGTCGTAATTGGGAATCTCATCTCAGGGCGGCGAGGATTTCCGACAGAGGTTCATGCGTTTTCAAATTCTTGCGTAGCATTTCTGGCCGCGAATCTGCCTCTGAATGATTTCATAGAAAAGAAGGTACGTCGCTGCCCAGAATGCCACGTCGTCCTACTTCGGGATTTTGATGCTGGAGGTGAGTTCCAATGCCAAGCTTGTTTGCAGGGATTCTCACTACCTCGCAGCGTCACTCCGGAACAGGAGCGAAGGCAGACACTCATAAAGCATGCCGCTCGCGAACTCGCCAAAGAGATAGCAGATCCAAATGAAATCAAGGCGCTCAGCACTGCTGCAAACCTAGACTTCCCGGACACTACGTTTCAAGGAAAGGTTGGACTGATCTGGCTTAGAGTTTTGCAGTCATTGCACGAATCAGATGAACAAGACTTGGTAGAGTTCTTGGAGACGATAGACGGAGTTCTGGATGTCGAAGCTCGAAACCGCCTACCAACCATGACTGAATTGTACTTGAACTTGAGTTCATAGAACTCACCACCTGGCGTTCGTCCTGGATCCAGATGTGGAGCATTACCCCAATGAACATCCCTGAATGTGGCGAACATCAGCCTGACTGTCGAGGGCGAGAAGACACCGCAGCAGGCCATGGACACGCTGGCAGAGCAGACGGACGACGTGCTGGGCCGGCTGGAGCGCGCCAGCATGCAGAACTGCCCGCCCAAACTCAACCCGGTGAAATAAGGAGGCGAGCTTCTGGCTGGACTCGCCGGGAGCCCCGCACGCGAAGCTCGCCAACGAGAAACCCAAGGGCGAGACCGTGCCCTATGAACAACTTGCTCCAAGCCTGCGTGCGAAGTAGCACACTGTCGTCCGAGAGGAGCGCATACCTCATGAATGTGTGCGCCCCCATCTGCAAGGCAAGAAACCCCACTAAGGAGGCCCAAGCATGAAAACCTGCCTGATGCTCCTCATGGGAGCCATTCTTCTTGCGAGCGGATGCAGTCATGAAAGCAGCGCGGTTCGCCAGGAGCCAGATACACACTTGGCCACAGGCACTGCAGACGAGAGCTGCAACACGGTTCCCGCTCGGATCTGGGCTCTCATCAACAACGGCCAGTTCGCGGAGGCGCAAGCCTTGATTGCCGAGGCAAAGGCATCGGGGCTCATCGCGGCCCCCATGGCCGCGCGAATGTTGGACAGGATCTCCTTGCTGAATACGCGGGTGGGACAGCTTCCCGCCACGCTCCAGCGCGCACGCGATTTCCCCTCACAGCTCAAGGACTACACGCTCTTCGAAGTCAAACAAATGCTGGAGCGGGAAGACTTCAGCCTGGCGACCAAGGCGCAGCTCAACAGTGTGGTCAAGATTCTTCAGAATCCAAAACGGCTGATGGAGAAGCTGTAGGGGTGCAATCGCATGACACATCTCAGCGTGGAGGAACTGGTCAAGAAATTCGAGACGGCCAGAAAAGCCGGTGAGCACGAGCGAGGAAACCCGGAGCAATTGAGACTTCTCCGAGAGCTCGCGGAAGACTGTCCTGCCTTCACCCCCAACCTTCTCTATCTGGCCCGATTGCAACAGGTCATCGACCAACCCGGCAGAAGCCCGGAGGAGGTATTCTCTGAAATCCAGCGCCTCCTCGAACTGGCCATCCTGGGTTCGGGCCGCAGTGCTCCCGTCGTTCTGGAGCTGGGCAATTTCCTGGATACCTTCCAGAACGACCCGCTGAGCGCGATGAAGCTCTACGAAGAAGGAGAACAGAAGGCATTGGCCACGCTTGAGGATACGTGGTTCTTCAAACTCAGATATTGGAATCTCGAGCGGACGAAAGAATCCCTGGAAAAGGCCCTTCGGCTCTGCGTCCTGGTGGAGCAAATCTTCCCCGAGCCAAACACCTACCTCGAGGATGAAATACAGACCACGAAACGCCTGGCCGCACGGGAGGGATTGCTCCCTGACCCGAACAGTTCCTCCGAATGAAGTCAGTTGGCCTGGGCCGTCTCGCCGGGTCCGGACTCCTCCTCGGTGTCCTCGTCGTCCCCCTGCGCGTCGAAGCCCTGCGGCACTCCGTCCACGTAGGTGACGACGTTGCTCACCGTCGCCGGCACTCGCGGACCCGGTGTCACCACTCCCGTGAGGTTGAGTGGGTCCACCGCCGAGAGCTGCACCCTCACTCCCGAGGGCGCCTGCCGACGCACCGCTCGTGCCACGTCCACCGCCTCCGGGAGCGCGAACTGCTCTCCCACGAAGCCCGCCACGAAGCGCCCTCCGCGGATTTCTCCCCGCGCCTCCATCCGCCGGTACACGTACAGCAGCTCGCGCCACGAGGGCGTCAGTGACTCACGCATCACCAGGTCCCTCCAGACGATGCCGTAGCGCTGGAGGAACAGCCGGGCCAGTGACTCCCGGACTTCGTCCTCGGCCTTCGGCTCCGAGGGCACCAGCAGGCTCCAGCGGCCCGGGCCTCCTCGCTGCAACAGCTTCTGCCGCTTGCGCTGTGCCGGGCTCTGCAGCACTCGCAGGTTCTGCACCGCGTCCGCTGTCACGAGGCCTCGCGCCACCAGTTCCCACAGCGCGTCCTCCACCTCCGCGGGCAGACGCCGGGAGCGAGAGCAGAGGTCGTTGAAGAAGCACGCGCCTCGCTGCTCCAGCACCGCCACCACGTCCTTCGCCGGCCCCGACAGGTCCGGTGGCACCCACACGCCCCCGTCCGACAGCACCGCGTTCGGCCTCGCCGCCGAGAGCATCCAGTCCAGGTCCTCTCGCCGCACGAAGGTCAGGCTCGCGTTGCGGTTCGGTGTCGCCGCTCGGGAGCGGGTGGGCTCGGGTTCGGGAGGCGTGGCGGGGGCTCCCCGGCGCGGGCCGGGCACGGGCTTCGCGTCCTTCTGGGTGAGTCGACCCCAGGCCACTTCGCCCGAGTAGCAGGCCCGCTCCAGCAGATCTCCCAGATAGCCCTTCATCCGCGCGGGCAGCAGGTAGCGCTCCCAGGCCGACGCGGGCGCTTCGTAGCCCTGCAGCAGGGTGATGGCTTTCGAGAGGCCCGTTGAGCCTCGCAGCGCGTCCAGCTCCTCCAAGTGGTGCCACCGGAAGAGGAAGCGCATGAAGTCCTGGGCGCTGAGCGGTTCGATCTCCTTGCGCAGGCGTCCCACGGTGAGCCGGTGGATTCGCTGCAGGAGACGCCGATCGCACCACTCCACCACGGCCGGGGTGGAACCCGGGGTCTCCGATACCCTCACCCCGTCCCTCTCCCGGGGGGAGAGGGGTTGTGTCCGCAGGTGTGGCCCTGATTGGGACTGTGACTGTTGTTCCTGGTGATGGGGGATGAAGGGGCGGAAACGGCCTCTCAGGATTCCTCCCGTCGCCTCCAACTGGTGCAACGACAGGAAGACCTCGGACTCGTCCAATGCTGTCTGCTCCGCCAGTTCTCCCGCAGTCGTCGGTCCCAGCAACTCCATCCACCCTCGCACCACCTGCTGCACCGCCGCTTCCCGCTCCACCGGCTTGTCTCCCGGCAACGGCTGTAGCTCCGGTTGCAATGGCACCTCGGGGAAGAGCGCTCGAATCGCGCTCTGCCGCTCCGCCGGCACCAGGAACCGCCTCCCTCCCACCTCCAGCCACGCCACCCGCCGCTGCGCCAGCAGGCTCGAGACGAAACGTCCCGGCACCTCATTCTCCGGCAGCAACACCAGTTGCAGCAGCGCGTCGTGCAGTTCATCCTCGTCCCGCATCGGCGGCGCCGCGTCCCTCACCACCTGGTCGATGGCGTCCGCATCCAGCGCCCCGAACGATGCCGCGTCCTCCGCCGGCAGCGTCCGCCTCAGCACCACGTTGCGCACCCGCCGCTCCTCCGCCGGTGCGTCGTCCAGGAACGTGTACGGCTGGCTGTTCACCATCTGGTGCGCGAACAGGCTCGGCTCCGGCACGTCCTTCGCCACCAGCTTGATGCGCCCGTCCTTCATCCTCCTCAACACCTCGCGCAGGCCCTCGATATCCATCGCCTCGCGAAGGCAGTCCTCCATCGTCTGCTTCACCAGCGGATGGTCCGGCAGCTCGACGTCCGCTCCTCCATGGTTGTCCTGGCACCCCACCTGCGCCGGGAACACCGCCGCCAGCAGGTCCTCGCTCCTCGCCCGCTGGAGGTTCGGCGCCACCCGCTTGCCCCCAGAGAACCGTGACAGTGACAGCGCCCGCGTCGCGTTCCACCGGAAGCGCGTCCCGAACAGCGGCACCTGCAACACCGCCTGCACCAGCACCTCCTCCACGTTCTCCGGATTCAGGAACTGGAAGATGTCCTCCAATGGGAACGAGTGCTGCTCACCCAGCGACAACAGCAGGCCATCCTCCGTCGCCGCCGCCTGAAGCTCGAAGTCGAACGTGCGGCAGAAGCGCTTGCGCAACGCCAGTCCCCACGCCCGGTTCACCCGGCTCCCGAACGGCGCGTGGAGGATGAGCTGCATCCCTCCCGCCTCGTCGAAGAAGCGCTCGGCGACAATCGTCGTGTGGCTCGGCACCGCCCCCAACACCTGCTGACCCGCCCTCAAGTACGCCAGGAGCGCGTCCACCGCCGGCGGCGGTACCCTCAGCTCCTTCTCCAGGAACAGGGCCGCGTCCTTCCGCGCCGTCAGCTCCTCGCGCAGCCGCCCCACGTGCACGCTCAGCTCGTCCGTGCGGCCCGGCGCCTCACCTCGCCAGAACGGCACCGTCGGCGGCTGCCCGTGCGCGTTCTCCACCATCACCGACGCCCCCATCACCCGCTGGATCCTCCACGCCGTCGTCCCCAGCAGGAAGATGTCCCCCGGCGTCGACTCCACCGCGAAGTCCTCGTCCAGCGTCCCCACCACCTTCCCCTCCGGCTCCGCCACCACGTTGAAGGTGAACGTGTCCGGAATCGCTCCTCCATTCGTGAGCGCCGTGATCCGCACGCCCCGCCGCGCCTTCAGCCGCTGGTTCACCCGGTCCCGGTGCAGGTGCACCCCCGCCCTCCCCCGCCTCAGCGACACGCCCTCCGAGAGCGTCTCCAGCACCTTCTCGTACTCCTCGTACGTCAGGTGCCGGTACGGGTACGCCCGGCGGAGCAGGCTGTACAACGCCCGCTCGTCCCACTCCTCGCACGCGCACGCCGCCACCACCTGCTGCGCCAGCACGTCCAGCGGCTTCTCCGGAATCCGGACCGCGTCCAGGTCCCCCTCGCGCACCGCGTTCAGCAGCCCGACGCACTCCATCAGCTCGTCGCGCGTCATCGCGATGAGGATGCCCTTCGAGATTCCTCCCTTGTAGTGGCCCGCTCGGCCCACCCGCTGCAACAGCACCGAGATGGAGCGCGTGGTCCCCAGTTGCACCACCAGGTCCACGTTGCCCACGTCGATGCCCAGCTCGAGCGACGCCGTGGCCACCATCACCGAGAGCTGCCCTGCCTTCAGCCGCTCCTCCGCCGACAGCCGCATCTCCCTCGACATGCTGCCGTGGTGCGCCGCGACCTTGTCCTCCCCCAGCCGCTCGCCCAGGTCGTGCGCCACCCGCTCCGCCATCTTCCGCGTGTTCACGAAGACGAGCGTCGTGCGGTGCTCCCCCGACAACTGCACCAGCCGGTCATACACCTGGCCCCACATCTCGTTCGTGGCCAGCGAGCCCAGCTCCGCGTCCGGTATCTCCACCCGCAGGTCCCACGGCCGCTGGTGCCCCACCTGCACCAACCGGCACTCCTCCGCCCGCTCCCCCGTCAGGAAGCCGGCGATGGCCTCCAGTGGCTTCTGCGTCGCCGACAGGCCGATGAGCTGCGGACGCACCTCCGTGAGCGCCTTCAACCGCTCCAGCGACAGCGCGAAGTGGCTGCCCCGCTTGTCCCGCGCCAGCGCGTGGATCTCATCCACGATGACCGTCCGCACCGAGCGCAGCGTGGCCCTCGCCCGGTCCGCCGTCAGGTACAGGTAGATGGACTCCGGCGTGGTGATGAGGATGTGCGGCGGCCGGCGCACCATCTGCGCGCGCTCGGACGCCGAGGTGTCCCCCGTGCGCACCTGTACCCGCAGCTCCTGCGGCGAGAAGCCCGCCGCCCGCGCCCGCTGCACCAGTTCCTCCAACGGCTGCAGCAGGTTCTTCTGCACATCGTTGCCCAGCGCCTTGAGCGGCGACACGTACAGCACCTGCGTCCGGTCCTCCAGGCGCCCCTCCAGGGCGAGGCGGAAGAGCCGGTCCAGGGCCGCCAGGAAGGCCGTGAGTGTCTTGCCGCTGCCCGTGGGGGCGGCGATCAGCACATCCTGCTGCGCCTGGATGAGGGGCCAGCCCTCCACCTGGGGGCGCGAGGGCTCGCCGAGCCGCTCGGTGAACCACCGCTGTACCACCGGGTGGAACGGCTCGAGGGCCGGATGCACGGGCTTCTGGGACGACGTGACGAAATCGAGGGCAATCTGGGGGGCCATGGCGCTCTCTCCCTCAGACTGAACACCGGTTTAGGAGGGGCGTCAATGCGCACGCCCGCCCGTGGGGTGGGCGGCCGTCGGAAAGTGGGAGCCATGGAGAGCCCGGGCGGGGGCTCCTCGAAGCGGCGCTAGAGCGGCAGGTTTTCAGGCTCGGGTGTGAAGAGCGCGTGAAAGAGCGTGGTCTCGGGCGGCTCCTTCCGATGCACGATCAGTGGGACTTGGGTCTCGGCGATCTTGCGAGGAAGAGCCTCGGCCCCGTACCTGGATTCGATCTTTCTGGCAACGACTTGCGCGAGCGCCTGCATCTGAGCCGGAAGCGGCTCAAAGAAGACCCTCGCAGCACCACGCACCTCTCGACCTTTGTAGTCGTACTGCACGCCATAAACAGTATAGACAGGCGCCAGGACGCTCAGGCAGCCGACAACCGTCCAGCGGCGCGATCGCGCCCCCCCTTCCTGTGGGTCCGAGGACACGGGCTCCCGGTTCGTATACACTATACATTTGAAGCTGGAGTCACAGGTGGCCGTGGCATCCCCGATATTGAGGTACGGAAGCGCCGCTCTGAGCTCGTCCATAAGCTCGCACCACTGTTCGTGCCTCTTGAGTGCCTGTTTCCACACGGCATGAAACCTCTTCAGCTCAGGACTCCTTTCCAGCTTATCGTCAAATTCATGGTCCGAACGCCAGTGCTGCTGGACGATAGACAGCAATTCTTCCGCCGAAATGGGCATGGGCCTAGAAGCCAACTTGGATGGGATTTGTTTCCTCTTCGCACAAAACCGTCACCTTGGCGCCAAGTATGGCGCGATTCAGGATCTCTTGAAACGTGTTCCTGAACTGCGTGCAGACAAGTCCAGGAAGCGGAGAGGCAGGAGCGGCGAGCACTTCCTGCAACGCTTGGTTGGCACAATCGGCGGAGATTCGCTGAGCAAGCCGCTCGGATATCAATCCGACGTCTCCGTGCTCAATTGGCATTCCCACGCCGAAGTTACAGAAATAGGGCTCCATGGTCGATTTATTGATAACGGTCGCATGGATACACGCGGCCCGCCAGCCACCCGGTCCCGCTCTGGTTTTCTTGACAATGGTGGTGAACTGAAAATGGCTCGGCTGGTAATGATTGATGCTGCAGCCCCAGAGGACGGGCAGAGCCACCACGAGCAGGCGCGGGAGTGCGGACAGCCACGTGAGTCGCGTTGAAATGCCCACGGCACCACCTTGGCTCAAGGGGGAACAGCCAGGTACCCGACGCAGGCTACATCACACGGCCCCTACACAAGGCCTGGACACACGTACAGCATCACACAGTGCCCCCCTGCGTGCTCAACCATCACGGAAGTCCCGGAGCATCGAGCGCGTGCGTCGCGCGCGCGGCGTCTCCCCGGTCTCTCGGCGGAAAACGCGCCGGAACGCGGCCGGGTCGGCGTAACCGACACGCGCCGCCACCTCCTCGACGGGGTGCTGCGTCGTCTCGAGCAGGTGGACCGCCTGGGCGACCCGCAGTCGCTGTGCGAACTGTTGGGGCGTCATCCCCAGCCCCTTCGCCACCCTTCGCGCGAGCGTACGGGGCGACGTGGCCGTGGCCCGAGCCATCTCGTCGATGCTGCTCTGCCGTTCGAGGTTCGAAGTGACGAAGGACTCGAGCTGACGAATCACCGGGTCCGAGCTGCCGAGATGGTCCAGCACCATGTAGCGCGCCTGTGACGGGCGTTCGTCGAGGACGAGATACCTGGCGACCGTGTGCGCGACCGAGGGGCTCGAGGTGTGGGCCAGGATCGCCAGCATGAGGTCGGCATGCGCGAGCGCGGCGCCCGCGGTGAAGACGCCGCCCGACTCGACCACCATGCGGTCCGAGCACAGGGTCACGCGCGGAAAGCGCTGGGTGAACACCGGGCCCAGCCACCAGGTCGTCGTCGCCCGCCGGCCATCGAGCACTCGCGAGGCCGCGAGAACAAAAGTCGCCGAGCAGGACGCGGCGACGAGCACTCCCTTCGCGGCCGCACGCGCCACCAGCTCCGCTCCGCGCACGATGTCCGGGCGCTCGAGCCCAGCGGCGATCTCGGGCGCCGTCGCCATCCCGAGCCCCGGCAGCACCAGGACATCACCCGCTCCCAGTCCGCGCAGGCCCAGAGCGCCATCCACCGCGAGCGTGCGTCCCGCCGCCGTGCGGACAGGCTCGCCATCCACCGACACCACACGCTGGCGCGGTGCCTGGCGGCCCTTGGGCAGCGCCACGAGCCCCGCTCGCACCACCCGCGTCGCGGTCCCCACGATGTCGAGGGCCACGCCCATCGGACCATCCGCGACTCCGTCGAAGGCCAGGTGTGTGATCAACATCTGGCAAGATTAGACCGAAGATTGTCAGTCCTGCCACTTGGGCGCGAGGACGCGAGGCGCCATGCTCTTCTCATGCTCAAGCAACCCATGGCGGATGAGCCGCTCGACGACTTCGAGCGCCGCTCCATCACACTGCTCGGAAACACCAAGGGGGTCTACGTCGCCGGCACCGGCCCGGCGGTGATCGTCATGGCGGAGATGCCAGGCATCAGCCCGCACGTCGCGCGCTTCAGCCGCTGGGTCCGGGACGCCGGCTTCACCATCTACATGCCATCGCTCTTCGGGCGCGACGGCGCCTTCCCGGATGCGGAGGAGGGAGCGGCCGTGCTCCAGCGCGCATGCGTCAGCGCCGAGTTCCGCGCGTTCGCGGCGAATGAGTCGAGCCCCGTCACGCGGTGGCTGCGCGCGCTGGCGAGCCTCGCCCACGAGCAGTGCGGTGGCCGGGGCGTGGGTGCCATTGGCATGTGCTTCACCGGCAACTTCGCGCTCAGCATGATGCTCGAGCCCTCGATGCTCGCCCCGGTGCTCTGCCAGCCCTCGCTGCCGCTGAACAATCCAGGGGGAATCCAGCTCGCCCCCGAGGAGCTCGCGCAGGTGAAGGAGCGTCTCGAGCGCGAGGACCTGACGGTTCTTGGCTACCGGTTCGCGGGAGATCGCTTCTGCACGGCGCAACGGTTCGCGGCCTACACCGCCGCGCTCGGAGACCGTTTCGTCGCGAAGGTCCTCCCCGATGAGGCCGCGAATCCCGAGCCCCCGCCGTTCTTCAAGCGCGTCGTCGGTGGCCCGCACAGCGTGGTGACGGCACACCTCATCGATGCGGAGGGCGAACCGACCCGCGCCGCCCGGGATGAGATCCTCTCATTCTTCGCGCGCCGCCTGGCAGGCTGAGACTCAGGTAGTGCTTGCCCGCCTCCCTCACCCCCCGTGCGTTGGCCGCGCTCGTCATTTCGAAGTCAGTCCGTTCAGGGGTCTGTCCTCAGCTCGAAAGCAGGAGGGAGCCCTCCGGGCACGGTCTCGCCAGACTTGTCCGACAGTTGGACAAGTTCGTGAAGAGCGCGCCCGGAAGGCGGACTCACCCAACCCCTGAAAGGACTTTGTTCCGATGGCTCAGAGGCCCACCACCGACGCCGGCGACAACCGGTTGGTGGTCGTCCCATCCCCCACCTGGCCATAGGCGTTCCAGCCACAGGACCTGGCGGTGCCATCTCCCCTCAGCGCCAGCGTGTGAGCGCCGGCCGCATCGACGCTGGTGACGCTGGTGACACCCGGCACCAGGTAGGGCGTCAACCGGTTGTTGGTCGTCCCATCACAGATCTGGCCATGGACATTCCAGCCCCAGGTGCGGACCGTTCCATCGCTCTTCAGCGCCACCGAGTGATGGAACGCGGCGATGTGGGTAATGCCGCTGAGGCCCGAGACCGTCACCGGCGTCAGCCGGTTGGTGATGGTGCCATCTCCCAGGGCGCCATAGCCGTTGTTGCCCCAGGCCCGGACGGTCCCGTCGCTCCGCAGCGCCAGCGAATGTTCATAGCCCGTGGTGACGGCGGTGACACCGGTGAGGCCGGACACCGTCACTGGCGTCAGACGGTTGGTGGTGGTGCCATCTCCCAGCTGACCATCGCTGTTGGAGCCCCAGGCCCGGACGGTCCCGTCACTCCTCAACGCCACCGAGTGGGCCAGCCCCCCGGCGATGCCGGTCACCGCGGTGAGGCTCGTCACCTTCACCGGCGTCAGACGGGTGGTGGTGGTGCCGTCCCCCAGTTGGCCCGAGGTATTCTGGCCCCAGGTCCAGACGGTGCCATCGCTCTTGAGCGCCAGCGTGTGATAGGAGCCCGTGGCGATGTCGATGATGCCGCTGAGGCTCGCCACCTTCACGGGCGCCAGGCGGTTGGTGGTGGTGCCGTCCCC
>NZ_JPMI01000233.1 GCF_000733295.1 Archangium violaceum Cb vi76 | reverse complement strand
CGTTGAGACCCCAGGTCCAGACGGTGCCGTCATTCTTCAACGCCACCGAGTGTCCGCCACCCGCGGCGAGGGTCTTGACGTTGCTCAGACTGGAGAGCGTCACCGGCGTCAGGCGCGTGGTGCCGGTGCCATCTCCCAGCCGGCCATCCGCGTTGTTGCCCCAGACCCTGACGGTGCCGTTGTCCTTGAGCGCCAGCGAGTGCGAGCCACCTCCGGTGATCATCCCGCATGGCTGCGTCACCGACTGGGTGAGCACCCGCGAGGTCGCGTAGCACGTGGTCCGGTTGCCCGCGCTGTCGATGACCATGGGCCAGGCCTTCACCTGGAAGGTCTGCGTCCCACAGCCCATGGAGCCGCTGAAGTACCAGGACCCCGAGGCCCCGGTGCGCTCATCCACCGCCTGGAGCACGCCCCCCAGGGTGTACTCCAGCTTCACCGCGTTGGCCCCGGAGGACACCGCGAAGGAGCCGCCGCCCGCCACCTCGTGCTCGTACGAGCTGATGCCTCCAATCGTCAGCGACGTCACGCTCAGCCCGGAGCACACCTGCGCCTCCAGCGTGCCCAGCGGCTCCTCGGCCAGCGCCCGCATGGCCTCCGGGTCCACACAGGCCATCAACAGCCCCACACTCATCAGGGCCCAACGGGAACGGATGACTTCACGCGACATGGGGGACTCCTCCTCACAGCGCCAGGGGGTGGAAAAATCGCACCCCACCATAACACGTCCTATCAGGAGAAACCCTTATTCTCGTAGATGAGCGAAATCCCTGGACGAGGGCGGGAAACACGCCCCCGCCCGGGTGCCGGAAGCGTCGGCCCGGCGGACGGAACATCCCAACGCCTCACACCGGGCCAGCGGGCACGCGCGAGAAGCCAGACAGAGACGGCACGCGATGAGCGTGGGCCGGAAGGCCCATGGCAAAGGCAGACAGAAGGAGCCATTCCTCCAGGCGCGGCCCTCCGCGCGGAGGCACCGTACCGCGCGTCCGCCCCCTCCACACCCCCCTGAACGAGGGGGTTCATGGCGATTGGCTTTACCTGGACGGAGGGGCTCGATTCGAAGCCTGGGGTTGGCATCGCCTTTCAACAGACGCATCCGAGAAATCCATTGAAACCAGATGAAACCAGATATAAACGACATGCCTGAACCAGACACACCGGAGAAACACATGAACTTCCGTCTCCATCGACACGTTCGAAAGGGGGCGCTGTCGGCGCTCGCCGTGCTGGGCCTGTTCGGACCGGCCGCCGCTTCCGCGATGACGCTGCCCAGCATCGACCTGAACGCCTATTGCGCGCAGACCTACGGCTCCGCCGCCTACGCGACGCTGACGCAGTCCAACGCCTTTGGCTGGACGTGCCGGCTCAATGGCTCGAACTACCCCATGGATCTGAACGCCGCGTGCCGGCAGCAGCACACGAACGGGGACTCGGCGGACTATCTCAACTACTCGGACCCCTATTCCTGGTACTGCGTGCTGCGCACCACCTATAGCAGCATGAACGGCAGCAGCCTGTCCGAGTACGTGTGGAGGGGCACCAAGGTCGCGCTGATGACGGCCAATCGCACCTGCCCCACGGCCACGGTGATGAAGCTCGTGGACGCGATGGACTCCGGGTACACCTTCTACCGGACCGCCACCAACCAGGATCCCCAGGCCTGGACGCCCACCACCTACCAGGGGAGGGATGTCCTGGCCGCGCTGCCCACGGGAACGCTGAGCGCGTGTGGCTCCAACTTCAGCGCCTGTGGATACATTGGCTCCAATGGCGTGGAGTTCCGCGACACCACCTTCACCACCATCTGCGACGCCACCCGGCTCAATGATCAATATGACCAGACGCCCTTCTACGAGCTGGGGCGCAACTTCTGGTTCTACGGAGACAAGCTCGAGTACAAGGGCACGGACAACACGGGCTCCATCACCACGGGGTATGCGGTGGCGATGCGCTTCCTGGCCATGGACTACGCCTCGGTGAGCGCGAAGGGAGCGCCCATCAGCGGGACGTCCTTCTCCACCATGCGCTCGGCCGTCCAGGGGTTGGTGGACACCTACCGCAACAACTCGTCCCTCAACTGGAGCAACACGCTCAAGACCGGGACGGCGCCAACCAACTCGTACAACCTGAAGGGCACGGACCTCTTCGCGTCCTTCGTCCTGCGGCTGCACCGCGTGCACGGCTCCGCCTTCATCAACCAGCTGTGGCGCAAGGCGGCCGCCCGGCCCAATGCCACCACCACCCAGGACGCGGTGGACAACTTCGTCATCGCCGCCAGCCAGGCCGCCAACGCCAACCTGTATGGACTCTTCACGACGACCTGGAGGTGGACGGTGAGCAGCTCGGCGCAGAGCTACCTCCAGAGCACGCTGGGCAACCCGGTGAGCGCCACGCCGTACCTCTGAGCGCCACGGGGGCGGACGCGCTCAGCGCCGCGTCAGCCCCACCGCGGCCGGCCGGGTGGCGGCGTGCGTCCAGCCGAGCCGGAAGGTGGCCGCCGTGCCATCGAAGGCCACCGGGTGCACGGAGATATCACCCGCCCCCGCCGCGCGCAGCGTCTCGGCGAGGAAGCCACAGGCGAAGCAGGGGTTGTCCGCGGCCACGTCCTTCATCCACAGCGTGGCCGCGTGCGTGCCCAGCTCCTCCACCCGCACCTCGTTGAAGTTGTTGCCCGCCCGCACGTTGTGCGGCACGCGCTCCAGCGTGTGCCTCGGCCCCAGCCGCGTCACCAGCGACATGCTCGCCCGCCCCTGCGCCGTCTGCCGGAAGCCCTGCAGGTAGCGCTCGCCCAGGCCACACCACGCCTCCTGCGGCGGGGCCGCCGGGAAGACGTCGCTCACCGCCACCCGCAGGAAGGCCTTCCACAGCTCCAGCGTGTAGGCCGGCCGCAGCGGCTCGTTCAAGTCCAGCCCCACGTCCTTCAGCCGGCGCCGCCCATCCCGCGTGAGGTGCGGTCCCAGCGCGCGCACGAAGAGGGCATCCACGGACTGCGCGAAGACGAGTTTCTCGGTGGTCAGCGTGGGGAACATGCCCGCAGGGTGACAATTCCCCCCGACTTCCGGCCATGCCCCCTCCGGGCGCTCTGTGTGCTGGTGGAAATTCGGTCAGCCCGGAAGGTCCCGGAATGTCCGGTGGCACGCAGGAGCCGTGTTCACACCTGCATCTTCAGCCGCGTCTCCTGCACCTCGGCCGAGGTGGACACCTTCTCGCGCTCGGCCTGGCGCAGCAGGCGGAGGATGGGCGGGCCGAGCACGTCCACCTCGGTGGAGGCGAACGTCTCGGAGCCGAAGCGGCGGATGGTCTCCGTCTGGCGCTCCAGAATCCGGGCGTCCTGCCCGAAGATGTGCAGGGCCACCGGGGTGATGAAGGGCTTCACCAGCCAGTGCGGCAGCGGCATGCGGAAGGTGACGACGGCGTACACCACCGTGTCCCAGTCATCCGCGGGCGTCATCGCCGAGGTGATGATGACGTGGCTGTCGTCGCCGAGCCGGTACTCCACCTGGGCGATGGACGGCAGCAGGAAGCGGTCGAAGTGCTGCACCACGCCGCCCCCCGGCGCGAGCAACCTCGCGGCGAGGCCCTCCGGACGAGGCTCGCCGATGTACTCGGCCTCCACCCGGTCCGCGCCCCGGCGCACCACCACCTCGATTTCATTCTTCTTCTTCTCGGTGCGGAACAGGCCGCCGTGGAGGAAGGACGTGTGGGGCACATCCAGCGTGTTCTCCAGCAGGGAGTGGAGCGAGCCCTTCGCGCGCAGGAGGCGGCGCACGGTGCTGTAACCGTGGGCATCCAGCAGGGGGAAGCGGTAGGGCTCGCTCGTGGGCTCGACGCCGGGGGTGGAGTACACCCAGACGAAGCCGTCCTGCTCGCGCGTGGCGTGCGAGGCGGCGCAGCGGGACTTCGCGCCGGGCTCTCCCATGAGACCCGGGATGGCGCGGCACTGGCCCCCGGCGTCGAAGCGCCAGCCGTGGTAGCCGCACTGGAGCTGCCCGCCCACCACCTTCCCCAGGGACAGGGGCACGTTGCGGTGGGGGCAGCGATCCACCAGCGCGGCGGGCTTGCCGGCCTCGTCTCGGAAGAGGACGAGCGGCGTGCCCTGCAGCGTGCGCGCGAGCGGCTTGCTGCCCAGCTCGCGCGAGGTGCAGAGGATGAACCAGCTCCGCGGGAGCCGGACCACCGAGACGAGTCCTGACGGCGCGGCCGCGCCACGCCCTTCCTCACGAGAAGAAAACATGCGCCCCACTCTATCGGAGTGCCCCCGGGCCAGGGGCTTGCCCTCCATGCCCGGTCCATCTAGGGTGCGCCAAAATTTTTGAATTTGATTCTCATTTTCATCAGCAACTCAGAAGATGAGTCTTCCGGAGCGAGTCATGACCGATACCCCTCCCCTGGGGCGAGAGCGCTGGGTGCTCTTGCTGCTGGCGGCCGTGCAGTTCACCCACATGATGGACTTCATGATCGTGATGCCGCTGGGGCCGGAGTTCATGCGGCTGTTCGGCATCTCGGCGGCGAGCTTCGGGGTGCTGGTGTCGGCGTACACGCTGGCCTCGGCGGTGATGGGGCTGTTCGGCGGGTTGTGGCTGGATCGCTTCGACCGCAAGCGCACGCTGCTGGCGCTGTACGCGGGCTTCATCGCCGCCACGGTGATGTGCGGCGCCGCGGACGGGTACCTCGGACTGCTCGTCGCGAGGACGGTGGCGGGGGCCTGCGCGGGGCTCATGAGCGCGGTCATCCAGGCCATCATCGGGGACCTCATCCCCGTGGAGCGCCGGGGCCGGGCCATCGGGACGGTGATGGCGTCGTACGGGCTGAGCGCGGTGGCGGGGGTGCCCTCGGGGTTGTGGCTCGCGAGTCTGTGGGGATGGCGCTCGCCGTTCTGGGCCATTGGCGCGCTGGCCGCGGGAGCGTGGCTGGGGCTGCTCGTGCTCCTGCCCACGATCGATCGCCACCTGTCCTCCACCCGTGAAGCGCCCGGTGCCACCGTGCCCGCTTCCCTCTGGACTCCCCAACTGGCGCTGGGCTGGGTGTTGACGTTCGCCGTGGTGTTCTCCGGCTTCCTGCTCATCCCCTACCTGAGCCCCTTCATGGTGGGGAACCTGGGCCTGCGGATGCAGGACCTGTCCTGGATATACCTGTGCGGAGGCATGGCCTCGCTCCTGAGCGCGCGAGGCATCGGCCGTCTCGTGGACCGCCACGGCCCGGCGCGGGTCCTGGGAGGCCTGCTCGTCGGCACCACGGTGCCGTACCTGGTGTTCTCGCACCTGTCCGCCTCGCCGCTGCCGGTGGTGGCGGGGGTGTTCGTCCTCTTCATGGGCCTGACCTCGGGCCGGGTCATTCCCACCGTGGCCCTGGTGGCCTCCCGGGTGCCGCCCGCGCTGCGCGGCCGCTACCTCGCGGTGAACATGGCCGCGAGCGATGGCGGCTCCGGGCTCGCGGCGTGGGCGAGCGGGCTGCTCATCTCGGTGGCACCGGGCGGCGCGCTGGTGGGTTTTGGTCTCGTGGGATGGATCGCCGTGGGAGTCACCGGCTGCGCCCTCTTCATCCTCTGGACGCTCACCCGGCGCGCCGTGGCACTGACCGCGGCGCCAGCCTGAGCGCGCGCCCGTGAGGACCCGCCCCCGGAGCACCCGGCGAAGACCCGGTGCTCCGGGGGCCCTACCCCATCAGCTCCGACGGCGGCGCGGAAGCCAGAAGGCCCCGGCCAGCGCGAGGGCCCACACGGACGAGCTCCCCGTCGTGGAGCAGCCGCCACGAGGCTCCTCCTCGGGCTCATCATCCGGCGTGGTCGGGTCGGGCGTGCCGTTGCCCACGACCACCTGCAACCGCGTGGACGCGGCACGGTCGCCACTGCTGTCCCGGTCCCCATCGGCGGAGTTGCCAGCGCCGAAGATCGTGAGGGTGACATCCCGGGCGGGGGCAACGAGGGAGAAGTCGAAGCGGAGCTCGTTGCCCGTGAAGGCCTTGGGCTCGGAGTGGGCGAGCTCCGCGCCCAGCTTCTTCGTCCCCGGGCCCGGCTGGAGGACGGCGTCCGACTGATTCACCGCGAGGTCCACGCCACCCGTCTTCGCGGGCCCTCCCCGGATGATGAAGCTGAACTGGCCGGTGGCGCCCGGCGCGAGCGTGGTGGGGCCGGTGAACTCGACCGTCGGCGCCGTGCCGCCCGAGTGGCAGGAGTTGCAAGTCAGCCCGTCCTTGCCGGACTGGCCCGTGATGCCCGTGCTGGTGGCGAGGGCAGGAGTCGACAGCAGGCAGACGACGGCCATGCCCGCGGAATGAGTAACGAAACGCATGGGAATTCCTGGGATGGAGGTGGCTAGCGCAGCTGGAGGAAGGAGAAGGACAGACCCTGCACGCTCACGGTGGACCTGCCGTTGTCGTCCAGCACGTGCAGCGTCGTCGAGGCGGCACCCGCCGCGAACTCCGAGTAGAGGACGTGGTTCTCCGACTCATAGAGGAACACGCTGCCCGTGGTGGACGGGAAGGCCGGCACCCGGGTCGCCGTCAGGGTGTCGAGCTTCAGCTGCCACCACTGCCAGCCCGTCCCGCTCGCCACGGTGCGGGGATGGGTCCCCTCGTACACGGGGGCCAGGGTCTCGTCGAGCACGCGCACGTAGGCCGTCCCCTGGGGACCGGGGATGAGCGCACCCGCCGTGCCTCCACCCACCAGCTCGCCCAGATCCTTGTAGAAGGAGGGCTCGAAGGTGTGCGTCCGCGGATCGAACTTGAGCAGGCAGGGCTCCGGCGCCTCCTCCACCCCCACCACCCGGTACGCCGCCGCCCCGTAGGCCTCCGTCGCGATGTAGACCTTGCCGTCCGGTCCCACGACGGCGTCATGCGTGTAGCCACACCGGTCATCCGTCGAGACGATGGCCGTGTCGGTCCGGGTATCGACGGAGACGACGGCCGCCTTCGGGGTAATGCCCATGCCCGATTCCGGACGCCAGCCCACGGGCATGATGATCTGGTTCTCGACCCGCGCGGGAGCGCCCGAGAAGGAGAGGATCGTGTCCGGGATGGACAGCGAGTCCAGGGGGATGCTGCCCGTGACCGTCATCGCGGTGGGGTTCCAGATGATGACCTGCGGGACGGTGCCATCGAAGAAGTACGCCTTGGTCTCCGAGATGAACTGGAAGTTGTTCTGGTACTCCCCGAGCGACGACAGGCCCTTGCTCTCGAAGCTCACGCGGCCCGACTCCTCCAGGGTGCCGTTGCTCGTGAGGGTGTAGCGGACGACCGTCGCGTTCTCGTCGGTCACCACATAGAGCGAACCGGACTTGGGAATGCCCACGCCGAGCGCCCGGCCGGGCACCTCGATGGCGTTGTCCAGGGAGAGCGTTCCAGCCTGCTCCGCCTTGTCCGTCACGATGACGTAGCTGTTGGGAACGTCGGCGGCGAGCAGCTGCGTGGTGATGGCGTACAGCGGCCCGGGCTCGGTGGGAGTGGGCTCCTCACAGCCTGCGAGCAGGGAAAGCACGAGCGCCGCGGAGGCGAGTCGCGAGGGGAGGAACGAAACGAAACCCTTCATTCGTACGGCCTTTCTACGGGGGGGATTTGAAAATGAGAATGGTTCTCATTTTCAACACGTGTTACGACCCCGGAGGCGTACTGTCAAGAATCAGCTCAGCGGTGCGCTCCGGCCGGCGCGAGGCGGACGTACACCATGCCGCCCACGGGGGTGCGGCTGCCGTAGAAGGACGCGAGCCCCTCGGGCACGAGGTTCAGCGCGCCGCGCACGCCCACTCCGGGCCGCACCGGCCCGAAGGGACCGAGGTTGTAGACGTAGCCCAGCACGAGGTTGCCCACGTCGAAGACGGAGTGCTCCAGCGGCTCGGGGAGTACCAGGTCGTGCCCCGCCTTCTCGACGTACTCCGCCCGCCCGAAGACGACGTGGTGCCCGTCCAGGTCCAGGCTGCTCTCCAGCAGGAAGGCGTTGGTGGGTGCCTCCTCGCCCTCGATATTGCGGCCGAAGACGGCCGTGGTCGCCCAGAAGCCGTTGCTCCCGAAGGGCGCGTGGTACGTGGCCGACGCGGTGAGCCGGTGCACCGGCACCTCCGGCTCGAGGAGCTCGGGACCCTTCAGGTAGCCGTAGGACACCTGCGCGCTCACCCGCGCCGTGGGGTTGGCCGACAGCCGCAGGGAGAACGAGTCGGGGGCCCGCAGGTCCAGGTCGTAGCGGTCCTCGTCGGGCTCGCGGCCGTTGAACCAGGAGAGCTCCAGCTTCGCCTTCGGCGTGAGGATGCCCGCGGTCAACACCCCGAAGGAGATGTGCGTGGCGTCCTGCCAGTGGTGGCCCAACACGGCCAGCGGGTCGTACCAGCCCGACACCCGGTGCGGAAAGGCCACGGGGCCCAGCGCCGGCTCGCCCGCGGGCGCCGCGTAGAGCATCAGCCCCCACGTGTCCGAGAAGTAGTGCGAGTACGAGAGCGCCAGCTCCATGAAGAGGTCATGCGGGTGCTGCCGGTCCCGCAGCGGCTCGTCCTGCCAGGTCTCTCCCGTCTGGAGCAGCAGCGGATAGCCACCGTTCGCGCCCGCGGTGAAGGGCTCGGGGCTCAGCATGACGCTCGCGACGAGCTGCCCCGATGGCAGCTCCCGGTTCGCCATGAGCATCAGCCAGCCGATTCCCACGAACGCACTGTCCCCCCGGGGCCCGCCCTGCACGTCGTAGCCGCCAAAGAGCAGGCCCTGGAACATGAGGCCCCACCCCGCCACCTGCCCGTGCAACATGGACCGGGGGATGAGGTCCGGCTGCCAGGACGTGCCCGAGCCCCGGCGCATCAGGGGAATGTCCCGGAGCGACTGGACCTCACGAGCCTCGTGCCCCATGTGCCCGGTGCCATGCTCGCCCTGGGCCGGAGGCGACCCGTGAGCTTCGTGCCCGTGCTCCGCCTCTTGTGCGCCAACGGGAAAGGCCAGCAACACGCCCAGGGAGAGCAGCAACGTGCGCATATTCCACCTCGTCCCTGGGAGGTTGGTGCTCGTCCCGTCACGGTGGGAGGGACACGCTCCACCGTCAGCCCCTGGAGGGAGCGGGTGGACGGCCGCTCGCGCCAGCCCCCGTCCATCACATCCCGCCGTGGACGCCCTCTTCCTGGCGTGGGTCCTCGGACCCGGACCCATCCAAGGGGCTGTCCATGTCGAAGAAGAACCTCCTAACGCTCTCCGTCTCCGCGCTGGGCCTCGTCCTATCCACAGGTGCCTTCGCCGCGCCCTCCACTGTCCGCGCGGGCCACCTGCGGGATGCCTCCTCCGGCCAGGTCCTCGAGGTGCGGTACACCGATGATGGGGGCCTCGCCATCCTCGAGAGCGACATCTTTCTGGGCCCCACCCGGTTGATGGAGAAGGCCGAGGAGCGGATTGCCGCCCGGACGAGTCCCTCGTCACGCCTGGAGGGCATGGGCATCCTCCCCATCCGCCAGGCCTGGGCCGAGGGCGTCATCCCCTACACCGTGTCGCCGGACCTGCCCCACCCGGAGCGCGTCACCGCCGCCCTTCAGCAGTGGCAGCAGCGCACGGGAATCCGCTTCGTCGAGCGGACGCGGGACAACGCCTCGCGCTACCCGCACTACGTGGCCTTCACCCGTGGGGAGGACTGCCGCTCCTACGTGGGACGGGCCGGCGGCGAGCAGCCCCTCACGCTCGCCGACGCCTCCGGCCAGGACGACATCCTGCACGCCATCGGCCACGCCATCGGCCTGGGACACGAGCAGGTCCGCGTCTCGGAGGGACGCGTGGACGGCGGCTCCATCGAGGCGGTCGCCCTGCTCTACGCCCGCCGCTGAGTGACCCGTGGAGCCGCGCCCTCAGTGCTTGCCGAACTCGAGCGGCACGCCCTTGCGCTTCGAGTAGATGTAGGCCTCCATCGCCTTCATCTTCGGGTCATCGTCCGCCAGGGGCTTGCCGCGCACCGGGTTCTCGATGCACCAGTTGATCATGTCGCGCAGCAGCGCCACGCGGCCGAACTGGACCTGGTACTTCGGGTACGTCTCCGGGTGCGTGTTGGCCGCGTCCGGGTGGCACATGTCACAGGACACCGCCACCTTGCTCCCGAGCGCATCCGCGTCGTGGAACACCCGGTTGCCCTCCTCCACGAAGGCCTGCGTGGAGGCGGCCCAGAGCGCCTCGTCCCGCTCGCTGAAGGCGCCATAGGTGTGGCCCGTCTGGACGTTGGCGTCCTTCTTCCCCGCCATGCCCGCGGCGCCCGAGGACGCGGTGGGGCCTTCCGCCTGGTTGGACTTGCCGGCGGAGGGCTTCCGCGGCGAGGGCGGTGGCGTGGGCGCCTGGGCCACCACGTCCCAGCGCGCGTCCGGGTTCTTGCGGCGCCACTCCTGCATCAGCTGCGACGTCACCTCCAACGCCTGGGCGCGCGACAGCGGCTCACCCTCCTTCACGCCCTTCACTTCCAGGGACGTCTCGCCATCACACAGGCCGAGCACGAGGTTTCCGTCCTTGGAGGGCGGCAGCTCGTGGCGGGGACGCTCGCCGGGGGCGGAGTCGGTGGCCAGGGCCGCGCCGCCCACTCCAGACAGCAGCGCGCACAGGCCGGTGAGGAGCTTCTTCCGGTAGGTCATGGCTTCCTCTCGGGGGTACTCGCTAGTAGCTGGGCAGCTTGGGGCGGGGGGGCGCGTCCTTCTTCCCGTTGGACGCGAGGTAGCTGGCGCGCACGTTCATGGGAGCGCGGTCCCACAGCCGGTACAGCTTGTCGACGGCGCCGGCCTCCAGCACGTCCACCCTTCCGGTGCCCATGCCATCGAAGTTGCTGAAGGGGTCCGGCCGGTTCATCTGCACGGTGAGCGAGGGCAGGCCCTCGGGCGCGTAGGGCCACGGCCACGCGGTGGACAGCATCCCGTGGAAGTCGATGTTGCCGATCCGGTGGGTGAGCACCTGGTGCGTGTGCCCGTGGATGACGGTGACCTGGTTGAAGGGGCGCAGCAGGGCCTGCACCTCGTCCGCGTCGTCCGTCCAGAAGTTCCACGGCCGGTAGTACTTGTAGAGCGGCGAGTGGCTGAAGACGATGAGGGGCGTCTTCTTGTCCACCTTGGCCAGGTCCTGCTCGAGCCACTTGCGCTGCTCGGCACCCACCTCGAAGCGGGACTGGATGGCGTTGTCCAGGCCCGCGACGACCTTCATGCGCTCCATGGGCGTATAGCCGCGCTCCGTCCAGAAGTCCTTCTCCAGGATGGAGTTGAGCACCACGAAGTGCACGCCCTTGTGGTCGAACGAGTAGGTGGGCGCGCCGAACAGCTCGCGCCACTTCTCGCCCATGTCGAGGAACCAGTCGTGCTCGCCCACCATCATCTTCACGGGCGCCTTGACGGCCTTGAGGATCTCCGCGCCCAGCTTCAGCTCCTCGGCCTGGCCGAGCTGCGCCAGGTCTCCGCCGAAGAGGACGAAGTCCGGCTGGGGATCCAACGCGTTGACGTCGTCCACCGCGCGCAGGATGGAGCGCACGAAGCGGTCATTGAGCTCCTTCTTGTAGAGGTGCGTGTCCGAGATGTACGCGAAGCTGAAGCGCTGCTTGGAGCCCTGCGCCTCGGCGACGCGGACGAGCTGGAAGCTCTGCGGCGTCACCAGCCCCATTCCCGCGGCGATGCCGGCGGAGATGCCCGCCACGCGCAGGAAGGCGCGGCGGTCCAGCTTCCCCAGCTCGTCGAAGAAGGCGGCGCGCTCCTCGTAGTACTTCGTCTCGATGCTCTTGTATCCCTTGCCCATGGGCCGTGCGCCTCCTACTTCGCCGGTGCCTTCGCCTTGTCCGCCGTCTTGCCTTCCGACGCCTCGCCGCCGTACACGCCGATGTCCGCCGGGTTCTTCACCTGGACGTTCGGGCTGAAGCCGATGTCCCCCAGGCTGCCCTTCTTGCCCATGGCCACCGCGGTGTCCCGCTCCGGGCGCACGTTCTTGCGCCCTCGCTGTTTCGCGAGTTCCTTGGCGTTGAGCTTCGCGAAGCGCTCGTCCGTGAGGGTGAAGAGGAAGGCCACCACGTCGTCGATCTCCGCCTCGGTGAGGCCGAGCCGCTGCATGCCGCCGTCCAGGAAGGGATTGGCGATGCCGCCCTTGTTGTAGTGGTCCATCACGTCCCACAGCGTGGCCAGGGAGCCGTCGTGCATGTAGGGCGCGGTGATGCCCACGTTGCGCAGCGTGGGCGTCTTGAAGCTGCCCACGTCGTTGTCCTGCTTCGTCACCAGGAAGCGGCCCAGCTCGGAGAACTCCGTCTGCAGCGCCAGCTCGTCGATCTGCTTCTCGTCCCCGGTGCGCACCACGCGCAGGCCCTGCTGGGCGAGCTTCACGAAGTCCTGCTTGTGCGCCGCGATGCCGATGTTGTGGAACTTCTGGTCCGAGAACAGCGGCGAGGTGGCGTTGGCCGCGTGGCACTCGTTGCAGCGGGCCTTGCCGTTGAAGAGCGCCCAGCCGCGCTTCGCCGAGGCGTCCAGGGCCTTGCCGTCCCCCTGGAGGAGGAATCGATCGAAGGGCGCGCTGCCGGAGAACTGGGTGCGCTCGAAGGCGGCGATGGCGGAGGCCAGGTCGTCGAAGTTCACCTCGCGCCCGAAGACGCGCTTGAACTCCGCGGCGTACTCGGGGATGCCGCGCACCTTGGCCACCACCGCCTCGGGCGAGGGCATGGCCATCTCCACCGGGTTGAGGATGGGCAGCTTCGCCTGATCCTCGAGCGTGGGAGCGCGCCCATCCCAGAACTGGGTGGCGTTGAACATGGCATTGAGGACGGTGGGGCTGTTGCGCATGCCCTTGCGCTTCTCGACGCCCTCGGAGACGGGCTTGCCGTCCACGAAGCCCTTGTCCGGGTCATGGCAGGTGGAACAGGAGACGGAGTCGTCGAGCGACAGCCGCTTGTCGAGGAAGAGCTTCTCGCCCAGGGCCACCTTCTCCGGCGTGGGCTCCTTGCCGGGAGGCACGGAGATCTTCCAGAGGATGGCGGAGACGCCGGGAGGCAGCTTCGGAGGTGGAGCCCCCTGGGGAGGGCCCTCCGCGGAAGCCGCCCCGGCGTACAGCAGGGCAGCGAGCATCCAGGAAACACGGGCCCCGGGCCTCATCGTCGTCCCTCCAATCGCGCGTGTCTCGCGCACCGCCGGCACGGCTCGAAGCAATAAACCCGGGACGCGAACGCTCCAATCACGGAACGAGAGCGATGTTCAGTGTTTGGTGTTGTCAGCGAGGCGACACGTCACAGCTTCAGCTTCCGCAGACGCAGCGCGTTGCCGATGACCGACACCGACGAGAGGCTCATCGCCGCCGCCGCGAGCATGGGGCTCAGCAGCCACCCGAAGAAGGGGTACAGCACGCCCGCCGCGATGGGCACCCCCAGCGTGTTGTAGACGAAGGCGAAGAAGAGGTTCTGCCGGATGTTGCGCAGCGTGCCCCGGCTCAGCCGCCGCGCCCGGGCAATCCCTCTCAAGTCTCCCTTCACCAGCGTCACCGACGCGCTCTCCATGGCGATGTCCGTCCCCGTCCCCATCGCGATGCCCACGTCCGCCTGCGCCAGCGCCGGCGCGTCGTTCACCCCGTCTCCCGCCATCGCCACCGTGCGGCCTTCGGCCTGCAGCCGCTTCACCACGTCTCCCTTGCCCTCGGGCAGCACCTCCGCCACCACCTCGTCGATGCCCAACTGGCGCGCCACCGCCTCGGCCGTGGTGCGGCTGTCGCCCGTGAGCATCACCACCCGCACGCCCTCGTGGTGCAGCGTGGCCAGGGCCTCGGCCGTGGTGGCCTTGATGGGGTCCGCCACCCCGAGCAGCCCCGCCGGCCTGCCCTCCACCGCCACGTACATCACCGTCTGCCCCTCGCGCCGCAGCGCCTCCGCGCGAGGCCGCAGCGCCTCCGCTTCCACGCCCAGCGACTCCAGCAGCGCCACGTTGCCGAGCGCCACCCCGGCACCGTCCACACGCCCCGTCACTCCCTTGCCCGTCACGGAGCGGAAGTCTCGCGCCGCCGACAGGACCGCCCCACGCGCCTCGGCCCCCGCCACCACCGCCGCCGCCAACGGGTGCTCGCTGCCCCGCTCCAGGCTCGCCGCCAGGTGCAGCAGCCGCGCCTCGTCCATTCCCTCCACCGCCACCACCGACACCAGCTTCGGCTTGCCCTCCGTCAGCGTGCCCGTCTTGTCCACCACCAGGGTGTCCACCTTCTCCAGCAACTCCAGCGCCTCGGCGTCGCGGATGAGTACGCCCACCCCGGCGCCCTTGCCCGTCCCCACCACCACGGACATGGGCGTGGCCAGACCCAGCGCGCACGGGCAGGCGATGATGAGCACCGCCACCGCGTTCACCAGCGCGTGCGCCAACCGCGGCTCGGGCCCGAGGAAGGCCCAGACGAGGAAGGTGAGCACCGACACCGCGATGACCGCCGGGACGAACACCGCGGCCACCTTGTCCGCCAGCCGCTGGATGGGCGCGCGCGAGCGCTGGGCCTCGCTCACCCGCTGGACGATGCGCGCCAGCAGCGTGTCCTTCCCCACCCGCTCGGCCCTCATCACCAGGCTGCCCGTGCCATTGACGGTGCCACCCGTGACACGGGCCCCTGGCGCCTTCTCCACCGGAATGGACTCACCCGTCACCATGGACTCGTCCACCGCGCTCTCGCCCTCCAGCACCACGCCGTCCACCGGTACCTTCTCGCCCGGGCGCACACGCAGCGAGTCTCCGGCCTTCACCTGCTCGAGGGAGACGTCCTCCTCGCGGCCGTCCTCGCGGATGCGCCGGGCCACGGCCGGGGCGAGGCTGAGCAACGCGCGCAGGGCCCCCGAGGTCGCGTGGCGGGCTCGCAGTTCCAGCACCTGACCGAGCAGCACCAGCGTGACGATGGTGGCCGCCGCCTCGTAATAGACGGGCACCGCGCCGCCATGGCCGGTGAAGGCATGCGGCAACAGGCCCGGGGCCAGCGTGGCGAAGACGCTGAAGAGGTACGCCGCCCCCGTCCCGATGGCGATGAGGGTGAACATGTTGAGATGCCGGTTCTTCACCGACGCCCAACCGCGCTCGAAGAAGGGCCAGCCGCCCCAGAGCACCACCGGGCTCGCCAGCACGAGTTGTATCCACGCCAGCCACCGTGGCGACAGGGCGTGCTGCACCGGCTGGCCGGGAATCATCTCGGACATGCCGAGGAACAGCAGGGGCAGCGTGAGGACGACGCCCACCCGGAACCGCCGCGTCATGCTCAGCAGCTCGGGGTCCGGCTGCTCCTCGGGCAGCACCGTGCGCGGCTCCAGGGCCATGCCGCAGATGGGGCAGGCACCCGGCTCGTTCCGTACGATTTCCGGGTGCATGGGGCACACCCACTCGGTGCGCGCCGTCAGCATCACCGGCTGCTCGGGCTCCAGGGCCATGCCACACAGGGGGCAGGCACCGGGGTGGTCCTGACGGACCTCGGGGTCCATCGGGCAGATCCACATCGTGCCCGGAGGGGCCTCCACCGGCTCGGGCTCACCCTTCGCCTCGAGGTACTTCTGGGGCTCGGCGGCGAAGCGCTCCCGGCACTTCGGGTTGCAGAAGAAGTACGTCGCGCCCTCGTGGACGTGGCTGCCTCCCTTGGCGGTCGCCGGGTCGACCGTCATTCCGCAGACCGGGTCCAGCACCTTGCCCTCGCTCTGGGAAGGGGGACCCGCGGGGTGGGCGGCGTGGGAATCGTGCGAGTGGGTGTGCTCGTGGGCCATTGGGGGGTTCGTCCTTTCACCCGGGCTGACGGAGCGCCCGCCAGACTCTTACAGTGGGCACGCCCCGTGCCCTGGTTCGGAGGGGAGAATCACCGCGCCCCCCTGCCCGTCAAGCGGGCGGCTTGCGGCTGGCTCCCGGCTCGCCGACCGTGCCATTCTCCGCCCCCCTCCATTGATACCGACCTGATACCACCATGGCCATCCGGCGCGCCCTGCTCCTCATCGCGGATATCGGCGGATACACGCGCTTCCTCAAGACGCACGCCATCAACCTGGCCCATGCCCATGACATGGTGAGCCAGCTGCTGGAGGCGGTGATCGACGGCGCGGCCTCGCCGCTCGAGCTGGCCAAGCTCGAGGGCGACGCGGCCTTCTTCTACGCCCCGCTGTCCGAGGACGCCCGGATGGACGTGACCCCCGTGGTCACCGCCATCCGAGCGGCCTTCGAGCGCCGCAAGGAGCTGCTGCGCATCGACCGCACCTGCACCTGCGAGGGATGCACCCAGGTGGAGCAGCTCACCCTCAAGTTCGTCGTGCACCAGGGTGAGGTCGCCTTCCAGCGGGTGAAGCGCTTCACCGAGCTGGGCGGCGTGGACGTCATCGTCGTCCACCGGATGCTGAAGAACTCGGTCCCCATCCGCGAGTACGTGCTGATGACGGAGACGCTGGCCCGTCAGCTCGCACCCGGGCTGAGGGAGCAGGCCCTATCCCTCCAGGAGGAGCTCGAGGGCCTGGGCCAGTACACGCTGCGCTACGTGCCCCTGGATGTACTGGAGCCGATGCCCGCCCTGTCGCTCCAGCCGTCCGCCCTGAGGCGCGTGGTGGCCTGGACGCGGATGACGTGGCGCTCGCTGCCGTACATGCTGAAGCTCAAGCAGCCCTGCACCGGCTTCCGCAACTTCGACCTGGGGAGCGAGCGCGTCGCCGGCGCCCTCCAGCCCTGACGCCCACCGTCACGCGGACGGCTCGCAGCCCCCACCCGGCTTGCCGCACGTGCAGTCCAGGCACCCGTGCGCCGCGCAGGTGCCGCAGCTGCGCTCCAGTTGCTTCTTGAGGGCCTGCCGCGCCCGGTGCAGCCTCACCCCGGCGTTGTTCGCGGTGATGCCCGCTTCCCGGGCCACCTCGGGCACCCCGCGCCCCTCCAGGTCCACCTGACGCACCATCTCCGCGTACTCGGGCTTCAACGCGGGCAGCAGGTCATGGATGCACGCACAGACCGTCTGGGTCAGCTCGGGATCCGGCCCCAGCTCGGAGGCCGCGCGCGCCTCGCGCTCCAGTGCCCGGCCCTCGGCGCCCTGCCGGCGGTAGTGGTCCACGAGCGCGTTGCGCAACAACCGGTAGAACCAGGCGACCGCGCCCTCTCCCTCCTCCAGCTCCCCCCCCTTCTCCAACGTGCGCACATAGGCGGACTGGAGGAGCTCCTCGGCCTGGGCCCGGCTGCCCACCCGCCGCTCGAGGAAACTCAAGAAGCGCCGGTGGTTCCCCACCAGCGACTCCACCACCGCTGGACTCAGCGCCCCCTCACCGTTGCCTTCCCGCATGCCGTGCCTCGGAGTCACCGGGTGCGCACCTCACGCCCCCATTCTCCTCTACTACCCGAGCCACTCCCCGAAAACACCAGGGCTGGAATCCCACGGGAGGGCAGCCCGCAACTTCCATTCATCCGCCGGGTTGGGAGCTTCAGACCGATTTCCAGAGGAATTACCCCATGAACCGCTGCAGCCGAGCCCTCGTCGCCGCCCTCCTCCTCTCCGGCACCACCGCCAGCGCCCAGACCCTGCGCAACCACGCCGAGCGCGGCCAGGACCGCCAGGAGAAGCGCCAGGACCACCAGGAGACCCGCGACGACCGAAAGGACGCGGCCGAGCTCGAGGCGGTGCTGGCCCGCTTCGACGCGGCCCGCGCACACCGGGATGCCGCCGGGCTCGCCGAGGTGGACTCCCGCCTGCACACCCTGCTGCGCCAGGAGCTCTCCGAGAGCCATGCCGAGCTCGCCGCCGACAAGGCCGAGGTTCGCCGCGACACCCGTGAAATCCGCTCGGACCGCCGCGAGGTCCGCCGGGACCAGGCCGCTGGCCGTCCGGGGGCGCTCGCCGATGACCGGGGAGACCTCCGCGACGACCGGCGGGACCGCCGCGATGACCAGCGCGACGCCCAGGTGGAGGCCGCGTCCCAGTCCGCGCGCTGGCGCATCGCCCAGGAGCTGAAGACGCTGGCCGGTGTCCAGGCGCCCGCGCAGCTGGACCGCAAGCGCACGCTCATCGTGGAGCTGACGCAGCTCGCCCGCCAGGAGGTGACCGGGGACAAGCGCGAGCTGCGCGAGGACCGCCGCGAGCTCCGCGAGGACCGCCGCGAGACGCGCGAGGATCGCCGCCAGCGCTGACCCAGGAGCGGAGAGTCCCACCGTCAGAAGAGGCGGTTGAGCCCGTTGAGCGCGGCCACCCGGTACGCCTCGGCCATGGTGGGGTAATTGAACGTGGTGTTGATGAAGTAGTCGATGGTGTTGCCCGGCCTCTCCTGCGCCATGATGGCCTGGCCGATGTGGATGATCTCCGAGGCGTTGTCCCCGAAGCAGTGGATGCCGAGGATCTCCCGCGTCTCGCGGTGGAAGAGCATCTTGAGCATCCCCACCGTGCGGCCCGTGATTTGCGCGCGCGCCAGGCTCTTGAAGAAGGCATGCCCCACCTCGTAGGGCACGCCGTCGCGCGTGAGCTCCTGCTCGGTGCGCCCCAGGCTGCTGATCTCCGGGCTGGTGTAGATGCCAGTGGGGATGTCCTTCACCAGCTTGATCTCCAGCCGCCCCTCGACGATGTGCGTGGCGGCGAAACGCCCCTGGTCGTACGAGGCGCTGGCCAACGAGGGGCTGCCCACCACGTCCCCCACCGCGTAGATGTGGGGCACGGCCGTCTGGTACGCGTCGTTGATGGGGATGTTGCCGCGCGAGTCCGTCTGGATGCCCAGCGCCTCGAGCCCCAGGTCCTGGGTGTTGCCCGTGCGCCCGTTGGCCCACAGGAAGAGGTCCGCCTTCAGCCGCTTGCCGCTCTTGAGGTGCAGCACCACCCCGTCATCGCGCGTCTCCACCTTTTCCATCTGCTCCTCGTGGCGGATGAGCACGCCCTGCTCGCGCAGGTGGTAGGAGAGGGCGTCGGAGATCTCATCGTCCAGGAAGGACAGCAGCCGCCCGCGCGTGTTGATGAGGTCCACCTTCACGCCCAGCATGCGGAACATGGAGGCGTACTCGCAGCCGATGACACCCGCGCCGTAGATGATCATCGTCAGCGGCGTCTCGCCCAGCGTGAGGATGGTGTCCGAGTCGAAGATGCGCGGGTGTTTGAAGTCCAGGTCCGGCGGGCGGTAGGGGCGCGAGCCCGTGGCCACCACGAAGGCCTTGGCGGACAGCAGCTCGCTGGCGCCACGGGGCTCGCTGACCTCGACGGTGGAGGCATCCAGGAAGCGCGCCTGGCCCACCACCAGCTCCACCCGGTTGCGCTCGTAGAAGGTGGTGCGCAGCCGCACCTGGCGTGACACCACGGACGAGGCCGTCCGCATCATGTCCTTGAACTTCCAGCTCTTGGCCAGCTCGATGCGCAGGTCCGGGTGGTCCACCTGCACGTCCACCAGGCGCTGGATGGCGTGACGCAGGGCCTTGGAGGGGATGGTGGCGGTATGGGTGCAGGCGCCACCCACCAGGGGGAGCCGCTCCACCATGCACACCCGCTTGCCGGACTTGGCGGCCTTCATGGCGGCGCCCTCGCCGCCCGGTCCCGAGCCAATCACCACGATGTCGAATTGCCGCACGCTCATGGCCGGATATTTCTCCAGCCCGGCGGACTTGCGAAGAAAACACCCGGAGGGACGCGGGAAGGGCCCGTCCCCCTGGCGGGTGGCCAACAGGCCACGAGCGGGCGGAGCGTTCCCGCCCCCACCCGCCCGTGCGTTACTCCCTTTTTACTGACGGACTACTGGCAATCGCGAGCCTCGAAGCCAGCGCCCGTGGTGGACTCGCTGGTGGTGCTCTGCTTCACCAGGCACTTGCTGGCCGGCACCGTCACCCGCGACTCGTTGACCGTCACCGACAGCTCACCCGACACCACCTGCAGTCCGCCGGGGAAGCCCGTCGACGTGTTGGCGGGCACCGGGCGCACACTCGGGGCATCGCCGCCGCTCAGCCGAACATTGAAGCTCGACGCGGAGTCGCCGGAGGACGCTCCGCCTTCCTCCTCCACGTACAGCGGCCCCATGTCGGTGAACACGGAGAGGTCGAACTCGGGCCGCGCACTCAGCACCGCCAGTCCATCCGCGCCCTTCTCGACGTGCAGATCGAAATGCCGGCCGGACAGCGCGTTGAGGTCCACGGTGACGAGCTTGTGCTCCCCCAGGGCCAGGTAGCTCTGCGCCTCGCCCAGGCCAATGTGCGCGAGGGTGAGCGCCTCACGGCCCTCCTGGGCCTCCATCTCGTACGACAGGCCGGACAGCGAGAGCACATACGGCTTGCCGGCGAACCTGGTCTCGGGGCCGCTGTACGGAACGCGAATCTCGGTGGTGCCCAGGTTCAGGGCGATGCGCGCATGGTTCGCCCCATCCTCCTGCCACACCTTCATCTCGGACAGGGGCGAGGCCTTCGCGCTGCTGAAGGCATACGCGCCCGCCGCCGCGTCCCACTCGACGCTCAGCGCATCCAGGATGGACGTCTGGAACTCCACATCCCGCGGTCCCGTGCTCGTCAGGGCCAGCTCCACGCGGCCCACCATCACCCGAGGCAGCTCCGTCTCGGGGCTCAACTGCGTCACCGTGTCCTTGACGCCACCCAGGTCGACAATCATGCCGACCCGCACGTCCGAGAAGGACAGGGAGAGGGGCTCGGCGCGATTGGGGCCAAAGAGCAGCTCCAGGTCCAGGCCGTCATCTCCCTTGTTGGTGGCGCGAATGCGCAGCTCGTACTTGTCCACCTCGGCCACACACGTGGGGGCCGCCGGCGCCGAGCCATCCGAGCACAGATCCTCGCCCGTGATGCGGAACGTGGTGGAGCTGCCCTTGGTCTCCTCCACGTTGGCCTCGATGAAGATGCGCTCACGCAGGTACTTCTCCACCAGCGCGGCCTGCGCCTGCGAGGTGGTCTCATCCGGAATGCTCGGCACCGGCAGCGGGGACTCCTCCGCCATGCGGGTGATGGACATGCCCTGGATGCCGCCACCCATGTTGCCGAAACCGCCGACGCTGGACGCCACGTCGGTCAGCAGCTCGAGCGCAGAGAAATTGCTCAGCGTCCGCATACTGGAGCCCAGGTTGCGGACCAGGTCGCCAGAGCGCTTCGCGGTCACCTCGGCCACGTCCTCCGGCTCGGGTGCTGGCGGCTGGCATCCCACGGCGCCCAGCGCGAGTGCCACGGTCCCAGCCACCCAGAAATTCATCTTCATTCAGTCGCCTCCTGCTACGGGTCAGGTCGCGCCTCCCGCAGCAATGAGCAGGCCAGAATCCAATCTCAAACATTTCGCGGGTTTCCACGCCCTGGGGCAGCGCCAGGAACTGCACACCCTGACGCCCGTGTCAGGCGAACCGTCAGCCCGGCAATTTTCCAGCCCCGCGCCACGCGCTGTCGTGAATTACCTCTCCGGTGCGGGCTTCTTCTTCCCTCCTTCACCGGTAGCCACCGCCACGGCCGAGGGGATCGTCTCCCGCATCCACTCCACGAACGCGCGCAACCGCGCCGGGTAGAACCGCGCATACGGGTAGAGCACGTACATTGGCAGGGGCGCGGCCTGCCAGCGCGGCACCAGGTGCAGGAGCCGGCCCCGCTGGATGTCCTCGTGGAGCACCCAGGCCGAGGCCACACAGACGCCGAGGCCGTTCACCGCGGCGTTGCGGATGGCGTAGAGGCTGTCCGTGCTCAGGCGCGGCTGGAAGCCGATGGGCTGGACCTCGCCAGTGTCCACGTGGGTCAGCGAGACCTCGTTGCGATAGAACGTGCGCAGCGACAACCAGGGCAGCCGGGCGAGCTCGTCGGGATGGGTGGGCATGGGCACGCCCGTCAACACGGACGGCGCGGCCACGACGATGCGCGGCACCTCGGCCACGCGGATGGCCACCACGCCCGGGTCATGCACCTCGCCGACGTGAATGGCACAGTCGATGCCGTCCGCGATGAAGTCCGCCACCCGGTCGTACAGCAGCCATTCGACCGACACCCGCGCGTGGCGATTCAGGAATTCCGTCAGCGGCCCCACCAGCAGCTGTTGTCCGAACGCGTGGGGAACCACGACACGCAGCCGGCCCTCCGGCTCGTCCCCCGCGCCGCGCAGGTCCGCCTCGAGCAGGTTCCAGCTGGCCAGCAACTCCTTCGCGCGCTCGTAACACCGCGCGCCGTCCTCGGTGAGCTTCATGGCATGGGTGGAGCGCTGGAGCAGCCGCAACCCCAATGCCCGCTCCAGCGCCTGCAACCGGCGGCTCACCGTCGGCTGCGTGGTGCCCATCTGCGCGGCGGCGGAGGACAGGCTGCCGGCGTCGACGATGCGGAGGAAGGTCTGCATCAGCTCGAGCCGGTCCGCCGTGGCCGACGCGGCGGGTGGGTTCCTCCTCATCGCGGAGGTACGCGGCCGGGGCGGCTTCGAGGGTGGGGGCATATACGCGGAGCGTATATCCACTGTGCGAGGCGGGCTACTACCGATGCGCTCCCCTCTGGCGCACAGTTGCCTCGTCTCGCAGCACAGGGGTGAGCACCATGTCCTTCATTCGCACCGTACATAGCACCGCTGGAAACGGCTCCGGGGCCTCCGCCGCGACGCCCCGTCCCTCGCGGCCCGCGACCACCGCTGTCAGCGAGGGGGGCAGCGAGCCCCTGCCGGCCAGCCTCACCCTGCTGCTGGCCACGGGCGCCGGGCTGTCGGTGGCGTCGCTCTATTACAGCCAGCCGATGCTGGGGGTGATCGGCACCAACATCGGCGCCTCCGACACCGCGGTGGGCCTCGTGCCCACGCTCACCCAGTTGGGCTACGCGCTGGGCATCCTGTTGCTGACGCCGCTCGGCGACCGCTTCGACCGGCGCCGCATCATCCTCATCAAGGCCGCCCTCTTGAGCGTGGCGCTGCTGCTGGGCGGCCTCGTCCCGGACATCCTTCCACTGCTGGCGGTGAGCTTCGCCGTGGGCCTGACGGCGACCCTGGCGCAGGACATCGTGCCGGCCGCCGCGACCCTGGCGCCCGAGAAGCAGCGCGGCAAGGTGGTGGGCACGGTGATGACCGGCCTGCTGCTCGGCATCCTGCTGTCTCGCGTCATCAGTGGCGTGGTCGCCGAGCACTTCGGCTGGCGCGCCATGTACATGCTCGCCGCCGCCAGCGTGGCCCTGATTGGCGTGGTGGCCTGGCGCGGCCTGCCCCGCTTCCGTCCGTCCAGTACGCTCACGTATGGCGCCCTGCTCGGCTCGCTCTCCAGCCTGTGGCGCACGCACGGCGCCCTGCGCCGGGCCGCGTTGGCCCAGGGCCTGCTCTCGGTGGGCTTCAGCGCGTTCTGGTCGACCCTCGCCGTGATGCTGCATGGCGCCCCGTTCCACCTGGGCAGCGCGGCCGCCGGTGCCTTCGGCCTGGCGGGTGCGGCCGGTGCCCTGGGTGCCCCCGTGGCGGGCCGCATCTCGGATCGCCTCGGCCCCGAGATCGTCACGCGCCTGGGCGCCGGACTGACCGCCCTCTCCTTCGCCACGATGCTCGCCTCACCGTGGCTCGCCCCGAACCACCGGCTGTGGCTCATCGCCGCCAGCGCGATCGGCTTCGACCTCGGCGTCCAGATGACCCTCGTGGCGCATCAGACGCTCGTCTTCGGCCTCGAGCCCTCCGCGCGCAGCCGGCTCAACGCCCTGCTGTTCACCGGCGTGTTCCTGGGCATGTCCCTGGGTGCGGCGAGCGGCAGCCTGCTGTTGGCCCGGTGGGGATGGGGCGCGGTGACGCTGCTGGCCATCGCCGCTTCCCTGGCGGCCCTGCTGGTCCGCTTGTGGCCGGGGGCTCGCACGGCCCGCTGATTCACGCACTCCCCGATAAACAACCGGGGACAACGCGAAGGAGCGGCGCTCCTCGAAACCCTGGACGGAACCGGCGATGTCATTCGGTGACCATCGCACACCGTCTCCCGAGCGGATGTTGTCTGTCATGAGAAGCCCCCATCTTCGGCACGGCGTGAGGCGTTTTGCTTCGCGCCCGAGGGGGGCTTTTCATGTACGGGAAGACCAGATGTCTATCATTGGCATTGCTGGCGCTCGGGCTCGTCCACTGTGGGCCGACAACGGACCCCGTGGAGGACGCGGTGCGCGGCGAGCAAGCGCACCCGCTCGAGGCGTGCGTTCCACCGGTCCGGGCCGGAGAGTTCCCGTCCCCGGGTGTGAGCCAGCTCACCGATGTGGACGGCACGCTCTTCTTCGTCGTGGGAAGAGAACTCTGGAAGAGCGACGCGACCCCGGGGGGCACGGTGATGATCCGGGAGTTCCCGCCGGGAGAGGGAATCCCGGACGAGCTGGTCGAGGCACATGGGCTGCTCTTCTTCGTGTTCGGACGCTCGCTGTGGCGCAGCGATGGCACGGCGGACGGAACGTTTCCGCTCGTCACCTCCGCCCTGCCTGGTGGAGATCCCGACCCCAGGCTCCTGCGCGAGTACCGGGGCAAGCTGCTCTTCCAGATGTATACCCCCGAGCACGGTAGGGAGTTGTGGTCCAGCGATGGCACCCCCTCGGGCACCCGGCTGCTCGCGGACCTCAATCCCGGGCCGGCCTCCAGCCTCATCAGCGACAGTGTCGTGACCGCCAGTGGCGACTTCGTCTTCGGGGCCCTCCTGGGCGAGGACGGCGAGGACGTCACGCTGCTGAAGCTGACGCCCACGAGGCGGCTGGAGGAGCTCTTCCGCACCCGGGCCAGCGAGACCAGCATCCAAAGCCTGACCGCGGTGGGAGACCGGCTGTTCTTCCGCATCGATCCCGGGGACCGGGGAGAGGCCTTCCTGTACACGAGCGATGGAACGCCGGGGGGCGCGTCGCTGGTGAAGTTCTTCGGCCGGGCCTCCACGCCCCGCTCGTTCACCGCGTACAAGGGCCGGCTCTTCTTCGTCGCCGAGCCGGAGGATGAAAGCAACGGCTTCTCCTCCATGGAGCTGTGGGTGAGCGATGGCACTCCCGCGGGCACCCACCTGTTCACGGACATCCGCCCGGGGATCGAGGGCTCGGTGCCCTCCGAGCTGACGGTGTTCGAGGACCTGCTCTACTTCTCCGCCGATGACGGGGTGCACGGGCGAGAGCCGTGGGTGACCGATGGAACGGTGGGCGGCACGCGGCTGGTGAAGGACATCCGGCCCGGCACTCCGGGCTCGAGCCCCCATGGCCTGCGCGTGGCGAACCGGAAGCTCTACTTCGTCGCGGATGACGGCGTGCGCGGCGCCGAGCCCTGGAAGGTCTACCAGGACAGGGTTCGCCTCGTGGCGGACATCGTCCCCGGCGCGGAGGGCTCGCACCCCACGCCGCTGGGGTTCGACCCCGAGCGGGATGACGTGTTCTTCCGCTCGGCCGGGTACGTCTTCTTCGCGACGGGGGCGGACGCCACCACCCTGTGGGCCATGAAGACGGGCTCCTACTGCCCCGTGCCGTGAGTCTCGCTCCACCTCGAGGCGGATGGCTCCGGCGAGGATGGTGATGCGGCACGGCAACTCGCCGGGCACCTCGCCATCCATCTCCGCTGCCGCGCCCTGCCAGGACGCGGAGCGCGGAGGGACCTCCCCGGTGGGAATCGAAGCGCGGTATCCTCGGAGACCGTGAGGATCAACCGCGGTGACGTGTTCTGGATCGCCCCCGATGACTCGCGAGGGCCTGCCCCGAGCTACTCCCATCCCCACGTGGTGGTCCAGGACGACGTCTTCAACCACTCGCGCATCACCACCGTGGTCGTCTGCGCCCTGACGTCCAACCTGCACAGGGCCAGCGAGCCGGGCAACGTCCTGCTCGAGCCAGGCGAGGGCAACCTTCCCAAGCAGAGCGTCGTCGTCGTGTCGCAGATCTCCTCGGTCGACAAGTCCCGCCTGGGTGAACGCATCGGCTCGCTGTCCGATGCACGGGTGGAGCAGATCCTCTCCGGCCTGCGCTTCCAGCAGGCGTCGTTCTTCCACCGGTAGCGCCCTCCGTCTCCCGGTGTGCTCCAGCCGACACAAATCATGGAAACCGCCCTACCATGAAATTCATGCTTTATGAGAAGATGCGACTCCGCCTCGACGTACCAGGAGCCGCATCATGTCTGTCCCCCCCCAAGCGGAAGTTCCCCCGCGCCACCGAAGAACCCCCGGCTGGATTGGCCTGGGCTGGGTGGCCGTGCTGTCGGTGGTGGCGTGGCACCACATCCCCAGGGCCCACGCCAATCACACCCACACGGGCGGAACCCAGCTGCACATCGCCACGATTCACGGCAACAACGGGACGAGCACCAGCCCGGGAGATCAGGACGAGCAATATTGCGTCCAGTCGCGCACCGCGAGCATCGACGGCACGCGGATGGCCAACTTCATCGAGGAAACGCTCGTCAAGCTGAGCACCATCTGGGACGGCACCGCCAACTGGCGCGTCGACCTGTGGCGCGCCTCGAAGTTCTGCTTCGACTACGACTCGGCCACGCGCGCCACCATCGAGTACGAGTACCACATCAAGGACGACTGGTACGAGGTCTCGCTCTGCGGCGGCTATTACAGCTGCGTGGTGTTCGATAACGCCGTCTATGACGGGTACCACACCCATTACAAGTGGGGGTATTCCTATCTCCAGACGGAGCACGTCAACGGCTACGACACCCGCGCGCGCAAGTTCATCAACCACGAGACGGGCCACATCCTCGGCCTCAAGGATCCGGACTACTACGGACACTGCCTGAACAGCGTCATGCACAACGACCTGTACTCGAGCATGGGTTGCACCGACCCGGTCTGGTACCCGACGGCCAATGACAAGAACTCGGTCACGCGGATCGCGGACCGCGCCAACACGTGGTGAGAGGAATGCAAGCCATGAAAAAGTTCGCACGGCGGGAAGTGGCACACGTGGTGGCCATGGTGGGCATGCTGGTCCTCGGAGTCCGGTGCGCGGGAATGGAGGAGGTGGAGTCCGAGCACCCCCACCTGATGCTCGACAACGCGTTGCTGGTGGCCGAGCGCACCGGCCTGCAGGTCTGCGTGGAGCTGGCACCAACCCTGAAGGAGCGGAGCGGGGAGCTGCTGGGCGCCCTCAAGGCGGACCTGGCCTCGCTCAGGGAGCGTCATCCGCTCTGGGAGAAGTCGGGCTTCGGCCAGGCGCCGGTGCGCGTGCAACTCGGATGTCCCGGGGCGGCGATGCCCTCGGAGCGGATGGAGCGCAAGGGGGCGCTGGTGGGCCCCGGGGTGAGCGAGCGCCCCAGCCCCTTCCGCACCTTCCTCTACGTGCTGGATGACGCGCGGGCCCAGGCGGTGCTCGGCAAGGAGGAGCCAATCCGCGCCCGCGCCGAGCTGATGAAGGTGGAGGACCACGTCCTGGCGGAGGTGTCCACGGCGCTCGTCATTCGCGCCTCGGACCTCGGGACACCCTCCTTCCAGGAGACGTGGCTGCCCACGGGCGTGGGCCTGCCGCCGCTGCGCGAGCCCGCCGCGGCTCCTTCCGCGGACTTCATGCCGAAGGTCTCGGGCGGGAGCGGCCTGGAGCAGTAGGCTAGACGGAGATGGCGTTGTAGACACCGCGAAGAACTTCCAGACGGCTCCTCACGGTCTTGGGTTTGGTGAGCTGTCTGGCCCTGACGATGATGGAAATCTCGGCATCGTCGGCACGGCAGTCATCATCACACTCGTGATCCTCGGCATGCTCGTCGTGCCGTTTCTGCTCGTAGAGCACGCTGTTATCGTAGGCTTGAGCGAGCACCATATAGCCCCGGGTGCGCCTGTCGGCATCCGCGGAGAAGATGTCCTCAACGGCATCTCTTGCTGCCTGATTCGTGAGCTCCGCCGTGTTCCTTCTTCTCTTGTCGGCTTGAAGGTCCAGGAACAAGCCGTTGCCCGTTCTGTTGGCCCAGGACTCGGCGCGCGTCACGCTGCCAGAATGGTTCATGCACAGCATGAAGGAGTGCCCGTCCATCTGGGCCGTGCACTTGAAATGCAGAAGATAGAGCTTGTTGGCATCCGCCAGCAGTTGCTGTGCGAGCACACGGGCCTGTTCTCGCAGGACGGGGCCCTTTCCTCCTGCCTGATAGGTGCGGTGTTTCCGGCCCACGATGTTGAGCATGCCCGCCGCCGTGCCATGACAGACGGCCAGGAAGCCCGCTTCGTTCCGATCGAGAGAGGTCGCCTTCCCCATCCCGACGATGTCCCGGCTTTGTTCGGGCACCCGCTCCAGGGGATTCTCGATGTTCGCACGCTTGCTGGAATTCCACCCCTCATCCCCGACGTGGGCGGAGTCGCCGGCGTTGTTGATGATCAATTGTGCTCGTCCCGCGACCTTTTTCGAGTGCAACCGTTCGGGATTCTTGGACAGCTCATCCACGACGATGTCGATGGCCCGCTCTCCAGCCCAATCGGCCTTGGTGGAGAGCTGATCGAGCTTGTCGATCGTCCCCGTCGTCCTGCAGTGGTTCTGCAGCGCGATCGCCGCCGTCTTCAGGCGTTGAACCTGGGCCTTGTTGGCGGTGATCATCTGGATATTCAGCAAGGCGTCGATCTCCGTGACCTTCGCCTTGAAGTTGAACAGGGTGGTGTCTGGATCCTCGAGGGCGTCCGCGCAGTCAGCACAGATGTCGATGAGGCTCTGGCCAAGGGCCCTGGCGGCGATGCGGTTGTAGATCTTGCTTCCCCCAAAACACAATATCTTGGAGGTTTCCGGAGGGAGGGCATCTTTTGAGGCGCGCAGCTCAATCAAGCACGCTTGAAACTCCCGAAGAGTTGCCATCACGGTCCCTTTCGTTCGTCGTGGGTACACCCCTGTCAGCGGTCGACTAGAAGCCAGGGCCCCTTGGGGTGTCAAGCCGCCCCCCCCAAGGGGCTGGATGTCACTTCAGGGGCAGGGACACATAGGACGGGCTGCTCGACGTCGAGGAGAACTTCACCGTGGAGAAGGCCGGCGCCTTGTCCGCGTAGAGCGGATCCACGGTGTCGATGACGAGCGAGAGGCGATGGCCATTGGGAACGTCATAGGCCGTCGCCGGGAAGTCCACGTCCAGGACTCGAGGCTGGCCGGCCACGGCGTCCCGGAGCGTGACCGCGACGTGCGTGACGAGGCTCCCCGTCCCCGACCAATCCGTATCGAAGAGGTAGGCGATGACCGTCGTCTGCCCGGAGCTGCCCGGCGTGACGTTCAGGCGCAGGTGCGGGGCCCCGCGCACGCGCCGCGGGCTCGTCAGCCATTCCGACTGCCAGACGGCCGCGTTCGCGCGGTCCACCGCCGGAATCCACGCCGTGGGCGGCTCACCCGTGATGGCCTCCACGCCGTTCGTCAGCAGCACCACGCCTCCGTTGGCGACGGTGTCATCGCCCGCGAAGATCGTCGAGCTCCAGCCCGCCTGCGCGCCCGCCGCGAGGTCCCCCTCGTTGCTCCACCAGTGCACGTCGCTCAGGTTGTAGCGCGCGGTGCTCGTCGAGACGGCGCTCCACGACGGGAATGACTCGTAGGAGCCCTGGCCCCGGATCTGGAGCTGGATGGGGTTCTCCGAGGCGATGCCCGTGCTCACTCCGCGCAGATACTCGTCGAACCAGCGGCGCGTGCTCGTCCAGGCGTCATTGGGAATGCCGAGGATGCCGGTCAGCTCGGGGATGGCGTGGTCCCCCGGGCGGAGCTCGAGCCGCCTCGGCCCCGACAGCCGGGTGAAGAAGTCGGAGAGCTGGTTCGGCCCGAAGAAGGTGTCGCCGTAGGCGTTGGCCAGGAGGATGGCGGGACGGTTCGCGTTGATGCGCTCCAGGTACGTCGCGGCGCTGCGCACCTGCGAGTAGGCGATGACCCCCTCCAGGTTCTGGTTGGCGAAGAAGTCCGAGAGGGCCTGCCGCAGCTCCGCCGAGGGCTTCCCGGTGAGCTCCGCCGAGAGCCACAGCAGCCCGGCGCTCTGCAGATGGCGCGTCTGGTTCCCGAACAACGAGTACGTCAGATCCGTCCAGCAGCTCAACGCGGCCACCGCGCGGATGCGCGAGTCGAAGGCCGCGCCAATCAACGAGATGCCCGCGCCATAGGAGACACCCGCCGCGCCGATGCGCGATGGATCCGCGGGTGTATTGGCCAGCGTCCAGTTGATGACATCGGTCACGTCACCGATGTCCTTGGGGCCCGCCGTGTCGATGGCGCCCCCCGACGTGTAGAAGCCTCGCGGGGTGTACGAGACCACGACGTACCCGGCCTCGGCGAACTGCTGCGCCTGCGCGATGTACTCGATGCTGGGCAGTGACCAACTGGTGATGAAAATGATTGCCGGATACCGCCCCGGCGTCTCCGGCGTGAAGACATTGCCCTTCAGGGTCACGCCATCACGCGTGGTGATGTCGATGACTCGGAAGGACGGGGCCGCGGACGCGGGGCCAGCGACGACACACAGCGACAACACCGCGGATACTGCGATTGCACGTAGCCAGGACAAAACGCACCTCCAGCAGGGGGTAGTGTCCCAGCATGATATTCAATGAAAACCGCTAATGCCAACAATAAGCTGCAATTCAGGTGTGTCAGTTCATCTTTACCGCGGGGGCGCACAGCCGCGAGCTCAGCGCGGCCACGGGGGTCTCCCATTGGTGCTCGTACCAGACGTCCAGGAAGAGCTTGGACGCGCGGCCCCGTTGGTACGCGGCCTTCAGCCGCCGCAGGTACGCGGACAGCCCGAAACCCGGCTTCCGCTCCTTGAGTTGGCTCAACGTGCCGAACGCCAGGATGAGCTTCGCGCTCTGGATTCCCAGGTTGCCCAGGGCGTACGCCTGCAGCTCCATCTCGCCCACCACGTCCGTGCCGTAGCCCGTCAGCAGGTGCAACACGTCATGCGTCTCGCGGTAGCGCTTGCCGATGAAGTCGACGTCGTTCTTGAGCTCGAGCGTCGTCTTGAAGGGAGAGATCTTGTTGTCGCGGAAGTAGCGCGCGAATTCATGGCCGAGCGTTCCCTCGGGCAGGAGGTCCAACGCGGCCAGGTCCAGATCATCGCCCTGCAGGGAGGGGCGCTCGGACAGCATGCGGCGCCCCTCCTCGCTGCCCTGGAGCCTCTGGACGAGCAAGGCGTAGACGTTGAGGTCCAGGCAGATGTTGATCAACTGGCCGCAGGTGGGATTCCCCGGGTCGTCCTTGAGCACCTCCAGACACTGGAGCGCCACCTTCAGGCGGGTGAACAGGGAGGCGTTGTCGGGCAGCGCCAGGGTGTTGGGGTCGACCATGGGAATCACTCCTATTGCGACAACAAGCCACTCATCTGATTGAGGATGAACCGTGCCGCGCGCTGGGGGTGCAGTCGATAGATGGCATCCATGAGCCTGGCGTCGTTTCCCACCAGGACGCGGTATTGGTTGCTCTCGATGCCGTCGAGGACGATCCGCGCGGCCTTGTCAGCGGAGAGGATCTTGACCGGCGGGGCCTCCGCGCCCGTCATCTTCAGGGTATTCATCACCCCCGAGTTCTCCGCGATGTTCGTGCCCATGGCTCCCGGGAACACCACCGTGACCCGTACGTTCGTCCCCTGCAGCTCCGAGCTCAGACCTTCCGTCATCAGCTTCACTGCCGCCTTGGAGGCGCCGTAGATGGTCTGTCCCGGCACGGGCAGGAAGCCGCCCATGCTGGAGATGTTCGTGATGTGCGCCTCCGGGCGCGCGAGCAGGTGCGGCAGGAACGCCTTCGTCATGTAGAGCGTTCCGAACAGGTTGACGTTCATCACCCGGTCGATGGCCGCGTAGTCGAGGTCCTTCAACTTGACGAAGGGTTGAATCACGCCCGCGTTGTTGATGATGCCGTCCACCGCCCCGAAGCGGGAGATGACTTGCTCCGGGAGCGCCTCCACCTGGGCCCGGTCCGCGATGTTCACGGCGTAGGTGGCCAGGTTGGCGCTGTTCATCCCCGCCAGCTTGACGGTCTCCTCGAGGGTGGGCGCGTTGATGTCCACCGCGGCGACGCTCGCGCCCCTCTTCAGCAGCGCGAGGACGAGCTCCCGGCCCAGGCCGCTTCCGCCGCCGGTCACGACGACGATCTTCTTCTGGAGCTTCATGGCTGTGTCTTCCCCGAGACGGGAGCCGACGCGGGAACGAACCGGTAGAGGGCGCTCTCCATATCGGACGACAGATAGATGGTCCCCGACTGGCCCACGGCGACCCCCGTGGGGATGTACCCGGGCGGGAAGCCCCCGGTCTCGGGCAGCCCGATGCGCAAGCCGCTCGCGATGACCGTGGAGCGTCCCGTGGCCGGCTCGATGCGCACCAGCCGCTTGCGGCCCACCTCGGCGACGATCAATCCGCCGTCGGGATGCCGGGCAATGCCCTCCGGCGCCTTCAGCCCCTTGGCCACCGGGGTCCGGGCTCCATCCGAGAGACGCACCCGGGTCACCTGCCCCGAGCGCACCTCCGTGACGTACACCCCCGGCTCCTTCGCCTCCGTGTCGGCCACGAGCCCCACCGGCCCCTTCAGGCCCTCGGTCAGCACCGTGGTCCCCGCGGCCTCGGTGGCATCCACCCGGACGAGCCTGCCCGTGTTGCCCTCGGCGAGCAGCAGCGTGCCATCGGGGAGCTCGATGGCGCCCTGGAGGCCATTCTTGTTGGGAATGTTCCGCAGCATCTTTCCGGAGTCCCGCTCCAGCACCTGCACGCCGCTCATGTCGCCCAGATAGCTGGTGCTCAACACCACGTGCTTCGGGCCCACGCTCACCTGCATCGGGAAGTTCAGATGAGAGGAGAGGACACGCGTCGTCTGGGAGATCTTCCCATCACGCCCTCCCACCCGGCGAAAGGCATACACATCCGCCACGTACACGTTCTCGTCCGGATCATCCGGCGCGACGGCGATGCCCGAGGGCACGCTCAAGCGCGCCTCGACGAGCTTCCGGATGGAGCCATCCGCGGGATTGACCACGTGGATGTCGTTGTCCACCATGTTGGACACGTACACCATGTTGTCGGGGCCAACGGTCAGGTTGTCGAGCCCCGTGGGCAGCTGCGCGACGACCGACTTCTCTCCCGTGGCCACCCGGACCCGGACCAGCTGGCCCAGCGCCGCGTCCGCCACGAAGAGGTTCTCGCGGCTCGAATCGAAGTTGGTGGCGACCGGCATCCCGAAGCCTTCCGCCACGGTCTCGATGGTCCCCGTATCCACGTTGATGCGGGCAATCTGCCGCTTCATCAGGAGCGGACCGTACAACTTGTCGTCCGGACCGAACTCGAAGCCATTGAGGAAGCCATGCCCGGAGAGGACCTGCCGCCGAGGCTTCTTCCCGCTCGGATCCACCTCCCACAACACATCCGCGCCCCGGCCGAGCTGGGTAACGTAGAACCTGCCATCGCCGCGGAAGGCCAGCGAGTTGAGGCCCGGCAGATCCTTGGCGATGACGCGCACCTTTCCATCCGGCGTGCGCCGCATCAACTGGCCGGAGAAGAAGCCGGTCCAGTAGATGGAGCCATCCGGGCCCAGCGCCACATCATCCGCGCCGCCCTGCGGAGGCCCCACCACGGTGCTCACCGCACCGTTGCTCAAGTCGATGGAGTGGACCGTCTGGCCAAGCAGATTGCTGGCCAGCAGGTGCCCCTTGCCATCGAGCGCCAGCCCATGGACGCCCTGGAAGGGAGAGGCGGCCACCACCACCTCCTGCTTGTAAGCAGATGGAGGGGCGGAGAGCGACTGGCCGCTCGCCAGCAGCAACGTGGCCGCCAGCGTCTTGGAGAAGAATCGCGTCATCACGGGTTGCCGCCTCCCCGGGTGAGCTCCAGGCCCGAGAGCTCACCGGACTTGCGCCAGTTCTCCAGGATGTCGATGAACCCCAACGTGCCGCCCGCGAAACCCGCGCTGCGAATCATGCGCGGGTGAGGCTGCTGGCCCTCGTTGTTGATGTAGCCGGGCGTGCATTCGGCACCGCCGAAAGCGATGCCCACCTTCTGGAGACTGGCGAGGATGGTTCCCCACCACTGCTGCTGCGCCTCCTCCGTCGGTTCAAGCACCTCGACGCCCCGCTTCAGGGACTCCTCGACGAGGTAGGCGGCGTGCCGCGCCAGCTCCCCGAGGACGTGGACGAAGTTGATCGCCCAGCTGCTCTGGGTGAGACCGATCATCAGGAGGTTCGGATAGCCGCGGCTGGTCACGCCGTGGAGCGTCGACGGGCCCTCGGCCCAGGCGTCGCTCAAGGACCTGCCGCCGCGCCCGCGGATGTCGAAGCCCAGCTTGCGGGTGTAGTCGCCCGTGACCTCGAAGCCCGAGGCGTAGACGAGGCAGTCCACCTCGTACTCCTTGCCATTCACCACCACGCCGGTGGGGGTGATGCGCTCCACGCCCTTGCCGTCCGTATCCACGAGCTGGACGTTGGGGCGGTTGAACGCGTCCAGGTATTCGTCATGGAAGCAGGGCCGCTTGCACAGCGGATCGTAGTAGGGCTTGAGCGCCTCGGCCGCCACCGGATCCTTGACGATGGAGGCCACCCGCGCGCGGATCTCCTCCATCTTGCGGAAGTTGGACAGCTGGTGGATCTCCGCCGCCTCCTCGGCGCTCCTGGCGCGGCGCATCTCGGAAGCATCGAAGAGCGAGGTCCACCCGTCCCGCACCAGGTCCACGTCCTGCTCGAGCCCGGAGACGAGCGCGGTGAAGTTGCGGATGCGCTCCGCCTGCCAGCCGGGCTTGAGCGACTTCGCCCAGGCCTCATCGGTCGGCTGGTTGCCCCGCACACCGATGCTCGAGGGCGTGCGCTGGAAGACATACAACTGCTTCGCCGAGGCACCGAGCTGGGGGACCACCTGGACCGCCGTCGCGCCCGTCCCGATGATGCCCACGCGCTTGTCCGCCAGCCGGTTCATTCCACCCGTGGGCCCTCCGCCGGTATAGGCATAGTCCCACCGGCTCGTGTGGAAGCTGTGGCCCTTGAAGGTCTCGATGCCCGGGATGCCGGGCAGCTTCGCCTTGTGCATGATGCCACCGGCGATGATCACGAACCGCGCCGCGAGCTTGTCTCCCCGGCTGCTCGTGACATTCCAGCGCCGGGAGTTCTCGTCCCAGTCCATCTGCTCGACCTGGGTCTGGAACAGCGCCGCCTTGTAGAGATCGAACTGCCGGCCGATCCGCTGGCAGTGGGCGAAGATCTCCGGCGCCTTGGCGTACTTCTCCTTGGGGATGTAGCCGGTCTCCTCGAGCAGCGGCATGTAGATGTAGGACTCCACGTCGCAGGCGGCGCCCGGATAGCGGTTCCAGTACCAGGTGCCACCGAAGTCGCCGCCCTTCTCGATGATGCGGAAGGAGTGGACGCCGGCCTGGCGCAACCGCACCGCCGCCAACATGCCGCCAAAGCCACCACCGACAATCAGCGCGTCGATCTGCTCGGTCAACGCCGGACGGGTGAAGCCAGGCTCGACGTACGGGTCCTTGTCGAAGTCCGCGTAGAGGCCGCTGAGGTCGCGGTACTGAGCGTTGCCGTCAGCGCGCAGCCGCTTCTCACGCTCCTGCCGGTACTTCTCCCTCAGTGCTTCCGGAGAGAACGAGAGCTCATCCTTCTTCGACGCAATCATCCGCACACGTCCTTTCAACCCAACAGCCGCGACGCATGTACACGGCCGTGTACATCCTGGACATAACTCATTTGATGTCCTAGGTAAACGACCGTGTACATATCCGACCCCTCAGAAACCAAGAGGCCGGCGCGCCAGCGGGATGCCGAGCGCACACGCGCCGCGATCCTCGCCGCCGCACGAACCCTGTTCTCCACGCGGGGTTATGCCCACACCGGCGTGCGCGAGGTGGCGGACCTGGCGGGGGTGAACTCCGCGCTCGTCGGCCGCTACTTCGGCTCGAAACTGGGCCTGTTCCGGGCGACGTTGGAGGAGCTCGACATCACCCCGATGTTCCAACTGGAGCGGCACCGCTTCGGCGTGACCATGGTGGCGGTCTTCTTCGACTCACCGGACGCACCGGGCCCGCTGGCGATGATGCTCCTGTCGGCGGCGGACCCCGAGGCGCACGCGGCGAGCGTCGAGTTCCTCCACAAGAAGGTGCTCATCCCGCTGGCCCGGTGGCTGGGCCCCCCGGATGGCGAGGGCCGTGCGGCGAAGCTCAGCATCCTCTGGAACGGATTCCTCACCAGTTGGAAGCTGCTGCCACTTCCGGCGCTCACCGGGGCGCGCCTCGCCTCCGTCCGCCGCTGGCTGGAGGCCGAGACCCAGGCGATCGTCGACGAAGGCAAGGCCTGAGCCCGAGTTCCGCCCGGGCGAGCGGAACGAGGGCCCTCACTTCAGCAACGGCGCCAGCGCGGGCCAGACGTGGTCGCGCAGCTTGGACTGCACGGCCGCGACGGGGTGGATGTTGTCCGCCTGGAAGGAGGAGCGGTCCATGGCGATGGGCTCCAGCAGGAACGGGAGCAGGGCCACCTGGTGCGCCTCGGCCACGGTGCGGAAGTTGGCCGTGAAGCCTTCCGTGTAGGCCTTCCCCAGGTTGGGCGGCATGCGCATGCCCACCAGCAACACCCGGGCACCCGCCGCCTTGGCCGCGCCCACCATCTTCTCCAGGTTGGCCCGGGTCTGCTTGAGCGGCAGGCCCCGCAGTCCGTCGTTGCCGCCCAGGGCGATGACCACCACCGCGGGCTTGTTGCGCGCGAGCTCTCCCTCGATTCGCGAGGCGCCTCCCGCGGTGGTCTCACCACTGACGCTGGCGTTCACCACCCGCCATCCAGGCGTCTCCTTGCTCATCCGCTCGGCCGTCAGCGCCACCCAACCCTCCTCCGGCGCGAGCCCATAAGCGGCGGACAGCGAGTCCCCCATCACCAGCACCGTCCGCGCGGGCCCGGCCTCCGCGGCCCCCGCGCCCAGCGTGGCCAACCCCACGGCCAGTGTCACCACCAGGCAACCGAGCACACCAGCGGTCCGGGTGCGCTCCCTCATGTATCCTTGGCTCATCGCTGCAACTCCTCCGGGCCGCCGTTACAAGCCTGCTCTACGAGCAGACCCTCGCCTGACGAAGAACCCAAATATGCCCCACGACCTCGCCATGCACACCAAAGTCCAGCCCGACCCCCAGCGGTTGGCCCTCCAGGTGTCGGAACTGGGCAAACGCGTATCCCTGCCGTCTGGAGCCCTCACCATCCTCGACGGAGTGGGCTTCTCCATCTCCCATGGCGACACCGTGGCCATCGTCGGGGCCTCCGGCTCGGGAAAGAGCACCCTGCTGTCGCTGATGGCCGGACTGGACACGCCCAGCTCCGGAAGCGTGCTGCTGGACGGCGAGCCGCTGTCCGCCCTGGACGAGGACGGCCGTGCCCGCGTGCGCGGCGAGAAGGTGGGTTTCGTCTTCCAGAGCTTCCAGTTGCTGCCCTCGCTGACGGCGCTGGAGAACGTGATGCTGCCGCTCGAGCTGCGCGGAGACGCGGACGTGGAGACGCCCGCCCGGGCCATCCTCGCCAAGGTGGGGCTGGGGGAGCGGCTGGGCCACTACCCGCGCCAGCTGTCCGGCGGAGAGCAGCAGCGCGTCGCCCTGGCGCGCGCCTTCGTCACCCGGCCGGCCGTGCTCTTCGCCGACGAGCCCACCGGCAACCTCGACACCCGCACCGGCCAGGCCATCGTCGAGCTGCTGTTCTCCCTCAACGCGGAGACCGGCACCACCCTGGTGCTCGTCACCCATGACGAGCACCTCGCGGCGCGCTGCGGGCGGCGGCTGCGGCTCGACGGGGGCCGCCTGGTCACCGGGGAGCGGCAGGCGTCATGAGGCTGCTCAAGATGGCCTGGCGCCAGCTGCGCCGTGACTTCGCCGCTGGCGAGCTCCGCATCCTCCTCGGCGCCCTGGTGCTCGCCGTGTTGGCCGTGACGGCCATCGGCTTCGTCACCGACCGCGCCGAGCGCGCGCTCGCCCTCGAGGCCAACCGGCTGCTCGGCGGTGATGCGGTGGTGCTCGGAGACACGCCCCTCGACGGGGTGGTGCGCGAGGCGGCACGGGCGCCCGGGCTGCGAAGCACCGAGACGCAGGAGATGCCCAGCATGATCCGCGTCGGCGACGCGGATGATGAGCGGCTCAAGTTCGGAGAGCTCCGGGCCCTGGGAGAGGGCTTTCCCCTGCGGGGCCGCTTCCGTGTGGTGGACACGGTGGACGGCCCCGAGCGCGACGCCCCGGGCGTTCCCGAGCGAGGCACCGTGTGGCTGAGCCGCGCGGGCGCGGACGCGCTGGACGCGAAGCTGGGGGACATGATTGCCATTGGCGAGTCGCAGCTGCGGCTCTCCGCGCTGGTGGTGCAGGAGCCGGACGCGGCGATCGACTACTTCAACATCGCGCCCCGGGTGTTCCTCAACCTCGCCGACCTGCCCGCGACGGGGCTCGTGCAGGAGGGCAGCCGGCTGCGCTACCGCCTGGTGGTCGCCGGAGAGCCGGACGCGGTGGAGGGCTTCATCCGCACCGCGCGCGAGGGGCTCGCGCGTGGCCAGCGCCTGGAGACGGTGAAGGACGCGCGTCCGGAGATGCGCTCCGCGCTCGACCGGGCCGATCGCTTCTTGAGCCTGGCGGCGTTGGTGTCGGTGGTGCTGGCGGCGGTGGCCGTGGCCATGGCGGCGCGTCGGCACAGCGCGCGGCACCTGTCGAGCACCGCGGTGATGCGGTGTCTGGGCGCGAGCCAGCGCACGCTGGTGGCCACCCACGGTGGCGAGTTGCTCCTCCTCGGGCTCATCGCGAGCACCATCGGCGTCGTGCTCGCATTCTTCATGCAGTGGCTGGTGGGTAACTGGCTCTCCGGGGCGCTGAAGATGAACATCCCGGCGGCCGGCTGGGTGCCCGCGGTGCAGGGGTATGGCGTGGGCCTGGTGGTGCTGCTGACCTTCGGCGCACCGCCCATCCTCGCGCTGCGCCGGGTGCCCGCCCTGCGCGTGCTGCGGAGGGACCTCGACCGCACCGAGCCGAGCTCCTGGCTGGTGGGGCTCGCGGGCGTGGCGGGACTGGCCGCGCTGCTGTGGTGGAAGGCCGGCTCGGCGAAGCTGGGGGCGACGATGCTCCTCGGCATCATCGCCACGCTGGGGGTGCTGGCCGCCCTGGCGTGGGGGCTCATCTCCGTCGTGCGGCGGCTGCGCTCGCGGCTGCGCGGGAGCCTGCGCTACGGACTGGCCAATGTGAGCCGGCGCGCGGCCACCAGCGTCGCGCAGGTGACGGCGCTCGGCCTGGGGCTGATGGCGCTGCTGCTGCTCACCTTCGTGCGCACCGACCTGCTGGACCGCTGGCAGGTGGCGCTCGCCAAGGAGGCCCCCAACCGCTTCATCGTCAACGTGCAGGAGGATCAGCAGGAGCCGATGCGTGCCTTCATGGCCGAGCGGGGATTGCCCGCGCCAGACCTCTTCCCCATGGTGCGCGGCCGGCTGGTGGCGCACAACGGCGAGCCGGTGAAGGCCGCGCCCGCCGAGGGAGAGCCTCGCTCCGAGGAGGAGCGCCGTGGGCAGCGGCGGAGGGACCGCGAATACAACCTCTCCAGCGCCGCCACGCTTCGCGAGGACAACCGCGTCACCGCGGGCACGTTCTGGGGCCAGCAGCGCCCGGAGAAGCCGGAGCTCTCCGTGGAGGAGGGCTTCGCCTCCTCGATGGGCTGGAAGCTCGGAGACCGCGTGGCCTTCGACATCGCGGGCCAGCGGCTCGAGGCCACCGTCACCAGTCTGCGCAAGGTGGAGTGGGAGAGCTTCCGGCCGAACTTCATCGTGCTGGTGTCTCCGGGCGCACTCGCGGGCTACGCGGCCAGCTACATCACCGCGATGCACGTCCCCCCCGAGCGCACGCGCTTCACCTCGGAGCTGGTGGCCCGCTTCCCCAACCTCTCGGTGGTGGATGTGGATGCACTGCTCAAGCAGGCGCGCAGCACCGCGGACCAGGTCTCCACCGTGGTGGAGGTAGTGTTCTACTTCTCGCTGCTCGCGGGCCTGCTGGTGCTGATGGCCGCGGTCAATGCCAGTCAGGACGAGCGCTTGCTGGAAGGTGGCGTGATGCGAGTGCTGGGAGGCAGCCGCCGGCAGTTGCGGCTCGCACAGGCCTCGGAGTTCGCGGCCATTGGCCTGCTGTCGGGCCTCACCGCGGCGGCCGCCGCCTCCCTCCTGGCGGGGGTCATCGCCACGCAGGTGTTTGGACTGCCATGGCAGGCGGACTGGCGGCTGGTGGGAGTGGGTGGCGGGCTGGGCGTGCTGGCGGCGGTGAGCGCGGGCATGTTCGCCACCCGCCGGGTGCTGGACGCGCCCCCCTCGGTGACGCTGCGGGAGGTGCAGGGCTGAGCGGAGGGAGCGGCGGGAATCGGAGCCGCTACTCCAACTCCCTCTTGATGCGCTCCAGTACCGTGTTGGGACGGCCCATGAAGGCATCCAGCAGACGTTTTTCGACACCGTGCGGCTCCCAGACAGTGGCTGGCTCGAGCTCAATACATTCTTTTGGGGTCGCCTCTCTCGAATTGCCGAGGCTATCGAAAATCCAACAGCGACGGAGTGGTCCTACTTCCATCCTGAATTGAACAACGGGTTGAGTCAGACGTTCTTCAATCTCTCTCCACCCAATGGGTTCCCATGATTTCGGATGTGGAGAGCGGACAACAATCCTGAAAAGGATGGGCTTGGATGCGATCCCATCCAGATCCGCGTCCGGCTCAGTAGTCCTGTGATTATAGAAAGCATCGAACGGCAATTCGAGAACTCTTCCATAACCGAAGGAGCCGTCTGGGAGGGGAATTCTCAAAAATGAACCTGGTTTGTGCGTTGGCCGCATGTCCTAGTACCCCGTGTAACGGTGAAGTTCGCCCCAACGAATCGTGGCGGCATCGTGAAACCTTCTGCCCCTCAGGTTGTCTTTTGCCACGGCGCGCAGGATGTTCTCGGTTCGATGGGGTTTGCCAGTATCGGACTGGGCGCCTCCACTGAAATCTATCAGTTGCTGCTCTCTTCCGCGAATCCGCCAGTATGCTGGGTCATCATATCTCTGTTCGTAGTCGATGGCGGCCCCAATGTCGAACACATCAAGTTGTGCATCATTGAATGAAACACCGCTCGGATCTTTGTTCTCGTCAACGTGATGATTCATGTCACGGAGCTTGATGGCCAACTGAGCCTGGAGGTCAAGAGGCAGGCTGAGGTCAATGACCGTGCTGGTCCGCCCGGAGTAGTAAAGGTTGGTTGCCTCATTGAGCTTCCTGTAGGTCGCATAGAGACGGCCGCGTTTCTTTTTGCTTTCTCTGGCGGATTCCGCATCTGGCCGGCTACTGGGAAGAAAGCGGGGAGAAGACACCAACTCAGATTGGGGCGTGGGCGCGCTTGTCTCTACTGACACCGTGCCATCAGGCTCCTGGTGAATGAGGACCTCTATCTCGATGGTGCTCGGAGTTGCAGCGCCCCTTGGGGAATACCGGCCTTGAACCCATCCAGGAACATCTCCGAAGTGCGTGCCGTAGAACTTGTCCGCGATGTCGATGGGGGTCTGCTCACCGTCCACAACCGCTTTGACGGTGAAGCAAAGCAGCAGAACACTGCCCGCGGCCGCGACGACCGCGCCGCCCGTGACCAGGGCTTCTCCTGCCGCAGCGCCAGTGCCTGCTCCTGCCGCGGTCGTGCCACCTTGTGGCACCGGGCGGAGCATGCCGCGGGGCACCCCATCTCCTGCGCCTCCGCCAGGAAGCCCTCGCAGCGGTGATGGGGAATGGGGAAGTGGAGCCCTCGGCGAACCCGCTCCCGGCGCAGGCGCTGCGGCAGATGCTCCACCTTGTTCTGCCTGCGCCAGGTCGCTGCCCGGGGCGTAGACGCAGTACCTTGCTTGTCCAGTGGCCGGGAGAACGCTCCGGGGAACGCTGCCGCACCCCACAAGCAACATGCATGTCAGCAGAACCATCCCTCTTGGCACCCAGCGCCTCCTGGCATGAGCTTCTGCTCACGAAGAACCCCACGCGGGATTACATGGAGGCCGTGCGGCTGAGTCAACCAAGGGACAACGAACGCAAGGGCCGGAGCGGCTGGCACGACCTACGCCACACCTACGGCAGTCACCTCGCCATGGGGTGCTCGACCCGCCCCTGCACCCACATGCGACATACGTGCAACACAGGTAGGGGCAGCTACCAACCATCCGTCATCACGGCGTAAAGCAGTGGAAGCGGCGGGAATCGAAGCCGCCGCCCTTGACAGTGCCCCATCTCTCCCATGCGCATCGGGCATGGAAGACATACAGAGAATGCGCGTGGGCAGGGACGAGCGGATGTGCTCCAGATAGCCCATGCGCTCGTTCTCCCGGCTTCTCCTCTCCAGTTGCCTGTTGTTGCTCACCCACTGCGCCCACTCGAACGGGCCCGCCCTGGCCAAGGGACCCGCCCCCGTGGTCCAGACCGGCCGGGGACCCGTGCGGGGCCTCGCCTATGAAGATGGCACCGCCACCTTCCTCGGCATCCCCTTCGCCCAGCCCCCCACGGGCGAGCGCCGCTGGCGCGCTCCCGAGCCCGCCGAGGCCTGGAGCACCCCGCGCGAGGCCTCGCACTTCGGCGTCCGCTGCCCCCAGGTGGACATGCGCAACGGCAAGCCCGTCGAGGCCACCAGCGAGGACTGCCTCACCCTCAACGTGTGGACACCCGCGCTCCAGCCCCAGAAGCCCGCGCCGGTGATGGTCTACATCCACGGCGGCGGCTTCACCCTCGGCTCGACCCAGGATGAGCTGTACGACGGCTCGGCACTGGCCCGCGCGGGCGTGGTGGTGGTGACCATGAACTACCGGCTGGGCGCGCTGGGCTTCCTCGCCCACCCCGCGCTCGGCGCCGGAGCGCCCGAAGGGTCCTCCGGCAACTACGGCCTCATGGACCAGCGGCTCGCGCTCGAATGGGTGCGCGACAACATCTCCGCCTTCGGAGGAGACCCCACCCAGGTCACGCTCTTCGGCGAGTCCGCGGGCGCTATTTCCGCGTGCCTGCAGATGGTCTCGCCCGCGGCCCACGGTCTCTTCCACCGCCTCATCGCCGAGAGCGGCACCTGCTACCTGGGCACCACGCCCCTGAAGGATCCGGGCACGCCCGGCCAGGAGGACAGCGCCGAGGAGCGCGGAATGCGCTTCGCCCGCGAGGTGGGCTGCACCGAGGGTGACATCGCCGCGTGCCTGCGCACCCGGACGCCCGAGCAACTGCTCGCCGTGAGTGGGGCCGCACTCGATTTGATCAAGCCACGGGTGGGCTTCGGGCCGGTGGTGGATGGAAACGTCATCCCCGCGGCGCCGCGCCAGCTCCTCGCGGAGGGCAAGTACGCGAAGGTGCCCTTGATGCTGGGTACCAACCGGGACGAGGGCACGATCTTCACCCTCCAGGCGAAGATCGACACGCCCGAGCAGTACGAGGCCGCGGTGAACGTGCGCGTGCCCGGCAAGGCCGAGCCCCTGCTGCGCGCCTATCCGGCGAAGGACTTCACCTCGCCCAAGGCGGCCTTCAGCCGGCTGCTCGGCGACGGGATGTTCGTGTGCCCCACCCGGCGGCTCGCGCGCACGCTGACGGAGCAAGGGCAGCCCGTGCATGCCTATTTCTTCACCTACGAGCCCAGGAAGCCCCTGGGCAGCGTCTTCGGTGGGATGCTGAAGCTGGGCGCGTACCACTCCGCCGAGCTGCCCTTCGTCTTCGGCTTGAGCCGGGGCCGGTTCGCCCTGGACTCCGACGCCGAGCGGGAGCTGTCCAGGAAGCTCATCGGCTACTGGACCCGTTTCGCCACCCAGGGAAACCCGAATGGCGAGGGCGCGGTGCAGTGGCCCGCGTATACCCGGGACGGGGAGCAGTACCTCGAGATCAACATGGAGCTCGGGCAGGGCTCGAACCTGAACGCCCAGCGCTGCGACGTGCTGGACTCGCTCGGACTCTGAGCGGCGCGGCGGGTCGCCAGTCTTCACAAAGCCGCTGGCACCACCGCACCTTGAGACAGAGGGAGGTTCCCGCGATGCCAACTCCGACCGAGATCGATACGTCGTTCCTTCAGCTCACATCCCTGGGTCTGCCCACCGTGCTGCACAAGGGCTCGCGTGGCCCATTGGTCATCGAGCTGCAACGCAGGCTGATGGCCGCCGGCTTCGACCCCGGCCCCACGGACGGCTTCTTCGGTGCGCAGACGGAGGACGCGGTGCTGTCCTTCCAGCGGGACAAGGGAATGAACGCGGACGGTATCGTGGACTCCGGCACCTGGCGTGAGCTCGGAGTCGAATTCCAGCATCCGGAGCGGGAAGAGCCCCAGGGACCGGGTCTCTCCGTGGAGCAGTTGCGCACCGTCATGCCCAACTGCTCGGAGATGCAGGCCACCGAGCTGCTGCCGCACCTCAACGTGGCGATGCACGGGGCGGACATCACGACGCCCCAGCGTCAGGCCGCATTCCTCGCCGAGCTGGCCTTCGTGACGGGCCAGCTCAACATGCTCGAGGAGCCGGATTCAGGCGAGCAGTACGAAGGCCGTGAAGACCTGGGCAACGTGCGGCCCGGGGACGGCCCTCGCTACAAGGGCCGAGGCCCCCTGCTGCTGACCGGACGGGCCAACTACCGCGCCGCCGGCAAGGCGCTGGGCATCGACCTGGAGAACAACCCCGAGCTCGCCGTGAACCCCGAGGTGGGTTTCCGCGTGGCGGCCTGGTTCTGGACCAGCCGTGATCTCAACCAGGTGGCGGACCAGGGAGACTTCGAGGAGGTCACCCGCCGCTTCATCGGGCGCGACACCGTGCTGCCCAGGCACAGGGTCTTCTACCGGCGTGCGTTGTCCATGCTCGCTCATTAGTCGCTGGCGCGCAGCAGACTCGCGGCGATTGGCAGATGATCGGAGGGCTCGTTCTCCGACGGCATCGGCGTCCGGTCGTCCAGCTCCGGCAGCCGGTCCGGCCGCGCCCGCAGCGCGCGCGAGTGGAAGAGGAAGTCGATCGCCTTGGCACGCTCGTTCGCGTTGCAGGTCGGCTGGTGCCGCCCCTCGTAGGCATCGAGCAGCCCGGCCGCCACGAACGCTCGGACCAGCGGGTCCCCGGGCTGCGCGTTGAAGTCACCGCACACCACCCACAGGGCCTCCGGGTCCCGCTGGACCAGCTCCTCGAGCAGCTCCGCCGCCTCCTGCATCCCCTGGTGCTGCTCCACGGGCCTGTCCGGCCGGTCCCAGCGCAGGTGCGTACACGCCACACGCAGCCGGCCCCCTCCAACGTCGAAGTCCACCACCAACGCCAGGTGCCCGGATACGCGCCCGTCCTCCAGCCGGTCCCTGAAGTAGTGGGCCCGGTGACCCAGGCAACGTTCCAGGCGATGGAACACCGCGCAGCCGTCGGGCCGGCCCTGCTGCTTCAGGGACAGCACGCCCACGTACCCGTGTGGCTCCAGCGCGCTCTGGAGCGCGGAGAAGCTGTCGGGCTCCACCTCCTGCAGGCAGACGATGTCCGCGTCCAGCCCCAGGATCCGGCGGGCCAGCGCCTCCTGGCGCCTCCTCGGCTCGAAGATGTCCGCGGGCGTGTGCGGGAACCACTCGGGCTTGACGTAGGCGTCCGCCAGGATGTTGTACGAGGCAACTCGCAGCTCCACCGTCATGGGCGAAGTATAGGCGGACTGGAGGCACGGTTGAGAGGACCCATCGAGCGTCAGTTAGCGCACGCGGTGTCTCCGGTACTGTCGAGCCTCCGACTTCCCGGGCACACGCCGCACGGCACCTGCCTTGTGACCCCAGCGCTCCGCTCTCAGCCTCGTCACCTCACCCTGGGAGGAAGACATCCATGCGCAACGGTTGGGCAGCGGCGGCCATCGGCTTCGTGGTGTTCAGCGCAACGGCGGCGACCGCGGACGACGATGAGTCCGTGCTCCACTGCGAGCGATTCGTCGCTGGCGGCCTGGTGGCGGAGGTGCACAGCTATCCAGCGTTCATCGCGGTCGACACGTACATCTTCAACGACAGCGAGACGCGGACGCTCACGGTCACGTCGATCCATGACTGGCCGCGCAATGCGGAGCCGAGCTCCGTGAGCATCAACGTCGGTCCGGGCACCAGCATCGGCGGGACCAGCTTCTTCACGCTGGAGAGTTATGAGCAGTGCGCGAGCCTCGCGGACCGCGAAGAGCGCGCCCAGACGGGTAAGCCCATCCGCCTCAAGACCTTCGCCAAGGTCCTCACCTCCACCGGTGAGAAGGCGAAGTGCGTCGCGCGCGTCGTCTGCAACCCGCCTCAGACACCGTGAGGCCCGTGCGGCTTCGCCAAGCCAGGAGGAGTAAGTCCTGTCAGGGGGGAGGTCCCGGCCGCGATGGGGAGCAACTGGTCCGACTGTCGGACCAGTTGGCACGCCGCGCGACCGGAGGGCGCCCCGCGCTTTCATTTCAACAGCACCCCTGAAAGAACCTACTTCCGCTGGCTTAGAGCGCGGCCAGGAGAGCGTTACGTGTCGCGATGCGCGCCGGGACGAGGAACTCGCGGGTGACGACCCTCCCCCCCGCCCTCTCCCAGAGGGGGAGGGCGCATGCGTGGTCAGCGCTGCGTCCGCGCGAGGGCATCCGCGGCCTCGAGCTCCTCGCGGAATCGCGCCCGCTCCTCCTCGGAGAGCGGAATCCGCTGTAGCTCCTCCCGCGCACTCCGGGCGCGTGTCTCGTCCCCGAGCGCGACGGCCAGCTCGGCCCGGGCAGCCAGAGCCCGCGCGCGCTCAAGGGGCAAGCCCGGCTCATCTCCCGCGTCAAATGTGGTTTTGACTGTGCGGGGAGAAGAGCCCGGGCATGATGAACGGCTCGGAGGTGGAAACGCATGAAACGACTGGTCGCGCCGTCCTGCTGCATCACGCTGCTCCTGCTGCTGAGCTGTGACCCGGCGGCCAGGCCCGGACCGGGCACCCAGACGCCCACTGCCACCAAGAGCGCCAAACGGGGGATTGCCTACGACCTCGCCACGCCAGAGGACCTCGCGGCCCTCTCGCCGGGGGTGAGCTGGTGGTACAACTGGAGCCCTCGCCCCCATCGGGACGTGCCCACGGACTACCGGTCCCGTTACGGCATGGACTTCCTCCCCATGCTGTGGAACGGGAACTTCGACAGCGCGAGCATCGAGTCCTTCCTGAAGGCCCACCCGGACATCCAGTACCTGCTGCTCCTCAACGAGCCCAACCTCACGGACCAGGCCAACATGTCGCCCCAGGACGCGGCGCGGCTATGGCCCCGGTACGAGAGCGTCGCCGCGAACACTGGCGTCAAGCTGGTCGGTCCCGGGATGAACTGGGGAACCTACCCGGGCTACTCGGATCCGGTCGTCTGGCTCGATGCGTTCTACGCGGCCTACCGCGCGGCCAATGGCCACCGGGAACCGCGCATCGACTACCTCGCGTTCCACTGGTACGACTACGGGCTCGCGGGCCAGTTGGACCGGCTGAAGAAGTATGGCAAGCAGTTCTGGGTCACCGAATTCGCCAACTGCCACAGCCAGCGAGATGGCGCGCAGATCGACTCGGTCGCCAAACAGAAGGCCCAGATGACGGAAATGGTGGCCGTCTGCGAGAACCGTGACGACGTGTTCCGTTACGCCTGGTTCACGGGCCGGTGGACGAATGATCCATGCTTCGCGAGCCTGCTGGGCGCCCAGGGCTCCCTGACGGAGCTGGGCGCCCACTACCTCTCCCTGCCCTTCCGCTGAGTGGCCCTTGCTGGTCCCTCAATCCCTTCCCGAGCGCTCGATGATGATGGTGTCGGTGTTGCATTTGCTCGTTTTCGGGCCTATCCGAGGCGCGCCCTGCACCATCTTGGCGATGTCCGGGCCGGGAACGATGTCCCGCGGCAGGCTCAGCCGGATCTCCTGCAGGAACCGCCCACCCGCGCACAGCAATTGAATCCTCTGCTCCACCTCGGGGCCAAGCTCGCGCCGCACAGTGGCGAAGAAGTCGTTCACGCTCATCCCCTTGCCGATGTTGGACCGGATGAGCTCACCGATCACGGAACGATCGACCAGCTCGGTCAGCTGCTTGATGGTGAGGAAGTACTCATCGTCCTGTTTGGCCTGGCAGGTGCCGTGCTTGTCCCATTCATGGGTGGCGAAATCCGTCTCGAACATGAGGTTCGGCATCCACGGCGACACCTCCGCCACGGTGTCCTCGGAGAGCGCGAGCGCGCTCCCCCGGCAGCTTCCGTAGCGGGTTCCACAGGCCCGCTTGTTGGGCCACAGACCATGAATCGTGAGGTGCGAGATGGAGATATCACCGCTCTCGAGGGCCTCGCACTCCGGTTTCATTCCGTGGAACTGGGCGTGTTCGCAGAAGCCGGGCTGCCAGCTCAGGGCGAGCACGTTGCTGTCGTACGTATTGGCGGTGTTGCACTCGGCCCGCCCACCGGGTGTCACCCCGGGCTGCGGCGTGACACCGGGCTCGGATGGAGCGGGCTCCCCCGGGATGAGCTGGGCCACGCCGCATTCCTTGGACACCCACCGGCTCGAATCCTTCACGTCCGGGACGTTGATGCGTATCCAGTCCCAGTCCTTCTCGTTGAGCTCCTCGATGGCATAGGTCTGTCCCGGCTCCAGCCGGACGAAGCCGGGATTGGTTCCCTTCTTGAAGGACTTGAAGGCCTCGCAGGAGCGCACGGCATCGAAGGTTCCGGCCGCCCGCACGGAAGCGAGCGCATTCGCCGAGACCGACATGACCAGCAGGGCGAGGATTCGGCGAGGGACGGGATGCCTGGTTGTCATGTGAAGACCCTCCACGACGAGACACCCGTCAAGGTGGCTTCGGCGGGAGTGTGTCAACAATACCCTCGCGGTACTCCCATCGTGCGCTGGAGAGGACAATGGCATCCGCCACCAGGGCAATCACCTCGCCCTGGAGGGTGGGCCCTGCTCGCGTCCCCGGCTCTCAGCCCGCGGCTCCGGGCTCGAAGCGCGCGAGGAAGACCTTGAACTGCAGTGAGATGAAGATCGGCCGCGGCTCCACCAGTCCGGTCCGGGCCAACATCGCGAACAGGGCGGCGTCGGACTCGATGGGCAGCACCTCCGCGAGACGCTGGCGCCGATACTCCAGCTGCTCCTGGGACACTCCATACGCGCGCAGCCGCCGCAGCTCCACGTTCGTCAGCACGGGGTCCCCGCCAACGCGGCAGCCCACGACGAGGGGCGCCCCGGGCTTGAGCCGCCGGGTCACCTCCCGCAGCAACTCGAGCCGGGCCTCCTCCCCTTCCACATGGTGCAGCACCCCCATCATCTGCGCACCGTCGAACGGGGCACCGGGCGGCAGGGTGCGCAGCTCGCCCACGTGCAGCTGCGTGCGAGAGAGCAGCCCCTCGGCCTCCAGGCGCTTGCGGGCGACGTCGAGCATGGCGTCGGAGGGATCCACGCCCGTGAAGCGCCAGCCCGGCACGCCGAAGCGGGTGTAGGGCACCAACTCCGCGCCCGTGCCCACTCCCACGAAGAGCAGTGACGCCGTCTCCTGGCCGTCGAGCTGTGCGGTCAACGCGCTGACGCCGAGCTCGTACATCGCCTGGGCACCCGCGAGGTTGACGGATGCCTGGGCGTCGTAGTGGGCGGCGCGGTCAGCACCAAAGCCCGGCACGATGGGGTGGACGGAATGGGTGTGGTGTTCGTGAGCCATGACGTGTCCTCTGGGAGCCCGCGGGAGACGGGCGCGCCATCAGAAGATGCGTCGGGACCCCGATGAATGGGAGAGCGGGGATTCAGGCTGGATCGGCGGAAATTCCGGTCCCCCCCATGGCCGCTGGGACGTCCGAGAGGGTGAAGCCCACCGTGTTGCAACCATTCGTGCTCTTCGCGAAGACGCTCCCGCCATGCATCTTGGCCACGGCCTTCACGATCGACAGGCCAAGGCCGTGGTTGCTCCGGCTGTTCCGGCGCGCCCCGTCGACCCGGTAGAAACGATCGAACAGCCGCTCGAGGTGTTGCTCCGGAATCGGCGTCCCCACGTTCGTGACAGCGATGTGCACCTGGGACTCCCGCTGCGCGATGGCCACGACGATCTCCGCGCCACGCTCGGAGTGCTCGATGGCATTGACGAGCAGATTGCTGGCGGCTCGCCGGAACAGGGAGCGCTCGAAAGACGTCCGGGCATCTCCTTCCACCCGCACCGAGACGCCCGCTTCCTCGAGCAGGAGCTCGAGGAACTCGACGGTCTTCGAGACCTCCTCCGCGGCCGAGGTGTCCACCCGGCCGAGCGCCGTCTCTCCTTGATCCGCCCGGGCGAGGAAGAGCATGTCGTTGACGATCTCCCGCAGGCGGTCGAGCTCCTCGAGATTCGATTGCAGGACCTCCTGGAGCTCGGGCGCGGTCCGCTCCTTGGCCAGCGCCACCTGCGTCTGGCCGATGAGGTTCGCCAGCGGCGTCCGGAGCTCATGGGCCACGTCGGCATTGAAGCCCTCGAGCTGAGCGTACGCACGCTCCACCCTGTCCAACGCACCGTTGAACGAGGAGACCAGGTCGGCGAGCTCACGCGGCAGGGGCGAGAGCCGCAGCCGCTGCGACAGGTCTCTCGGGCTGAGGGACTGGGCCTCCTGGGACAAGCTGCTCAGCGGCGCGAGCCCGACCTTGGCGATGCGATGGCCGAGGATCGCGACGACGGCGACTCCCGCCAGACAGAGCACGACGAGCGCCCCGGCGAAGGCGTTCAAGGTGTCGCGGAACCTCGTCGAATCCACCGCCGAGATGATCTGGACCTCCGGGCGCTCGCCATTGGGCGGGAAGGTGCGCGCGGTCGCCAGCATCGAACGACCCTCCAGCTCGAGTACGAACGTCCCGTCCGTACGGTTGCGCAGCCGTTCGCGCAGCTCCGCGGGCACTTCGCCGTACTCGAACCGCGGGTCGGGGCCAATGACCCAGAACAACGCGCTCCCGTCGAGCGGCGTGAGCGCGTCGAGCTTGGCGCGCAGACCCGCCCACTTCTCGGCGCTGTCGTTCCGGGTGCACATCATGCCCACGTAGTCGAGCCGGGTGTTCACCTCGCTGAGCTGGTGACGGTCGAACTCGCGGTGGAGCACGTACTGCAATGAGAAGCCGAGCAACGAGAAGACCCCGAGCGAGGCCCACGCGAACATCACCGCCAGCCGCCTGGCGATCGAGGCCGTCATGGTGCCTCCTCCTCGTCGCGCACCTCGAGCACGTACCCCATGCCACGGATGGTGTGGAGGAGCTTGCGCTCATGGGGCCCGTCCACCTTCGCCCTCAGGCGCTTGATGGCGACCTCCACGACGTTCGTGTTGCTGTCGAAGTTCATGTCCCACACCTGCTCGGCGATCACCGTCTTCGACAGGATCTGCCCCTCGCGCCGGGCGAGCAAGGCGAGCAGGGCGAACTCCTTCGCGGTCAGGTCGAGCCGGCTCCCGGTGCGGTAGGCCTTCCGGCTGAGCAGATCGATCTCCAGGTCCCCAATCCTGAGCTGGGTCGGCTCCTGCGAGCGGCCGCGCCGGGTCACCGCCTGCAAGCGGGCAACGAGCTCCAGAAAGGAGAACGGCTTGACGAGGTAGTCATCCGCCCCCTCGCGGAGCCCATGGACCCGGTCGTCCACCCGGTCTCGCGCGGTGAGCATGAGGACGGGCGTCTGCTTGCGCGTCCGGATGGCCCGGAGCACGGCGAAGCCATCCATCTCCGGGAGCATCACGTCGAGGACGATCACGTCATAGTCGTGATGCAGGGCCAGGGCATACCCATCCGGCCCGGTCCGCGCCACGTCGACCGTGTACCCCTGCTCGTTGAGGCCCCGATGCAGGTACTCGGCCGTCTTCACCTCGTCCTCGACGATGAGGAGCTTCATGCCTCCTCCTGGAGCGGAGGCATGAGTCCCATGGTCTGGTAGAGGCGCACGAGCCGGAGCGACACGTCCGCGGTGGCCTGGGCATCCTGGAGCTCGAGGGCATAGAGGGTGCGCTCGGCGTCGAGGACCTCCAGCAGCGACAGGGTCCCCTCCGCGTATTGCCGGCGCGCGAGCGCGGCGGCCCGGCGAGCCGACTCGGTGGCGGCGGCGAGCTCGTTCCGCCGGCTCTCCCCCTGGGTATAGAGGATGAGCGCCGTCTGGACCTCCTGGAGTCCCGTGCGCGCCGTCAGCTCATAGCTCAAGTAAGCCTGCTCCTGTCTCGCGTCCGCGGCGTCGATCATGGCGCGAATGCGTCCAAAGTCGAGCAGAGGCGCGAGGAGGCCCGCGCCGAGCGACCAGAGCAGAGAGCCGCCCGACAGGAAGGCCGCCGCCTCGGTCCCACTCTGGAGCCCCAGCACGCTTCCGAGCGTGAGCCGGGGATAACGGAGGGCCTCCGCCGCCCCCCGACGGGCCACGGCGGCGAGCAGCCTTTCCTCGGCCGCCCGGACGTCGGGCCGCAGGCCGATGACCTCCGTCGGCGTGAGGAGTACGCCCATCGCGCTCGCCCGCGGGAGGGGACCGGTCTCGGGGAGCACCGCTCCGAGCTCGGCCGGAGTCGTGGCCAGAAGCAGGACGAGGCGTTGGCGGGAGGACCCGGCGAGCTCCGCGAGCTGGGCGACCCGGGCCCGCGTCTCGCCCCGGGTGGTGAGGGTGCGCTCGACATCGAGACGGCTGGCGACGCCCTGCTCGAACCGGGCCCGGGCGATCCGAAGCGTCTCCTCCGCGGCCTTCGCGTTGGCCTCGGCGATGGTGTGCTGGGTGCGGTAGAGGCGGTACTCCAGGTAGGAGCGTGCCACCTCGGCGGCCAGCGTGAGCCGCACGCCGTCACGCTCGGCCCTCGTCGCCGCCTGGTCCGCCTCCGCGGCGCGGGACTCCTGGCGCAGACGCCCGAAGACGTCGACCTCCCAGCTCGCCTCGACGCCGAGCGTGGCGATGGGCCGTGCCATGTTGGTCCCCAGCAGCCGCCCCTGGTTGAGCCCCGCGTTGCCGTTGAGCTGTGGGAGGAGCGCGGCCTGGGAGCCCTCACGCAGCGCCCGCGCCTCGCGGATTCGTGCATCGGCGAGGCGAAGCTCCAGGTTCCGGCGCTCGGCCAGGACAATCAACTCATCGAGCACCGGATCCCCGAACGACCGCCACCACGCCGCGTCGATGGACGCGCTTCGGGCCGTGGCGGGAGCATCCTCCCACCCCGTCTGAAGCTCCGAGGGACGCAGCCTCGGCGGGCCCGCGCTCACACAACCCGTGACGGCGAGGAGTACGGCCATGAATCCCGCGGACCGGCGCATCACGTCACCTCCAGTGCCCGCGGCTTGGGCTGCTCCGAGGTGGACGGACCTCGCAGACGGCCGAAGAGGCGCTCGAGCGCCAGGTACACCACGGGGGTCGAGTAGAGCGTCAGCACCTGGCTGACGAGCAGGCCGCCCACGATGGCGATCCCCAGGGGCTGCCGGAGCTCGGCGCCCGTACCGAACCCCATCATGAGCGGAATGCCACCCAGGAGCGCCGCGAGCGTCGTCATCATGATGGGCCGGAAACGGACGAGACAGGCCTCGTGAACCGCCTCTCGCGGCGACAGCCCGCGCGCCCGCTGGGCCTCCAGCGCGAAGTCCACCATGAGGATGCCGTTCTTCTTCACGATGCCGATGAGCAGCACGATGCCGATCAGCGCCATCACCGAGAAGTCGTGTCCCATCACCCAGAGGAGCAGGATGGCGCCGAGCCCCGCCGAGGGGAGGGTCGACAGGATGGTCAGGGGGTGCACGAAGCTTTCGTAGAGGACGCCCAGGATGATGTAGACCGCGAGGAGCGCGGCGAGGATCAGCATCGGCTGGCTCGCCAGGGACTCCTGGAAGCCGCGCGCGGTCCCCTGGAAGTTGCGAGAGATCGTCGCCGGCATCCCGATGTCGGCCTCGGCCTGCTCGATGGCCGTCACCGCATCCCCGAGCGCCGCACCCGGCGCCAGGTTGAAGGAGATGTTCACGGCCGGGAACATGCCATCGTGGTTGATGGACAGGGGCCCCGTCGTCAGGGGCTCGAGCTTCGCCACCGCGGAGAGCGGAACCACCTCCCCCGTCCGGGGTGAGCGGATGTGGAGCCAGGCGAGGCTCAGCGGGGTGCCTCGCTGCCACTTGTCGAGCTCGAGGATCACCCGGTACTGGTTGACCTCCGTTTGATACTCGTTGATCTGCCGCTGCCCGAAGGCGTCATAGAGCGTCTGGTCGATGTCCCGGGCGCTGATGCCGAAGCGGGCCGCGGCCGCACGGTCGATCGTCAGGCGCGTCACGCTGGCACCGAGTTGCAGGTCATTCGAGACATCGCGGAGTCGTGGAGATTGGGCGAGCTTCGCCGTGAGCTTCTCCGCCCACTCGGACAGCAGGGTGCCGTCACTGCTCTTCAGCGCATACGCGTACTGCGCGCGAGAGGGACCGCCACCGAGGTTGATGTCCTGCGCCGCGCGGAGGTAGAGCATGATGCCGGGCACCTGGGCGAGCTTCGGCCGCAACCGGTCGATGAACGCGGAGACCGACACGTCACGGTCGGAGCGATCCTTGAGGACGATCCAGAAGCGGCCGCTGGAAGTGCTCTGACTGCCACCCGTGGCACCCACGGCATGCGCGAACTCCTGCACCGCCGGATCCTCCGAGACGATGTCGGCGAGCGCGGCGTGTTTGGCGATCATGTCCTCGTAGGGGATGTCCTGCGCCGCCTGGGTGGTCCCCAGGACGAAGGCCGTGTCCTGCACCGGGAAGAACCCCTTGGGCACATACACGTAGCTCGCGACGGCGGCGGCCACCGCCAGGCCAAAGCCGAGCAGGGTGAGCCGCTGGTGCTCCAGCGCCCACTTCAAGGTCCGGTCATACGCGGCGATGAGGCGCTGCGCGAACCCGTCGTGCGAGTCGCCCGAGCCGTGAGCCATGGGCTTCATGAACCGCGACGCGAGCATCGGCGCGAGCGTCAGCGACGAGACCGCCGACAGAAGGATGGCCGCCGTCATCGTCATCGCGAACTCGTTGAACAGACGCCCGACCACTCCGCCCATGAACAGCAGCGGGATGAAGGCCGCGATGAGCGAGAAGCTGATCGACATGACCGTGAAGCCAATCTCCCAGGAGCCGAGAAGGGCTGCCTCGTACCGGTCCTTTCCCATCTCGAGATGACGGTGGATGTTCTCCACCACGACGATCGCATCGTCCACGACGAAGCCCACGGCGATGACGAGCGCCACCAGCGTGAGGTTGTTCAGGCTGAACCCGAGCACGTACATCGCGGCACAGGTCGAGACCAGCGCCACCAGGAGCACCGCGCCGACAATGAGCGTGGCCGACACCTGCCGGAGGAAGAGCCCCATGATCAGGACCACCAGGGCGATCGTGATGACGAGCGTGAGCTGGACCTCGTGCAGCGAGGAGCGGATCGTCCGCGTGCGATCGTTGAGGATGTCGATCTCCACGCTCGCGGGGAGCTGCGCCCGGAGCCGGGGAAGGGCCTCGCGGATCCGCTCCGCGGTCTCGACGATGTTCGCCCCGGGCTGGCGGCGGATGATGAAGTTGATCCCCGGCTTGCCATTCTGCCAGGCCTGGACGTAGTCGTTCTCCGCGCCCGTGCTCACGCGCGCCACGTCACGCAGGTGGACCGGCGCCCCGTCCCGGTAGGCGACGATGAGGTCGTCATAGTCCTCGGGACGGAAGAGCTGATCGTTCGTCGCGAGCGTCGAGACGCGGGCCTCTCCGAAGAGCGCGCCCTTGGCCTGATTGACGCTCGCCGCCTGCACCGCCGCCCGGATATCGGCGAGCGTCAGTCCCTGGGACGCCAGCCGCTCGGGCGACGCCTGGATGCGCAGGGCGGGACGCCGCTGGCCGCTCATGCTGATCTCCGCGACACCGGAGATCTGACTGAGCTGCCGCGCGAGCTGCGTCTCCGCGAGGTCACTGAGCTCGGTGAGCGGCATCAGCTCCGACTGAACGCGCAGGACGAAGATGGGGCTGTCGTTCGGGTTGACCTTCCGCCAGGTGGGCAGGCTCGGCATCTCCGACGGGAGCCGGCCGGAGGCGGTGTTGATCGCGGCCTGCACCTCCTGGGCCGCGGTGTCGATGCTCTTCTCGAGGTCGAACTGCAAGGTGAGCACGGTCGTGCCGAGAGCGCTCGTCGACGTCATCTCCGTGATTCCGGGAATGGCGCTGAGCTGGACCTCCAGGGGCGTCGCCACGGCGGAGGCCATGGTCTCGGCACTCGCTCCGGGCAGGCCCGCGTTGATCTGGATTGTCGGGAGCTCCGCCTCGGGAAGGGGGGCAACCGGAAGACGTGGGTAGGCGAAAAGCCCGAGGAGGACGACGCCCGCCGTGAGCAGGGTGGTGGCGACCGGATGGACCACGAACCAACTGGAGATGCCGCGCTTGGAATCCATCACCGCTCCCCTCCTTTCGACGCCAGGCCAGCGGGTGGAGCGACCTTCACCGTGCTCCCGGCCTTGAGTCGTGACTGCCCATCGCTGACCACCGTGTCGCCCGGCGCCACCCCGGACGTCACGACCGCGAGCTCATCGTCCGCATAGCCCACGGTGACGGGAACGACGGTGGCCTTCGCCTCATCGACACGAAACACGAACGCGCCCTGAAGTCCCCGCTGGACGGCACGTGCCGAGACGACGGTCGCGCCCTGGCTCTCGCCGAGGCTGAGCTCGACGGTGACGAACTGGCCCGGCCAGAGCTTGCCCTCGGCATTCGGAAACTCCGCCTTGAGGGAGATGGTGCCCGTCGTGGGATTGATCTGGTTGTCGATCATCAGCAGGCGCCCCTCCGCCAGCGCCTCCCCTCCGGCGCGATTGAACGCGGTCACGGGAGTGCCGGCCGGAGCACGGAGCAGGGGCTGGAGCCGCGGAAGCTCGTCCTGCGGCAGGGAGAAGATGACCGCGATGGGATTCATCTGGGTGACCGTGACGAGCCCCTGCGCATCGGACGCGCGGACGACGTTGCCGGGGTCGACGCGGCGCAGCCCGACCCTCCCGGTGACCGGCGCGGTGATGCGCGTGTACGACAGACGCACCTGGGCCGCGGCGATGGTCGCCTCATTGGCGCGGACGGTCGCCTCGAGCTGCTCGACCTGGGCCTTTTGTTGATCGACCGTCTGGCGCGCGATCGCTTCATCACGGACGAGGTTGCCATAGCGCTCGAGGTCGAGCCTGGCCGCTTGGAGTTGCGCCTCGTTGCGAGCCTTCTCGGCACGCGCCTGGGCGATTTCGGCGGCGATGGTCCGGTCATCGATGCGGGCGAGCAGGTCCCCCTCGTTGACGTGCTGCCCTTCCTGGAAGTTGACCCTGGTGAGGAGCCCATCCACCTGCGTGCGGACCACCACGCTGTGCAGTGACTGGACGGTGCCGATCCCCCGGATGAGGTGGGGAATGTCTCGGCGGGAAGCCTGCTCCACCACCACGGGGACCGCTGGTGGCCCCGATGCGGCGCCTGGCTTCGAGGCGCGACCGAGCCACCACCGGCCCGCGGCGATGCAGAGTATGACGACGACGAGGAGAGCGCTCTTGCGGGCCCATGGACCTCGGGACCGTTGTTCGTTCGGAACCATGCGCCCATATCTCTAGAGAATCGGGCGGGCACCAAGATGACGCGAAGATGACAAGAATGTCAGTTAGGGGCGCTGGAGGGTTCGCTTTGGAGGAGGGCACGCATGTCAGTCCTCGTCTGTACGGTGCGCTTCCCCTTATGGACACCGCGCTCTAGCGAACCACCCCCTCCAGTCCAGCGGCCCGAAGAGTTCCCAACAAAACCTCTTCGGACCCCGCGCCCGAGTCGCTCACCCCCGCCCAGCAGGCCGGCCGCGACTTCTACTTCGGCAGCCGCCGCGTGGACGGCCTCGCGATCGGCTCGGACAACGGCTTCAACTGCAATGGCTGCCACACCATCGACGCCTCGCAGGGCTTCTATGGCACCGACGGCAAATCGAGCTTCGAGGGAATCAGCCAGATCATAGGTCCTCGGCGGCTCCACCCATGAGGCCGACCTGGTGGCGAAGCCGGTCGTGGGCGGCAAGCCCAAGGGCTTCCTCTACGACCGCACCGCCGGGACGTGGAAGCCCGACGACGGCACCGCGAACATCACCACCACGGCTCTCCGCGCGCTGGCAACCAAGGCGGGCCAGGAGGTGACCTTCACCGCGGTTCCGCCGGGCTCGGGCACGCGCATCGCGCTCGACCGCAACCTGGACGGCAAGCTCGACGGCCAGTAGCAGACGAGAACAGCGTGCTCCCCCGCCCCTCTCATGCCCCGCCTCCGGACCTCCCGGAGGCGGGCGCCGTTGCCTGGGTTCAACCATCGCCCGAGGCAGTGGCGCCAACTCCCGCCTCGCGCATCCAAGTCACGTCACGCCGCGTCTTGTCCACTCCGTGAAAGCGTTCACCGCCTCGGGGAGGAACGTGCGTCAGAAATCCTTCCGAGCCCGGGCCAGGGTGAACTCCTCATGCGTGGGGGCGACAGGGCCTGTCTTCTCCACCAGCCACGCGGGTGCGCCTTCCGGCAGGTAGAAATCCTCCTCGAAGGGCGACAGCCCCAGGTGATGCAAGTACTCCTCGAGCATGTCGAAGGTGAACCGGTCCCTCACCCGGCGCGCCTGGTACTGCTCCACCTTCTCGAAGGAGAAAGGCTCGCCGCACTGGTCGAAGACCCAGCGGCCCCCGTCATTGGAGGCGCTCACCGCGCGCACGGTATTGATCCAGGCCGTCTGGTGCGGGCCGTACACCTCGAGCATGACAGCACCATAGCGACCCCCTTGGGTCTTGCGGAGGGTGTGGGGCACCGCGACCACACGCAAGCCACGGCAGCCCAGCGTCCGGGCCATGACGGCCATGGCGCTCGCGGCATCGGTTCCCCCCCGCGCGTTGTCGACGTACCCCGTCCAGGCGCCGCGCGTCGGCATGAAGAGGTACCGCCGCGGCTCCGGACTGGTCAGGGGCAACAGGGCGCTCAGAGCCTGCTCCAAGGTGCCCGCGACCGGTTGTACCTGCACGGCGATGCCACGGCTCCCCCCCAGCCCTGCCTGCCACGCAGTAAAGGCGCGGGCGGCGTGCTCCGCATCGGTTTCCAGAAACCCCAGCTCCGACGTGACGGGAGCCCAGCGATCATCCAGGAGCAATCCCTTCATGTCTCCGGTCATCAGGTCAGCCTCGCTCCTCAGGGCACGATCAGCAGGATGATCTCCGCGTTCGGGTCGTTGGAGGTGGCTCGCGACTGGTGGGCGGGGCCACGGCCCGAAACGGGTGTGTCGTATTCGACATGATAGCGGCGGCCGTTATAGTCGAACTGAAGGTCCGGTCGATTGACTCCCACGCGCTGGCGGTTTTCCACCATGAGTTGCTGCTGATTCACCCGGATGTTCGTGGCGCCCAGGTTCTGCAGGTACTGCACGTCCGCCTGAACCTGCGCGTTCTGGCTCGGGCTATTGGCGACATAGACCCCAGCACCCCTGAACTCCGCCTCGATGATGCCGAAGAGCAGCCTGGCCTGCTCACCCCCTGACTCCGTGTCCTCAGCGAGAGAGAGCGAGTAGACGCGCTCCAGGTGCTTGGGGCGGCGCACCAGCAGGACGTCGGCGTGGGGTCTCAACTGGCCGTCCTCGAGATACAGCGCGAAGGCGAACGGAGGAGGCTCCTCCTCCAACGGTGGAAGGAGCACATCTTCGTGACAGGCGGTGGCCAGGGAGACCAACACCAGGGCCAGCAGGGGGGCATGCAAGCGCATAGGCGTTCAAGCTCCCATTCGCGCCCGGACAGAGGAAGGACGCGGGACGAAGGCCGTCGTCACCATCACCATTTGAGTCAGGGTTCCCGTTCTGACACGCTCATTCATGCGCGCGTGGAGTCCTCACTGCCGCCTGGGAGTACTGACGTGAAGCCGTGGCCATTCGTCGTCGTTCTGGTGGGCCTCGTTCTGGGAGGCACCGTTTACATCCTGGTCCGCGAGCCCGAGTCCGGAGCGTCCACGCGGTCCGGCAGGGAGCTGCCGCGCCTCCCTCTCGATCGGGTCGCGGCACCCTTGCCGCCGCGCTTCGCCGGTCCACTGCCCTCGCGGGTGGAGGGCTTCCACCACGAGTTGGAGCAGGGCCCCCCGCTCTCCTATGTGCGAGCCCGCTTGCTGGAGGGTGATCAGGAGATGGGGACGAAGTTCCTCTCCGCGCTCCGTCAGGCGGCAGCTTCGGCGCGGAGCCTCGATGAGCTCTGGGGGACTCATGGGGTGGTCCTGGGACTCGGTGACCACGGCGATGACAAGCCTCCGGACGACATGAACTTTCTCAAAGGGCTCCACGACGAGGGCGTGCCGTGCGCGTGGCTGAGGGAGCGGTTGGCCGACACCGCCAGGGAGCCCCCTCTTCTCACCGAGCTGCTCTGGCGCAAGCTGGTGCGCTGCCCGGGGAGCGAGACAACAGCGCTCTTCGCCCGAGAGGACGCCCCCATCACGTGGGTGCTCGCCCACCACAGCCTCTTCGACTCCCCCCGGTTCACCCCCGCCCTCGAGAGCGCTGTCCGCCGCATCTTGAATCAGAGCCGGGAGGAGCTGTTCGTTACCGCCATGTATCGGCTCTCACGCAAGCAGGAGCCCGTGGCCCAAGGGCTCCGCGAGGAGCTGTGGCGCCGGGCCAGCGGTGAGATACGAGCGGAGTGGGAGCGGCGGGAGGCCATGAGAGACGAGTTCGCGCGGCAGTGGGAGGAGGAGCAAGCGTGGAAGTGCCCGCCCATCCCCAACCCACCCGGGAGAGTCGATGCGCTGACAGTCGGGCGATGCCTGGAGAAGTGGGTCGCGAGCAGCTGGACGGCGACCGCTCGCTTCGCCATGTCCGCCTCCAGGTCTCCCGAGCTTCAGGGTGCCTCCGAGCCCCTCGCCACGGTCAGGAACTTTTCTTCGCTCGCGGAGATGAAGGCCTGGGCGCGCGAGTGGAAGCTGGTGCCCGCGGCAACACCCACGATGGAAGACGAGCCGCGAAGCCTCTCCTTGAGCTCCATCATGCGTCAGGCTCAGCGAGCCTTTGTCATCAACCTCGAGACAAGGGACTTTCCCCGCCGGCATGACGAGTTGCTGGTGACGCTGGCCTGGAAGGTGCGCCCAGCGCTGGCCGGGGTGGTGTTTGAACAACTCCCTCCGAAAACCCTCCCGGCCGATTTCTTCCAGCCGCCCTCGAGCGACGAGTACACGCTGAGGGCCTACGCTGACGGACAGCGCTTCTCGGTCAAGGCTCGCAACTCGCACTCGCTCGAGGACATTGGCGCGGTGGTCGGGCTGCTCAATCAGGTGCTCGAATCCAGGGGGGGCCCTCATCGCTTCGCGGTGCTGGACTCGCAGGTCTCCGAGGTCCAGGTCGTGTTCGGACCAGAGGCAGCCCTACGGGAGGCGGATGCCCGAGGGTTGTGGCGCCTGGGGGATGGGAGAGAGGTGCTCGTTCAAGCAGAGGCGCGGATAGAGAAGAACCTCCGGCGCCTCCTCGGCGAGGTCCCCTTCTGAGCCACGGCGGCTCCTACTCCTCCCCTCGGCTGGGCCCTGCCGGAGCTCGGAGGCATGTCGCACCAGACGGTGATGAAACACCATCCGGCCTCGGAAACAGGACTCCGAAGCTTGCCTGGCAACACCTGTTGCGCTTGAAGCAACAACAATCGGACCCCATTTCCAACATCACGGGGGGTGATTGCTCAGTGTGTCAAACCGTGCTAATCGAATAATCGTCATCTGGCTGTTTTCGTGGCCTCCAAGATGACGGTTCTTTCCTTGGGTACGAGGAAATTCATGACACTGCCGGAGAAGGTGATGCGCGTGCTGCCCGCCGCGCTGATCGCAGTCCTGGCGGTGCACTTCGCCATGACAATGGCATACCTGACGCCGCTCAACCCGGTGAAGCTGCGGCTGATGCCAGTGGTGGAGGGGTACATCCGCCCGTTCTTCGAGCAGCGCTGGACGCTGTTCGCGCCGAATGTGGATGCCCTGACGCGCTACGTGCTGGTGTCCTGCCGGGGTGAGGACGCGCAGGGGGTGGTGCAGGAGCAGCCCTGGGTGAACATCACCCTGCCGCTGCACGAGCTCAAGCAGCGTTACCGGCTGACGCCAGCGGACCGGTTGGATCGAGCCCAGACGGTGGGCATCAGCCAGCTCACACCCGACGATGACGAGGTGACGAAGAAGCTCCTGTCGAAGCCCGCGGACACGGAGCAGTACCGGCAGGCCGTGGCGCAGGTGGAGCGGCAGCGTGAGCACACGAAGCGGTTGGGCTCCCGCGTGCTGGGCCGTGTGGCCTCCGCGGCCTGTGCCAACCTCTACCCGTCGCTGCGCATGAAACAGGTCCGCGTCCGCATGGCCACCATCAAGGCGCCGCCCTTCTCCCAGCGCATGGAGAGCGAGGCCACCGGAGACACGAACTACACGGAGCTGCCCTGGCAGCCCTATGAGGAGGTGAAGGAGCCATGAGCACCTCCGCTTCCCCGTCCGCGCCGCCGGGGATCGCCGCCGCGTGGAATGAGCTCATCGCGCGGATGTCCCAGCCCCGCTTCCTGATCGGCGCCAGCCTGTTCCGCATCCTCGCGGGCTCGGCCATCCTCATCGAGTACCTCATCAACTACGCGCACCGGCGCTACCTCTTCGGGCCCAACGGGCTGTGGCCCTATGAGGTGTTCGCCGCGGACATGGCCCGCTCGGCCAACTTCTCGCTCTACTCCTGGAGCCGCTCGCCCGTGTACTTCGAGGTGATCTTCCACCTCGGAATCCTCGTGGCGGCCCTGTGGCTGGTGGGCTGGCGCACCCGCTTCCTCACCCCGCTCAACTACGTCTTCCTCTGGTCGCTGCACCAGCGCTTCCCCGGAATCTGGGATGGGGGAGACAACATCATCCACCTCGTCCTCGTGTACGCGACGTTCGCGGATGTCAGCGCGTACTTCTCCATGGATGCGAGCCGGCGCCAGGCCCGGCCGGAGGCGCCCGGACCGTGGGCCCCCGTGAGCGCCATGTTCCACAACACGGCGATGCTCGCCATCGCCATGCAGATCAGCCTCGTCTATGGGCTGGCGGGCCTCTACAAGGTGCAGGGCCCGGTGTGGCAGGAAGGCACCGCCCTCTACTACGCCTTCCGTGGCGGCCAGTTCGTCTGGCCGGGCGTCACCGAGTGGATCTACCGCGACGCCTTCGTGGTGACGGCCCTGTCGTACGGCACCGTGGCGTTCCAGGTGGCCTTCCCCTTCCTGCTCTTCCTCAACCGCTACACCCGCATGGTGGCCGTGGTGTTGGGCTTCACCTTCCACCTGGGCATCGCGCTGTTCCTCGGCCTCATCACCTTCTCGCTCTTCATGACGTCCGTGGACCTGGCGCTCATGGGTGACGAGGAGTACCGCGCGATCGGCCGCTGGCTCGAGCGGCTGCGTCAGCGTTTCCAGACCCGGCAGCAGCCCTCCATGTCCCTCGAAGCGGGAGTGGAGACGGGGTCGTCATCAGGCTCGCCTCCTCCGGGATGAACCCGGAGGGGAGAAGCTGGCGGAGGGCCCGGCATGCCGGGCAGGCCGTCAGGGCAGTAGCAGTCCCCACCCCCGGAGTAGTGCTTCAAGGAGTCACGTCCATGAAGAAGTTCCTCACCCGTCTGTCGCTGCTCGGTCTCTTCGCTGGTCTCGCCGCCACGTCCTTCGCGGTGCCTGCCTCCGCCGCCGCCACCGACCGGACCGCCGCCTACGAAGGCCCGACCACCAACGTCGCTGACTCGGAGATCGTCATCATCATCATCGAGACTCCGGACGAGGTGTACTACGTGGAGTACTACGAGTACGGCCTGGCCGCGCCCACCACCAGCGCTTCCTCGGGCGCCCTGACGGACGCCGCGTTCGACCGGTAATCTGCTGATTTCCGAAGGGGGGCCACGGAACAGGACTCCGTGTGCCCCCCTTTCTTTTCTCCGCTCGCGTGATGACATGCCCATGAAGCGTCTTGGTCTGGTGGTGCTCGGACTGGTGGTGCTGGGAGCAATCCTGCTGACACTGAGGGGGCTGAACGCTCCGGCGGGGGATGAACCGGCCGACGGGAAGAGCGCATCGCCCGAACGCAAGAGCCGGGTCATGGTTCGCTCCCAGAATGTCGCGTCTCGTGGACTGGGGCTCTCCGAGGCCAACACGCTCCCCATCGTCCCAGACAAGGATCCCGAGGGCTCCCTGCGGCTGCAGGTCCTGGTGTTGGATCCCCAGGAGCTGCCGGTCGCGGACGCCACCGTGCTGCTGGATTCGAATCCGGTGCGCTCGGCGCACACGGAGAAGGACGGCACCTTCACCTTCACCGGGCTCACCCCCCGCGCCTACCAGCTCGAGGCCCGGCACGGCTCCCTTCAGGCCGGCCCCCTCTCGCTCTGGCTGAGCGAGCGGAGCGAGCCCCTCGTCCTCCACCTGCGGCCCGCGGCGTCCCTCGAGGTCGAGGTCGTGGAGGCGGGCTCGCGGCGCGCGGTGCCAGGCGCCATCGTGGAAGCACGCACCCAGCAGCCCCGCTCGGCGACCACGGATGGGTCGGGCCGCGCGCTCCTGCAGGCGCTCCCGACGGGCCGGCTGGTGCTCAAGGTCTCGGCGCGGGGCTTCTCGCCCGTGTGGCAGCAGCTCTCCGTGGGCCAGGCCTCTTCCGTGCCCCAGCGGGTGACGGTGGCGGTCCGCTCCGGAGCCGCCGTCTCCGGGACGGTGGTGGATGCGAGCGGCGCCCCCGTGTCCGGGGTCACCGTCACGCCCGTCCCCTCCACGCAGAGCCTCCAGACGCTCACCGATGCGCGCTGGGATGGAACCGTGACGGACGCCTCCGGCCGCTGGCGCTTCGAGCAGCTCACGGCCGGGAGCTACCGCTTCGAGGCCTCCAGCCCTCAACGCGCGACGGGCTCCTCGGCCCCCGTGACGCTGGAGGAAGATCGCGAGACGAGTGGAATCACCATCACGCTGCCCGAGCCCACCCGGCTCATGGGGCAGGTCCTCGACGACCGGGGCGAGCCCGTCCCCCATGCGCTGGTGCGGGTGGCGCTCGATGAGGGCATGAGCCGGACGCTGGCGCGGCAGGTCACCTGCGACCAGCGGGGCGAGTTCGTCATGGAAGGTCTGCCCCAACGGCGCCTGGCACTGCTGGCCCTTCACGAGCAGGCGAGCTCCACCACCCGGTACGTGGATCTCTCCCAGGAGCCGGTCCGGCAGGAGAAGGTGCTGCTGGTGCTCAACGCGACGGAGGTGCTTCGCGGCCACGTGGAGTTCTCCAACGGCCAGCCCGCCGGAGAGGCCGTGGTGCAGGCGGAGCTGAGCTCCGCACGGGCGCGAGGCCGCGTGGAGCAGACGCTGCGTGGGCAGCTCGTCACCCAGGCGGATCCCGCCGGGCGCTTCGAGCTGCGAGGGCTCCAGCCCGGCACCTATCTGCTGCGGGCCGCGCCTCCGGGCACGCCGCCGCAGCGGACACTGGCCTGGCTGGTGCCCCCCGTGCAGGCCGAGACGGGAGGCCGGGAGGCGGTGCTGCGCATCAACCTGGGAGGGGCCATCCGGGGACAGGTACGCCGGGACGACAACTCGGTCCCGGAGAGCTTCTCGGTGGTGCTGCGCGGCTCCGGCTCCATTCCGTACGGCGGCGGCGATGGGCGATTCCTGCTGCAAGGCGTGCCCGAGGGCTCCCACACGCTCTACATCACGGGGCCCGGTTTCATCACCAAGGCCGTGCAGGATGTCCAGGTCCAGGAGGGGAAGGAGACGGACGTGGGCGTGGTGGTGCTCCAGGCCGGGCGCCGGCTCCAGGGCCAGGTCCTGAGAGCGAATGGAACACCGGTGGCGGATGCGATGGTCTCCATCTCCCAGGCCCTGAAGGGCTCGGGCGTGGTGGTCGGAACCGCGGCGGAGCTGGACTACGGCCTGCAACAAGCGAGGACGGGAGCCGATGGCCGCTTCACCTTCGCGGGGTTGCCCATCACGCCCCTGCAGCTCATGGGCGAGCACCCCCAGGAGGGGCGCTCGGAGTTCGTCCAGATTCCCGCGGGCGTGGCGGCGCTGGAGAGGAATCTGCGGCTCGCGGCGACGGGACAGTTGGAGGGCACGGTGCTCAGCGGGGGACAGCCCATGAGCGGCGCGCTCGTGATGGTCACCAATCCCTCGGCACCCGCCGGAGGCACCACGGGCACCACGGGCACGGACGGCCGGTTCCGCTTCGACAACCTCGCGCCGGGCACCTACATGGTGCTGGCCGTGGCGGACTCGGCGGGCAGTCAGCAGGTGCAGCGCACCACCACCACCCTCCAGGCCCAGCAGGTGGCGCGCGTGGAGCTGGAGTTCCCACAAGGAGATGTGACGGTGTTCGTCCGGGCCCAGCCCGCGGAGGGAGCCAGCGCCACCTCGGCCCGCGTCCTCCTGATGGCCAAGGCCCAGCCGGGGACCACCGCCCCGCCCGCCCAGGTCCAGGTGCTCACTCCCGTGGAACCCGCCCGCTTCACCGCCGTCATCCCAGGTGACTACAACCTCTGTGTATCGCCCATGACGGAAGTGCCCCCCACGGATGGTGGCACGACGGCGCCTCGCTCCAAGTGCAACCCCTTCACCGTCTCCCAGCAGCCCTCGCTGCAGGAGGTGATGGTCGCGATGCCGCACCTCTGAGGGTACCCGTGGTGCGACCACGGTGACAGGCACGATGGAGGTAGAATCGGGGGCATGAAGGCGAACTCGATGTGGCGGTCGATGCCCCCGGAAGTGCAGCAGCAGCTCGGCCAGGACAGTGAGCATTTCCGCAAGTGTCTCGACTCTCTGCGCGAGCACGCGGCGGGCGAGCACGAGGGCATCTACGGCCCCGGCAGCATGACCTGGGTGCTCTACCGGGAGCCGGTGATCCTCCTCGGCGGACTGCGCGCCATCCTGCTGCAGATCGCCCATCCGGCGGTGGCCCACGGCGTCTCCCAGAACAGCAACTTCCGGGGTGATCTGCTCGGCCGTGCGCGACGCACCTATACGGCGATGTACCAGCTCGTCTTCGGCGGCCTCCGAGAGGCGACGGGCGCCGCGAAGCGGGTCCACAGCCTCCACAGCCGCGTCTACGGCTCCCTTCCCGCCGGCCCCGGCTCGCAGGGTGACGGCCGCTATCGCGCGAACGATCCCTCGCTGCTGCGTTGGGTGCTCGCCACCCTCATCGACGGCGCCATCGAGGTCTTCGAGACCTTCGTGCGGCCGCTCAGCCTCGAGGAGAAACGCCGGTATTATCAGGAGACGCGGCTCGCCGGGGCGCAGTTCGGGCTCCTGCCGGAGCAGCTGCCGCCCACGCTCGAGGACTTCTACGCGTGGTACCATGAGCAGCTGGCGGGGGAGACGCTGCGCGTGGGAGACACGGCGCGCGAGCTGGCGGGCCTGCTCTTCAATTCGCCCTTTACCCAGGGACAGCTCGATGAGTTGCTCACCGCCGGCCTCCTGCCGGAGCGCTGGCGCGAGGCGTACGGGCTGGCCTGGGGACCGGGACACCAGCACGCGTGGAAGCTCCTGAAGGGCACGATGCGCCGGGCCATCCACCTCACTCCACCCAAGCTCCGCTACGTCACGGCCTGGCATCAGGCCCAGATGAGGCTGGCCCTGGCTCGAGGAGAGCGGCCCACGGTCATGGCCCGGGTGCTGAACACCCTCGACTCCTTCGTCGACGTGCCATTCAGCATCCGGCCGGTCGCGGTGAAGGCCTCCGCGGACGACAAGGATTGATGCGGGGAGGCGGCGGGAATCAAACCTCCTGCCTATACGCCTGCGCGGGGCGCTTGTGACCGGCTTCATACCCGGAGGGTGAGCCCGCTCACGGTGCCGCCGGGGCCGGGCTGACAAGGTGGTGTGTACCAGGACGGCCGGACTCCGGCGTTCGAGTATTCACCTTCCTTCTCACGAGGCTTTCCATGTTCATGCTCCCCCTTCCGCGTCAGGCGCTGCGACTGGCCCTGGCCGCGCTCTCCCTGGGGTTCGTGCCGGCCGTGCACTCCGCGCCCGCCCCCGACTATGCCCGCTACACCACCACGCAGCTGCTCCCTTACGAGAACGCCCGGAGCAACGTCCCGCCCTTCACCGAGGCGCTGAAGTTCCAGTTCTCGGTCGACGGCAAGCCCTACCTGGTGACCATGGACACGGGGACCACGGGGATCATGCTGTCGGCCCGGAGCCTTCCCAACTACTCGCCCGAGGGCGCGGCGCGCTACCCCCAGGGCTGGGAGTTCCTGTCGAGCAGCAAGATCCTCTGGGTGGGCCATTGGGTTCCCAAGGAGGTGACCTTCACAGGCGCCGGGGGCGTCCCCGTCACCGCCCAGGTGCCGGTGCTGGCCATCGAGCAGGAGGTGGTCTGCCCCGACTACAAGAAGGACGACAAGGCGACCTGTCCGGGCAAACCGCTCGGGACCGCGAGCGACAAGATCGCCTACATGGGCGTGGGTTTCGGCCGCGAGCATGACGGCCAGCCGCAGGGCACGCCGGACAAGAACCCCTTCCTCAACATCACCAAGATCAACGGCAAGCCGGTGACGCGGGACACGATGCGCGACGGCTACCTCATCACCCCGGAGGGGGTGCACGTGGGGCTCACCGCGGCGAACACGAGCGGCTTCGTCTTCACCCAGCTGGGCGGAACCAAGTACTCGAAAGATCCGCGCGACTGGCCCGAGGCGTCCATCTGCGTGGCCGTCGGCGCGTCGCCGTGCGTGCCCGGAGCGGTGCTCGTCGACACGGGCATCCCCCAGATGTACCTGACCGTCACCTCCCAGGTGAACGTCCAGACGAAGCTGGCGCCCGACCTGAGCGTGAAGGGCAAGAAGGTCCCCGTGCTGGTGGACGGCTCCCAGGTCACCGTCCGCTTCCCGGACAACGAGGCCCCGGTCGCGTCCTATACCTTCACGGTCGGGGACACGGCCCAGGCCAATCCCCTGGCGCCCGCGCAGGTCATCACCACGGCGAATGGAAAGACCGTCTTCGTCAACACGGGCCGCCACTTCCTGCGCGGCTTCAACGTGCTCTTCGACGCCGAGGGGGGCCTGTTCGGTCTGAAGAAGACCGGGTCCGCCAATTCCTCCGGGGGAGAAACTCCCAAGCGCTGATCTCCAGACACCGGGCTGGAATCGGTGGAGCGCCGATTCCTCGCCCCGTGCTCGGAGGGCTACACCGCAACACGGTTCGTGATCATGACCGTGTGGCCAGTTCGCTCGTCGGTCACATCCGAGAGACGGATGGCCCTCCTCGCTACTTCAGATCGCCGCTCGTCATCCTCAGCCCGAGCTGCGCGGAGAACGCGGCCAGCGTCACAAGCTCTAAGTCCAGGTGCGACGCGATCTGCTGGGGGGGTGAACCTGGGGGGGATGCGTTCACCACCTTCGAGGATGCAGTGGCCGAAGCGTTGGGTGCCGTCGAAAGGGCGCGCGCTGCTCGCCGTGAAGGAGTAGTTGGGGCTGCACCCCTCCCCTACCCCATGCCCAACCCCCGAGGTTCGGGCCTGCCCGCTCCTCTCCCTGGTAGCGTCCGCCACTTCCGGAGGGACGTGGGATGCTCGACGACAGCAATGAATGGGGGGCCGTGCCGACTCTTTCGCCCGGCACGGAGGTGGCCGGTTTCACCATCGAGGGAACGATTGCCTCCGGCAGCTTCGGCACCGTGTACCGCGCGAGGCGGAGTGGGATGCCCTACGCCGTCAAGCTGGTGCGCATCACCCCGAGGGGTGATCGGGAAGCCGCCGCGCTGCGCCTGGTGCGGCACCCCAACGTGGTGACCTTCCACGGATATGGCCTCTGGCCCGAGGATGAACCGCGCTTCCTCGTCCTGGCCCTGGAGCTCGTCGAGGGTCTCACGCTCGACGCCTGGGCGGCCCGGGAGAATCCCTCCGCGCTCGAGCTGGTGATGCGGGTGTTGCTGCCCCTCGCGCTCACTCTCGCGGACGTGCATGCCTCGGGCGTGGTGCACCGGGACATCAAGGAAGCCAACATCGTCGTGCGCGAGTCGGATGGGCAACCGGTGCTGGTGGACTTCGGCGCCGCGGGGCTCAAGGAGGGGGCGCTCCGCCTGACGATGCGGCTGCCACCGGGCACCGCCGAGTACCGCAGCCCAGAGGTGTTGCGCTTCGCGAAGCAGTGGGAGGGAGAGCACTACCCCTTCTCCCCGGGAGATGACCTGTGGGCCATGGGTGTCGTCATCTACGGCCTGTTGACGCGGACGCTCCCCTTCGGAGACCGGAACAATCCCGGGTTGAATCGGGCCATCCTCGAGGAGACGCCGCCGGCCCCGAATGAGCTCAACCCGCGTGTGCCCCAGGTCTTGAGCGACGTGTGCATGGGGCTGTTGGAGAAGAAGCTCGAGGACCGCTACCCGGACGCGAAGGTACTCGCGGCGGACCTGGTGGAGGTGTGCGCCGAGGCGGACTACTCCTGGCGCACGCCGATGTTTCCGAGAAGCGGCCAGGAGAACATGCCAGTTCCGGCGGAGCCCGGGCGCCAGTCCCGCTGGCTCTGGTGGGCCGCTGGCGGGCTCGGACTCACCGCGGCCCTCTTCCTTCTCGTGCCCTTGGTCACCCCACGCACAGCGTCGTCTCCGGACCCTGAGACGTCCCCGGGCACATCTGGTCAGGAAGTCGAGCTGCCGGCAAGCGCGGTGGAAGGTGCCCCCGGCGCGACCTTCACTCCCGCGCCCATTCACACCGAGGCACCGTCCATGCTCAAGACCCGACAGGTCCGTTCCCTCATTGCCGCTGGCTGTGTCGCTGGCGCCGCTGGTTGCGTGAGCGCGCCGAAGCCGCGCCCCCCGCCCCCGCCGGAGGACTGCCCGCCTGGAGCCGCCGCGGCGCACGAGCGCTTCGGAGTGGCTTCGACGCACGGCATCAACCTCGTCCTTCCGCTTCCGCGTGTGGAAGTGGTGCCCCTCCAGGAGGGGCCCGTCACTGCGGAGATCATCGGTCGGTGGGGAGGGCTCCCGGATCACACCACCTTCTCCGGGCGAGTCGTTATCGGCGAGAAGCGTGTCTATGGCCGCTTCACCGAGGCCCGGTTGCCCTCTGGGGAGATCGTGCCCGTATGCTTGCAGATGAAGTCGGTGGCGGATCCCGTCCTCGGCGTCGTGATGGAGCCCGGCAGCACTGCCACCCGGGCGCTCGTCATCTCCGGCGTCAGCGTCCGCGCCGTGCGCCGGTTCGAGTAGGTCCGCGTTGGAGGCCGTTTCCCATGCTCCCACCCACCCCGCCCTCCTTGCTGGTCCTGGTTCTGCTCCATGGGAGTCCCATGACTGCTACTCCCCCTCCCTCTCGTGATGCCTGCGAGGACAGCCACCGCGTCGAGTTGGCACCTGGAGCCATGATGCCGGAGGTCTGCGTCAGCCCTGGTCTCCTGACTGGCTTCTTCTTCGACGCTCCCGCCGTCGTGGAGGTGCAGGACGAGGCCCGCTTCGCGCAGGTGTTGCGCGGCCCTCGTGGATTCACCTTCATGCCACCTCCAGACATGACCTCTGGGGAGCGTCTCCGGCTTACAGTCCACTGGGGGGAAGGACTCTTACGGCAGAGCGCCAGCTTCTCCCTGGTGGCGCACCCGAGACAGGCGACGCGCCAGGTGGAGGTATTCCGAGACCAACGCTCCCGAGAGTCCGTGCTGCAGGAGGCAGCCCAGGAACGCGAGAAGAACGATCAGCTACGCGCGGAGAACCGGCAGCTCCGCGCCGGACTTGAGTGGGCGGGCAAGCTTCAGGGGCTGAATGCGAGCGGAGCACTGGGAGAGGATGGAATCAAAGCCACTCCGATCGCGGTGCGGGCGGGACAACCCGGGGACGGCGCCCTTCTCATGACGAGAGGCATCAGCTACCGCTCCGAGAAGACAGTGGCAGTGGCCGCGTGGGTGATGAACGCTGGCACCGATTCATGGTTGGTGGCTGGGGCCTCCCTGGCTACGGCCACCGGCGAGAAGTTGGAGGGGGTGACGATCGCCCAGCCCGAAGCCATCTCCCCAGGCCAGACGTGGCGTGTCTTCGTTGAGGCCGACGCTGGCACTGGGGCGCCCTCCGAAGAGGTGACGTTGCGCCTGTGGGACGCGGCAGGGCGCACCCTGAGCATCCCCAAGGTGACGTTCCCGTAGAGAGTGGAGCCGAGCGGTGCTGACCCACCCTCCCCTGCCCCATATTCATCTTTGCTCTCTTAGGGACGTACACACTGGCTGCAAGTGACGGCGGGATGTCACAGGCCGCCGGAAACGAAAGCGCCCCGCTCGGTATGCGCTGGGGCATGACCACAAAGGAGTTCAAGGACCTATTTCCCGGACAACTCACCGCCAAGGCGACCGAAGACCTGGATATCAGCATCATTGAAAGACCATTCGCGGGCCGCCCGGCGAAGCTTTACATAGATTTCAAGGAGGACCGTCTGCAAAAGGTAGCGATTAGATTTGCTGACGTGCGTGGACGGGAGCAGTTTGATGAACTCCGCTCTGCGCTGTCGCGAAAGTATGGTCCAGGAATCCCGCTGCCATTCGGGGCGAGGTGGCCCAATGGGCCCAAGCGCGTAGATCATGGGTGGATCTCCGGTCGCACTTCCATCTTTCTTCATTGCTCTGGTGCTTGCGAGCCAGAAGCCCCTGTCCATCTGACGTATGGTGACTACAGCACCGCCACACCAGACGCTCGCGTGACTGACGGGATTCTTCCGGCAGGCATCCTGGATGCTCGGCAAGAGCAACGAATCAAAGAGGACAAGGACCTCTGAAGCGACGTAGGACGCGAATTCCTGGGGGAAGCCCTGGTCATCCAGCGGGCTGCCGTGCTTGTCTTCACTGGGAGTAGAAGCTAGAGAGCCCGCGCATGAGCCTGAACAATGAATTGCCAGAAACGCGTTCGCAGGCAGCGCCAAGGGCCCGTTCGAGGATCTGGGCCGCGCTGCTGCTCGTGTTGCCCATGGGGTGCGTGACCGCCCCCCCCTCCTCCGCCACCTCTTCCCGAGTGCTGCTCTCCCGCGCTCCCGCCGTGGCCGATTGCGAGAAAACCACGGGCTATGACGCCATCATCGTCGGTGCCGGCCTCAGTGGGCTCACGGCCTCCAAGGAGCTCCGGCGCGGCGGCCGCCACAACGTTCTCATCCTCGAGGCCACCGACCGCATTGGCGGCCGGGCCAGCACCCTGAAGCGGGGGCCTCCCATCGATCTGGGTGGCGCCTGGATTCACGGGGTGACGATCAACCCCCTCACCCCCCTGGCGCCGAGTTCCGCTACCTGTTCGAGGGGAACATCGGCCCCCTGGAGAGCGCGGTGGAGACCTCGCAGAACTCCACCGTGGACGCCGTCGAGTTCGAGGCTGGGGACGATGACCTCCTCAAGCAGGGCATGGGCAACTTCATCGAGGCCTTTGGAGCCGAAGAGCCTGTCTGCCTCAACTCCCCCGTGACGAAGATCACCTACACCGATGACGGCGTCGTCGTCGACGTGAAGAACGGCAAGCGCTATCAGGCGCGCAAGGCGCTGGTGACGGTGTCCATTGGCGTGCTCCAGGCGAAGAAGATCCAGTTCGAGCCGCCGCTGCCGCCCAGCAAGCTGGACGCCATTGACGGTCTGCCCATGGGCAACATGCAGAAGGTCATCATCGACTTCAAGGACCAGCCTGACTTCATGGCAGGCACGCCCCCCAACTCGTGGGTCCTCTACCAGGCGCCCGACAACTCCGTGATGGCGTTCGTCATCCGGCCACTCGGCAAAAACATCGCCATTGGCTTCTTTGGCGGCGAGCGGGCCAGGCAGTACGAGCAGCAGTGCGCCAGCCTCTCGGGCGACAAGCCCCTGCCCCCCGAGCGCCAGCCCTGCGACGAGAAGGCGGTCCAGCAGACCAGGGCGGCCCTGGTCCGGATGTATCCCTCGAGTGCCAGCGCGGCGGCCGGGGCCTCCGCGCCCCTCGACATCGGCCAGGCGGTGGACAAGGCGGACATCTACCTCACGCGGTGGAGCCTGGAGCCCTGGGTGCTCGGGGCCTACTCCGCGGCCAGGCCCGACGCCTGGCACTTGCGCGAGACGCTGGGCCAGTCGATCTGCTCCTATCAACCCGCCTCACAGCAGGAGCCGGCAACAGAGGGTTGCCTCCGGCGGCTGTACTTCGGAGGCGAGGCCACGGGCAGGCCCATGTACAACGGCTCGTTCGCCGCGGCCCATGAGGCGGGGCTGCGCTCCGCGCGCGAGATGCTCCACAGCCTGGGGGAGGAAGACCGCGCCGCTGCATCCAGGACTCCCACCGCCGCCACCGGGCAGTGACGCCACGCTCACCCATCCCCTGCCTGGGTGCCCACCCGTAACGTGGGCCCTTGGCGGGGGGTGGGCCTCGTCCTAGGAGCCGGAGTGCCGGAGGCTCAACGTCTGGCGAATGTGGCCAGGAGCGAAGCACGCGAACTCCTGCTCGAGCAGCGCGACGACGCCACTCCACGCGTCATGGGTATCCGGGTTGCCGTGAAGGAAGAGGAGGGGCCTGCCCTGCCCGGCCACCGCTACGAGGGACCTGCGCGGGGGCTTCGCGCTCCTGGATGTGGGGAAGGTGGAGGCCGCCGGCTGGAGGTGGCGATTCGCATTCCACTCCCACTGGGGAGATCATGCCGTCGATGTCATCCACGCCCCGCACCGGATGCTCACCACGCGGTGAGGAGAGAGTCTCATGCGCAAGATCTTCTACCTGATGAACGTGTCCCTGGACGGCTACGTCGAGGCGCCCGATGGCGGCATCGCGTGGAGCAATCCGGACGAGGAGGTGCATCAGTTCTTCACCCAGCAGATCCGGGACTGCGGAGCGTTCTTGTATGGCCGGCGCATGTACGAGGTGATGCGCGTCTGGCAGACCATGGGTGTGGAGCCCTCGGCGTCGGACTTCGAGCGGGAGTTCGGGCGCATCTGGAGGGCCGTGCCCAAGGTCGTGTTCTCCACCACGCTCGAGAAGGTGGGCGAGAACTGTCGGCTGGTCCGGGACGACCTCGCCGCCGAGGCCGAGCGGCTGAAGCAGCAGCCCGGGGAGGATCTCATGATGGGCGGCCCGGGGCTGGCGTCGTCGTTCGCCCGGCTGGGCCTCATCGACGAGTACCGGCTGGTGGTCTGTCCGATCATCCTGGGCGGCGGCAAGCGGTACTTCCCGGCGCTCGAGCGGGAGGTGCCCCTGCGCCTGGTGGAGACGCGCACGTTCCAGTCCGGCACCATGTACCTGCGCTACCAGCGGGCTTGAGAGGGCGCTCCTCCGGTGTTCGTCTCCCGACGCTCGGGTGCGCGTTCCTGCTCGCACGCGCCTCACGCTTGGGAAATGCTCCGCGCCCATGAACAGGATGCATGTGTGGGGAGTCGCGGGACTGATGGGAAGCGTGCTGTGGGGATGCTCCCACGCGGAGAAGGGCCCTCCGGACCGGGTGGAGACGCGAACGGAGACGGTGGAGCTGCCGAGGCCGTACACCACGGACTCGGTACGCAAGTTCAGCAAGGTGCGGGGCTGGCCCGAGGGCAAGGCCCCGGTGGCCGAGGGCTTCACCGTGAAGCGCTACGCCGCCGACCTGGTGAGCCCGCGCAACCTCTACGTCACACCCCAGGGGGACGTGCTCGTGGCCGAGGCCAACACCGAGCTGCGGGGCATGATGAAGTTCGGCGCGAAGCTGGTGGGCTATGCCGCCTCCGCGCGCACCGGGCCCAGCGCCAACCGCATCACGCTGCTGCGTGACGCGGACCACGATGGCGTGCCCGAGACGCGCACGGTGTTCCTGGAGGGCCTGAATCAGCCCTTCGGCATGCTCGTACACGCCGGCTTCTTCTACGTGGCCAACACCGATGCGGTCTGGCGCTATCCGTACTCGCCCGGGGCCACCTCCATCACCGGCAAGGGCGAGAAGATCCTCGACCTGCCCGCGGGGGGGTACAACAACCACTGGACGCGCAACCTGCTGGCCCACCCGGACGGGACGAAGCTCTACGTGACGGTGGGCTCGGCCAGCAACGTGGGGGAGCACGGCCTCGACAACGAGGTGCGTCGCGCCAACGTGCTGGAGATCAACCCGGATGGCTCGGGGGAGCGCATCTTCGCGAGCGGCCTGCGCAACCCCGTGGGGCTGGGCTTCGCGCCGGGCTCGCGCGTGCTGTGGACCACGGTGAACGAGCGGGACGAGCTGGGCGATGAGCTGGTGCCCGACTACCTGACCCACCTGGAGGACGGAGCCTTCTACGGCTGGCCCTACAGCTACTTTGGCGCCCACGTGGACCCGCGGGTGAAGGAGCAGAAGCCCGAGCTCGTGAAGCAGGCGAAGGTGCCGGACGTGCCGCTGGGCTCGCACACCGCCAGCCTGGGGCTCGCCTTCAACGAGGGGCCCATGTTCCCCGAGCGCTTCCGCCACGGGGCCTTCATTGGTCAGCACGGCTCGTGGAACCGCTCGAAGCTCTCCGGCTACCAGGTGGTCTTCGTGCCGTTCTCCCCGGAGGGCCAGCCCACCGCGCCCGCGGAGCCGTTCCTCACGGGCTTCATCCAGAACGCGGACGAGCGCGAGGTGTACGGCCGGCCCGTGGGTGTGGCCTTCCTGCCGGATGGCTCGCTCCTGGTGGCGGACGATGCGGGCAACATCGTGTGGCGGGTGAGCCGGTAGGCCGGACGCGCGAGACGTCCCGTCCTCAGAAGCCCCCGTCCCACCTTTGATTCATGCGGGCTGTAACCGGAAAAACTCCACGTGCATACAGGGGAAAACGGCGGAAATGACGGAGGGTTACGCACATGGGTTTTCTGGGCAAGGTGGGCAGCGCGGTCTCCAGTACGGTCAGTTCGACGGTCAACGCGGTGTCCGATGTGACGGAGACGGTGGTCGACACCGCGGACGACGTGGTGGACAGCACGACCGATGCGGCGACCAGCGCCTTCGACGGCGTGAGTGAGTTCGTCCAATCGCCGCCTCCCGTGATTTCGGGGGTTTTCGACACCCTCCAGCAGGCGCGCCGGAACACCCTGGATGTCGTGGAAGGTGCCGCCCACTCCGCCATCAGCGCCGCGAACAACGGTTACCAACTCGCGGGGGACATCGCGCGCGCGGGACCGAACGCGGCGCTCGGTTTCGCGGACCGGGCCCTGTCGGCGGCGGATCGGCTCGCGCCCGAGGGAGGCATCGTCGACAACGTGCTGGGCGGCGCGCGCAACGCGGTGGGCTTCGGCCGGACGGCGCTGAAGCACCACGAGCGGGTGCAGGAGTTCATGGGTGGCGCCGCGGAGTCCCTGGCCCACGGCGGGGTGAACCTCGGACGCAGGGCGGCGGAGGACCCAATCGGTACCACCCGGGACGTCATCGAGTTTGCCCGCGACACCACGTCGCTGCTGGCCATCGAGAAAGACATCGAGGCCCTGGGGCCGGGAGACAGCTACTCGCTCAACGCCAGCCTGGACGGCTCCGCCTTCGGCCTGGCCGGGCGCCTCAGTGGCTCGCAGACGATCACCCACAACCAGGACGGGACGTACACGCTCGCCGTGAACGGTGAGGCGGGGGTCGGCCTGATGAGCCGCACGGGCTCGACCGGCGCGGGCACGGTGACCGCGGACGCGTTCGCCAACCAGAGCGCCACCGTGGAGTTCACGTTCGACTCCGCGGACGAGGTGGCCGAGGCCGCGCGGACGTTCCTGGGACCGATCGGCGGTGGGGTCTCGGGCGCGCTCGACGGCGGCATCCAGGGCGCCATCGACGGGGCCACTCCGGATTACGACGCGCTCCTCGAGAACATCTCGGCCGTGGAGATCTCCCCCAACGTGTCGGCCTCGGTGCTGGCCGAGGTCGGCTTCGGAGGGACGAGCGGAACGAGCGGGCCGGCCAACACGCCGGGCGGGACCCAGCAGGCCGACAGCTTCCTGGGCATCAGCGCGGGCGCCTCCGGGAAGGCCTCGGTGAGCGCCCGGATCGAGTTCGGCGACGAGGGTCCTCCGCAGCTCGTCCTCTCCCAATCCGTGAATGCCTCCGTGTCGGATTCCGCCTCCATCCCGGGACTGGAGGGGAGCATCGGTGGCTCGGGGACCGTCACCGTGCAGGAGCGCTTCGAGCTGCCGGAGGACTTCAGCGTCGGCGATGCGGTCCGCGATCCGCTGAACGCCGCGAAGGAGATCGCCTCGAACGCCAGGCGCACCGGCGAGGTCTCGGTGACGCTCGGTGCCAATGTCAGCGGCGCACTCGGTGCCAATGTCCCCGGCGCGGCGGGCAATCGCGGCGGGGAGCTCGAGGCGGAGCTCACGTTCACCGGTGGAGCGCAGGACATCCTCGACTCCGGTGCCCTCCAGGCCGCCCTCCAGGGGAACTTCTCGCGGGCCTACTCGGCGCTCGCGAACATCACCCAGGTGGAGGCGACGCTGACCCCCATCCAGACACAGAGCACGCAGGTGTCCGCCAAGGGCGGCGACGGCGCGGACTCGCTGGGCGTCTCGTTCGGTGCGACGAGCATCGATCGCCAGGAGCCCATCTTGGAGTACCAGGGCACCGTCCAGAAGGCGACCCAGGAGCTCGCCCAGGCCCTCAAGCAGTACCGCCACTCGTTCATCCGCGGCTAGCCGGCCCCCACGGCCCCGGGGGCCGGGCAGGGCGAGCCGGTACGAAGTGTCTGACACTTTTCCGGCTCACTCCACCGGCTCGGCCCATTCCTCGGAGTGACGTCTTGCATCGGAGTTCGTCCTCGCTGAGCATCGGTTCGTGTCTCCACTCCCCTCCGAGTCGTCCCGCTGGTCACACTCCTCGCTGGTGGGACGGCATTGAGCGCGGGCACGGGTTCTCCACCGCCTCGCGTCCTGGCCGACGTCTTCGCACGCACGCGTGTCCATGATGGGGCGCTCGTGCTTGGCGCCGCGCTGTTCACCGCGTTGCTCGCGCGGGTTGCCATCGCGGTGCCTGGCTCCCCGGTGCCCATCACGGGCCAGACGCTCGCGGTCGTCCTCACGGCCGCCGCGCTCGGGCCCGTGCGTGGCACGGCCGGGCAGCTCACCTACGTCCTGCTCGGGGCGGTGGGACTGCCGTTCTACTCCAAGGGGGCCAGCGGCTGGGCACAGGTGCTCGGGCCGACCGGCGGCTACCTGGTGGGCTTCATCCCCGCGGCCTTCCTCATGGGCCTCGCGGCGGCGCGGCACGGCTTTGACAGGGTGGCGTGGAAAGCGGTTCCGCTCTTCCTCGCTGGCCAGCTCGTCATCCTGGCCATTGGCGTGCCCTGGCTCTGCGTGGTGGCCCCGCTCGACCTCGCCACGGCCCTGCACAAGGGCTTCCTGCCCTTCCTGCCCGGTGGGTTGCTCAAGGCAACCATCGCCGGACTGGGGATGCCCCTCGCCTGGAGGCTCATACGGCCTCGCGAGCCATGAAGGTGCGCCTGCCCTGCGAGGGCCTCCTCAGCGCCGCAGCAGCATTGGAATCCACGCGAGGAAGAGCTTCGTCATGAACGTGACCGAGAGGTAGCTCGGATGGTTCGGGACGTCGTTGGGCAGCTCCACGCCCGCGGGCTTGTACCGGGTGCAGGTGCGCAGCTCGAGCGGCGGCACTTCTCCCGTGAAGCGCTTCCCATAGACCGAGACCCAGTGCGGCCCCTTGCCCATGTCCATGTACATCCCCGAGTTGCAGCACGTCGCGACGAACCGCCTCGTCGGTGAATCGTCCTTCAGCGTGAAGCTCGAGAGCAGCGACTCGCCGCGGGAGACGCGGAAGCGATCCTTCCGGTAGAGGATGAACTGCGTGCTACCCGTGGGGCCGCGAGGCGAGTGCGCGTTCGGGAGCGCCTCGATGCGGCGTCCACCCTCCTGGCAGTCGGCGCAGTAGCACTCGGTGTGGATGATGGGTGCTCCGCGTCCCTCGAGCTCCACCTGTCCACAGGCACATGCAGCGGTTCGGATGATGTCGGTCCTGGCGGGCATTGGCTCCTCGGTGTGATGCGCTTGCTCTGGTATCACGGGCGGGGGTCATCGTGGCCCGCGGCCGTTGGGGCATGCTGCCACCCTTTCGGTGCGTGAGGGGACGTGGGGAAATCATGGCGGCGCCTTGCTACATCCATTTATGTGCAAAGACCGGATTCTCTCGCCTTGTTGCCACCATGCCCCCCGGATAACCTCGGGCGCCCATTGATGCACCTCGCTATCGAGCTGAAAGGCAAGTCGTGCTTGAGGCCCTGCACCTGAAGAACGTCGGGCCCATGCCCGAGACGGAGATGGAGTTCGCACCCAGGCTCAACCTGCTCACGGGCGACAACGGGTTGGGCAAGAGCTTCCTGCTGGACGTGGCGTGGTGGGCACTCACACGAAGGTGGCCGCACGATCTCAACTCGAACTTGACGTCTGGCTACCCGGCCCGTCCCTCCGACGTGAAGAAGGCGGCCAGTATTGACTTCAAGCTGACGTCCAAGACCAAGAGCGTCTTCTATCAAAGCAAATATGTGCCGAGAGACGAGAGTTGGCTGGGCAAAGCGGGGCGCCCTTGGAACCCAGGGCTCGTCATCTACGCCCATGCGGACGGCGGCTTCTCTGTCTGGGATCCCGCCCGCAACTACTGGAAGAAGAAAGGCAGCATCGATATCCAGGAGCGACTCCCTGGATATGTCTTCTCGGCGAAAGAGGTCTGGAATGGGCTCGAGGTCGACATCGACGGCAAGCCCACCCTGGTCTGCAACGGATTGCTGAGCGACTGGTCGGCATGGATCCGGGAGAAAGGGGAGACCGCGAAGCGGATGGAGGAGATCCTCGGCAACCTGTCCGCCCAAGGCGAACATCTCCGGGTGGGGCCGCTCAAGCGCCTCTCCATCAATGATGCCCGCGATATCCCCTCCATCCACACGGCCTACTCGGCCGGGGTCCCCATCCTCCATGCGTCGTCGGGAGTCCGTCGCATGGTCGGACTCGCCTACATGCTGCTGTGGTCATGGAACGAGCACGCCCGGGCCGCGGAGCAGCTGGGCGAAAAGCGCACCTCGCAAGTCGTCATGTTGTTCGACGAGATCGAGAGCCATCTGCACCCCTTGTGGCAGCGCTCCATCCTGAAGTCCGTGCTCCACATCTCCGAATCGCTCCACGCGAAAGCGACGGTCCAGCTCATCGCCGCGACGCACTCACCGCTCATCCTGGCGTCGGCCGAGCCCCTGTTCGACGCCAACAAGGATGCCTGGTTCGATCTGGATCTGGAGAAAGGACACGGCGAGCCGGTCGTCACGCTGCGGCGGCGCGACTTCGTCCGCCGGGGTGATGTCTCCAACTGGCTCACCAGCGAGGCCTTTGATCTCAAGAGCGCGCGCTCGCTCGAGGCCGAGGCCGCCATCGAGCAGGCGCGAGCCCTGCTGCGACGCACCCAGCCGCCGCCCACCCTCAAGGAGGCCAAAGCGGTGGATGCGGAACTGCGCAAGGCCGCCCTCTCCGACATCGATCCCTTCTGGGTGCGCTGGGGCAACTTCATGGAAGAGCTTCGAGGCCTCAAATGATTCCCGTGGCACCTGCCCCCGAGCCTCCTGACTTCGATCTCCGCGTCCGGCAGAAGGGGCTCAACGCCATCGCGGAGATGGTCGGCGAAAAGCCAGCCCGGACGAGGAGAGGACCCAAGCGGAAGAAGCTCGCGGACACGCGCGAGAAGATTCCAGCGGACCAATTCCCTCCGTACTGGCGCGAGGTGCTGCCCGAGATGCTCGAGTCCTACCACCATCTCTGCGCCTACCTCGCGCTGTACATCCATTCCGCGACGGGAAGCCCATCTGTTGATCATGTCGTCCCCAAATCCAAGTCCTGGGACAAGGTCTACGAGTGGTCGAACTACCGGCTGGCGTGCGCACTGGTGAACGCGCGCAAGAACGACGTGGAGTTGGCGCTGGATCCCTTCCAGATCAGCCCTGGCTTGTTCGCGCTCGAGTTCGTGGAGTTCCAGGTTGTCGTGGGTCCCGCCGCCCAAGGCAACCAGGTCGATCAAGTCACCGCGAGCATCAATACGCTCGGGCTCAACGTGCGCGACTGCCGCAAGGCGCGCCAGGCATACGTCGAAGCCTATGAGAAGGATGAGATCCGCCTGTCGTATCTCACGCGGCATGCTCCCTTCATCGCCCAGGAACTCCGTCGCCAGGGGCGATTGCTGAGAGGAGATACCTGACGGAAGGGTGTCCGGAAGGGTGTCGGGCATTTCGTATGGGACACGCTGTACGAGTCGTGCCGATCTCCACCTGGATGAGCAAGCAGGAAGCGCTTCATGAACGGCTGGCGCAACTCCTCAATACAGAGAGTTGATGGTGGCGGGAGCGGAGACCAATATGCAGGGTCCATGGCCCCCATCGCTCCGCTAGGAAAGCCTCGCGTGCTCGCGCTCCTGCGCGCCGGGAAGCTGCCGTTCACCTTTGGCTCACCTCATCCCACCGTCGCCGTCGTCGAGCAGGACGGTGTCTTCCGGGTGCGAGAACTGGTCGTGGCTCCCGCCGAAGCCGAAGTGGCCGCCAGGGAGTCGATGAATGAACGCGGTCTCTGGACGCCGGAGCAGCACTACGCGCTCGGCAAGCCTACCGGGCGCGTGTTCATCGAAGCGCCGACGCGCGACGCGCTCGCCGAGAAGCTCGAGGCGTACCCGTGGCCGCGAGAGTGGTGACTATCGCGTTCACACATCGCCCTTGCATCCGAGGCCAGCGCCGGGACAAGACAGTGCCTGGGCCCACACCTCGCTCCGGGCCCACGGGAGAGCGTCATGGCAGCGCGCTTCAAGAACCTGGATGGCAGCCTCCCCCACGCGCTCGGCAACGTCTTCAAGTGGGCCGTGGGGGACAAGCTCGCGGGCAGGCGGCGCAAGAGCCCGGACACCGCCCCCGTGCGCCGCGTGGAGCCGGACCTCGCCGCGCTGGCCACGCCTCCGGCCACGGGAGAGGGCGCGCGCCTCACCTGGCTGGGCCACGCGAGCTGGCTGGTGCAGCTCGATGGGGTGTCGCTGCTCATCGACCCCGCCCTGCGCGACTCCATCACCGGTTTCATCCGCCGCAACGTGGGCCCGGGCGTGCCGATGGAGAAGCTGCCCCCCATCACCGCCACCCTCGTCTCGCACAACCACTTCGATCACCTGGACATGCCCACCGTGCTCCAGGTAGGCGCGCCTGTCGTCAGCGGACTGGGCATGACGCGTTACTTCCGCCCCGGCTCGCCGCCCGTCACCGAGCTGGACTGGTGGGGCTCCACGAAGGTGGGCCCCGTGACGGTGCACTTCGTCCCCGCCCAGCACTGGAGCCGGCGCGGCCTCAACGACGTCAACGAGACGCTCTGGGGCGGCTTCGTGGTGCAGGGCTCCAGCGCGTGCGTCTACCACTCGGGCGACACCGCGTACTTCGACGGCTTCAAGGAAATCGGCCGGCGCTTCCCCGCGCTGGACGCGGCCATGCTGCCCATTGGCGCGTATGACCCGGGCTGGTTCATGGAGAAGCAGCACATGAACCCCGAGCAGGCGGTGCAAGCCTACGAGGACCTCGGGGCCCGGCGCTTCCTCGCCATGCACTGGGGCACCTTCAAGCTCACCGACGAGCCCCTCGACGAGCCACCCCAGCGCCTGGACACCGAGTGGGGCCGCCGGAAGCTGCCCCGCGAGCCACTCCACGTACTCGCCGTGGGAGAGAGCCTCTCCGTACGCCGCGCGGGATGACGCTCCAGGGTTGAGGGAGGGCGGACGGTGTGCTGTGAGGGGGGTGCCATGCTCCTGCCCGTCCTCCTCGCACTCACCCTCCACCAGGCTCCCCTCACCACCGTCGCCGAGCAGAGCGGATGGACCCGCACCGGCCGCTACGCGGAGGTGGAGTCCCTCTGCCGCTCCTTCCCCCAGCGCTACCCCGGCAAGGTGCGCTGCGACACCTTCGGCACCACCCCCGAGGGCCGCCCCATGCTCGCCCTCGTGGCCAGCGCGGATGGCACCCTCACCCCCGCCGCCGCCTCCAAGAAGGGCCGCCCCGTCGTCCTCTTCCAGGGCGGCATCCACGCCGGGGAGATCGACGGCAAGGACGCCGGCTTCTGGCTGCTGCGAGACATGCTCGACGGCAAGGCGCTGCCCGGCGTGCTCAAGCAGGTGACGGCCGTCTTCGTCCCCGTCTTCAACGTGGATGGCCACGAGCACTTCGGCCCCAACCACCGCCCCAACCAGGTGGGCCCCGAGGAGATGGGCTGGCGCGTCACCGGGCAGAACCTCAACCTCAACCGCGACTACGTGAAGGCCGATGCCCCCGAAATGGTGGCGCTGCTCAAGCTGCTCCACTCCTGGAACCCGCTCTTCTACGTGGACCTGCACGTCACCGACGGCGCCAAATTCGAGCACGACGTGAGCGTGCAGATGGAGCCCCAGAAGGTGGGCCCGGAGGCCATGCGCACCCTCGGCGCGAAGCTGCTCGAGGAGCTCCTCACCGAGCTGGAGTCCAAGAAGCACCTGCCCCTCCCCTTCTACCCGTCCTTCCGCGAGGACGATGACCCCACCTCGGGGGTGAGCTACGGCGTGTCGCCCCCGCGCTTCAGCCACCAGTACTGGGCCGCCCACCGGCGCTACGGCGTGCTGGTGGAGACCCACTCCTGGAAGCCCTACGCCCACCGCGTGGCCACCACGCGCCATGTGCTCGAGGGCCTGCTGCGCCTCACCGCCCGCGATGCCCAGGCCCTGCTGTCCGCCGTGAAGGCCGCCGACACCGAGGCCACCTCCGGCAAGGTCCGCGAGGTGGTGCTCGCCTGGGACAACACGGACAAGAGCCGCCCCTTCGCCTTCCGCGGCTACGCCTACGAGCGCTCCCCCTCCGAGCTCACCACCCAGCCGTGGATCCGCTACGACGACTCGAAGCCCCAGGTGTGGACCATCCCCTATTACGAGGAGCTCCGCCCCGTCCTCACCGCGTCGCTGCCCGCCGGCGGCTACCTGGTTCCCCCCGCGCACGCGGGCTGGGTGGCGCAGAAGCTCACCACGCACGGCCTGCGCTTCCAGCGGCTCGGCCAGGACGTCCCCTCCGCCCAGGTGGAGGTGTTCCGCGCCACCGAGGCGAAGTTCCGCCCCGCCTCCGTCGAGGGCCGCCAGGGCCTCTCCGTGAAGGGCCAGTGGACGAAGGAGACCCGACCGCTCCCCGCCGGCACGCTCTACGTGCCCGCCACGCAGACGAATGTCCCCCTGCTGGCGCACATGCTCGAGCCGCTCGGGCCGGACTCGCTCCTCTCCTGGGGCTTCTTCAACAACCACTTCGAGCAGAAGGAGTACGTCGAGGACTACGTGCTGGAGCCCTTCGCGCGCGAGCTGCTCGCCCGCGACGCCGCCGTGAAGGCCGCCTGGGAGGAGAAACTGAAAGACCCGGAGTTCGCTCGCAACCCGCGCGCCCGCCTGCGCTTCTTCTACGAGCGCCACCCCGCCCACGACACCCGCTTCAACCTCTACCCCGTCTTCCGCACCGACTCGGCCCCCGCGGGCCTCAAACCGGCGCGCTGACGCCCCTCACTCCGTGTAGGTGGCACACCCCGGAGCCCCCCGTTATGGTGGTGGGTCGATCGCCGGGCATGTGGTGGAATACGGCCCATGTCGGCTCCGGGAGGACGATGATCAAGGAACGCGACCTGCTCGAGCAGGCCATGGCCCTGCTGGAGGCCCAGCGCCCCATGCTGGGCCAGGAGGCCACCGAGGCCGCCCTGGCGGCCTTGCGCGCTCGGCTCGCGGCCCTCGCCTCCCGCGTTCCCCTGGAGCGCCGCCACGTCACGGTGCTCTTCGGCGACCTGTGCGGCTTCACCTCCCTGAGCGAGCAGATGGACCCGGAGGACGTCAGTGAGCTGATGAACCAGCTCTGGGCGCGCGTGGACGCCGCCATCGTCCGGCACGGGGGCCGCATCGACAAACACATCGGAGACGCCGTGATGGCGCTCTGGGGCGCGGAGGGCGCGCGCGAGGACGACGCCGAGCAAGCCATCCACGCCGCCCTGGACATCCAGGCCCAGCTCGACTCCTTCCTGGCCGGCCCCCCCGAGGGGCTGCGCATGCGCATCGGCATCCACACCGGCCCCGTCCTCCTCGGGGTGGTGGGCACGCTCGGGGAGCTCACGGTGATGGGGGACACCGTCAACACCGCCAGCCGCCTGGAGCAGGCCTCGCCCGAGGGCGGCATCCTCATCTCCCACGCCACGCACCGCCACGTGAGCGGGGCCTTCGAGGTCGAGCCCCAGCAACCCCTCCGGCTCAAGGGCAAGCAGGAGCCGCTCCAGGTGTACCGGGTGACGGCCGCCCGGCCCCGCAGCTTCCACCGCCAGGGACGCGGTCTGGACGGCATCTGGGCCCGGCTGGTGGGACGCGAGGAGGAGTCGCGCCAGCTGCGCTCCGCCCTGTCCACCGCGCTCTCCGGCGCAGGCTGTCAGCGCGTCACCCTCACCGGCGAGGCGGGCATCGGCAAGTCCCGGCTGCTCGGCGAGTTCGAGACGTGGCTCGAATCGCTGCCCTCGCCCCCCCGCTGTCTGCGCGGCCGCGCCAGCCCGGAGATGCGCAGGCACCCCAACGCCCTGCTCCGGGACTTGTTCTCCTTCCACCTCCAGGTGCAGGAGAGCGATGTGCCCAGCGTGGTGCGCGCCCGCCTGGAGGAGAGCTTCTTCGAGGCGCTCGGCCCGGAGACCTCCAGCCGCTTCCGCGCCCACCTCGCCGGCTCGCTCATCGGCTTCGACTTCAGCGACAGCCCCCTTCTGAAGGGCACGCCCCTGGACGAGCAGGGCCTCCGGGCCCGCGGCCTCGCCGCCCTCAGCGAGTACTTCCGCGCCCTGCTCAGCCGCGAGCCCATGGTCCTCTTCCTGGAGGACATCCACTGGGCGGATGACAGCGCCCTCGACTTGCTGGAGCGCCTGCTCCAGACGCTCGCCCCGGAGCGGCTGCTCGTGCTGTGCACCGCGCGGCCGGAGTTCTTCGAGCGGCGCCCCCAGTGGGCCACCGCCCTCCACCACACCCGGCTCGAGCTGCGCCCCCTCTCCCAGCAGGACAGCCAGGTGCTCGTGGCGGAGCTGCTGCGCAAGGTGGAGTCCATCCCCCCGGCCCTCCACGAGCTCGTGGTCTCCCGCGCCGAGGGCAATCCCTTCTACCTCGAGGAGCTCATCCAGATGCTGCTCGAGGAGGGCGTCATCCTCGCCGAGGGCGAGCACTGGCGCGTCGAGCCCCGCAGGCTCACCTCGCTCAAGGTGCCCTCCACGTTGAGCGGCGTCCTGCAGGCCCGCCTGGACAGCCTCCCCGCCCTCGAGCGCGACGTCCTCCAGCGCGCCTCGGTGGTGGGACGCATCTTCTGGGACGAGGCACTCGAGCGGATGGGACAGGGCGAGGAGCCCCCCATCCCCATCCACCAGGCCCTCACCGCCCTCCAGGAGCGCGAGCTCATCTTCGAGCAGTCCACCCCCGCCTTCTCCGGGACGCGCGAGTACATCTTCAAACACGCCATCGTGCGCGAGGTCACCTACGACACGGTGCTCAAGCGGGAGCGGCGCACCTTCCATGGACGCATCGCCGAGTGGCTGCTGGCCCGCGGTGGCGAGCGCTCCCGGGAGCACCTCGGACTCATCGCCGACCACCTGGAGGCCTCCGGCCAGGGCGCCCGGGCCGCCGTCTACCTGCGGCGCGCGGGCGAGGAGGCGCTGTCCCTCTTCGCCAACGCGGAGGCCCGTGGCTTCCTGGACCGGGCCCTGGACGTGACGTCCGAGGCGGACCTCCCCGAGCGCTACGCCATCGTGGCCGCGCTCGAGAAGGTCCACGGCGTGCTCGGCGAGCGGCAGGCGCAGCGGTTGGACCTGGAGCTGATGGAGGCACTGGCCGAGCTGCTCACCGATGATCGGCGGCAGACGGAGGTGGCCCTGCGCCGCGCCCTCTACGCCACGGAGATCGGCGAAATCACCGAGGGCGTGGAGGCGGTGCGCAAGGCCATCCGGCTGTCCCAGCAGACGGGAGACGTGGCCAGCGAGGCGCTCGGCCACCTGCGCTGGGGACGCATGCTGCGCCACCACCAGGGCGACTTCGAGAGTGCCCGGACCCAGTTCGAGCGCAGCCTGGCGCTCGCCGAATCCGCGCGGCTCGAGCAGTTGGAGGTGGAGAGCATCCTCAACCTCAGCGCCACCCTCAACGAGATGGGGGACCTGGGGCCGAGCCTCGGCTACATCCTCCGGGTGCTCCCCTTCTGCCGGGCCATGGGCAACCGCTGGCTGGAGTTCTCCGCCCTGCGGCACCTGGGGTACGTGCGCAAGAGCCTGGGTGACTTCACCGGAGCCCGGGCCGAGCTCGAGCAGACCCTCCAGTTCAGCCGCGTCATCGGCTACCGCTTCTGGGAGTGCGTGGACCACTGCACGCTGGCGCTCGTCCACCACCACCTGGGCGACGAGCCCGCCGCGCTGGAGAGCGCCGAGCAGGCCCTGCGCATCGCCCAGGAGATCGGCAGCCCCCGCAACCAGGGTTATGCCTGGATGGCCCGGGGCCACGTGCTGCTCACCCTGGAGCGCCTGCCCGAGGCCCAGGAGTCCTTCCAGCAGGCCCGCAGAATCCGGGTGGAGACGCGGATGCGGCACCTGGAGATGGAGTCCATCGCCGGCCTGGCCGCCGTCGCGCTGGCGGCCGGCGAGCGGCAGCGGGCCCTCGGGTACGCCGAGGAGCTCCTCTCGTACCTGGAGCAGGGCTCGCTCCAGGGCGTGGAGGAGCCCTTCGGGATGTGGCTCACGTGCTTCCGCGTCCTGAGCGACCACGAGGACCCCCGCGCGTCCCGCGTCCTGGAGACGGCCCACCGTCAACTCCAGGAACGGGCCGCGAAGCTCCAGGACGAGGGACTGCGGCGCTCGTTCCTCGCCATCTCCGCGCACCGCACGCTCCTGGAGGAGGCCGGCCGCCACTCCGAAAGCTCGACGCGTCAGGGGGATGGACTAGCGTAGGTGTTCCTCTCACCGAGGACACAACCATGCTCAAGACTGCCCTGAAGCTCCTGCTGCCCACCCTGCTGCTCGCCACCACCGCCTACTCCGCCGAGGCCACCGTGAAGGTCGGCACGGGCGTGGAGAAGTATGAGATCACCGGCGCCTCCGACAGCTTCACCGTCGCCCCGAACACCCGCATCTACGCCGCCACCAGGCTCACCGGCGTGGAGCCCGGCGTCGTGAACGTCGTCTGGTCCAAGGACGGCAAGGAAGTCTCCAAGACGGAGCTGAAGGTGCCCCGCGCGTCGTACCGCACGCACGCCTACCGCACCTTCCGCGAGGGTGACAGCGGCGCCTGGACGGCCAGGGTGGTGGGCGCGGACGGCACCGAGCTGGCCACCGCCAGCTTCCAGGTCACCGTCCAGTAACACCCCGCCGCACCCGGGGTGCCCTGTCTCCCCTCGTTGCCTCCAGGGGAGCATGGGGCGCCCCGAAGACGCTTCACCCCCTCACTTGCCCGTCACCCGCCGGCCGCGCACGTCGACGACGAAGTAGAGCTCGTCCTTGTTCTTGAAGAGCCCGCCCAGCATCGAATAGGGCTCGAAGCCGAAGTCCGAGTGGCGCGTGGTCAGCACGCCCCGGGCCGCCACGCGCTCCTCGTCCACCGCCACCTCCAGGGGAAGCACCACCTCCCGGGTGACGCCGCGCAGCTTCAGGTCCCCCGTCACCGCCACCACCGAGCGCCCGTCCTGGCCCTTCTCGCCGGTGAGCGCGCAGGACTTCGAGGTGAACTCGATGCTCTTGTGCTCGTCCAGGTTCAGCTGCTCGCTGGCGCGCAGGTGCTCGCGGATCTGCTCCCGGTCCGTCCGGGTGACGCGCTCCTGGCCCGTCAGGTCGCGCATCTCGTCACGCTCGGGATCGAGCCCCTCCACCTGCACCGTCACCGACACCGCGCACGCGGACAGGTTCGATGGCTCGAAGGCGAGCGAGCCCCACCAGTCCGTGGCGCGCACCACGTGGTCATGCCCGAGCGAGGCGCTGAAGAGCTGCACGAAGAGGTGGCTGCTCTCCAGGCCCGGGTCGAACGTATAGGTGCGCGAGAGGTGCGAGAGGGATTCCATGTCGCCCAGGCCCGGGAAGTCGTCCCGGGCGGGGAAGGTGACGCGCTCGCGGTCCTCGGTGGGGGTGGTGCCGCAAGCGGTGAGGGAGGCCGCGCCAAGAAGCGTCGCGGCCAGCACGAGGGGGAATCGGTGCTGCATGGATGAACTCCGTGACAAGGGGAAGGATCCGGAAGCCCGGAGCGGAGGAGTCTAGCAGCCCCGTCACCTCCCTTTCCCGTCGGCTATGGTGACGCCTCCCCGCCATGGCGGGAGAGGGAGGAAGGAAGCGATGAGTCACGAAGCGGAGCCGACGGCTCCCAACACGGGCCGGATGTTCGACTACTGGCTCGGAGGCAGTCACCACTACCCCGTCGACGTGGCGGCGGCGCAAGCCTTCGAGGTCGTCTTCAAGGACTTCCGCCCGGTGTTCCGCGCGCTGCGAGACTTCATCGGACGCGCCTCGCGCTACATCCAGGCCCAGGGCGTGGATCAGTTCCTCGTGCTGGGCGCCGGCCTGCCCACGCAGGGCAATGTCCACGAGACGGTGCCCGGGGCGCGCGTGCTGTACACGGACATCGACGACTCCAACGTCGCGCTGGGCCAGCGCATCCTCGCCGGCGTGCCGGGCACGGGCTACACCCGGTGCGATGCCACGGACCTGTCCACGCTCGACCTGGGCCTCCTGCGGCAGGTGCTCGGCCCCCTGCGCCGGCTCGGCATCATCGTGGTGGGCGTCGAGGCCTTCATGACCGACGAGCAGGTCCGCGACTCGTTCCAGAAGCTTCATGACCTGGCGCCGCCGGGCAGCTACCTCGCCTTCGACTGCGACAGCCCCAAGGCCCTGGAGCACCCGGAGCTGGTGCGGATGATGGGGCCCAACTTCCACATGCGCACTCCGGCGCAGCTCGAGGCGGTGCTCGGCCCGTGGCGGCTCACCGAGGACGGCATCCAGCCCGTCGCCCTCTGGCGCAACCCGGAGACGCCCGCCAGCGTGGGCCCCTACATGAATGGGGGCGTGGCGGCGAAGCCCTGAAACACGAGGGCCGGAGACCGCGGGGACTTCCGCGGCTCCGGCCCGGTACCGAGCCCCTCGGGGCCGTGCCTCGAGGAACGCTCAGTTCAGCTTGGGATCACACCGGCAGAGGCTCTGCCTGCATTCGGTCCCCGCCGGGCAGCCACCACAGTCGGCCTCGCAGACACAGGCACAAGCGTTGGCGTCGGCGCGGTAGGTGGAGCCGCAGTCGAGCGCCGCCGTGTCACAGACGCACGCGCAGGCCGCCGGGTCGAACGTGAAGCCCGGCGCGCACGTGGCGCTCGCCATGCACTGGCAGGTGCACGTGGACGTGTTGCACGTCTGGTAGCCGCCGCACGTGCCACCGCAGTCCGCCGTGCACGTGAGGTCACACACGTCCTTGCTGGTGTTGCACACCTGGCCCGGTGCGCCCCCTCCGCCGCAGTCCGAGGGGCACTCGCACAGGTTCGTCTGGCGGTTGCACGTGAGGTTGCCCTTGCAGAAATCCGGAGCCGCTGGGTCGTAGTAGCCCGTGTCCGTCGAGCAGGGCGGCGGATTGCCGTCCTTGTTGGGCGTGAGGTCGCTCCAGTAGCGGTAGGAGACGGCGGCCTTCGTCGCCCCCGCGGAGGCCGGGCGGCAGGCGCCGTAGAAAGACAGCGCCCCGCTGATGCCGTCCACGTCGAAGCCGTTCGTCCGGCCGCGGGGCAGGTCGTTCGCCGTGCACGCCGCGGGGTTCCGCACCGACTCCAGCGCCACCCGCACCGAGGCGCCAATGGGCGGCTTGAGCGTCCGGTAGCCCGTGGAGGCGATGACGCTGTCCACGATGGTGTTGATGGCGTTCTGGATGGACGTGGTGCTGCGGATGCTGCCCACGATGCCGCCGGTGGCCTGGATGACGTCCAGGTGCCGCGGGTTGGCGGAGGGCTCGCCCGGGTAGCAGTCCCCGCCGGCCGGGTCACAGATGATGCCATGCATCTGGATGAGCCCACCGGTGGGGTTGGCCCCCTTGAAGTAGTCGATGTACGTGCTGACCGGGACGGTGTCGGGCTGGTCTCGCACGTCCGTGAGGAGGATGACCACGAGCCGGGCACCCGGGCGGTACTTCTTGTCCGCGGGCGTGCTGGCACGGGTCATGTTGTCCACCGCCACGCGCGCGCCCTCCAGGGAGCGCTCCTCGCTGGCGCCATTGATGTCCACCCAGCAGTGCTGCGTGGGGTCCGGGCACCTCGCGCCCTGCTGCAGCCACGCCTTGAACTGGTCGATGTCGCGCGTGAAGCCGCGGAACACGTCGCGGTTGGGCCACGTGTAGTCCGGCTGGGTGTACGACGTGGTCACCATGGCGATGCGCCAGTCGAGCTGCGAGTTGCCCAGCCGGTTGGCCACGGCCGCGGCGGCATCGCCCAGGGCGCCCTGCGAGGTCTGCATGGAGCCGCTGTCGTCCACCACGAAGAGGAAGTCGGCCATGCCGTTGCCCGTGGTGAAGGTCTCGCACTGCACCGCGTCCGCGTCACCGAACTGGGCCAGCGCCGTGCCGCCCGCGGTGTCTCCCATGACGAAGAGGCCCGGGGCCTTGTAGAGACTCGCCGGCGTGATGGCCAGCACCACCAGCACGCTCGCGTTGGAGCGGTGGACGTACTGCGCTTGAAGCTTGTAGCCCCCGCTCACGCCCGAGCCGCCCGTGAGCGTCCCGGCGCCCGCGCCAACGAGCTGGTTGGCCACCGCGTTGGCGTAGTCGCGCAGGTTGGTGGTGGCCCCCTGGTCGTAGAAGGCCTGCAGCGCGGGGTGGCCATCCCACGTGGTGAAGGTCTGCGTGGTGCCCGCCGTCACCGCTGGGGAGAACTGGCCACGCACGAACAGCTCGTCCCCCACCACCGTGGTGGATGAGCCCGCCTGGCCCCGCTTGTAGGCGATGAAGGCCACCTTGTTCGTGTCGTCGTAGCCGATGAAGCCCCGGCCCTTGCCGCCGAGGACGAGCTGCTTCACCTCCGTGAAGGAGGGCCGGAGCGCCAGACGGATGTCACCGCCGCTGTCCTCCTTGAAGACGACCTGCCGCAGGTTGCCCGCCGCGCAGGCCTGGCCGGCCGGCGTGTTCGCGGCACCATCGGAGCGGTCGCGGGGATCCAACTCGCCCGGATCCTTCTGGCCGTTCTGGTTCGAGTCCTCGGCACCGTCGGCGATGCCGTCACCGTCGGAGTCGGGGTTGAGTGGATCCGTGGTGGTGCCCGGGTTCGCGTCACCCGGGTAGCCGCAGGTGGTGATGGGCGCCGAGCCCGCGGGAATGCCGCGCTCCACGCCATCCAACAAGCCATCCCCGTCCGTGTCGCGCTGGGTGGGGTCCGTCTCCCCCACGTCGCGCAGGCCGTTGCCGTTGGTGTCCTCCCCCTTGAACCCCCCCTGGTCCGCGCCGTCGAGCAGGCCGTCGCAGTCCGTGTCCTTCACCCGCGGATCACTCTCGCTGGAGTCCACCACGCCGTTGTGGTTCCGGTCCTCCACACCGTCCATCAGGCCATCTCCGTCCGTGTCCGCACGACGGAAGTCGGTCTCGGCCGCGTCCCTGGCTCCATTACCGTTGGCGTCCTCGACCTCGTCCGGCAGGCCATCGCCGTCCGTGTCCTGGGTGCTGGTCCTGCCACCGCAGTCGGAGCCGTTCTTCGGGTCGCTCTCACCCGGGTCCTTCACGCCATTGCCGTTGCGATCCTCGGCCCCATCCATGCACGAGTCACCATCGGTGTCGGCCTTGAGGGCATCCGTCCGGGTGATGTTCAGCTCGATGGAGTCGGAGAGACCATCCGCGTCCGTATCCCGCTTGCGTGGATCCGTCTCGCCGAAGTCCACCACGGTGTTCTGGTTGGCATCCTCCACACCGTCCTTCAGTCCATCCCCATCCGTGTCGGGGTTGACGGGATCCGTCTCGCCCGCTTCCAGCTTGCCGTTGTAGTTGCGGTCCTCCAGGCCATCCTTCAGCCCATCGCCGTCCGAGTCCGCGACGGTCGGATTCATCCTGGATGCCCGGGAAGGATCCGCGCTCGCGATGAAGAGGGCCTGACACTCCGCGCTCTTGTTGACGGTGGTGGTACGGCCCACCTCGACACCATCACGCACGCCATCTCCGTCGGTGTCCCACCGGCCCGGATCCGTCCTCAGTCCACCGGGGTAGACGTTGCCGTGCTCCTCCTCGTCCGTGAGGCCGTCACAGTCGGTGTCGATCAGCGCGTTGGTGGGGTTGACCGGGCCCGGAGGCTCTCCGAACGGATCCTCCTCCGTGGGCAACGGTGGAGGCGGAGGTGGGGGCGGCCGAGGCAGCTCGTCAACAGGCTCCTCGGACTGTCCACCACCCGGTGGGGGCTCATGGACCACGTCGGTTCCACCACAGCCTGAGACAAACGCGGACACGAGCAACACGGCCGCGAGCAACCGGGAGGGAGTACTCATGGCAGTCAACACCGGGGGAAATGGGGAGGAAAACAGTCCGCCAAGCTGGGAACGCGGCCCCCCGTTGCCCAGGTGGGTGTCTAGGCGCAGGGCCCGGCATGCCCGAGCCAGGACGAACCGCCTCCCGGTGGCCCCTCCCCTTGCGCTCGCCTGCCCGCGGAGCGTTCAGTGAGAGGAAATGCACGATGGTTGACCCACCCCCGGGCGGGCTCGGCTATTGTCCGTCGACGTGCCTGTGTTCGGTCTCGCGGCGTTGTGGAATGGCTCATCCCGTGCGGAGCGGGTGAGAGAGCTGGTGGAGGGGCTGGGGGCCTTGCTGCCCTCGCCGAAACCGCCAGGCATCGTCGTGGCCTTGCGGGAAGCCGAAGCCACCCTGGAGCTGAAACTGGAAGTCCCCAGCTACCCGCGCACCGCGCTCGAGGAGCTGACCCAGCAGGTGCAACAGAGCGGGGGCACGCTGGTGGAGCTGTGGCGCCTGCCCAAGGCGTCTCGCGACGCATTCCGCAAGGACTCGCTCACCGGCCCGGACACCCACCAGTTGGAGGACTTCGAAGCCGCGGCCATCGTCCTGCACGGACACCTGCAGCAGCTCGCCGTGCGAGAGCCCGTTCCGGAGGGGCCACCCCCGGGGCCCGCCTCCGTCCCCATCGACTTCTTCGCCCAGGGGAACAAAGCCGCGGCCCCCCCCGCGCCGGCCGAAGCCCCGAAAGCAGCCACGCCGGAGGTGGCCGCCGAGCCCGCTCCAGCGCAAGAGACGGCCCAGGAGTCCTCCCGCGCCTACGAGACGTTCGACACGCAGCGGCAGGGGCGCCGCTTCGCGGTGAAGCTGGAGATGGTGTTCCGCACGGAGCTGGAGTTCGTGCGGGAGCACGCGACGAACATCTCCAACGGCGGCCTCTTCGTGCGCACCGCGCACCGGCCCCCCGTGGACAGCGTGGTGACGGTGCAGGTGAAGCTGCCCAACGGCGAGCGCCTGCAGGGAGACGCGCTGGTGGTGCACGTGGTGGATGACCCGTACAAGGGCGGCGTGGGGCTCGCCTTCCTCAACGACGACCCCACCTTCGCCGAGACGCTGGACCATTACCTGGCGAGCCTCGCCAACTCCCCGGCGAGCTGACGCCCTACCCCACCGACGCCGTGGGCCGTGGCTCGGAAACCACCGGGGCCAGGAGTCCCGGCTCGCCCATCACGACGAGCCGGCTGCGCCCGGCGCCCTGCTTCACCACGCGCACCTGCGCGCCAATGCGCTCGGCGAGCCCGGACACGTGGGAGATGATGCCCACCTGCCGGCCCGTGGCCTGGAGCGCATCGAGCGTGGCCAGCGCCATCTCCAGGGTCTCCGGATCCAGGGTGCCGAAGCCCTCGTCGATGAAGAGCGTCTCCACCTGCGTCGTCTCCGAGGAGAGCGAGGCGAGCCCCAACGCGAGCGCCAGGGAGACGAGGAAGCTCTCTCCGCCCGAGAGGCTGGAGACACCCCGCACCTCGTCACCCATGTCCCCATCCACCACCTGCAAATCCAGGTCGTACTTCGGCACGCGCATGAGGCGGTAGCGCGGGGCGAGCTCCTCGAGGTGGGCGTTGGCGTAATGCAGGAGCGCGTCCAGGGTGAGGCTCTGGGCGAACACCTTGAACTTGCGGCCATCGTGCGAGCCGATGAGCTCGCTGAGGGTGCGCCACACGCCGCTGGCGCGTTGCTTCTCCTCCAGGAGCCGGGCCTGCTCCCCGTGGCGGCGGCGGGCCTCATCGTCCTGGTCGAGCCGGGCCTTCAACGTGGCGACGGCCTGACGCCGGACCTCGGTATCCGAGCGGGCCTCCTTGCAGACAGCGGGGGCATTCTCCTCGGAGATGGAGGGGAGACCGGAGGCCTCGTGGCGGGTGCGCTGCGTCTGGCGCTCCATCCGCACGGCCTGCGCGTGCTCATGCGCCTGACGAAGGGCCGACAGCGCACGCTCCTCGGCCTCGCACCAGGCGGCATCCCTCGCGAGCAGGAGACGCGCGGCCTCCAGCGTGAGGCTCCGCGCGGAGAGCAGCGCCGAGAGCGCCGCCTCGGCCTCGGCCCTGGCCGTTCCCGCGGAGGCATGGGCCCGCACCGCGTCCTCGACACGCGCGGCCGCGGTGGCGGCATCCCGCTTCGCCTTCTCGGCCCCATCTCGAACGGACTCGAAGGCCTGGGCGGCTTCCTTCACCTCCCGTTGGAGCGCCTCACGCACCTCGGCGGTGGGACGCCCGCCGAGCACCGACCCGCGCGCGGCCTGCTTCTCCCGCAGCGCCTCCTGGGCCCCGGAGAGCGCCTGGGCGCAGCTCTCGGTGAGCGCGTGCTGCACGCCGGCCGCCGTTTCCGCCGGCGTCCGCTTGTCCCGGGCCCGCGCGACGCGCGCCTCCGCGTCCTTCAAGGCCTGCTCGCGGGTGTTCCACTCCGCCACCCGCTTCGCGCAGTGCGCACGGAAGTCGCCAGGCTTCGCGGACAACGACTCCTGCCAGCGCGGCAGGTCCTTGAAGGGCACCGCCAGCACCTCCAACACCTCCTGACGGATGCGCGCCGCCTGCTCCACCTCACGCCCGGCGGCGGTCTCGGCGTCCGTGTTCTGGCGCAGCGCCTCCTCCGCCTCACGCACGGCCTTCTCCACCCCCTCCTGGCGCTCGAGCGCGGCGGTGAGCGCCGCGCGAGCCTCCTTCGCCACACGCTCCAGCTTCTCCGCCGCCTCCTCCTCGGCGTTCAGCCCGGCCTGCCGCGCCTTCACCTCCGCGAGCGCCGTCTCCAGCCAGGCCTCGAGTCCCTCGGCCTCCACGTCCTCGGAAGGCAGCGCCCCCCCGAGTTTCGCGCGGGAGTCGCTCCAGGCCGCGCGCTGCCGAACACGCCGCTGTGCAGCGATCTCCCTCCGCGCCTCCGCCTGCTCCGCACGAGGGCCCGCCGCCGCCGCGCGCGCACGGGCCTCGGCCTCCGCCCGGGTCACCTCCGCGACCGCTCCCTCCAGTTCCTCCACCCGCGCCCGCGCCTTCGTGGCGAGCCCCTCCAGCGCGCTCCCCGTCCGCCGGTAGGGATGCTCGGTGGCACCACAGAGCGGACAGGGCTGGCCCTCCCGCAGCTCCGCACGGTGCTCCGCCAAGTCCAACGTCGCCCGCGCCTCGGCGGATGCCCGGCGAGCCTCCTTCAGCGCGGCTTCCCGCTCGAGGCGGCGCCCCTTCGCGGCCTCGGCCTCGGCCGTCGCGGACGCCTGCTCCGCCCGGGCCTCGCCGGCCTCCTCGGCCGCCTCCTGCTCCGCCCGGGCCGCCTCGCTCGCGCCCTTGCGCGCGTCCGTCAACGCCCGCAGCCCCTCCTGCCGGGACTGCAGTTCCACACGGCGGGCCCGCCGCTCCGCGCCGGCCTCCTTGCCCTGCGCGGCCTCGGCGCTGGCCACCCGGGCCTTCGTCTCCTCCAGGGCCGCGTCCGCCTCGCGCTTCTCCCCTCCGCGGCGCTCGGCCTCCGCGCGCAGCGCTCCAGAGCGCGACCCCACCTGCTCGAGGGCGTTGCGCGCCTTCGTCTCGTCCTGGGCCGCGCGGCCGTAGCGGAGGAGCTCCGCCTCCCAGCGGGGCCACTCGCGGGCCATCGCCTCCAGGCGCTTGTTCTCGCCGAGCCACGCCTCCGCCGCCTTCTGCTCCGCGCGCGCGGCCTCCTCTTCCCGGGCCACCCGCGCCAGTGCTTCCCGCGCCACGCGCTCGGACTCGCGGGCGGCCTCCAGCTTGCGCGCGGCCTCCTGCTCGTCGCTCCGCGCGCGTGCCAGTTCCGCGTCCAGCTTCAGCGCTTCTTCCAGCGCCGGGCGCGCGGCCGTCTCCGCCTCCTCCGCCGCGGTCTTCCGTGCCTCCGCCTTCGCCCTCGCCTCCTCGCACACCAGAGCCGAGGCCCGTGCCGCTTCCGCCTCCGCGCGCCGCGCCGCCAGCGCCGCTTCCGCCTCCACGAGGCTCCGGGACGCCTCGTCCACCCGGTTCAGCGGCGCCCGCAGCACCTCCGCCGCGCGCACCCGCTCCAGCTCCGCCTTCCGGGGCTCCGCGGCCTCCAGCGCCTGGGCCGCGCGCTGGCGCGACTGCTCCGCCTCGGCCTCCTGCGCCACCAACCGCGCCCGCTCCGTGTACCAGTGCAGCGCCTGCTCGGCCCGCGCCTGTGCCACCTGCGCCTCGCCCAGCGCCGCTTCCTCCCGCGCGCGCTGTGCCTCCACCTCCGAGCGGTCCTCGTCGGACAGCCGGGCAATGGCCGCCACGCCCTGCTCCAGCTTGGACAGCTCCTCCTGCACCTCCTTGTGGCGCTGGTGCGCGGCCATGGACACCCGGCTGTACACCTCCGTGCCCGTCATCCGCTCCAACAGCTCCGCGCGCTCGTTGGCGTCCGCGCGCAGGAAGGCGGCGAACTCGTTCTGCGCCAGCAGCGCCGAGCGCCGGAACTGGTCGAAGGACAGCCCCAGCCGCTCTTCAATCGCCTTGAGCACCTCGGACCTGGTGCGCCCGAACTGCTGCTGGCTGACCACGTCGGTGAGGCTCATCTCCTGCGGCCGGAAACGGCCCTCGGCGAGCTTGCGCGCCCGCCACACGGACCAGCGCGCGCGGTAGCGCCGGCCGTCCTTGCCCAGGAAGTCCACCTCCGCGAAGCCCTCGCCCGCTCCGCGCCGCAGCATGCCGCGCACGTCGTTGGCCATCAGCCGCGCGTCCTCGTCCTCGTCGGCGCGCCCCACGGGGACACCGCCACGCTCGCCCAGCCGGGGGGTGCGGTCGAAGAGGGCCAGGCACATGGCATCCAGCAGCGTGCTCTTGCCCGCGCCGGTGGCACCGGTGATGGCGAACAGCCCCATCTTGTCGAGCGGCGGTTGATCCAACTCCAGCGCGAAGTCACCCGCGAGACTCGTCAGGTTGCAGCCACGAATGGCGAGAATCCTCATGACGCGTCCTCCTGCACCTGGGTGAGCAGCGAGTGGAAGGCCTCGAGCAGCGCGGGCTCCAGGGGCTCGGTGTAGTCGCGCGCGTAGCGGGCCCGGAAGACGTCCTCGGGAGTGCGCTCCTTGAGGGAGACCCCCGGCCGCGCGTCCGCGAGCGTATGGCCGCTGCCGGTATAGGCGGGGGTGAGCTTCACCAACCGCGCCGCCTTGCCCTCGAGCGCGGCCTCCACCCGGCGGCGCAGCGCGGGCTCGGGGCGGGGCAGCGCGACGCACACCTCCAGGTAGGGGCGCCGCCAATCGGGCGTGTCCGCCTCCAACGGGGGCAGGGCCTCCAACATCTGCACCACATCATCCAGCGTGGCCGCGTCGCGCTTGGGGACGCGCTCGATTTCCACCCGGCGCGGCACGTGCAGCGGCCTCACGGAGGAGAGCTGAGCACCGTCCAGCTCCACCAGCAGCACCTGGTGCGCGTAGCTGGCCTCGGAGAGCGACAGGGGAATGGGCGAGCCGCTGTAGCGCACCCCCTCGCGTCCGCCCACGCGCTGCGCCTTGTGCAGGTGCCCGAGCGCCGCGTACGCCATGTCCTCGGGGAAGAGGTCCACCGGGAGCGCGTGCTGGTTGCCACCGAGAATCTTGCGCTCACTGAGCGCGGACAGCTCGGTGCCCACCATGTAGCAGTGGCCCATGGCCACGAGCGCCTGACCCGGCTTGCGCTTCGCCCGAGCGCCCTCCAGCACCTCGGCGTACACCGAGCGCACCCCCTCGATGAGCTTGTCCCCCGCCTCCACGGAGACGAGCGGCAGATCCGCGGGGCGCAGGTACGGCACGGCCGCCACCCACGCACCCACCTTGCCCTGGGCGTTCTTCAGCGGCACCAGCAGGCGCTCCAGGTCCAGCGCTCCCCGGGCCTTGGGCAGGCCGCCCACCACGCGCACCTCGAGCGCGGCGAAGAGGGGGTCCGGCGCATCCAGCCGGGCCGCCGAGTCATGGTTGCCGCCGATGACGACGACATCGAGCTTGGGGCACCGGATGCGGGCCTGGGCGACGAAGCGGTACCAGGCGGCCTGGGCCTCGGCACTGGGGTTGGCGGTGTCGAAGATGTCGCCGGCCACCAGGAGCGCATCCACCTCGTGGGCCTCCAGCATGTCGAGCAACCACTCGAGGAAGGCCGCGTGCTCGGCCTCGCGAGAGGTGTCGTACAACGTGTGTCCCAGGTGCCAGTCCGACGTGTGCAGCAGGCGCATCCGAGCCATCCCCTCCTGTGTCCGCTGCGAGGGGGTGGGGCGGGTCCCCGCCCTGCTCGCACGTTCAGGCGGCGCGCAGTGTGCCCGCTGGGGGGCCCGGCGCCAATCCCGGGCATACACCTACATGGCGGATCCATCGGCGGCAGGGCGAGGGCAGCCTGTAAAAAATGCCGCGCGGCCCGCCCGACCCGTTTCACTTCTCATCGATGAGAAGTGGAATGCACCCCCCTCGTTTCACTTCTCGCCGACGAGAAGTGGAATGCGGGCACCTTGTTTCACTTGTCGTCGGCGACAAGTGGAATGCACCCCTCCCATTCCGGTTCTCACCGGTGAGAAGTGGAATGCGAGCCCCTCGTTTCACTTGTCACCGGTGACAAGTGGTGCAGACCCTCACCCCAGCCCTCTCCCAGAGGGAGAGGGAGTCTCACAGCGTGATGTGGCCCTCGAGGTACAGCACGGCCTGGCCGGAGATGCCCACGCGCTCGCCGCGGTCCTCGCACTGGAGCACGCCGCCCCGGTGGGAAATCTGGTGCGCCAGCAACTGCCGCTTGCCCAGCTTCTGGGCCCAGTAGGGCACCAGCGTGCAGTGCGCCGAGCCCGTCACCGGATCCTCCGGCACACCCACCCGCGGCGCGAAGAAGCGCGAAACGAAGTCCGCCTCCGAGCCCCTCGCCGTCGCCGTCACCGCGAAGTACTCCAGTTGCGCCAGCTTCGCCATGTCCGGGGCCAGCGCCCTCACCTCATCCTCGGTGTCGAAGACGGCCAGCAGATCTCGCGACAGCAGCGTCTCCCGTGGCGCGGCCCCCAGGGCCTCCACCAGCCCTTCCGGTATCGCGCACGGCTCCGGCGGCCGCGAGGGGAAGTCCATCTCCATCCACTCCCCCTCCTGCTGCGTCACCACCAGCGGCCCCGAGCGCGAGTTGAACTGGGCCCGCTCCAGTCCCGGCGCCAGCCGCGTGAAGAGGATGTAGGCCGCCGCCAGCGTGGCATGGCCGCACAGGTCCACCTCCTGCGCGGGGGTGAACCAGCGGATCTGCCAGCCGCGGACCTCATCGCGCAGCACGAACGCCGTCTCGGAGAGGTTGTTCTCCGCGGCGATCGCCTGGAGCACCTCGTCCGGCAGCCACGCGTCGAGCGGGCACACCGCGGCGGGGTTGCCGCCGAAGACCTGGGAGGAGAAGGCATCGACCTGGTAGAGGCGCAGGCGGGTGGGCATGGATGACCTCTTCCTTTACTTGCTGGACTGGGTGAGGGCGCTGGCGAACTGCATGGCGTAGTTCACCTCCAGGCCACCATCCACCACCAGTGTCTGGCCGTTCACGTACGAGGAACCCTCGGAGCACAGCCATTCAATCGTCTTGGCGATCTCATCCGCGCTGGCCACGTAGCCCACGGGCACGCTGTCCTTCACCTTGGCCTCCAGCGCCTCCCAGGCCTCGCCCATGTAGAAGCGGCTGGAGTCCGTGTCGATGTAGCCCGGGTTGACGGCGTTGACGCGCACGCCGGAGGACGCCAGCTCGGCGGCCAGGTACTTCACCAGGATTTCCATGGAGCCCTTCATCGCCCCGAGGAAGCCGTGGAAGGGCAGCGGCATGCGCGAGTCCATGCCGGACACCGCCACGATGCGGCCCTTGCGGCCCTGCATCAGCGGCACCGCGCGCTGGGCCCCCAGCAGGAAGCTCTTCACCGTGACGTTGAAGGTCTTGTCCATCTGGTGCAGCTTCATCAGCATCAGCGGCGTGAAGGCGGTGGAGGCCGCATTGGCCACGAAGACGTCCAGCCCGCCGAACTCCTCCTGGATGAGATCGAAGGCCGCGTGGAGACTGGCCGGCTCGAGCTGATCCGCGATGACGGTGCGGCAGCGGCGGCCGAGCACCTCCACCTCCCGGGTGAGCTCGGCGGCGGCTTCGGCGTCACGCCGGTAGGTGGAGACGATGTCGTAGCCCGCCTTCGCGAGCCGCAACGAGAGGGCGCGGCCCACGCCTCGCGAGCCACCGGTGATGAGCGCCACGGGTGCAGTCATATGACCCACGGCATACCATCTTCCGGCCGGGGAGCGCGCCTCCCCACCCTCGCGGGGTGTCCTGCTTCCGATCACCCGCCCGTCCGCGTGTCCCATTCCGGGACAGGTCCGCGCACGGCGGGTTTCCAGAGGGAATCCCGGAGGTTGGCTTTCGCAACCCCTCCAGGCCCGGGGCGGGTCCGAGCCAGGAACTCCAGGCACTTGGAGGTTGGCACGGACAGTGCTCCAGGAGGGGGCCCCGGGTTTCCCACCCACCCGGGGCTCTCATCCTCGCGGACGGTAGAGTGCGCCGCCATGAGCACCTCCCCTGCCCCGTCCTCCCCCGCCGGCCCCCGCTGGCTCTACCTGCACGGCTTCGCCTCGGGGCCCCAGTCCGCCAAGGGCGTGGCGCTCGCCGAGCACTACGCGCGCCAGGGCATCCACCTGGAGCGGTTGAACCTGCGGCAGCCCTCGCTCGAGCACCTGAGCCTGAGCGCGATGATGCGCACGGTGCGCGACGCCATCGGCGGCGAGCGGGACAGGGCCATCGTCTTCGGCTCCAGCCTGGGCGGGCTGACGGCCTGCCGCGTGGCGGAGGAGGACGCGCGGGTGTGCGCGCTGGTGCTGCTGGCGCCCGCCCTGCGCTCCCCGGAGCAGATGCGGCGCAACGTGGGCGAGGAGGGCATGGGCCGCTGGCGGGAAACGGGCTGGATGGAGACGCAGGACCACGCGGAGAAGCGCCCGGTGCGCGTGCACTTCGGCCTCATCCATGACCTCGACACCATCGACGCCCGCTCGGGCGGCTGGCCGGACGTGCGCGTGCCCACGCTCCTCATCCACGGACGCAAGGACACGACGACGCACATCCGCTACTCGCGCGAGTGGGCGCACGGCAAGCGCCACGTCCGGCTCGTCGAGGTGGATGATGGCCACGAGCTGGTGGAGTCGCTCGGGCGCATCGCCGCCGAGGCGGATGACTTCCTGCGCCCCTTCCTCGTCCCGACGGAAGGGGCGGCGGGGCCTCAGTAGGAGGACTCGCTCCACTCGAGCACGGAGGCGGGCCGGCCCGAGGAGATGGGCGGCTGCGCCGTCACCTCGATGGTGGCGTTGCCCTTCAGGGTGACGCCGGAGGGGCCGGTGACAAACCCGGAGCAGGCCCCCGCGTTCTCCACCACGAGCTGCCCCGTCAGGTGGGTGTTGGCGCCCATGTAGAACTGCTCGTGGACGAGCAGGGCCGCGCTCTCGCCGCACGTGTCGATGAAGGTGTTGCCCTGCCAGACCTTCATGTCGCGGCCGGCGAGCAGGGCGACCCCCGTGGGGAGGGCGGGGCGCAGGCTCAGCTCGGCTTGAATGTCCATGTACCCCTGGGCCAGGACGGAGGCCTTCCAACTGGCCGGAGCCGTACAGGACGGCGAGTTGCCCAGGAACTCCACGTTGCCCTCCACCATCCAGACCCCAGGGAGCAGTGCGCCTTGAGACTGGAAGCTCCCGGAAAAGGAGGCGTCCTTGCTCCACTTACCGGGCGACGGTTCCGGGTAGAGGCCACCGCTCGGGTCACAGCCACTCACGATGGAGGCGAAGGCCGGGTTGCTCGTCTTCCAGATCAACGGAGCCGAGTTGCCACACGGCGTCCAGGGAGCGGGGTCTGGCGCCGTCAGGCCCGGGTCCTCGGTCTTGCGCACCTCCTTGGTCTTGGCGCCCGTGCAGGTCGAGGCATCGTAGACACTCTTCCAGCATCCGCCGCAGGTGGTCGCGGCCTCCCCAGGATGGAAGATGCGGGAGCACGCCTGGGGCTTCTCACAGCCGGGCTTCGAGTAGTTCCACATGAACACCTGCGCCCCACCGCTCTGTTCACGCAGATAGTAGAAGGGCGTGCAGAGGCCGCTGACACAGCCCGGGGGCGCGTTGAGGCTGCTCCACACCCGCACGGGCGGAGGCTGGGGCACGGAGGTGCCGGGGATGCACTGGCTCGACGAGCCTCCCCCCGTGGCGGAGCAGACGTCCCCGCCCGACTGCGCCACACAGGTGGTGTTGGCATCGCACGCCTGCTTCGCCGGTGGGCCTCCCGTGCAGCCGGTGCCGCACATGCAGCCGGTGCCGGAGATGTCCCCCGTGGCGAAGATGTCGCCATGGGCGCCGCACACGTGCGAGGCGCCATCCATCTCGATGGTGCCTCCGGCGATGATGCCCGCCGCGGGCCGCGGCCCGACACGCACGCGCAGCACCTTGCGCGCCTGGGCGGTGGCCGGGTCCGTGCCCGGGTAGATGCCCACCACGGTGAGGATGACCGTTTGATCCCTGTCCCGCACCGGGTTGCTCTTTCCCGGCGCCAGGTCATCCCCCTCCACGCAGCCGAGGCCCGGGTTGCTGAGGGTCGCGGCCTCGGAGGCGGGTGAATCCCCGTCATCGTCGTTGTCATCGAAGCGCACCAGGTACGCTCCGCCCTCGTGGGGGACGAGGCGGAAGGACTTGCCCGTGCCCGGCAGTTCCACCTCGTCCCAACCGGGATCCGTGAAGACGGGCAGGTGGTCATCCTCCTGCCCGGCCCCGAGGGTGGGCAGCAGGATGCACTCGGTGTTCAGCATCGGGTCCAACGCCCGGTCCAGGTCCACGTCCGTGGCGAGCAGGGCGGCCAGGTACGCGCGGGAGCGTTCCACGCCGAGCTCGGCGAGCGCCAGCGCACGCGCGTCATGACGCACGAGGCTCGCGCTGCGCCGCTCGTCCTCACCGAGTTGCAGCGTCGTGGCAACCACCAGGGTCATCGCGGCCAGGACGAGGAGAAGGGCCAGCAGCGTGAAGCCGGCGCGCCCACCTCTCGGTTCTGCTCTCGCACTACACACGGGCGGACGCATTCATTGCCTCAGGGAGACGGAGAGGGAAGCGGAGTAACGCAGCACCTCGCCATCGGGCAGCGGGCGCTCGAGCTCGAGCTCGATGTCCACCCGGCGGATGCCGCGCAGGTCGGTCGGGTCCGTCACGGGAACGGGGAGCAGGGTTCCGTTGGCGCTCCAATAGGTGAAGCGCAACCCGTTGGCGGCCACGTGGGTGGTCAGCGCCTCCCAGCCCGTCGCGTTGGAGGCGTAGAGGTCCGGACAGCCCAGCTCGAAGGGGCCGCCCGGCGAGGAGAAGAGGCTGCCCCAGCACTGGTTGCGCCTCACCTGGCCGTCCTGGAGCCCGTAGTACACACGGTCCGGCGTGGAGACGAAACCCCGGTTGGCGCCGAAGAGGAAGTCCGGCGGGGGTGCCTGCTCGAGGACGAGCGTCCTGCGGCCCCCGGGAACCTCGGCATACAGAGACGGCTGGATGCGCCGCTCCACCCAACGGCCCTTCGCGTTGGCCACGATGAGGTACTCGTTGCCCTGGTAGCGGTTGAGGCCCCAGGGGCAGGTGGGCGACGTGGGCTCGCTCGCGCAGTCGTCGATGCCCAGGCCCGAGCCGAAGAGCAGGCTCTCCTCGCTGGAGGAGCAGTGGGCGGGGGCGGAGGAGATGTCACAGCCGCCGTTGAGCTCGTTGAGCAGGGCAATCCCATTGGCGGGGAGCCCCGTGGTCTGATCATCCGCGAGCTGCGAGTACCCGTTGAAGTTCGAATCCCGCCGGGGCAGGTCCGCGAGGAAGCCGAGCTGATGCTCCTCGGCGACCAGGAAGGTGGGCGGGAAGAGCTCGGCGGGGCCATCGGCGCGCGCGTGACGGGGACATCCGAGCCCGGCCTGCCGCAGCTCCGTGCCCAGCTGCCCCAGCACGAGCGCGGCGCTCCGCTTCATCTCCGCGAGCTCCACCTGCCGGCGATGCATGACGGTGGTGCGCGCGAAGGCGGCGAACGCCACGGCCAACACGACGAGCGCCACCGCGCCGCCCACCAGGAGCTCGATGAGCGTGAAGCCCCGGCGCCCCTTCACCATCGCAGCGCCTCCAGCGACAGCGAGGTGCCGCGGTAGCTCACCTGGACCACGGCCTTTTTGTAGGACAGGGCGCCGGAGACGGGCGCGCCCACGTCCGTGTCCGCCACCTCCGTCACGGTGACGGTGCACGTCCACCCGGTGGGCAGCGGCACCTGCAACGCCTGACAGGGCTTGGGGCCTCCAGCCACCCAGGCCCCGGCCGTGGAAGGCTGCGCGCGCATCCACTCGAGCTGCTCGGTGGCCCGCTGCGCCGCGTCCTGATCCGCCACGGCCCGGCCCACGTCCTCGCCGCCCCGCGACAGGGCCCCGAACACCCCCACGAGGGCGAGCATCATCACCCCCCCGCCCACCAGGGCCTCGGCGAGCACATACCCCCGCCTGCGCTTCGCTCCGCTCATGGGCACACCTCCGACGAGGGCTCTTCCCTCACGCACACCGGGCCGTGGACCGCCAGCAGGATGGACAGCTCCTCGCCCCCGGACGTCACCCGCAGCTTCGCGGGCGTCTTCGCGATGTCCTCCGTGTGCAGCCGGCCGCTGGGCCGCCACACCGCCTCCGCCCCGGTCTCCACCCGCACCGTCGTCAACGAGGGCATGGGGATCCACTCCACGGGCTGCAGCTCCGCCACGGTGACGGAGCGCTCGCAGTCGGCGGTAGGACGGCGCGACAGGCGCAGCCGGTTGCCCGGAGTCCCGGTGCTCACGGGGGTGTCGTCCTGGTAGACGTCCAGGTGGAAGCACCGCCCCGAGTCCCGGGCGAAGAGCCGGGCCCGCGCCGCTCCCGCCGCGACCAGCTCCGCGGCCTGCCTCCGGCGATAGCGCCCGTTGAGGGGCCCGAGCGCCACCACGGCCATGCCCGCGAACAGGCCCAGCAACGCCACCGTCACGAGCACCTCGGTCAGTGTGAATCCACGTGTCTTCCGTGGCATGGAGGGTGCACGCATCGTGTGAATCCCTGTGGCCTGTCCTGAGAAATTCGTACGTGGGAGAAGACCCCACAGGACGTGCATCGCTCACCGAAAACGTGCCCGGGGGGCCCGGAGCCGGGCCGCGGCGGGACGAGAACCCCCGCAACGGGCCCGTCAGCCCAGCAGCCGGGCATCCGGAGAGGGAGGCCGCGCCGGGGAATGCCCGTCCGGAGCTTCCGTTTGGGCACCCACGATGCACAAACGAAACCGACTGCTCTCCTCCTCGTGTCTGCTGGGCGTCCTGCTCACCACGGCGTGTGAAGCGCCCTCCACCCCTTCTCCCTCGGCGGCTCCGGCCTCCGAGGCGCCCGCGGCCCCGGCTCAGGCTCCGGCCAGCCCACCTGCCGCCAGCCCGCCCGCTTCCGATGCGCCCGAGACCCCGGCCGCCGGGAACCTGGGCAGCAGCAGCTCCGGGCTCACCGCGAGCAACTGCCGCCAACTCACCTCCGCCAAGGCGACCGCCAGCGGCGATGACGGCGCGGGCAGCGTGGCCGCCAACACCCAGGACGACAAGCTGGACACGCGCTGGAGCGGCCCCGGCAAGGGCTCGTGGCTCAAGCTCGACCTGGGCGGCTCGCAGACGCTCGCCGGCGCCACCATCGCCTGGCACCAGGGCGCCCAGCGCCAGAATCACTTCACGCTGGAGACCTCCGAGGACGGCACCACCTACACCCAGGCCTACGCGGCCACCAGCGCGCTGACGGCCGACGCCCAGACGTACCGCTTCACCAGCACGCGCAAGGCGCGCTACCTGCGCGTCACCGTCAACGGCAACACCGTCAACGACTGGGCCTCCATCACCGAGGCGCGCGCCTGTGGCGATGACACCACGACGCCGCCCACCGCCCCCACCACCGACTCGGGCCCGGCGCTGCCGCGCCAGCCGTACCTGCAGAGCGTGGGCACCACCAGCGCCCTGGTGGTCTTCCGCACCGGCGTGTCCTGCACGCCCTTCGTCCGCTATGGCGAGGGCTCGGACATCTCGCGCACCGCCACGGCCACGGCGGCCGGGTGGCAGCACGCGGTGAAGCTCACCGGCCTGCTCCCGGGCAAGACGTACAGCTACGTCGTCGAGGCCTGCGGCTCCGTCACCGGCGTGCGGCGCTTCCAGACGGCCTCCGGTCCCGAGACGACGCGCGTGCACTTCACCGCCATGGGTGACTTCGGCACGGGCGGCTCGCTGCAGACCAAGGTGCTCCAGCAGCTCACGGTCGCGCGCGCGGGTGAGTTCCTCCTCACGCTCGGCGACAACGCGTACTCCTCCGGCACGGACGCGGAGTTCCAGAGCAACATGTTCAAGCCCATGGCGGCCCTGCTGCGCGAGGTGCCCCTCTTCCCCACGCCGGGCAACCACGAGTACGTCACCAGCAACGCCAAGCCGTACCTGGACAACTTCTACCTGCCGGCCAACAACTCCGCGAAGAGCGAGCGCTACTACTCGTTCGACTGGGGTCCGGTGCACTTCGCCTCGCTGGACTCCAACTGCCGCAACTTCACCATCGCCGACTGCACGACGGCGCTGCAGAAGACGTGGCTCGCCCAGGACCTGGCCGCCACGAGCCGTCCCTGGAAGATCGTCTTCTTCCACCACCCGCCCTGGTCCAGCGGCGAGCACCTCTCGACCACGGCCATGCGCCGCGAGTTCGCCCCCCTCTTCGAGCAGTACGGGGTGGACCTGGTCCTCACGGGCCATGACCACAACTACGAGCGCACCAGGCCGATGAAGGGTGACGCGGTGGCCCCCTCGGGCACGCGCGGCATCCCCTACCTGGTGGTGGGCAGCGGCGGCGCGACCCTGCGCCCCTTCCCCGGCGCGCAGCCGAGCTGGACGGCCTTCCGCGACAACACCAACGTGGGCTACCTGGATGTGGTGGTGGACGGCGGCACGCTGACCACGAAGTTCATCACCTCGAGCGGCACCGTGCGAGACAGCCTCACGCTGACGAAGACGCTGCCCGCCGCGGTGGCCTCGCCGTCCGGTGTCTCGGCCATGTCCGTGGACGCGCCCCAGGGCCCCACGTACGACCCCAAGCATCAGCCCGAGTTCCTGCGCGACCAGAAGCCGGTGCCTCCGGCCGACACGCTGGAGTCCGTGGCGGACGAGCCCGAGCCGGTGCCCGCCACCGCCCTCGAGCAGCAGTAACCTGGTACTTCCGGTTGGAATGCTGCCCGGACGCGGCGAGGATGCCGGGCGGCATTCCCCGGGAGTCCCACGAGAATGAATCGCATGCACTGGTTGGACGCGCTCGCCGCGAAAGTGACGGTGGCGCGCCAGCCCCGCTTCTTCGAAGACGGCTGGGGCTCCAACGCGCTGTTGGAGAAGCTCACCCGGGGCCCCCAGGGCTTCGCCTTCCCCGAGCTCTCCGAGGTGACGGTGCGCCAGGCACGGCGCGAGGGGCACCTGCTCGTCCAGGAGGGCCGCTTCCCCAGCCCCGCCGCCGTGGGCTCACTGCCCGAGGCCTGCCGGGAGGCGCGCTTCCAACTGCTGCTGCCGCATGACGCGGGCCCCCGTCCACCGGTGTGCGTCTTCCTGGCCGCCTCCGGAGACGAGGGCTTCGGCCTGCGCCGCTTCATCGCGAAGGAGCTGGCCCGGGAGGGCGTGGGCGCGCTGCTGCTGGAGAATCCCTTCTACGGCTCGCGCCGCCCGCCCGGACAGAAGGGCGCGGCGGTGCGCACGGTGGTGGAGCTGCTGCTCATGTTCCGCGCCACGGCGGTGGAGGCGACGGCGCTGCTCGGGTGGCTGCTGGCCACCGGCCACCCCAAGGTGGGCATCTCCGGCTACAGCATGGGGGGCAGCATCGCGGCCTATGCCGCCGCCATGTTCCCACTGCCCGCGGCCGTCATCCCCCTGGCGGCGGCGCACTCGTCGGCGCCCGTCTTCACCGAGGGCGTGCTGTCCGCCGTCCCCGACTGGGAGACGTTGGGCCGCACCACCGGGGGCCCCGAGGCGGCCCGCCAGCGGCTGGCCGAGCTGCTCTCGGCGGCGGCCACCACCGCGCTGCCGCCCCTGTCCAACCCGCGCCGCGCCATCCTCCTGGCCGCGCGCCAGGATGGTTTCGTCCCCTCCTCCTCCACCCTGCGCCTGTTGCAGCACTGGCGAGGGGCGGAGCTGCGCTACCTGACGGGGGGACACATCAGCGCCTTCTTCACCGGGAGGAGCACCATCATCCGGGCCATCCTCGACGCCTTCTCCCGCATCGAGCCCCTCCAGATTCCCCCCGAGGAGCAGCCCGCGTGAGCACGCCCCGGTGGGCTGGCCGGTGGCACATCGCCTGACGTACGTCCGCGGGAGGCCGGACGCGGCGTCAGGGCTGATCGCCCCCCTGCCCCCGCCCCCGCTGCCCTCCTCCCCGGGGACGATCCTCGCGCCGCTCCTCGCGCCGCATCTGCTCGTACTGAGCCCGCTGCGACTCATCGAGCACGGACGCCATCTCCTTGTCCGTCTGCTGGCGCAGCTGGCGGAGCTCCTGCCGGGCATCCCGGAAGGACTTGCTCCCGTCCCGCACCGAATCGAAGAGCGCCTGGCGCTGGGTGTCCTCGGTCTGCATGCGCTGCGTGAGCGTCTGCTCCTGGCCGTAGCTCAACTTCGCGTCGGAGACGAACTGGCGCAGGCGCTCGGCGCGACCCGCCTGGGCCTGGGCCTGGGCCTGAATCATCTGCTGCTGCCGGAGCTCCCGCTGCTCGGTCCGCATCTCCTCCTGCACCGAGCGCACCGCGTCCTTGAGGTAATCACGGCCGCCCTGGGAGTTCAGGGCCTCGCCGGCGATCATACCGCGCACCTCCGAGCGGAGCTGCTCCACCTCGGCGGCCAGGGAAGCCGGGACCGCGGCCACCACGCCCCCGTCGGAAGCCACCACCGGCCGATGCTCCAGCAACATCAGCCGCTTGGACAGGCTCAGCGAGCTCTGCTCGAGGGATTCCACTCTCCGTTCGAGCGCCTCCAACTCCAGTGAAGCGAAGGTATCGACATCGGAGGCCGGCTCGCTGGCCGGAGGGGGAGCCGCCGGCTCGCCTCGCCCGCCGAAAAGGGCGATCGCGAGCGCCAGGACGGACAGACCGAGGGAAGCGGGGCCAAGGAATCGATTCATGATGTCATCCAGACGGAGGAACGGGCTGCGTATTCCAGGATTCTACGGGCCCGTAGGATAGGGCCGGGTGACGGCTCAGTAGAAGACGCGGGTGGAGAAGATGAGCCGCACGGCGTTGCTTCCAGCGCCGTCCTTGTTCTCCCGCCGCCCGAAGAGCAGGACAGGAGAGCATGGGGCCTCCGCTCCCGGTCAGTGCTCGGGGGCCGGAAGCGGCTTCATTGTCGCGGACAAAACCCTCCCCTTCGACGCACCGCACCAACCGAAGCGGGCGGCAACCCGGGCAGACTCTCGCCGACAATCTCCGAATTCCGACACAGGAGTCTCCATGCAACGACGTCTCTTCTCCTCTCCACGCCTGCTGGCGGCCGTGGTGCTCGCGCTCACCCTGGGTGCCTGCGACACTCAGTCCCCGGACGAGGACTCCCTCTCCACGCGGAGCGACGCGCTCGCCGACCCGTGCGCGACCAACCAGAGCTTCCAGGTGGGCGCGGGCCTCCATGACATCACCGGCCCGGCGGCGGAGCTCGGCATGATGGGCTACGCCATGGTGGACCAGAAGACGGCGGGCATCCACCAGCGCCTGCGCTCGCGCGCCTTCGTCATCGCCTCGCCCTGCAACGGCAAGCGCGCGGTGTTCGTGAGCGCGGACCTGGGTCAGATCTACCAGGGCGTGCGGCAGCAGGTGGTGGAGAAGCTGCGTGCCCGCTACGGCACCCTCTACACGGACGACAACGTGCTGCTGAGCGCCACGCACACGCACTCGGGGCCGGGCGGGCACTCGCACTACGCGCTCTACAACCTCACCATCCTCGGCTACGACAAGCAGGGCTTCGACGCCATCGTGGACGGCATCTTCCAGTCCATCGTCCGCGCCCACGACAACCTGGCGCCCGGCACCATCCGCGTCGCCTCCGGGGACCTCCTCGACACGAGCATCAATCGCTCCCCCGGGGCCTACCTGCGCAACTCCGCCACCGAGCGCGCGCAGTACACCCACGACACCGACAAGCGCATGACGCTGCTGCGGCTGCAGACGGATGACGGAGGCGAGGTGGGCCTCATCAACTGGTTCGCCGTGCACGCCACCTCCATGGGCAACGACAACCTGCTCATCAGCGGCGACAACAAGGGCTACGCCTCCTACCTCTTCGAGAAGCTCAAGGGGACGAACTACACCGCGCAGCGCACCTTCGTGGCGGCCTTCGCGCAGAGCAACGAGGGAGACGTGACGCCCAACATCTACGGCGGCACCAACGGCGGCGGCGCCAACGACTTCGAGAGCACGGAGCTCTCCGGGCGCAAGCAGTACAACCTGGCGAAGACGCTCTATGACACGGCCTCGGCGCCGCTGACGGGCGGGGTGGACTTCCGGCACGCGTACGTGGCGATGGACTCGGTGCAGGTGGCGCCCGCGTACACGGATGGCGTGTGGCGCACCACCTGCGAGGCGGCCATTGGAGACTCCATGCTGGCGGGCGCCGAGGACGGCCCGGGCTACGGCTACGAGGGCTCCTCCTGTGAGACCATCGACGACGCCTGGGGCGTCTTCAACTGCGCCCTCTTCACCACGGCATGCCAGGGGGAGAAGCCCATCGTCCTGGAGATGGGCACCCTGCAGCCCTACCCGTGGACGCCCGAGGTGCTGCCGCTGCAGGTGGTGCGGCTGGGCAACGTGGCGCTGGTGGCGCTGCCCTTCGAGCCCACCACCATGGCGGGGCGGCGGGTGCGGCAGCAGGTGCTCGCGCAACTGTCCCCGGTGGGGGTGAACCAGGTGCTCATCGCCGGCCTGTCCAACGCCTACGCGGGCTACCTGTCCACGCGCGAGGAGTACGCGAAGCAGGACTACGAGGGTGCCTCCACGCACTTCGGCCCGTGGACGCTGGCGGCGGTGCAGCAGGAGGTGGACAAGCTGGCCAGCGCCCTCCGCACGGGCGCCACGGTGGCCCCGGGCCCCACCCCGAGAGATCTCCGCAACAACCAGTCCACGTTGCAGACGGGCGTGGTGTACGACGACAAGCTGCTGACGGTGAGCTTCGGTAGCGTCGTGACGAACGCGCTCGCCAGCTACACCCGGGGCCAGACGGTGAGCGTGAAGTTCTGGGGAGGCCACCCGAAGAACAACCTCCGCCGCCAGGGCAGCTTCCTGCAGGTGCAGCGCAAGTCGGGCACCACGTGGGTGACGGTGGCCAACGACTGGGACTGGGAGACGAAGTACCGCTGGAAGCGGTACGACTGCGCCCCCACCTACGGCTGCTCGCACGTCACCACCGAGTGGACGATTCCGGCGGACGCGGTGCCGGGCACCTACCGCATCCGCCATGACGGCGACTGGAAGTCCGGATGGGATGGGCTCATCCGCGCCTACAGCGGCACGTCACGCGAGTTCACCGTGAACTGAGCCGTACGCGTCAGCGGACCTCCAGCTCGTGGAAGAGCACTCCATCCAGTTCCAGGCGCCGCACCGTCTCCACGAAACGCTCATTGGCGACGATGAGCGTCGCGCCCTGCCTCAACCGGAAGAGGTCGGGCTCCGGGGGGAGCGTGGCGGCGTCGAGGATGATGGGGTCCGGGCGGGTGAGGAACTCATTGCCGCAGGTGGGGCATGGGGGCTGGAGGTCTGGCGGCAGGCAGTCGGGGTGGAGCTGGCCGTGCAGTTCCATCTGCATCTCGAGCAACGTGGGGGCATGTTTGGTGCGGAAGCGGATGCGGGTAGGGCACCCCTGCAAACCCCGCACGCCCGCTTCCTGTAAGCGCTCCAACGCCTCGCGGCGCAGGCACAGCGCCCAGGGCACATATAGATCCAACTGGCCGAAGTAGCCCACCCCGGTGCCTTGCAGGGGTCCGAACAGTGTTCCTGGCTCCAGCATGGCTCCCGGAGGGACCAACGGGCGCACCACCTCCCGCAGCCGCTCGATCTCCTTGAGTGGGACGGGCCAGGGGTCGGACAGCTTCGCCAGCTCATGCGGTGGCAGGCTGGACAGGTCCACGCACGGGTATTCGAGGCCACTCCCCGCCCCCCCGCATTTGCATGTCGGGCAGGGCTCCAGACCGGGTAGCCCCCATTTGTGATCGGCGTTCAAATAACCCGTGTAGCGCGGCGAAGGGTCTCGCTCGAGTCGATAGAACTTCATGCGTTCGTGTCTACATCCTCGGCGGTCACGGAGCGAGGAGTTGGGGGCCTGGTGGGGAAACCGTGGCGGAGTACGGCATGAGGGGACCGACGATGTCGAAGCGGAAGGCGAACTCGAAGGCCGTGCGCAACAACTCCTCCGGCGGCACGCGGCGATGCTGGTTGGCAATCCTGAACTGATCCCACGCCGCGTTCCACGCGCCGCCCCGCGCGCCACGGTGGATGCGCAGGTGCACGTGCTCGGGGATGAGCATCGTCCATTGATGGATGTTGATGCCTTGGCGCGTGATCCACTTCGCCAGTTTCGCCTGCTGCGGGAACAAGTGGTGCTTGATCAGCCTGCCTTCGAGCCGGGGGAAGGCCGGAAGGTAGCCGTGGCGGTATTCGAAGTGGAACGTCATGCGGGGCCGGACACCATCCCTGAGCCCGGCACGCCTCCAGTTGCGCTGCGTGCCAGGGGTGCGGAAGGAAGGGCGGTAGCTACGAGCCAGCTCCGCACCATGGCTCAGCGGCGCGCGTGCGACCGCCTCCGGCGCCACATCCTCACAGCCGAAGATGCCGCACTCGCCATCCTCACAGGCCAGCACGACACATTGATCCGCTTCCGCGTCCTCACATGCGCTGGCGTCACCATGCTCCGCGCCCTCCCACTCACGCACCGCGGGTGAAGAAGTGGCGCACGCGGCCAGCAGCAGCGCGGCGAGGAACAGCGACAGCAGGAAGCGGAGTGGGAGGAGACTGTTCATCCCCTCCCCTTGTACCAATGACGCGGAGGCACCGCGACGCACGCGGAGGCCCGTGCGACCCCTCTCGTGGTGTCTGGCATACTGGGGAGCGTGAGCCTCCATCACCTCGAGCCGTGCCCCCCGCCCCCGAGCCCGTGCCCGTCTCCCTCCTGGAGGCGCCCATGAGCGCGCTGGAGTCCGCCCTGGCCGCGTGGCGCTCCGCGCTGGGCGAGGAGCACGTCGTCACCGAGCCCGAGGCGCTCGCGGCCGCGGAGACGGCCACCTTCGCCACCACCCAGCGCATCCCCGCCATCCTCCGCCCGGCGAGCACCGCCGAGGTCCAGGCCTGCCTGCGCATCGCCCAGGAGCACCGCGTCCCCGTCTACCCGGTGAGCACCGGACGCAACTGGGGCTACGGCTCGCGCGTGCCGCCCCGGGACGGCAGTGTGTTGATGGAGCTGGGCCGGATGAACCGCATCCTCGCCCATGACGAGAAGCTCGCGTACCTCACCGTGGAGCCCGGCGTCACCTTCCGCCAGGCCCATGCGTGGCTGCGGGCCCAGGGCTCCCGGACCTTCATCACCTCCATCGGTGGCTCCCCGGACGCGAGCATGGTGGGCAACGCGCTCGAGCGGGGAGACGGGCGCGGCCCGCACGCGGACATCTTCCAGCACGTGTGTGCCCTGGAGGTGGTGCTTCCCACGGGCGAGCGGGTGGAGACGGGGCTGGCGCGTTTCCCCGGCGCCCGGGCCGCCCCCGTCTTCCGCTGGGGCGTGGGCCCCTCGCTGGACGGCCTCTTCAGCCAGTCCTCGCTCGGCGTGGTGACGCGCATGACGTTCTGGCTCGCGCGCAAGCAACCCTACCTCCGCGAGTTCTTCATCTCGGTGGACGAGGACGCGCAGCTCTTCGAGCGGTTGGACACGCTCCAGGAGCTCGCGCTGGACGGCACGCTGCGCAGCAGCTTCTTCTTCTGGAACGACATCAAGGCGCTCAGCATCGCGCGGCAGTACCCGTATGCCGCCACCAGTGGGCGCACGCCCCTGCCCGCCTTCCTGCTGGACCAGTTCCGCGAGGGCTTCGGCCGCTGGGCCATCAGCGGCGCCCTCCACGCCCCGGACGTGGACATGGGCGCGGTGCTGGAGCGGCGGCTGGCCTCCGCGCTCGAGGGACTGCCGCGCCCGTTGCGCCTCTCGCCTCCTCCCGAGGACGGAGAGAGCCCCTTCCAGGGCGTCCCCACGGACATCAACCTGTCCATGACGTACTGGCGCAAGCGCACGCCCAGGCCGGACGAGCCCCACCCGGACAGGGATCGCTGCGGCTTCATCTGGTGCTCGGTGGCCCTGCCCTTCACGGGCGAGGAGGCCCAGCGCGCCGTGGCCATCGCGGATCGCCTCCCCCGCATGTTCGGCTTCGAGCCCAACCTGGCGCTGCTGGCCCACTCCGCCCGCTGCCTGTACCTCGTCGTGGCCCTCGCCTTTGATCGCGACAAGCGCGGCGAGGACGAGCGCGCCCTGGCCTGCTACCGGGCGCTGGCGCGCGAGCTGACCACCGCCGGGTACCATCCCACCCGGCTGGGCCTCCAGTCCGCGGAGGACTCCCTGCCCACGGGGGATGACTCGGCCGCGCTCCTGCGGCGGTTGAAACAGGCCGTTGATCCAGCCGGCATCCTGGCCCCGGGGCGCTATGTGCCCGGAATCCCTGGGGATGGCCCGGAGCAGGCCGGGATAATTCACGAAAAATGAGTGTGCAGGAAACTCCCCGCGATCACCGCCGATAACCTGTTCAACGCCGCACTCGCCAAATCCCCTGGAGCCCCCCGTCATGACCTCGATCTCGCGTTCCGCTGAGTTCAACCGCTACCGTCCCGTGTCGCAGAGCCGCGCTGAGCCGGGTGCGGAGCGCAACCAGGCGTACCGCGAGGTTCAGCGTGACTTCCGCGCGGACAACAACCCGGCGCGCCAGGCGGACATCGACGCCGCCGTTGCCAAGCAGAAGCGTGGCGAGACGCTCAACCCGCACGAGCAGGGGCTGATCGACGGCCAGCGCCGCACCACCAGCACCACGCAGACCAACAGCCCCGGCCAGACGGCCACCCAGAAGACGCTCGAGACGAGCGGCTTCGAGCAGGAGCTGACCTCCGGCAGCGTGGGCGCGGAGTGGGCGGCCTTCCAGGGCTCGCACACCTCCGGTGATGTGAACGGCTCCTTCCACAACACGGTCGAGGGCCAGGCCCTGACGGCCGGTGCCAGCGCCAACGGCTCGGTGGCCTTCGATCCGGCCAACGGCAAGGTGATCGCCTCGGGCGGCGCCGAGGCCCAGGCCAACCTGGTGCGCGGCTCCGTCGAGGGCCACGTGGACAGCCCCGTGGGGAAGACCTCGTGGCAGGCCGAGGGCAACGTGGGCGCCGAGGCCAGCGTGCAGGGCCAGGTGGTGGTGGATCCGCTGCACGGTGACGTGGCGGCCACGGTGGGCGGCGAGGCGTTCGCCGGCGCCCGCGCCAGCGGCGAGGTGTCGCAGGAGATTGGGCCCGCCACCGCCACGGTGGGCGCGGAGGCCTTCGCCGGTATCGGCGCCGAGTTCGAGGCCAACGTGGGCCTGCAGGACGGCAAGCTGTCGGCCAACTTCGACGTGGGCGCCGCGCTGGGCATCGGCGGCAGCGTGGAGTTCGGCGTGGAGCTGGACGTGGGCAAGGCCGTGGACACCGTGAAGGACATCGGCGGCGGCATCAAGGACGCGGCCGAGGGCGTCAAGGACTTCGTCACCTCCTGGTAGTCCCTCGCGCTGACCGCTGTACCCAGGGGCCTCGCTTCGGCGGGGCCCCTTCGCGTTTCCAGCCCACGCTCGACAGCCCCCGGACCCTGGGGGACACTCCCACTCCATGAATCCTCTCGAGAAGCTCCTCGCGGCGGGGCAGCTGGCCCAGGCCCACGCGGAGGCGAAGAAGATCCTCGCCCGTCAGCCCACGAACCGGGACGCCCTGGTGGTGCTGGCCAGGTTGACCCTGCTGCAGGGCAATCTCCCGCAGGCCGAGGAGCTCATCACCAAGGCCGAGGCCCAGGGCCCCACCGGGGACACCCTGCTGCTGCGCGCGAACGTCGCCGCCCAGAAGGGTCAGCTGGACGTGGCCCTCAAGGCCTACCAGCAGGTGATGGCGAAGGAGCCCAAGCGCGCCGAGGCCCACTTCGGCCGCGGGATGATGCTCATCAAGCAGGACAAGACGGAGCAGGCGCTCGAGTCGCTCGCCAAGGCCGCGCAGCTCGACCCGGCCAACGCCGTCTTCCACTACCGGCTGGGGCAGGTGCAGCTGGAGGCGGGCAAGGACGCCGAGGGCCTCGCCACGCTGCGGCAGGTCATCTCCCAGCACCCCCGCTTCATGCCCGCCTACCTCAGCCTGTCGCACGCGCTCGCGTCGGGGGATGATCTGCTGGGGGCCAAGCGCGTGCTCGAGCAGGGACTCAAGGAGATTCCCCGCCACCCGCGCCTGCTCGGCACCCTCACCGTGCTGAGCATGGCGCTGCGCGACGTGAACGCCTCCTACAAGGCGGCCTCGGCGCTGGCGGCGAGCCGGCCCAGGGATCCGGACGCGCAGGCCAACCTGGCGCAGCTCATGCTGGCGCGCGGCCAGTACCAGCAGGTGCTGCACCTGTGCCGCACCATGGACTCGCTGGGCCTGGCCACCGAGTCCCTGAAGATGGCGGAGGCCACCTGCTACGAGGCGGAGGAGCCGCCCGCGTACGACAAGGCGGTGGCGGCCTACGAGGCGGGCATGGGCCTGGCGCCCGACGGCTGGCGTGCCGCCAACAACCTCGGCCAGCTGCTGCTGCGCATGGCCGAGGAGAACGGGGCGCAACACCTCACCCGCGCCCTCACCGTGTTGGAGGAGGCCGTCCGGCGTGCTCCCCAGCGGCCCGAGCCCCTGCTCAACCTCGCCCTGGCCTTCGCGCGGGCGGAACAGCCGGCCAAGGCGCGCGAGCAGGTGAAGAAGGTGCTGGCCCTGCCCCTGCCCGAGACGGACGAGGTGCGGCAGGAGGCCGCCCGCCTGGAGCAGGCGCTGGCGAAGGCCTGACCCCCTGGCGGCCCCGGCCAGGGGAACCGCCCGGGTGTAGAATCGGCCTCGACAGGAGGCCGGTATGAGGAGCGCGCTTCACGAGCGGTTCCGCACCCTGGGTGAGCGCTACCGCACCGAGCGTACGAAGCAAGGCCGCCAGCGGCGCGAGGGCGAGGCGGCGGCCCCGGGTTTCGATCGCGCGGCGTTCCGGTGGCTCGGCGACGCGGGCCTGTTCCGCGTGGCCCTGGAGCCCTCCCTGGGGGGCGAGGGGCTGCCGGGCGCGGTGCATGCGCTCGCGGGCTTCGCGGCGGGCTCGGGGGACCTCGGGCTGGCCACCTCGCTGCTCGCGCACCTCGTCTGCGTGCGGCTGTTGGCCCGGGCCGGCACGGAGGCCCAGCTCGCACGGCACCTGCCCCGGCTGCTGTCCGGCGAGTGGGTGGGCGCGGTGGCCAACACCGAGCCCCGCGCGGGCACGGACCTGCTCGCCCTGCGCGCGCGCGTGGTGCCCACGCCGGAGGGCCCGCGGCTGGACGCGCGCAAGTGCAGCATCACCAACGTGGGGCCCGCGGACCTGGCCATCGTCTCCGCGCGGCTGGGCGGCGTGCCTCCGGCCCACGCGGTGAACCTCTTCCTGGTGGAGACGGCCTGGCCGGGCGTGCACCTGCGCCCGGTGAGGGACCTCACGGGCCTGGCCACCTCCGCCACCGGCAGCCTCATCGCCCGCCGGGTGGTGCTGCCCGAGGACGCGCGGCTCGGCGAGCTGGGGGACGGCGTACGCCTGTTCCGCGCCACCTTCACCGAGGAGCGGCTGCTCACCGGGGTGCTGTACCTCGCGGCGGTGCGCCGTTGCCTGGAGCGCGGGCTGGCCCATGCGCAGTCGCGCCGCACCTTCGGCGAGCCCCTGGGACGCCACCAGTACATTCAAGAGCGGCTGGTGCGCATGCGCGTGGCCGAGGAGACGCTGGAGGCGCTGCTGGACGCGACGCTCGGCTCGCTGGCCCGGGGCGAGGAGGTGTTCGGCACCCTCTCCATCCTCAAGCTGCACGGCGTGGAGGCGGCGGTGGACGCGGCCCAGGGCCTCATCCGGATTCTCGGAGGCAAGGGCCTGCGCCGGGGTGAAGGCGCCGAGGGAATGCTGCGCGACCTGCTGTGCCTCTCCGTCTTCGGCGGCACCGTGGAGCTGCACAAGGTGGTGCTCTACAACGAGACGGTGAAGGCACGGGGGAGGGCCAAACCCACCGTCAGCGTGGGCGAGGATCTCGAGGTGCACGACACCCGGGAGCTGCCGCCCGGGCTGGAAGCGGAGCTGTGCGCCCTGGTGGCCCGCTGCATCCCGGGAGAGCCCGCGCTGCGGGGCCGCTACTACTACGACACGCGGCCGGACCTGGTGGTGACGGTGCGGCGGGGCGGAGCGCTCGCGGGCTTCCGCGCCGTCACCTTCCGCGAGGTGATGTTGGGCGGCCGGATGGTGAAGGTGGCGGGCCTGGGCATCGCCGTGGCGCCCGAGCACCAGCGGCGGGGACTGGGCACGCTCCTCACCCAACACGTGCTGGGGCTGCTCGCCGGGCGCGGCGTGGAGCTCGCCCTCGCCTTCCTCATCACCCGCGCCGGGGAGAAGCTGTTGCGCTCCTCCGGCTTCTCCCGCCTCGGCGCTCCGGTGACGTACCTCGCCCGGGACGACGGCCGGCTCGTCACCGAGTCCATGCCCGCCTACGCCCTGGCGCTCGGCGGCTCCGCGCTGCTGGAGGAAATCGAGGCCCGTGGCGGGCTGCACCTGGGCATCGGCGTCTGGTGAACAGGAGTCCCTCCGCCCCACGGCCCGCGCATTGACGCCGAGCAGGGGGGAGGCCTACCTCCTCCTCCAGGCACGACCCGTCAAGACACCTGGCGCTGAAACGGCCGTGCGGCGAGGTCCGGGGGGATGCCATGCTCGAAGCCCGGGGGTTGACGAAGCACTACGGAGACTTCACCGCCGTGAGGGAGGTGAGCTTCACGGTGGCCGCCGGAGAGGTGGTGGGGCTGCTGGGCCCCAACGGCGCGGGGAAGACGACGCTGTTGCGCATGCTGGCCGGCGTCCTGACGCCCTCGGGGGGCGAGGGCCTGGTGGACGGGGCCAGCACGGCGGCGGACGCCTTCCGCGTCAAGCAGCGGCTGGGCTTCCTGTCGGGGGACACGGCGCTGTCGCAGCGGCTGAGCCCGCGCGAGGTGCTCACCTTCTTCGGCCAGCTGCACGAGCTGGAGCCGGCACACCTGGAGCGGCGCACGGAGGAGCTCATCTCGCGCTTCGAGATGGGGCCCTTCGCGGACAAGCCCTGTGGGACACTGTCCGCGGGGCAGAAGCAGCGGGCGAACGTGGCGCGGGCCTTCCTGCATGACCCACCGGCGCTCATCCTGGACGAGCCCACCACGGCGCTGGACGTGCTCTCCGGGCGCTTCCTGCTGGACGCCCTCCGCGCGGCGCGGGACGCGGGCAAGGCCATCCTCTTCTCCACGCACGTGATGGGGGAGGTGGACTACCTGTGTGACCGGGTGGTGCTGCTGCACCAGGGCCAGGCGCTCGACCAGGGCCCCATCCCCGAGGTGTGCGCCCGCGCCGGAGTCCGCACGCTCACCGAGGCCTTCCTCCATTACCTGCCCTCCCGGTCCACCTGAGAGGTTTCGCATGCGCTGGTCCATCACCTCCACCCTCTTCCGGAAGGACTTGAGGGAAGCCCTGCGGGACCGGCGCACGCTCGCGCTGCTCGTCGGGGTACCGCTGCTGCTCTACCCGCTGCTGCTGGTGGGCTCCGCGATGGTGACCGGTGCGGCCACCCAGCAACTGTGGGAGCGGCCCTTGAAGCTGGCCCTCTGGGGGCCCGCCCCGGCCTGGCTGCTGGAGGAAATGGACGAGGCCGAGCTCGTGGAGTGGGTGGAGCGCCGCGACACGATTCCCGAGGCCCCCGGGCGGGAGGCGCTGGCGCTGCTGGAGGAGCGCCAGGTGCAGGCGGTGCTCGCGCTGAAGGGGGTGCCGGTGGAAGGGGGCGGGGAGAACCTCGACGTGGAGCTCTACGTCGACACGGGGCGTCCCGAGGCCGGGGTGGCGCACGGGCGGCTGCGGCGGGCGCTGGACCAGGTGGGGCAGCACACGGTGCGAGCGCGCTTCACGCAGCTGGGACTGTCCCCGGAGCTGGCCGAGCCCCTCCAGGTGAAGCAGACGGACTTCCGCTCGCCGGGCACATGGCTGGCGTGGGGGCTGCCGTACCTGCTGCTGTGCGCGCTGGTGATGTCGGGCTTCTACCCGGCCATCGACGTGACGGCGGGCGAGAAGGAGCGGGGCACGCTGCAGACGTTGCTGTGCGCGCCGGTGCGTCCGTTGGAGGTGGTGCTGGGCAAGTACGGCGTGGTGAGCCTCTTCACGCTGGGCGGGGCGCTGATGAACCTGGGAGCGCTGGGACTGGCCATCGCGGCCATCGCCGGAGGAGCGGTGGGCCAGGTGCAGGTGAGCATGGGCGTGCTGGTGGCGGTGTTCGCCGCGCTGGTACCGCTGGCGCTGCTGGTGAGCGCGATGATGCTCGCGGTGGGGGTGATGGCGCGCAGCTTCAAGGAGGGCCAGAACTACCTCACCCCGCTGCTGCTGTTGGTGATGGTGGCGGCCTATGCGGCCATCGTGCCGGGGCTGGAGCTGACGCCCACGCTGGCGCTGGTGCCGATCGTCAACGTGTCGCTGCTGCTGCGCGAGCTGCTGATGGCGAAGGTGTCGGCGGGGATTTTCGGGGTGGTGTTCACGAGCACGCTGGCGTGGGCGGTGGCGGGGCTGCTCCTCGCGGCGCGGATCTTCGAGAGCGAGCAGGTGCTGCTGTCGGGAGAGAAGCCGTGGAGGGACGTGTTCGGCCGGAAGGTGGGGCGGGGAGACCACTTCTCGCCCGGGAGCGCCCTGCTCTACTTCGCGGTGGTGCTGGTGGCCTCGCTCTTGGCGGGGGTGCTGCTGTGGAAGCGGCTGCCGCTGTGGGGCGTGCTGGCGGTGAGCCAGGTGGGCATCTTCCTTGCGGTGGCGGTGCTGTGGGTGAAGCGCTCGGGAGCGGACATGCGGGAGGTGTTCTCGCTGCGGCTGCCCACGGGGCGCGGGGCGCTCGCGGTGGTGCTGCTGGTGCCGGGAGTGCTCGGCCTGCAGGGGGTGCTGGGCCGGGTGCTGGAGGCCGTGTCGCCGCCGGGGACGGAGGAGTTCGCGCGGCTGATGGAGCTGCTGATGAAGGAGAGTGCCCGCTGGCCGCTCGCGTTGGCGCTGGCGGTGGTGGCGGTGGCTCCGGCGGTGTGCGAGGAGGCGGCCTTCCGAGGGGTGATGTTGTCGGGGCTGTCCCGCACGGGCTCGCGCACGGTGGCGGTGGTGGGAAGCGCGCTGACCTTCGGCCTGCTCCACATCCACCCGGTGCACGTGCTCATCGCCGCGGTGGTGGGGCTGGTGCTCGGCTACGCCACGCTGGGCACGCGCTCGCTGCTGGCCGGAGTCGTCCTCCACTTCGTCAACAACGCCAGCGGCGTGCTGTGGGCGCGGATGGAGACGCCGCCGGTGTGGACGCAGTCGTGGCAGGTGGCGCTCGCGCTGTGCGTGCCCGGGGTGGTGGCGCTGTGGCTGCTGCGCGGGGAGGCCACGGTGCCGGCCCCTGAACAGGCCGCGCCCGTGCCACTGCCCGAGGCGGACTGAGCGGCGAGGCGCGACGAGCCACGGAGTCTCAGGCTTGTCCGCCCGGAGTTCAGGAGGGAGGACCGCGCCTCAGGGGATCCCACGTGTACTCCTCCGTGGGAATCAGCTTCATGTTGGTGAAGCCATGCCGGGCGACGAAGTCCGCGAAGCGCTCCGAGGCAACCATGGTGCCGGACAAGCCACGGGGGATGAAGACGTCATCGCCATTCCAACTCCCCTGCTCGAGAGCAAATCCGTAGATGCCATCCACTCCGGTCAAGCGGCACCAATCACAGGAGATGGGCGCGGAGCGCCGGAAACGGCTGCGAGCCTCGTCCACCGCCGCACTGCCGAAGATGGGCGTGACCAGGAAATAACCAGGCACGATGGAAGGCTTGGGACCCCGGCGCTGCCTGCGCACCCGCCGCACCTCTACGGGGTGAAAGCCCTCCAACCCCCTGAGTCCCTCCGCACGAAAGGCCTCGGCGAAGCGCTCACTGACAAGCGAATTACCAACTCCCTCCGCGAAGTCGCCCAACTCCTTGCCATAGAGTTCCAACACGACACGGTAGGGGGGGAGCCAGGGCAGCATTCCAATGAATCTTCCGCACCGTGGACATCGAGGCGCCTCGCCTACGTCGTCGTCTTCGTCGACTCTGTAGAACTCGGTGTCGTGACTCTCCCACTTCTCATTGTCCAGAACGAAGAAGCGCGGGGAATTAGAGGACGCCATACCCATTGGGGAATCTCGCGAGCATGTCTGGCCGGGAATAGATCTCACGCAGGAAGGCTTCGAATTGCTCGCGAGTCGCGTCTTCGGTCTTGCGCAACCATGCTACCACCTCATCATCCACGTCTCGGTGCCACCGCTGATACCCGCAGTGTGATTCCTCGTCCTTGTGGCCCGGGCGACGAAACGCTCATCCCGAGCCTTGTAGAGCCCTCTGAGAACGGGGTGCGCTTTCAGGGCCCTGGCGATGCGCTTGGAAATGACGTGGTGATTCTGGCCCTTGCACTCGGGAGGCTCGGGTGAATCGGAGGACGCCTGCGTGGCTTCCTCCACCTCGGACTCCGACGCCCCTGACTCCTCGGCGCCTTGCCGCGCATGGGCGGCCTCCGCCACCTTTCTCGCCTCCTGCCTGGCCGCCGCCTCCAGAGCATCCGCCAGCTTCTTGTCCGTCTGGCGCAACGCCTCACAGGCCGTGGCCATCCCCTGAGAGGCCAGACCGATGTGCCAGGGAGACTCAGGCCTGTCCGCTGGCATCCGAGGGCGGCGGGCCGCGCCGCAGGGGATCCCACGTGTACTCCTCCGTGGGCGTCAGCTTCATGTTGGTGAAGCCATGCCGGGCCACGAAGTCCGCGAAGCGCCCGGAGACGACAATGGAGCCGGGCAGACCGCGGGCGGTAAAAATGTCATCGCCATTCCAGCTGTGCTGCTCGAGAACCACCCCGTGGATGGAGTCCACTCCGGTCTCTCGGCACCAGTTACAAGTGATGGCCGAGGAGCGCCGGATGCGGCTGCGGTGTTCGTCTACTGCCGCACTACCAAAGACGGGAGTGACCACGAAGTACCTGGGTGTCATGGGTGTCTTGGGACCACGGCGCTGCCTGCGTACTCGCAGCACTTCCACTGGATGGAAACCTCGCAAGCCAGTGAGCCCCTCCGCACGAAAGGCTTCAACCAGACGCTCGCTGATGAGGACTTCATCACCGACGCCTCTGACCAAATCGCCAGGGTCCTTTCCGTAAAGTTCCAATGTACCGCGATAGGGTGGCAACCACGGCAGCGAGCCGATGAAGTCTCTACACCGCGGGCATCTCGATGCTTCACCTACATTGTTATCAATGCCGGTGAACTCGACATCGTGACTCCCCCTTCTTTCATGCTTCAAAACGAAGAAGCGCGGCGATGTGGGGGATTCAATGGCCATTGGAGAACCATGCCCGTCCTGGAGCCCCGTCTACGGGAAGGTGACCTTGGGAAGGGTGATGGTGCGGCCCCGCTCGTCCCACAGCGTCAGCGTCAACTCGCCGCGAGCCTGCGCGTAGGACGCATCCACCTCCACGATGACCGGTTTGAGCTGGCCGGGCGCGATGTCCTCGTCCTGCCGGAACTTCAACCCCTTCATCTCCACGCCCCGCGCGTCCACCAGCGAGCCTCCGGCCACCCGCCACGGCTCCGGCCCTGAGTTGAGCAGCCACACCTCCGCCGCCACGGTCTTGTTGGCGCGGTAGCTGATCCCGCTCACCCAGGAGAGGCCTCCTTCCGGCTGCCCGGGCAACTCCAGGAGGATCGCCTGGGCCTGGACTCCGCTGGGCCCCATCGTCTTGCTGGCGATGAGGCTGCGCAATCCCCCCGACTGCTCGAGCATGGCCTGGGTTCTCGCCAGCGCTTCGCGCAGTTGTGCCGTCCTGGCGCGCTCTTGCAGCAATTCCCGCCGGAGCGACTCCCGGGTGCGCTCGTCTCGAGACACCTCCACCTGGTGGGTCGCCTGCCCCGAACGGCCCACCAGCATCAACGTGGTACCACTCGAGGCCGGTTCTCCCTCGAAGCGGACCGTGAGCCGCAGCCGTTCCCCCGCGCTCATCTCGGGGGGCGGCATCACCGTGAGCAGCTTGCGATCACGAACCACCGCCTCGAAGTGCACCTCGTCCTGCAGATCCACGCTCACGGGAGCGTCGAAGTGCAGGCTCGTCGTGAGCCCGGGACTGACACAAATCTCCCGGGCCGCGGCGGACGGCTCGAGTGCCAGCTCGATGCGCTGGACGTCCTCGCAGCGAGCCAACGGGGGTTGCTCCACGACGGCGCCTTGAAAGGGCAGGAGTGCCAGGAGGGACCAGAGCGGAGATGAGAGCACGGAAGACGTCCTCCAGCGCGGGGACTAGCGGAAGCTGAACACGGACATGATGCGGGGATCCCACCAGATGCGCGCTTCCTTCGCCGTGCTCCCCGGCCGCATCTCCCAGCCAACGCCCGCGGGAGACACCCACTCCAGGCAGACGGGCAGGATCTCCCCTCCTGGCAGGAGGGCCTCGCTGAAGCGGCCATAGACTCGCCCCGTCCCGAAGATGGCCTGGCCCCTGAAGCGGGTGTGCTCCGGAAGCTTTCCCCAGGTCCCCAGCATCTCGACGGTGACCTCGCCTTCGCGGATGACGGCGATCCGGGAGCTCCAGGAGTCGGGGAAGATGGTGGGCTGCACCTCTCCCGCGGGAATCTGGAACCGCTCGCGGGTGGCGGCGGCGCCGGGTGGGCACTCGGCCGGGGCGGGAGGCGGGCGCTGCGGCGGACCGCTCGCACAGCCGGAGCCAGCGAGGCAGCCGGCGGCGAGCAGGGAGCGGGTCTTCTGGGATTTCTTCATGGCGGGTTCCTCGCTTCGCGGCGTCGCACGGGCGACGGGCGCGGAAGTGGAAGGGGGTGACGCCTCGGAAGCCGCGCCCTGGCCAACGTCTCCCGTCGGATGAGCGGACGCGACTTCCTGGCGTGGGACAGCCTGTTGCGACGGGAGAGGGGTGGTGGACGCGGGACGTTGGATGGCTTCTGGAATCCGGGAGGCCCCCCACAGGACGCCCCCCAGCACGGCGGCGCCGAGCCCGGCAACCCAGGGCCATCTCCGTCCCTCCGGACGGGGACGTGGCACCGGAGCCGGCTCGGAGCGCTTCCCGCCGGGAAACAGCGGCACGCGCCAGGAGTCATCCGCCCGGGCCGCCGCGTCCTCCAGCGCGTCCTCGAGCGCCACGGCATCCGCGAAGCGGGCCTCGGGCGTCTTCTCCAACATACGCAGGCACAGCGCGCTCAGCGCCGGGGGCACCCGCGGGTTGAGCACCTGGGGAGCCGGTGGCGTCTCCTCGAGGATGACGCGCACCAGGCCCGGGTTCTTCCTGTCCCCGAAGGGCAGCTCGCGCGTGAGGAGCCAGTAGAGCATCACCCCCAGCGCCCACAGGTCGTCCGAGGGGCCGAGGGGATAGGGCTCGCCCTCCCACTGCTTCGCGAAGCGCAGCGCCTCGGGGCTGCGGTACTCCGGGGTGCCCGGCGGCAGTTGCATCGTCAGGCGCCGGGCGCCCTCGTACGCGGCGGCGCCGAAGTCCACCAGCACCGGCTGCCCGTCCGCCTCGCGCATGACGATGTTGGCTTCCTTCACGTCCCGGTGCACCACGCCCGCGGCATGCACGTCCGCCAGGGTGTCCACCAGCGGCACCAGCACCCGCTCCACCAGTTCGAGCGCGGACGGGTTCTCCTCGCGGACCCACACGTCCAGCGGGCGGCCCTCCACCAATTCCAGGGCCAGGACGAGGAAGCGGGGCGCGTCCTCCGGCCAGAGGCTGTAGCCGAGGAAGCCGACGACATTGGGGACCTGGGCCCGGCGCAGCGCGTCCACCTCGCGCTCGCTCCGGGGGCCCATGCGCACCAGCTTCACGGCGAAGCGGCGCCCATCCCGGGAGGCCCTGAAGACGGTGCCGAAGCTGCCGGTGGCGATCTCCCCCTCGAGGGTGAAGCCCGCCACGCGCCCGCCCACACCGGGCCCGTCCATCTCATCGTGCATCCACACCCACCTCCAGCGGTCAGGTTACCCGACCGGTGGGTGGGGGCCCCGGACGCACTGGGTAGGGGCTGTTTCACAGGACGTCTTTGAGAAGCCCGGTGGGAAGCTCAGTCCACCTCGATGGCGGTGACGGCCAGGCCCGTCTGCCCGAGTTGCTCGCCGTCGCCGCTGCCACACACGGGGCAGCGCAGCAGGTGGTGCTCGGGGGCGTAGGTGCGGCCACAGGTGCGGCAGCGCGCCTCCACGTGGATGAGGTGGAGCAGGAGCCGGGCCCCCTCGGCCGGCGTGCCCCGGGCGTGGGTGGCGAACTGGGAGGACAGCCGCTCCGAGGACAGGGACTCCGTCTCAGCCACCCAGCCGCGCACCACACGGATGCGCGAGGTCCGATGGAAGACGGACCGCTGGAGGACGGTGTCGAGCACCTGCCGGGCAAGCGCGGACTCGTACATGGGGACACTCTCGGGGGGAGGCGGGGCCTCCGGGGGGAAGGACGCGGGAGGAGTCCGTGCCAGCGTACGTGTCCGCCCCGAGGCGCCGCGAGCGGGGGGGACAAGGCACGTCATCCGGCCAACGGTTGCCCTCCCACATCCGGCACCGGACTGAGGGCTCGGCCGAGTGGGAGGGGGCATGTGACGACGTATTGATGCACCCGCGAGGAGCCGAGCGCATATGTTCCCCCGCATCCGCGTTCCGGAGGGTGACATGGACGAGCAGGGCGTACACATCGAGACCCATCCCCGCGAGGGAGATCCACTGCTGCTCGCGGGCAGGCCGGACCCCTGCGTCATGGTCCTCTTCGGGGCCACGGGGGACCTGGCGCAGCGCAAGCTCTTCCCGGCGCTCTTCGAGCTGGCGCGGCAGGGGAATCTGCCGGAGCACTTCGCGGTGGTGGCCTTCAGCCGCTCGGAGCACAACCTGGAGCAGTTCCGCGCGCAGGTGAAGGAGGGGCTGAAGAAGTTCGCCCGCACGCAGCCGCTGGACGAGGCCACGTGGGAGCGGCTGTCCTCGAAGCTGGAGATGATGACGGGGGCGTACGACGACCCGGCCTCCTACCAGCGCCTGAGAGAGCACCTGGAGCGGACCGCCGAGCGCTTCGGGACGCAGGGCAACCAGCTCTACTACCTGGCCACGCCGGCCTCCACGTTCCCCTCGTTGCTGGAGGGCCTGTCCAGCGCCGGGCTGCTGTACCGGGAGAGCGCCGGGGAGAAGCGGCCCTGGAGGCGGCTCGTCATCGAGAAGCCCTTCGGGAGGGACCTGACCACGGCGAAGGAGCTCAACCGGGCGCTGGCGGCGGTGCTGGACGAGAAGCAGATCTTCCGCATCGACCACTACCTGGGGAAGGAGACGGTGCAGAACATCCTCGTCTTCCGCTTCGCCAACGCCATCTTCGAGCCGCTGTGGAACCGGCAGCACATCGACCACGTGGAGATAACGGCGGCGGAGAAGATTGGAGTGGAGGGGCGCGGGCGCTTCTACGACGAGACGGGCGTCATCCGGGACATGGTGCAGAACCACCTGTTGCAGGTGTTGGCGCTGTGCGCGATGGAGCCGCCGGTGTCGTTCGCGGCGGAGGACATCCGGGACGAAAAGAACAAGGTGTTCCGCGCGCTGCGGCCCATGGTGGGGAGCGAGGTGGAGAAGTACGTGGTGCAGGGGCAGTACCGGGGCTACCGCGAGGAGCAGGGGGTGGCGAAGGACTCGAGGACGCCCACGTACGTGGCCTTGAAGACGTACGTGGACACGTGGCGTTGGCAGGGGGTGCCCTTCTACGTGCGCGCGGGCAAGGGCCTGAGCAAGCGGGTGACGGAGGTGTCCATCCACTACAAGTCCGTGCCGCACTGCCTCTTCAACACGAGCGACACGTGCCAGCGGTTGCAGCCCAACGTGCTCACGCTGCGCATCCAGCCGCGCGAGGGCATCGCGCTGAGCTTCGAGTCGAAGGTGCCGGGCGAGGACATCAACATCGCCGGAGTCACCATGGACTTCGACTACGCCAACAGCTTCCACAAGCCGGTGCCGGAGGCGTACGAGCGGCTGATGTTGGACTGCATGCGGGGCAACACGACGCTCTTCGCGCGGGAGGACAGCGTGGAGCAGGCGTGGGGGTGGGTGACGCCCATCATCGAGTCGCTGGACTCGGGGAAGGGAGGAGCGCTGCACACGTACGAGCCGGGGAGCGCGGGGCCGGACGCGGCGTCTGCGCTGCTGGGCCGGGACGGACGGCGGTGGATGGAGCTGAAGGGATGAGGCCGGCGCCCATCGTGGTGGAGAAGGAGGAGTTGGGGAGGGCGGGCGCGGACTGGGTGGCGCGGCAGCTGGTGGAGGCGGTGGCGGGAGGCCAGCGGGCGAGCCTCGCGCTGTCGGGCGGGAGCACGCCGGAGCCGGTGTACCGGGAGCTGGCGAAGCGGGACGTGCCGTGGGCGCTGGTGGACTTCTACTTCGTGGACGAGCGCTTCGTGCCGCCGGACCACCCGGAGAGCAACTACCTGTTGGCGGAGGAGGCGCTCTTCAAGCCGCTGGGGGTGGCGCCGCATCAAATCTTCCGGATGCAGGGAGAGCGGGCGGACCGGGAGCAGGCGGCGCGGGACTACGCGCGGCGGTTGCCGCCGGTGCTGGACGTGGTGGTGATGGGGATGGGCGAGGACGGGCACACGGCGTCGCTCTTCCCGGGGCACGAGGCGTTGAAGGAGGAGGAGCAGCGGGTGCTGGCGGTGGTGGGACCCAAGCCGCCGCCGTGGAGGATGACGCTGACGTTGCCGGTGCTGAGGTCGGCGAGGAAGGTGCTGGGGTTGGTGAGTGGAGCGGGCAAGCGGGACATGGTGCGCCGGGTGCTGGCGGGGGAGGACCTGCCGGCGGCGAAGGTGGAGCACGCGCAGTGGATGATGGACCGGAGCGCGGCGGGCCAGGAGTAACAGTCCCCTCCCCCGCCAATCACCCCTCTCCCCCCGGGAGAGGGACGGGGTGAGGGTATCGAGAACCCAGGGTTGGACGCCGTGAGCCCACGGCGGGCACAGGAGTCAACGCAATGACCACAGCACACGCGCAGTTCGGAGTGGCGGGGATGGGAGTGATGGGGCAGAGCCTGGCGCTCAACGTAGCGGACCACGGCTACCGGGTGGCGGTGTGGGACCGGCACCCCGAGCGCTTCGACGAGCTGCGCACGAAGGGCGCACCCGAGAGCCTGAAGGGCCACGCGAGGCTGGAGGACTTCGTGGCGGCGCTGGAGAGGCCGCGCCGCATCATGCTGATGGTGACGGCGGGGGCGGCGGTGGACTCGATGATGGAGAAGCTGGAGCCGCTGCTGCAGCCGGGGGACGTGGTGCTGGACTGTGGCAACTCCTGGTTCCAGGACACGCGCAAGCGCGAGGAGGCGTGGAAGCAGAAGGGGCTGAACTTCATGGGGGTGGGCGTCTCGGGTGGCGAGGAGGGAGCGCGGTACGGCCCGTCGATCATGCCGGGAGGCCCGGCCGAGGCGTACGCGGCGGTGCGTCCGGTGTTGGAGGCGATCGCGGCGAAGAGCGAGGCGGGGGTGTGCGTCACGCACGTGGGTCCGGATGGAGCGGGACACTTCGTGAAGATGGTGCACAACGGCATCGAGTACGCGGACATGCAGTTGTTGGCGGAGACGTACGACTTGCTGCGCCGTGGGCTCGGGCTGCCGGCGGAGCAGGTGGCGGACCTCTTCGCGAAGTGGAACGAGGGCATCGCCGAGTCCTTCCTGCTGGAAACCACCATCAAGGTATTGCGCAAGAAGGACGGGGAGACGGGCAAGCCGCTGGTGGACATGGTGTTGGACAAGGCGGGCCAGAAGGGGACGGGGAAGTGGACGGTGCAGGTGTCGCTGGACCTGGGGGTGCCGGTGCCGTCGATCGCGGGGGCGCTGGACGCGCGCAACCTGTCCTCGATGAAGGACGAGCGTGTGGCGGCGAGCCGCGTGCTGCCGGGACCGCAGGGAGAGGGCCTGTCGGCGGAGGAGAAGACGAACCTGGCGGCGTGGGCGCATGACGCGCTGTACGCGGCGCGGGTGGTGACGTACGCGCAGGGAATGCGGCTGATCCAGGCGGCGTCGAACGAGTACAAGTGGAACGTGTCGCTGGCGGAGATGGCGCGCATCTGGCGGGCGGGGTGCATCATCCGCGCGAAGCTGCTCACGCCGTTGCGAGAGGCCTTCGAGAAGAAACCGGACCTGTCGAACCTGATGTTGGCGGACAGCCTGGCGCCGGTGTTGGGGAAGATGGCGCCGGCGTGGAGGCGGACGGTGGGGGTGGCGGCGCGGCTGGGAATCCCAGTGCCGGTGTTCAGCGCGAGCCTGGCATACTTCGACAGCTACCGGAGCGCGGAGCTGCCGCAGAACCTGACGCAGGCGCAGCGAGACGCCTTCGGAGCGCACACCTACCAGCGCCGGGACAAGCCCGAGGCGGGCTTCGTCCACTCGGACTGGAGCTGAAATCAAGCGCTTCCAATTCCCCACTTCGCCCCAATCCCCTCTCCCTCTGGGAGAGGGACAGGGTGAGGGTATGCATTTCCCGGGTTGAACCCATGACGCCGCACCTCGTCGCCGGCCCGGTGTTCTCCCATGACGGGTTCAAGAACCAGACGATGCTCTTCCTACCGGAGGAGCTCGTCTGTGTTCCCCACCGTCTCTGGCCAATCTTCCATCGAGCCGTAGCGCCCGGCGCCCACTCAGGCCATGGAGCGGATGGCGGCGAGCGTCTTCTCCACTTCGGCCGTGGTGTTCTGGATGCCGAACGCCACCCGCGCGAAGGGCACGGCGTAGGGCGTGGTCGAGGCAAGCACCCTGTTCCGCTCCGCGAGCCGCTGCACGACCTGCTGCGGCGACATGCCCTTCACATCGAAGCAGACCATGCCGGAGGACAGCTCCTTCGAGCGGGGCGTGTACAAGGTGACGTGAGGCATCTTCGCCAGACCCTCGCGCATCTGGGCATTCAGCTCATGAATGCGCTCGGTGATGCGAGCGGGGCCGATGGCCCGATGGAACTCGAAGGCAGGGGGGACGGCCCAATAATGCTCGAAGGCCTGGAAGCCGCCGGGGGAGAACCAGGTGGCGCGAGCGGGCATATCGGGAGGCTTCTCGCCGGCCCAGGCGAAGAACAGCTCGGCGGACGAGGTGCTCGGCATGAGGGGCCGCATGACGGACCACACCTCGGGGCGGGCCCAGACGAAGCCGGTGCCGCGCGGACCAAATATCCACTTGTGCGTCCCCGCGGAGAACGCATCCATCCCCATGGCCACGATGTCCGGCGACTCCACGCCGAGTCCATGCACTCCATCGACGACGAAGAAGACCCGGCGATCCGGGGAGCGCTCGCGATTCACCACGGCGAGGGCATCGGCGATGCGCCGGAGGGGCAGCTTGAGCCCGCTGCTCGAGTGCACCCACGTCACGCCCACCACGCGTGTCTCCGGACGGATGGCCTTGCGCAGACGCTCGACCATGTCATCGGCGGAAATACTGTCGTACGAGTCGAAGAGCGGAATCTTCCGCCACGTCGCGCCAGCGCGCTCGGCCGCGAGGCGGATGGCCTCGTGGTGAACGAAGTGGTCGTGCGTGGTGGTGAGGATCTCATCCCCCGGCTTCAGGGGCAGACCCTGGTAGATGACGGCGAGGCCGGTGGTGGTGTTCTGGGTCAGCGCGATGTCATCCGCGCTCCCGCCGATGTACGAGGCAATCGCGTTGCACACCTTCGCGGGGACGTACTCCTCGGGCGGCCCGCCGAACGCCAGCCGCTCCACGGTCTGGAGCGGATTGGACTCGAGCTGCTGGCGGTAGGCGGCGATGGCCTCGCGCACCGGGCGAGGATGCGACGAGAGGAAGAAGAGACTGAGGTGGATGTAATTCGGGTCGAGGTCGAACTGCCGCCGCACGGCGCCCCAGTTCTTCGAGTCGAAAGGAGCACCCCCCGGCTTCTTCTCCGCGGCGACTCCGGTGGGAACGACACCCGCCCCCGCGGCGAGCGTACTGGTGAGGAGGAAACCGCGCCGGCTCAGCATGCACGCAACTCCTTGCCAAGGATTGTCATGCAAAGCCTAACGGTCCGCGCATGGGCATTCCATACGCACTTCTCACATTCTCCGACGTTGCAAGTGTTTCACGTCATTGGGCCCGCGTTCACCGGGACTCGGGGGATTTCCCGACCCGCCGTCCACGGAACCACGTACGCACGGCGGCCACGCGGCTCCACGGCGGAGCCCGGCCAGGAAACGAGCGGAGGTCGCGGTCTTCATGTGTGGTGCCATGCTGAAGGGCTCCGGTGGCGTCCATCAACACGCAAAAGAAGCACACCCCACGGAATGCGCACCCGGAGTATCGGCGAGCATGGAGGCAGGCGGAGGAATGAGAACCCGAGGCGCACTCCGTCCCGCTGGGTTATCTTTCCTCACCCCCCTGGCAGAGGAAGCACAACCCCTGCCCGCCCCCCTGAAAAACACATGAAGCTCACCATCAATGACCGGGAGTACGAGGTTCCCGAGGAGAACCCCCACCGCGTGCTGCTGTGGGTCCTTCGGGACGAGCTGGGCCTGGTTGGCACCCGCTTCGGCTGCGGTGCCGGCATCTGCGGTGCGTGCACCATCCATGTGAATGGAGTGGCCACGCGCGCATGCCTCACCCCGGTGTCCACGCTGGCCGGCGCGCGCATCCGCACCGTGGAAGGCCTGTCCACCCCGGGGCCGGATGGCCAACCCCAGCTGCACCCCGTGCAGCGGGCGTTCCTCGACGTGCAGGTGCCCCAGTGTGGCTGGTGCATGAGCGGGCAGATGATGAGCGCCGCCGCCCTGCTCGAGCGCAACCCGAGCCCCACGCCCGACCAGGTGGTGGAGGCCATGCAGAACAACTACTGCCGCTGCGGCACCTACTGCCGCATCAAGAAGGCCGTGCTCTCGGCGGCGCAGCAGCTGGCGCAGGAGACGAAGCCGCTGACCCAGGAGACGAAGCCATGAGTGACGCGGTGGCTCCGAAGAAGAGCTGGCGCCCCACGCGCCGGCAGTTCCTGTTGGGCCTCGGCGTGGGGGGCGTGGGGGCGCTCGCCCTGGGCCTGCCCGCCATGCGCCTGGCCGTGTCGCGCGCCGTGGACGAGGGCCTCGTCCCCTCGTCGGATCCGCTGGACCCCACCCTCTGGTTCGAGGTCCTGCGGGACGACCGGGTGCGCCTGCACCTGCCCAAGGTGGAGATGGGCCAGGGCATCCACACCGCGCTGGCGCAGATCGCCGCCGAGGAGCTGGAAGTCCCCTGGGAGCGGCTGGAGGTGGTGCACGCCACCACCGCGCATGGACCGGTGGACAAACAAGGCACCTCGGGAAGCATGACGGTGGTGGGCCTGTACCAGCCCCTGCGCGAATCGGCCGCCACGCTGCGGGAGATGCTGCGCACCGAGGCGGCCCGTCAGCTGGGCGTGCAGGCCAGCGCGCTCGTGGCCGCCGGGGGGACGCTGAGCGTGCGGGACCAGCCCGAGAAGAAGCTGCGCTACGGCGAGGTGGTGGCGAAGCACACGGGCACGTGGGAAGTGCCCGAGCACCCCCCGGCGCTCAAGCCGGCGAAGGACTTCCAGTTCATCGGCAAGTCGATGCCGCGCGTGGACCTGGAGGCCAAGCTCACCGGGCAGGGCGTGTATGGCTATGACCAGCGGCTGCCCGGCATGCTGTACGGGGCCACGGCCCGGCCGCCACGGCTGGGGAGCACGCTGCGCGCCGCGCGGGAGGGCAAGGCGCGCCAGCAGCCCGGGGTGGTGGAGGTGCTGATGGGAAGCGACTTCGCCTCGGTGGCCGCCGAGTCCCGAGAGCAGGCCCACGCGGCCCTGGCGCACCTGGAGCTGGAGTGGACCGAGGGTGAGTCGCTCCAGCAGGCGGACGTCGAGGCGCGGACGACGGTGAAGGACGGAGAGGGCGTGCTCGTCCAGGAAGAGGGCGACGTGCCGGAGCACCTGGGGCGAGGCAAGCAGTTGAGCGCCGAGTACCGCACGCCGCTGGCGGCGCACGCGCACCTGGAGCCGCAGTCCGCGCTGGTGGAGGTGAAGCCGGAGCGGGTGCGGGTGTGGGCGTCCACGCAGATGCCCGGAAGCATCCGCAAGCAGGTGGCGAAGGCGCTGGAGCGGGACGAGGAGAGCGTGGAGCTCGTCCCCACGCACCTGGGAGGTGGCTTCGGCCGGCGCCTGGACGCGAAGGCCGCCATCGAGGCCGCGCGGCTCTCCCGGGCCACGGGCCGGCCGGTGCACGTGGGGTGGACGCGCGCCGAGGAGTTCCGCCATGGCTTCTTCCGCCCGCCCACGCACCACGTGCTGAAGGCCTCGCTGGAGGAGTCCGGCAAGGTGCTGGCCATCGAGCACCAGCAGGCCAGCGGTGACGTCATCTTCTCGCTGATGCCCGGGGCCGTGGGCGCGGTGATGGGAGCGGACTTCGGCGCCTGGCGAGGGGCCACCATCCGCTACGCCATGCCGCACCGCCGGACGCTGGCCCAGCGTGTGGAGCTGCCCGTGCCCACCGCCACCTGGCGGGGCCTGGGCCTGCTGGCCAATACGTTCGCGGTGGAGGGCTTCATGGACGAGCTCGCCCACGCCGCCGGAGAGGACCCGCTGGCCTTCCGGTTGAAGCACCTCGGCGACGACGAGCTGGGGCGCCGCTTCCGCCGGGTGCTGGAGGCCGCGGCGAAGCAGGCCGGCTGGGGCTCGGCCGCTCCCGAGGGCCGGGCGCGGGGCATCGCGTGCTCCGTGGACATGAACACCGTGGTGGCCCAGGTGGCCGAGGTCTCCGTGGAGAGCGGGCGGCCGCGCGTGCACCGCTTCACCTGCGCCGTGGACTGTGGGCTCGTCATCAACCCGGACGGTGCCACCGCCCAGGTGGAGGGCGGCATCATGATGGCCCTGAGCTCCGCCCTGTCCGAGCGGATTACAATCAAGAACGGGCAGGTGGAGGCGGAGAACTTCTACGACTACCCGCTGCTGACGATGCGGGAGGCGCCGGAGATCGACACGCTGCTGGTGGGCGAGGGCGACAAGCCGCTGGGCATGGGCGAGCCGCCCATGGGTCCAGTAGCCGCCGCCGTGGCCAATGCCCTCTTCACGCTCACCGGGAAGCGCTTGCGGAGCCTGCCCCTGAAGCTCTAAGGCGGGCCCATGCCCCTCCCGCTCCAGAAGAAGGTCGTGCTGGGCCTCCAGCACACCATCGCCATGTTCGGCGCCATTCGCCGATGGCCTCGCCAACATGGCCTCGGCGGTGCTCGGAGGCCCCGCCGCCACCACCTACGCGGAGAACACGGGGGTGCTCGCCGTCACCCGCGTCTACGACCCGGCGGTGCTGCGCATCGCCGCCGGCTTCGCCATGCTGTTTGGCCTCTCGCCCAAGCTGGCCGCCGTCTTCCAGAGCCTCCCCGCGGGCGTGCTCGGCGGCGTCAGCATCCTGATCTTCGGGATGATCGCCTCCGTGGGCATCCGCACCCTCTCCGAGGCGCGCATCGACTTCGCCCACAGCCGCAACCTCATCGTCGTCAGCCTCATCCTCGTGCTCGGCCTGGGCGGCGCCAAGATTCCCGTGGCCTTCGGCGACGTGCGCCTGGAGCTGCACGGCATGGCCCTGGCCGCGCTCGTGGGCATCCTCGCCAATGTGCTGTTGCCCGCCTCGCTCGACCGCGAGGAGCTGGATGCACATCCCGCTGAAGATGTGAGACCTTGAGGCAGGTGGTAGCCTGTAGGATTCGCTCGGCCTCGTCGGTTGGAACTCCGTACCATGTCCCAGCAGCTCAAGAAATTGACCATCAAGGGCTTCAAGTCCATCCGCTCCCTGGAGGATCTGGAGCTGCGTCAACTCAACGTCCTGATCGGCGCGAATGGGGCGGGGAAGAGCAACTTCATCTCCTTCTTCAAGTTGCTGAACGAACTGATCGAGGGCCGTCTCCAATTCCATGTCGCACAGCGAGGCGGCCCCGACGCCTTGCTGCATTATGGCCGCCGGACGACACCTGAACTCCAGGCCAGGTTCTATTTTGGCCACAATGGGTACTTCATCGACCTGGTACCCACAGTCGACAATCGCCTCATCTTCTCCAATGAGACCCTGTGGTTCGATGGCCGTCATAGCCATCCGCGTTGGAACCTCGGTTCGGGTCACGCGGAGAGCCTGGCGCCAGAAAGGATGTCGTCGAAGTCCGAAGCCTTCTCGAAGGTAGCAGCCTACGTGGTTCCAGCGATACGCAACTGGAAGGTGTACCACTTTCACGACACGAGCGATGCCGCGAACGTCAAACGAGCGGGCGCCATCAACGACAACCAGACGCTCAGAGCAGACGCCGGGAACCTCGCTGCGGTCCTGTATCGGCTACAGCTACAACATCCTCGCGAGTACGAGCAGATTCGGGACACGGTACGGCTGGTCATGCCCAGCTTCGACAATTTTTCTCTTCGTCCATGGCCATTCGACCCCAATACGATCGCCCTGGAATGGAGGGAACAGGGCTCCGACTTCCCATTCCTGGCGCATCAACTCTCGGATGGAACCTTGCGTTTCATCTGTCTGGCCACACTCCTTCTGCAGCCGGAGCTTCCGTCCACCATCCTGATTGACGAACCAGAGCTGGGACTCCATCCCTACGCCATCAATGTCCTTGCTTCACTCCTTCGGAGCACCTCCACCCGGACTCAACTCATCATCGCCACACAATCAGTCCCCCTCATTGATTTGCTGGAGCTCGAGGACCTGATCGTCGTCGAGCGTTCCGGCGGGCAATCCGTCTTCAGGCGGCTCCAACGGACGGAATTCGAGCACTGGCTGGAGGAGTACAGCCTGGGCGAGCTGTGGATGAAGAACGTCCTGGGAGGGAGACCCTCTCGATGATCCGGCTGAATATCGTCGTGGAGGGACAGACCGAGGAGACCTTCGTCCGGGATCTGCTCGCCCCCCATCTCGGCCAATTCCAGGTATTCGCCACGGCTCGCTGCGTCGAGACCGGACGCCGCAAGCAACAGATCTACCGGGGCGGTCTGGTCAACTACGCCAAGGCGCGCAAAGACATCCAAACCTGGCTGAAACAGGACAAGCAGGCACTTGTTTCCACCATGTTTGATTACTACGCACTACCCGGCGACTTTCCAGCGCCAGCGGGCACCCGGAAAGAAGACCTCCCCCTTGACTGGGCGCTGCAGCTCGAACACGCGCTCGCGGCCGAGATCAATGACCCCCGCTTCATTCCCTACATTCAAGTCCATGAGTTCGAGGCACTGCTCTTCAGCGATGTGCAGAAGGCCGGCGATGTCTTGGGTGCGGACACGCTCCAACTGAAACAACTTCAGGACATCCGGGCGGCATTCCAGACCCCAGAGCACATCAACGACTCTCCGGAAACCGCGCCCTCGAAGCGGCTGTTGAAGCTGTTCCCTAAATACGACAAGCCGGTTTTCGGCTCGCTTGCGGTAAGCCGCATCGGGCTCGCACTCATCCGGCGGGAATGCCCGCATTTCGCGAGCTGGTTGCAGAAGCTCGAAAGCCTCAGTGCCTCAGCGCCAGGCCATCCAACCGCGCTCGATTCTGCTCCGCGGGAGTAGTCAACGGGAGTTCCGCTCAGGCCTTGTCGTCCTTGTCCTCGGCACCGGCGTGGCGCCGGCCCAGCTTGCGGTAGAGGGTCTTCCGGTCCACGCCGAGGATGCGCGAGGCCAGCGTCCGGCTCCCCCCCACCGTCTCCAGCACCCGCTGGATGTAGCGGCGCTCCATCTCCTCCAGTGACACCAGCTCGGACACGTCCTCCGCCTGGGCGCGGTTGGAGCCGCGGTAGTCGCGGATGCGCTCGGGCAGGTCCTCCACGGTGAGCTGCTCGTAGGAGGTGAGGGCCACGGCGCGCTCGATGCAATTCTGCAGCTCGCGCACGTTGCCGGGCCAGGTGTAGGCCAGCAGCCGCTGGGCCGCGGCGGGGCTGAGCCCCAGGACGCGCTTGCCGCCGCGGCCGGCGAAGTGCTCCACGAAGCGCTGGGCCAGCAGCAGCACGTCATTGCCGCGGGCGCGCAGCGGGGGCAGCTCCAGGCCGATGACGTTGAGCCGGTAGTACAGGTCCTCGCGGAAGCGCCCCTCCTCCACGGCCAGCTCCAAGTCCCGGTTGGTGGCGGCGACGATGCGCGCGTCGAAGGGCAGCTCCGAGTCCCCTCCCACCGGACGCACCGTGCGCTCCTGCAGGGCCCGGAGCAGCTTGGGCTGCAGCGCCAGGGGCATCTCCCCCACCTCGTCCAGGAAGAGGGTGCCGCCATTGGCCTTGATGAAGAGGCCGGTGCGCGCGGCCTTGGCGTCCGTGAAGGCCCCCTTGGCGTGGCCGAACAGCTCGCTCTCCAGGAGTTGCTCGGGCATGGCCGCGCAGTTGATGGCCACGAAGGGCCCCGCGTGGCGCCGGCCGCGGGCGTGCAGGGCCCGGGCGGCCACCTCCTTGCCCGTACCGCTCTCCCCGGTAATCAGCACCGAGGTGTCCGAGTCCGCCACCCGCTCGATGAGCTCGTACACCCGGCGCAGCGCCGGGCTCTCCCCCACCCAGCCCCCGTCCGCGGACGCATCCCCCAGGGCCTGGCGCAGCCGGCGCACCTCCTCGCGCAGCGCCCGGTGCTGCACCGCCCGCTCCAGCACCAGCACCAGCGCGTCCACGTCCACCGGCTTGGTGACGAAGTCGTACGCCCCCGCCCGGATGGCCGCCACCGCCGTCTCCAACGTGCCGAACGCCGTCAGCACCACCACCGGAATGTCCGGCCGGTTGAGGACGATGCGCTCACACAGCTCCAGCCCGTCCATGCCCGGCATCCGCAGGTCCGTGAGGACGGTGTCGAAGTCCTCCGTCTCCAGCAACGGGAAGGCCTCGTCCGCACGGCCTCGCACCGTGGGGATGAATCCCCGGCGAGCCAACCCCTTCTCCAACAGCGCGCGCATCTCGCGCTCGTCCTCGACGATCAGGATGCGGCCCTTCGTCGCGCTCATGCCTCGGCCTCCTCGGACTCGCCGGCCCCGGGTGGAAGGAAGATGGAAAAACAACTCCCGCGCCCGGGCTCGCTGCTCACGGATATCCATCCCCCATGGTCCCGGATGAGTCCATAGGAGACGGACAGCCCCAGGCCCGTCCCCTCCCCCACGTCCTTGGTGGTGAAGAAGGGCTCGAAGACGCGCGGGAGCGTCTCCGGGGAGATGCCCTCCCCCTCGTCCATCACGTCCATTCGCACCCACTCGGCCTCGGGGCCCCCCAGCTCCACCGGAGGCAGGGCGCGCGCGTGGCCCAGCCGCACCCGCAGGGTGCCCGGGCGATTCATCGCGTGGATGCCATTGACGACCAGGTTGGTGAGCGCCTGCTGGAGCTGCCCACCATCCACCTCCAGCCGCAGCGGCCCCTCGGCCTCGCTGGCGAGGTGGATGCCGCGCCGTGTCGCCATGGGGTGCAACATCCGCAGCGTGTGCGCCACCAGCTCCGCCAGGTCCTCCGGGGCCCGCTGGGGCGTGCGCCGCCGGGCGAAGTCCAGCAACTGGCGGATGATGCCCGTCATGTGCTGCACCTGCTGGGTGATGATCTGCGCGCACTCGCGCGTCTCGTCGCCCTCGGCCTCCCCGGAGGCGATCATCTTCGCCCGGCCGAGCACCACGTTGAGCGGAGTGCCCAGCTCATGGGCCACGCCGGAGGCGAGCTTGCCCACCGTGCCCAGCCGATCCGCGTGCCGCAGGTGCTCGAGCGTGGCCAGGCGCGCCGCCGTCTCGGCCGCCACCTGGGCGCGAGCGGCCGCCAGCCCACTGGCCATCTGGTTCATCGCCTCCGCCAGGGTGGACAGCTCGTCCTTCTGACGCAGGTGGACGCGCGCCTCCAGGTCTCCCTGGCCGATGCGCCGCGTGAACTCCACCAACTGCTCCACCGGGCGGCCCACCAGTTGGTGGCCCATGGCCATGGCCACGCCCAGGAAGGCCAGGAAGATGACGCCGGTGGCCACCGCCATGCCCAGCACCGTCCGGCTCACGTGCAGGCGCTGCTCCGTCAGGGGCTCCGTGATTTCGATGACGCCCTGCCGGGGGCCGATGCCCACCGGCGTGAAGGAGCGCAGCACGCCCGGAGCCCGCCGCTCGTCCACGAAGGAAACGTCCCGCCCCGCGAGCAGCTCCGCCCGTTGCTCGGACGACAGGTCCGTCGCCTCCGGCGAGTCCAGCCAGAGCCAGCTCAGCTTCACCTGCTCCTGGAAGCGGTTGGCCTGCGACAGCAACATCAGCGCCTGCTCCCCGCCCTCCACCTCCCAGGCCCGGACGAGCGAGCCGCCCAGCGCGTGGCCGAGCAGGCGGTGATCCTGCTGCATGTCCAGGGCCGAACGGTCCAGCTCCCGCCGCACCTCCACCGTCTCCAGCCCCGCGATGACCGCGAAGGCGAGCAGCACCAGGGCGAAAACGAGCTTCCTCGCGAGCGTCATGGCGCCCTCCACACCACGGCCCACCCCGCGATGTCCAACTGTCTACTGGTGCGGGGCAGAATGCCCCAGGGGGCGAACTGCCCCATTTCCTTCCATCACGGCCGGGAAACAGGCGCTTCAGTGCCCCGCGTCCACGACGAAGCGCTCGTTGATCTGCCGCTCATCCGAGGCGTGCGAGACGCGGAACTCGTAGCGGCCCGCCTTGTGGATGCGCACCCGCAGCGGCTGGGCGGCGGACCCGCTGGGGGCCTCGAACTGGTGCAGGCAGCGGTCCGCCTCGCAGCTCACCAGTTGGAGGGCGGGCAGGTGCTCGGCGTGGTGCTCGTGGAAGTTCATCTCGGCCGGGGTCTCCATGTGCACCACGGCCGTGCCCTCGGGGTGGTCGCCGATGTTCCAGGGGAGCTCCACCCAGCCGAAGCCCTCCTCGGGAATCTGGACGGACAGGTGCCGGGCGGGCAGGGACTCGTGGGAGATGAGCTGGGAGTCGTCGCCGTCGAGGTTGACCGTCACCCCCAGCATGAGCGCGCCCGTGAGCACCGCGCCCATGGCCACGCGGAGCCCGGCGGAGGCGCGCCAACCGGCGTACTTCGGCGGAGGCGCGGGCCGCGGGGGCGCGGACTGGCCGGCCTCGGCCGCCTCGAGCGCCGCCTGGATGCGGAAGCGGGCCTGTGTCGAGGGACGCTCGGTGCGGAAGGCCTGGATGGCGAACCGTGCCTCCTCGGGCAGCGGCGGCAGCTTCGTCTCGTCGTCCTTGCTCACGAGCCTCCTCCTGTGCGCACCGCGCACGCCTGCTGGTCCAGCTCCGCCTGGAAGGCTGTTCCCAACTGGGCCCGGCCGCGGAAGTGACGGCTCTTCACCGTCCCCACGGGCACCCCCAGGATGGAGGCTACCTCCTCGTAGCCCAGCTCTTCCACGTCACACAGCAACACCACCAACCGGTACTTCTCCGGCAAGGCATGCAGGGCGCGCAGCAGCATGGCCGACTGCTCGGACTGGCACGCCCTCGCCTCCGGATCCGGCTGCTCCACCCCCCCCGTGAAGAGGGTGCCGAGCACCGACGACGCCCCTTCCAGCACGCTGTCCAGGAGCGAGCGGCGCCGGGCCGCGGACCGCCGACCCTCGATGAACTGGTTGCGGATGATTCCGCACAACCATCCAAAGAAGGAGCCGTGCCCCTGGTAGCTGTCGCGGTGGAGGTACGCCCGCACCAGGGAGTCCTGGAGCAGATCCTCCGCCTCCTCCCGATCCTTGCACAGCGTCAGACAGAACCGGTGGAGCCGGGGCATGAGCGCTTCGACTTCGGCCTCGAACCGGGCCCGCTCGTTACCGGACACGGAGAGCCTGCCTCTCCCGTCCTCCACCTCCCACCACCTGGCGCCCTGTTGTCCCATGCATCACATCCACCCTCCAGACGGAACGAACCGTCGGCCGGTTCCCACTCATTTTGTTTTCCGCGAAGTTTCTCGGGGGGTGCCAGGAACCCGGCGGCCGTGCGTCCGGCCCGCCTGGGTGCCCAGAGGGGGAACAAGCGGGAAACAGGGAAAAAAACCCCTCACGGGAACCGGAGCGCGGCTCATCCCATCCCCAGTGAGTCCGATGCAGAAGAGGAGTCACGAACCCCATGCAATCCCCTTCCACACCTTCCACCACGCCCCGCCCCGAGCAGGCGGACGCGTCGACCTGGAAGAGTGATCTCGTCTCTGGCTTCCTGGTCTTCCTCATCGCGCTGCCGCTGTGCCTGGGCATCGCCATGGCGAGCGGCTTTCCTCCGGTGTCCGGCATCCTCACCGCGGTGGTGGGCGGCATCCTGTCCTCCTGGCTGGGAAGCGCCCGGTTGACCATCAAGGGGCCCGCTGCGGGTCTCATCGTCATCGCGCTCGGCGCTGTGCAGGAGTTGGGCCAGGGTGACATGGCCCTGGGTTACCGCCGGGCGCTGGCCACCATCGCGGTGGCGGCGGCGGTGCAGATCGCCTTCGCGCTGCTGCGCGCCGGGACGCTCGGGGACTTCTTCCCCTCGTCGGTGGTGCACGGAATGCTGGCGGCCATCGGCGTCATCATCTGTTCGAAGCAGGTCCATACGCTGCTGGGTGTGGCGCCCAAGGCCAAGGAGCCGCTGGCGCTGCTGGGTGAGATTCCCCAGAGCCTGGGGCGGCTGAACCCGGAGATCGCCCTCATCGGTGTCATCAGCCTGGTACTGCTCTTCGGGCACATGGCGCTGTCCAAGAAAGTGGCCTTCCTCAAGCGCGTGCCGGCCCCGTTGCTGGTGCTGCTCGTCGCGGTGCCCATGGGTCTGTACTTCGATCTGGACCACGAGCACACCTTCACCTTCTCCGACCACCTGTATTCCGTGGGCCCCAACTTCCTCGTGAACCTGCCGGGCAATCTGCTGTCGGCCATCACCTTCCCGGACTTCTCCGCGGTCGCCTCGAGCACTTCCATCAAGTACATCGTCATGTTCTCGTTGGTGGGCAGCATCGAGTCGCTGCTGAGCGCCAAGGCGGTGGACATGTTGGATCCGCAGAAGCGCCGCTCGGACCTGGACAAGGACCTGCTGGCCACGGGCGTGGGCAACCTCATCGCCGGCCTGCTCGGCGGCCTGCCGATGATTTCGGAGATCGTCCGCAGCTCGGCCAACATCGGCTACGGGGCGAAGAGCCGGCTGTCCAACTTCTTCCACGGCCTCTTCCTGCTGCTCTTCGTGACCTTCGCGCCCATGCTCATCCACCGCATTCCGCTGGCCGCGCTGGCCGCGATGCTCATCTTCACCGGCGTGCGCCTGGCGTCGCCGAGCGAGTTCGTGAAGACGTTCCGCATCGGCGCCGAGCAGCTCACCATCTTCAGCTTCACGCTGGTGGTGACGCTGGCCACGGACCTGCTGGTGGGCGTGGCGGCGGGCATCGTGCTGAAGCTGGTGGTGCACGTGCTCAATGGCGCGCCGATCGGCGGCCTGTTCCGGCCCGCCATCGAGGAGCAGCAGCACGGAGACAAGGTGGTGCTGCGCGTGCGGCACGCGGCCGTCTTCAGCAACTACCTCAAGCTCAAGAAGCAGATCTCCAAGCACGCCCAGGCGAAGCACGTGGAGCTGGACCTCGAGGACGCGCGACTGGTGGACCACACGGTGATGGAGCGGCTGCACGAGCTGGAGGATGAGTTCTCCCGCGCGGGCCGGCACCTGCACATCCGTGGGCTGGACCAGCACCGCGGCCTGTCGACGCACCCGCTCGCCGCGCGCAAGAAGCTGCCGGGCAACAGCCCCGTCGGCGCCCAGTAGCCCTTCCTTCCGGTATACCTGAACCAGGACGTCTCAGATGAGCCACTCCCACGCCTCTCCGCACGGCACTCCAGAGGACCGCGGCCAGCACCTGCACGAGGTGCTGAAGCACGCGGCCCACCTGCTGCCGGCCCAGGGCCCCATCGGCGTGTTCGTGCACCACAACACGCTGCATGCCTTCCAGCACCAGCCCTTCCACGAGGCGGTGGCGGCCGCCAGTACCGTCTTCGGCACGGAGGGCTACTACCCGGAGTCGCGCTTCCGCGAGCTGTACCAGCGTGGACGCATCACCGACGGGGACCTCGAGGCGGCCCTGGCCGAGCGTCACGAGGGCAGGCCGGTGGTGGAGCTCGCTCCGGGCGCCCTCACCCCGCTGGAGGTGGAGCGGCTGGCGCTGCGCCACGCCATCCCGGTGGAGACGGCGGCCTCGCTGCGCTGGAAGCTGGAGGAGCTGTCCTCCTCGCGGCGGCTGCGTCCGGACGTGCCGGAGGCGGCGCGGGCCCGGCTGCTGCAACGCTCCACCGAGGGCTTGCGCGGCTGGATGGATAAGGTGGGCGAGGACTGGACCCTGAACGACCTGGCGGCGGCGCTGCTCGGGCCGTCGTGGAAGTCGGCGGACGTGAAGGCGGTGACGCGGGAGCTGGCGGCCGTCTTCGGCGGCAATGGCGGCCTGCCCTCCCTGCGCGAGCGCCTGGCGAAGGAGCCGGAGGTGTTCGCGGTGAGTGCGCTGTGGGCCGCCTGCCGGACCCCGCTGCTCACGCCGGAGACCCCGGAGGCGCCGGCTCCGGAAGCGGTGCGCAGCCACCGCGAGGTGCTGCGGGACATCACCGGGGAGGATGCGTCCGACCTGGTGAACCCGCACCTCATCCGCGCCTGCGCGGCCTTCCTCGACGAGGGGGTGTCGCACTGGCCCATGCCGGAGCGGGAGCGCGGGCTGTTCGCCGCGTGGCGCGCCTTGAAGCTGCGGGGCAGCGGTGTGTTGCCCCACTGGCTGGCGGGGCTGCACGAGGAGCTCGCGGAGTCCGAGCGCCGGGGCCTGTCCGCCCGGGACACGGTGCTGGCCGCGCTCGATACGCTCGGCGTGCCGGAGTCGCGGTGGGAGGAGTACGTCGTCCGGGTGCTGCTGGCGCTGCCCGGTTGGGCCGGCATGGTGAGCCGCCTGGAACAGAACCCCGCGGACCGCGCTCCGGGGGCGCCTCCGGCCGCGCTGGTGGACTTCCTCGCCGTGCGCCTCACGCTGGAGCTGTACGCGCTGCGGGACGTGGCGAAGCGCCGCCTGGAGTACACGGGCCCGCTCTCCGGGTTGCATCCCCCGCGCGCCTTCCACGAGCGCCCGGAGGAGGAGGGCAGCTGGCGTTTCTTCCAGCTCGCGCAGGTGGCCGGCCTCTCCGCGCCGGAGGTGGCCGGGCTTCCGTTGGCCCACCGCCACACGCTGCTCACGTGGCTGGAGTCCTTCGACGAGCTGGCGCGCCGCCGGGTGTGGCAGGAGGCCTACGAGCACCGCTACCGCACGGAGGTGCTGCACGGCCTGGAGCAGAACCAGCAGCGTCCGGAGCCGCTGCGGACGGTGCACGGCGCCCGCTTCCAGGTGTTCTTCTGCATCGACGACCGGGAGGAGGCCATCCGCCGGCACTTCGAGGAGCTGAGCCCCGCGCACGAGACGTTCGGCGCGGCGGGCTTCTTCGGCGTGGCCATGGACTACCGGGGTCTGGACGACGCGAGCCATGCCTCGCTGTGCCCGGTGGTGGTGACGCCCGGGCACGAGGTGGTGGAGCAGGCGCACCCGGGGCACGAGCACCTGGCGCGGGCCCGTGCCCGGACGCGCGCCCTGTGGGCCCGTTTCGACCACTGGCTGCATGGGGGAGCGCACTCGCTGGAGCTCGGCTGGCTGCTGACGCCGCTGGTGGGGTTGCTCTCCGCGCTGCTGCTGCCACTGCATGTCTTCTTCCCGCATCAGGTGGACCGGATGCGCCAGGCGCTCACCAGGAAGATGGTGCCCACGCCGCGCACGAAGCTGGCGAGCCTGCGGGACGAGTCGCTCCCCGCGCCCCAGGTGGGCAAGTCGCGGGGCTTCACCGTGGCCGAGAAGGCGGACCGGGTGGCGGCCCTGCTGGACAACGTGGGGCTGGTGAAGGACTTCGCCCCGCTGGTGGTCCTGCTGGGGCACGGGGCGGTGAGCGTCAACAACCCGCACATGTCCGCCTATGACTGCGGCGCCTGCGGCGGTCGCCACGGCGGCGCCAACGCGCGCCTCTTCGCGGAGATGGCCAACCGGCCCGAGGTGAGAGCCCACCTGCGCGAGCGCGGCATCCACCTTCCCGCCGGCACCTGGTTCATCGGTGGGCTGCACAACACCACCACCGACGAGGTGGTGCTCCACGACACCGAGGAAGTGCCCCGGGCCCTGCACGGCGAGCTGGAGGAGCTCCGGCGCGAGATGGACAAGGCGCGGGCCCTCTCCGCGCACGAGCGCTGCCGGCGCTTCGAGTCCGCTCCGGCCCGGCTGTCTCCCCAGGCCGCGCTGCGCCACGTGGAGGAGCGCGCGGTGGACCTCAGCCAGGCCCGCCCCGAGCTGGGCCACGTCACCAACGCCTCCTGCATCGTGGGCCGCCGCTCCCTGTCCCGCGGCCTCTTCCTGGACCGGCGCGCCTTCCTCGTCTCGTACGACCCCGGCCACGATCCCACCGGCTCCATCCTCGAGCGCGTCCTGCTGGCGGTGGGGCCGGTGGGCGCTGGCATCAACCTCGAGTACTACTTCTCGTGCGTGGACAATGACCGGTACGGGTGTGGCACCAAGCTGCCCCACAACCTCACCGGCCTGCTCGGGGTGATGGACGGCGTGGAGAGCGATCTGCGCACCGGCCTGCCCCGGCAGATGATTGAGATTCACGAGCCCATGCGCCTGCTGCTCGTCGTGGAGGCGAGCGTGGCGAAGCTCGCGGCCATCTACGAGCGCCAGGCGCCCATCCGCGAGCTGGTGGGCAACGAGTGGGTGCAGCTGGTGAGCGTGGACCCGGAGACGGGCGTGATGACGCGCTTCACGCCCAAGGGGGGCTTCCGTCCGGTGGCCCTGCCCTCGACGAAGCTGCCGGTGGTGGAGCACTCGACCGATTGGTACCGGGGGCATCGGGACTTCCTGCCTCCGGCGTTGATTCAGCTGGCGGGGCCCTCGGGCCCGACGGTCCCCCGGGTGGGCCGCGGCGCCGTGTCCTCTCTTCAGGGAGATTCCATCCATGCAGCTCAGTGACGTCGTGGTGGGAGGAATCGCCACCACCGTTCCGTTCTGGCCCCTGCTGGCCTTCGTGGGGCTGGGGCTCGTGACGCTGGCGCATCGCGCGCCGAGCGAGCGGACGGTGGCGGGGTGCGTGCTGTGGTCGCTGTCGCTGTCGCTCATCGGCTCGCTGGCGACGGCGGCCTTCATGCTGTCGCACCACCAGGACGTGTTGATGGTGGACGTGGGCCCCTGGTTCTCCACGGGGACGTACACCTTCGAGATCTCCTTCCTGGTGGACCGGCTGTCGGTGACGATGATGGTGCTTTCGAGCGCCATCAGCCTGCTCATCGGCCGCTTCTCGGTGAACTACCTGCACCGCGAGCCGGGCTTCACGCGCTTCTTCCTGCTGCTGGCGCTGTTCGCCACGGGGATGATGCTGCTGGTGGAGGCGGGCAGCATCGACCTGCTCTTCGTGGGCTGGGAGCTGGTGGGGCTCACGTCGGCGCTGCTGATTGGCTTCTTCCACGAGCGGACGACGCCGGTGCGGGCGGGGCTGAAGGCCTTCACCATCTACCGGCTGTGTGACATTGGCCTGCTGCTGGCGGTGGTGCTGCTGCACCACTACGCCGGGAGCGCGGAGTGGGTGGAGGCGCTGGGCGAGTGGGCGTGGCCGGGCCCGGCGGTGGTGATGGGCGTGGGGCCGGCGACGGTGCTGGGGCTGTGCCTGGTGCTGGCGGCCATGGGCAAGTCGGCGCAGCTTCCCTTCAGCAGCTGGCTGCCGCGCGCCATGGAAGGCCCGACGCCGTCGAGCGCGCTCTTCTATGGAGCGCTCTCGGTGCACGCGGGCCTGTACCTGCTGCTGCGCGCCGAGCCCCTGTTGCAGCGCGCGCCCCTGGCGTCCGCGGTGCTGGTGGGGGTGGGGCTGCTGACGGCGCTGCATGCCACGCTGGTGTGGCGCGTGCAGACGGACGTGAAGAGCGCGCTGGCCTACGCGGTGCTCACCCAGGTGGGCCTGATGTTCGCCGAGGTGGGCATGGGGTGGTACCGGCTGGCGCTGGTGCACCTGGTGGCCCACGCCTGCCTGCGCTGCCTGCAACTGCTGCGCGCCCCGTCCGCGTTGCGCGAGGTGCAGATGCGGCACGCGGCCACGCAGGGCGTGAAGCCGCCGTCGGTGGCGGTGGCCCACCACGTGATGCCCGAGGGCCTGCGGCGGCGTTTCTACCGGCTGGCGCTCGAGCGCTTCGCGCTGGACGTGCTGCACGAGCAGTGGGCGCTGCGTCCGCTGCTGCGGCTCGGCGCGTGGGTCGACAAGGCGGAGCGGGTGTGGGTGGGAGTCGTGAGCGGCTGGATTCCGCGTGCGGCGGAGACCCGGCGATTGGAATCCGAGCACCGGGCGGCCACGGAGCCGTCGGACGGCAAGTCGACAGGAGCGGTGTGAGATGCGAGCGAGTGTCCTTCCTCTTCTCTCGATGATGGTGGTGCTGCCGGCGCTGGGCGCGGCGGTGCTCGGGCGGGTGGTGTCGCCGGAGCGCGCCCGCCGGGTGGCGGTGACGGTGGCGTCGCTCGCGCTGGTGCTGGCGGTGGGCGTGCTGGCGCTCTTCCAGGCCGGCGCGGGAGCACAGGCGACGGCGTCCTGGGGCCAGGTGCCGGGGCTCGGGCTGAGCCTGCGGCTGGGCGTCAATGGCATGAGCGTGGTGGCGATGCTGCTCACCGCGCTGCTCACCCTGGGACTGGTGGCGGCCGGTCCCCGCCAGATGCTGGACCTGGCGACGCTCCGGGCGCTGCTGCTCACCGAGAGCGCCGCGCTCGGCTTCTTCTTCGTGCAGGACCTGGGGCTGATGCTCGTCTTCTGGGTGGCCATGCTGCTGCCGGCGGAGGTGCTCATCTCCCGCCGCGCCAGGGCCTGGCCGGAGGCGCGGGCGCTGCGGACCTTCCGCATCTACCTGCTGGCGGGCTCGCTGCCGCTGCTGGCGGCGGTGGTGCTGCTGGGGCTGCCGGGCTGGCGCTCCGGCGCGGAGGCCCCGCTCGGCCTGTCCGAGCTGCTCGCGCGCGGCATTCCCGCCCCGCGGCAGACGGCCATCCTGGCGCTGATGATGCTGGCGGTGGCCTTCCGCATGGCGGTGGTGCCCTTCCACTCGTGGCTGCCCGTGCTGCTGGCGCGGGGGCCCTTCGGCGTGGGGCTGCTGATGGTGAACGCCCACACGGGGCTGTACCTGCTGGTGCGGGTGGCGATGCCCCTGCTGCCCGAGGCGTGGACGGCCTTCAGCCCGCTCATTGAAGGCGTGGGCCTCTTCTGCGCCTTCTATGGCGCGGTGCTGGCGTTGGCCCAGGTGGACCTGCGCCGCACGGTGGGCTTCCTCCTGGTGAGCCAGTCGGGGCTGATGCTGGCGGGGCTCGCGGAGCGCAACCCCGAGAGCCTCGCCGGAGCGCTGCTGCAGAGCGTGGCCGCGGCGGTGCCGCTGACGGGGTTGATGCTGGTGGTGCGGGCCATCGAGGTGCGCACGGGCACGGCGGACATGACGCGGCTGGGTGGCCTGGTGCGCCGCGGCCCGAGGATGGCGGCCCTCTTCTTCCTGCTGGGCATCGCCAGCCTGGGCTTCCCCGGCACGCTGAGCTTCGTGGGCGAGGATCTGCTGCTCCACGGAATCCTCGGCACGCATCCCCTGGTGGCGCTGCCGCTGCTGCTCACCACCGCCATCAACGGCATCACCTTCCTGCGAGCCTTCCAGCGCACCTTCCTCGGGGTGCCGGCGCACGGCCATGCGTCCGTGCTCGCCACGGTGGAGGATCTGCTCCCCCGCGAGCGGCTCGCCGCGCTGGCCTGCTGCGTGCTGGCCTTCCTGGGCGGGCTGTTCCCCGGACCGCTGATGCGCCTGCGGGAGCACGAGGTGTCGTCCCTGTCGGTCCCGGCGGCCGGCGCGGCACACGCCGATGCCGGGGCTCACGGTCCGGCCATCGCCGCCCATTGAGCGAAAGCCCGGAGCCCGAGAGCCCGGGAGTACGGAAGCGGACATGACGGGCTGGGGACCTCCGGGGTCTCCAGCCCGTTTCCATTTTCCGTCACCCGTCCTTGCGACATTTTCCCGCCTTTTTCGTTCCCAGGATGAGGCCGGCCAGCGGTAGCGACGCGGCAACGGCTCTCAGCTGAATCACACACACCGACGGAAACACCCCAGCGCTCCGCCCTCCGGCGGACGCATGGCGCCCTCTTGCCTGGAGATAGCGATGAAGCTCAAGAAGCTGCTGCTCGTGGTTGCCACCGCCGTGGTCCCCCTGCTCGCCGCCTGTGGCGCGACGGATGAGGCCACGTCCGTCATCGACCCCACTACCGGCGAGCCCGTGGCGATCAACTACCCCAAGGACGCGAAGTTCGTGGACATGGCCGAGCCAGCGGGCTCGCTCCAGAGCGCCGCGGTCAAGGTATGCCCGGTCGATGACCCGTACTGCATTCCCATCGACAACTGCCCCATCACCGACCCGCGCTGGCCGGACTGCGAGGAGCCGCCGGTCTGTGATCCCGTCTACGACTACGGCTGCGAGCCGTGCGACCGGACCAACCCCGCGGCGTGGTGCTACTGCGCGCCCGGGCTGATCGGCTCTTCCTTCACCGCACGCGTGGGCCGTGAGCCGTCCGCGTCGCTCGAGGTGAACTCGCTGGCGGGCACCAGCTGCAACCGCCAGGTGGTGACGGGCATCGGCGCGCGCATCGTCTCGGACAGCAACTACGAGACGCTGCATGTCGAGTACCGCCAGCCGTACGCCGACGGCACGCTGGGCGCGCGCTGGATCGCCCGCTCGGGAAAGAACCCCTATGGGACGCTCGAGGCGTGGGCGTCCGTGCCGGATGGGTACGCCGTGGTGGGCGTGGCCGCCGGCCAGCAGGGCACGCATGACCTGCGCACCCTCATCGTCTACTACCGCCGTATCGAGCTGACGGCCTCGGGCGTGCGCATGACGGGCCCGGTCTATCAGCTCAACGTCGGCGTCAGCCCCTACGGCTCCATCAACACCACGTACCTCAACAACAACGACAACAACGTCCTCGTGGGCGTGGGCTTCTCCTCGGCCGTCGAGCAAACCAAGACGATCGCCGCCCACGTCGGCACGCTGCCGTAGCCGCCTCGGGTACGTCCATCGGCAGTGGCTCTCGGGTTCACGGGGAGAAGGTGACGGGCCGTACACATCGCTCATGCCTGGAGCGATGCGGTCCCCGCCCCCAGGCCGCGAGGTGCTATGAGCTTGAGCGTGTTCGTCCATGAGGGCCCTGCCCGTTTGCCCCACAAGAACCGCCAGCTCGCCGGCTACCTGGCGCTGGTGGCCGGATTCGTCAATTCCGCCAGCTTCATCCTGCTGGGCTCCTTCACCTCGCACGTGACCGGCAGCGCTGGGCGGTTGGCCAACGACGTGGTGGCCCGCGATTTCCCCGCCGCCATCAGCGCCATCCTGCTGGTCGTCACCTTCTACCTGGGGGCCTTCACCGCCAGCTGCATGCTGCACACAGGCATCTTCCCCCGAGCCCCCCTCGCCTACGCCGCCGCCCTCTTTTCCGAGGCGGCCCTGCTGTTCGGCTTCGTCGCACTCAGCGAGAACCTCCTGCCGGTCAGTCCACGGCGCGCGGATGCCTACGCGGGGCTCCTGTGCTTCGCCATGGGCATGCAGAACAGCCTGGTGACCTACATCACCGGGGCGCGCATTCGCACCACCCACATCACCGGCGTGGTGACGGACCTGGGCATCGAAACGGCGCGCTGGTGGCGTTGGCACCGCGAGCAGCTCGCGCGCGCGACTGGGCTCCCCCTGGTGGTGGGGACCCGCCGGCGGATGGAGCGACCCGACGGTTCCACCCTCATCATACTGCTGACCATCGTGGGCGCCTTCCTCGTGGGCGCAGTGAGTGGCGCCGAGATGGTCACCCTGATCGGCGCTCGCGCAATGCTACTGCCCGGGGTGGCCGTACTCGTGGCCAGCGTCTTCGCGCTCCTGACGGGCCGGAAGCGCACAGCCTCCCAATGAGGCTCCCACCTCGGGTCTTGGCGTAGAATGGCTCGTCAGGCCAGGGATGCTGGCTCTTCGCGGACGGGAGCCACCGGTCGTTGGCGGCGCAGTTCGTGTTGCCTCCCGCTTCGGTCAACAGCGCCGACACGCCGGTGTGGTTGATTTCGCGGCTCAACGCCTCAGGAGGCTCAGTCCTTCTTCGCGGGCTGCTGCGCCATGGCCCGCAGCTCCGTGCGGCGGATCTTCCCGCTGACCGTCTTGGGCAGCTCCGTGACGAACTCGATGTCCCGAGGGTACTTGTACGGGGCCGTCGTCTTCTTCACGTGCTCCTGGAGCTCCTCGGCGAGCTTCTCCGAGCCGGTGAACCCCGGCGCCAGCACCACGTAGGCCTTGATGCGCTGGCCGATGCGCTCGTCCGGGACACCCACCACCGCGGACTCCGCCACCGCCGCGTGCTCCAGCAGCGCCGATTCCACCTCGAAGGGGCCCACGCGGTAGCCGGACGTCTTGATGACGTCATCACTGCGCCCCACGAACCAGAGGTAGCCGTCCGCGTCCTTCACCGCCCGGTCTCCCGTCACGTACCAGTCGCCCCGGAAGGCGGCCAGGTTCGCCGGGTCGTCGTTGAGGTAGCCCGTGAAGAGGCCCACCGGCGGCACCGGCTTCACCCTCACGGCGATGTCTCCCTCCTGGCCGGTGGGGACTTCCTTCCCCTCGCCGTCGATGACGGACACGTCGAAGCCGGGGGACGGCTTGCCCATGGAGCCTGGCTTCGGCGCCAGCGCGGGGAACATGCCCACCAGCACCACGGACTCCGTCTGTCCGTAGCCCTCGCGGATGTGCAGCCCGGTGGCCTGCTTCCAGGTGTCGATGACCTCGGGGTTGAGCGGCTCGCCCGCGCTCAGTGCGTGCCGGATGGAGGACAGGTCGTACCGCGACAAGTCTTGCAACACGAGGGCCCGCCATGCGGTGGGCGGCGCGCAGAACGTCGTCACCCGTTGCTGCTCGAGCATCCGGAGGATGCGCGCGGCGTCGAAGCGGCCCCGGTAGTCGTACACCACGTTGCACGCGCCCTGGCTCCACGGGCCGAACAGCTTGCCCCACGCGCACTTGGCCCAGCCGGTGTCCGACAGCGTCAGGTGCCGGTCCTCGGGGGTCAGGTCCAACCAGTAGCGGCCGGTGATTTGATGCCCCAGGCCGTAGCTGGCCTGCGTGTGCTGCACCATCTTCGGCATGCCCGTGGTGCCCGAGGTGAAATAGATGAGCATCGGGTCATCCGCCCGGGTGCGCTCGAAGCTCGCGCCGTGCTGACCCGTGCCCGCGGAGCCCGTCGCGTAGGTCACCCAGGGCGAGGGCGCGTTGCCCACGGCCACCCACGTCTCCACGCGGCCCGTGCCCACCAGTCCCTCGAACCTGTCCAGACAGCTCGCGTCGGCGATGACGCCGTTGGCATCCGCGGCCACCAACCGGTAGCGGATGTCCTTGACGGTGAGCATGGGCGTACCGGGCATGAAGACGATGCCCGCGCGGATGCAGCCCAGCACGAGGAACCACCACTCCGGAATGCGCGGCATCATCACGAAGACGCGGTCTCCCTTGTGCAGGCCCTGGCGGGTGAGGAACTGAGCGGCGTGCAGCGAGTGCTGTTTCACGTCCTTCCACGTGAAGAGCCGCGAGTGTCCCGCCTCGTCACTCCACTGAAGGGCGGGGGCATCGGGACGCTCGGAGGCCCAGCGGTCGACGAAGTCGGCGGCGAAGTTGAAGTACTCGGGACGCTCCCACTGGAAGGCCCGGTGGGTGGCCTCGTAGTCGGTCATGTTGCGCGGAGAGGGGGTGGACATGACGCGCTCCTGGAGTGAAGGACGCTGCGAGCCTGCCACGGCACGGGCTGGCAAAGCACGGGCTCCGGGCGCCAGAATGTCCACATGAATCCCATCGTGCACGCCGAGCTGTCCTGGTTGGTGACACAACGCCTGGAGGCGCGGAGGGACCGGGTGCTCGTGGTGTGCGCGGGGCTGGCGCCGGACCTGGATGGGCTGACGATTCTCGGCGGGGGCGAGCTGTACGCGCGCTACCACCACCTCATCTTCCACGGGTACGTGGGGGCGCTGGTGACCGCGGGGGTGTGCGTGGCGCTGGCGCGGCAGCGGCTCCAGGTGGGGTTGCTGGCACTGCTGACCTTCCACCTCCACCTGCTGTGTGACCTCGCGGGCAGCGGCCCGGGCTGGCCCATCTGGTACTTCTGGCCCACCAGCCTGAGGGAGTGGTTCTGGGACGGCCAGTGGGACCTGGCCTCCTGGCAGAACAGCGTCATCGGGTTGGCGGCCACGCTGGTGTGCCTCGCGTGTTCGCTGCGCTACCGCCGCACCGCCGTGGAGCTGCTCTCCACGCGCTGGGACGCCGAGGTGGTGCGCACCCTCCGGGCCCGCTTCCTCGGCGAGGGCGGACCCGAGAGCCCCCCTCGCCCTAACGCGTGAAGGGAAGCTCGAAGGTGGCGGTGGCGCCCTTTCCAGGCCCCTCGCTCTCCAGGGTCAGCCGTCCCCCCATGAGGCGGGCCGCCAGCGCGCTGGCGTGCAGGCCGTAGCCGTAACCGTCCTTGCGCGTGCTGAAGCCCTGCGTGAAGAGCCGCTCACGGACTTCCGGTGCCAGGCCCTCGCCGTTGTCCACCACCTGGATGCGGACCCAGCCCCCCTCCACCACCATCCGCACCCCCAGGTAGCGCTGCGCTTCCGGCACGGGATCCAGCGCACTGCGCGCGTTGCTGAGCAGGTTGAGGAGGATCTGCAACATCCGGTGCCGGTCCACCCGCACCGGGGGCAGCGGGGCCAGCTCCTTCGTGACCTGGACCGGGGACTGACGCGAGGCCACCTGGTGGATGCGCAGGGCTTCCTCCACCAGCCCGCCCAGGTCGCACTCGTCCGCCAGCAGCGTGGACTTCGCGTAGGTGCGCTGCATCTGGATGATGGTCCGCACCCGCTCCACGTGCCCATCCAGGTCCTCCAGGCCCTGCCGCAGCACCGCCTGCTCTCCCAGCAGCTCGTCCGCGAGCCCGGAGAGGTAGGACGGCAGGAGGCTGCCGCGCGGATCCCTGGAGAGGTAGTCCCCCAGGTCCTCGCGCCGCGCGTCCATCATCTCCACCACCTGCTTCACCCGGCCCACCCGCGACTCCTCCACCGTCCTGCGCAGCAGGTCCGAGTCCACCACCACGCTCGTGAGGGCATTGCCCGCGTCGTGGAGGATGTTGGAGGCGATCTCCTCCATGCCCACCACGCGCGCCGTCTCCATCAGGTGGGCCTGCGCCTGCTTCAGCTCGCGCGTGCGCGCCTCCACGCGCCGCTCCAGCTCGTCATTGGACTGACGCAGCGCCGTCTCGGCCCGCCGCACCTCCTCGTACAGGCGCGCGTTCTCCACGGAGATGGACGCCTGCGAGGCGATGTGTTTGAGCAACGAGATGCGGCTCGGGGAGAAGGCCTCGGTGGTCAGGTCGTTCTCCAGGTACAGCACTCCGCCGAGCGCCTCCCCACGGCCCAGGGGCAGGCACAGCAGGCAGCGGGCCGCCCCGTGGGAGAAGTAGGGGTCGTTGGAGAAGGCGTGGGGCAGGGAGACGTCGTTGAGGAGCACATGCGAGCCCGAGCGCCGCACGTACGTCAGCAGCGTCCAGGGCAGCCGCCGGGCGGGATCCTCGGGGAGGGGAGTCCGCCCCGGGGTGGAGTCCACGAGGGCCGCCACCTCCAACGTGTCCTGCCGCAGCAACAGGAGCGCGCCGCGCTGGGCACCGGCCGTCTCCAGCGCCACGCGGATGAGCGTGTCCACCAGCCGCTCCAGGACGATCTCACTGGAGATGGCCTGCTGGGCCTTCACCACCGTGAGCGCATCCAGGTGGTTGGAATTCGTGTCGTAGCTGGTATCGGATTCCTGGAGCCCCACCTTGGGCGAGGCCAGGGAGGGCCACTGCTCGTCCAGGTGCCGCACCTTGGCCGCGGCCCCCCATTGCGCCCAGGCCTCGCGGGCCTCCCGGGCGAAGAGGAGCGCGGTGGTGGACATGCCCCGCTCCTTCCAGAAGCCCGCGGCCAGCTCACAGACCAGGGCCGCGTTCTGCAGGGAGCCCTGCTCGCGGGCGGACTGGAGCGCCTCCTCGTAGGCGCGGTGGGCCTTCTCCGGTTCTCCCGTCAGGCGCGCCAGCTCCGCGGCCACCAGCCGCTCGGCCGCGCGGAAGTTCTCCGGACAGTTCCCCGCCCACTCCGCCAGTTGCCGGTGGTGCTGCCCAATGGTTTCCAGGTACTCGAGCCGCCGCGCCGGCGGAGCATCCCGGCAACACGCCGCCAGGGTCAGCGCCTCGTACAGCACGTACAGGTAGTAGTAGAGCTGGCCGATGGTGGACCAGAGCAGCCCCTTGACGCTCTCGGCCGCCTGCCGCGCCTGCTCGTACGCGCCGCACATGAAGCGCGACATCATCTTCACGATGGCGTAGCTGGAGCGCAGGGGAATCAGGCTCCCCGCGGCCAGCCTCGCCTCGAAGGCCGCCTCGTCGAAACCCTCTCCATTCAACGAGGAGAAGGACTCGGAGCGTCCCTGCAGCTGCGCCACCAGCCGCAGGAAGACGCGCATCATCTGGATGACGTCCCAGAACAACACCTTGGAGGCGAAGTCGAAGCCCACCAGGGCTTCCCGGCGGACCTCCTCCAGCTCGCGCCCCATGACGAGGGGAATCAGCGTGCTGTGGTTGAAGCAGAGGCTGGCATTGCGGAAGGCCCCCGCCTGGGACGACTGCTGGATGGCCTTGTGGATGAGATCCCTCGAGGAGGACAGCGGGCCCACCCAGACGCCGTTCATCGACCGGGCGTGGAGTGCCTCGCCCTGGAAGGTGGAGCTGCCCTGGCGCTCGGCGAGCCTGCACGCGAAGTCGCTGATGGCCAGCCCCTCGCGGTAGCGCTTGAAGACGTTGCTGCTCAGGAAGCCGAACCACGCGTAGGCGTGCGCGGAGGCATCCACATGCCCATGCCGGATGGAGAGCGTCACCATGCGGCAGATGTGGAGGACGTGCAGGTTCCTCCGGCTGAAGAAGGCCGGCGCGTACAGGGCCGCGAGGACGCCCAGGACCGCCCTCATGTCCGGATCCGTCAGGGCCGGCAGCGAGAGGAAGCTCTCCAGGGGACGCGCGTGGAGCAGGGACCACGCCTCCTCGTGGGCCGCCACCACCTCCTCCCAGGAGGGCTCGAGCGGCAGGGGCATGCCGAACTTCTCCAGGCACTCCAGCAGACAGGCGACGGCGCCCTCCGCGTCACTGGAGGAGAGGAGCAGATCGCTCTTGAAGCGGTAGGCCTTCGCCATCTCCGAGCGCGTGCGGGCCCAGGGCAGCGCGCCGTCCACCAGGCGGCGCGCCTCGGAGGCGTTGCCGCTCATCACCTCGCTGCTCGCCTGGGTCAGGCGCAGCTTGAAGGCCATGGCCCTGTCCGTCTCCCAGGGGTTGCCGGGCAGCAGGGAGAAGGCCGTGTCGAAGCACGTCACCGCCGAGCGGTGGGCGCTGGAGGCCTTGGCCTTCCAGCCCGCTTCGGCGTTCAGGTACGCCAGGTGGGAGCGCTCCGAGTCGTCCCGCATCAGCTCCACGCCCATGTTGAGGTGGCTCACCACCTCGAAGAGGCGCTCGCGCAGCTCCTCGGGAGACAGCCGCTCCAACAACAGCCGGCCCACGCGCAGGTGGACGGCCTTGCGCTCCTGCTCGGGGATGAGGGCATAGGCCGCCTGCTGGATGCGGTCGTGCGCGAAGCGGTACCGCTCGGCATCCGCCCGCACCAGCAGCTCCTCCTGGAGCGCGGGCTCCAGGTCCTGCTCCACCTGGGAGCTGTCCTGGTGGGAGAGGAAGGCCAGCTTGAGCAGGGCGAAGGAGTTGCCCATGCACGCCGCCAGGCTGAGCATCTGCCGGGTCTGCTCCGGCAACTGCAGCAGGCGGCCCACCATGAAGTCGATGACGTTGTCCGAGTAGCCCCGGGCCCGCACGCCAGCGGCGTCCCAGCGCCAGCCGCCCTCCGGGGCCCGCACCACCAGGCCGTCCTGGTGGAGCGCCTGCACCCACTGCAGGAGGAAGAAGGGGTTGCCGCCCGTCTTCTCCTGGACGAGCGACGCCAGGGGCACCACCAGCTCCTGCCCGGCCCCGGGAAAGGCATCGGCCACCAGCCGCCGCGTGTGCTCCAGCGTCAGCGGGCCCAGGTAGATGTCCCGCACCCGCGTCCCGCTCGCGCGGACCTCCACCAGGGTCCGCGCCAACGGGTGCGAGGGGGTCACCTCGTTGTCCCGGAAGGCGCCAATCAACAGCACGGGCGGCGTCTCCGGGTCCGTGGCGATGTACCGCAGCAGCTCGAGGCTGGCCGGGTCCGCCCACTGCAGGTCATCCAGGAAGAGGACGAGGGGACGCTCGAGGCTGGCGAAGACGCCGAGGAAGCGCTGGAAGACGCGGTTGAAGCGGTCGCGCGCCTCGAAGGGGGGCAGCTCGGGGAGGACGGGCTGCTTGCCGGCGACCCGCTCGAGCTGGGGCACCAGGTCCACCAGCAACTGGCCGTTGCCCTCCCACGCCTCCAGCAGCCGCTGGCGCCAGACCGCCACCTCCTCGTCGCTGCCGGCCAGCAGTTGCTGCACCAGCTCCTGGAAGGCCCGCGCCAGCGTGGAATACGGGACGTCGTGCTGGAGCTGATCGAACTTGCCGCTGAGGAAGAAGCCGCGCCGCCGCAGCACGGGGCGGTGCAGCTCACGGACGGCGGCGGACTTGCCGATGCCGGAGTAGCCCCGCACGAGCACCCACTCGGTGCGCCCCGAGAGCGCCACCCGCTCGAAGGCCTTCAGCAGGGCTTCCACCTCCGCCTCGCGGCCGTACAGCCGCTGGGGGAGCTGGAAGCGGGCGGGGACGTCCCGGCTGCCCAGGGGAAAGGTCTCCAGCGAGCCGAGCCGCAGCGCCTCCTGGCACTGCTCCAGGTCCGCCCGCAACCCCTCGGCGCTCTGGTAGCGCTCCTCGGCCACCTTGGCCAGCAGCTTCATCACCACCGCCGAGAGCGCGGGGGGAATGGACGGCACCACCTGGTGCGGAGGCACCGGGGCCTGGGCCAGGTGCGCGTGGAACCACTCCAGCATGTCCTGCCCGCGGAAGGGCAGCCGCCCCGTCAGCACCTCGTAGAAGGACACTCCCAGGGAGTAGAAGTCCGTCCGGTAGTCCACCGCCCGGTTCATCCGCCCCGACTGCTCCGGGGACATATAGGCCGGAGTTCCCTCGGCGAGCGGCTGCTGGAGGACGACCTCCACGTGCTCCACCCGCTGCAGGGTGGCGATGCCGAAGTCGATGAGCCAGGCCTTCCCCGAGGGCGAGACGAGGATGTTGCCGGGCTTGATGTCCTTGTGGATGACGCCGCGCCGATGGACCTCCGCCAGGGTGGCCACCAGGGAGGGGGCCCAGGAGAGGAAGCGGGACGGCTCCAGGGCCTTGCCCCCCTGCTCCGAGAGGGCCTTGCCCCCCACGTCCTCCAGCACGAGGATGGGCCGCTCCTGGAACACCTCGAGTGCGTGGGCGGTGAGCACTCCGGGTATGCCCTTGAGGTGGCGCAACAGCTCGTACTCGCGCCGGTAGCGGGCACGCTCGCGCGCGCCGACGGGCCAGGAGCGGGGCGCCTTGATGATGACGGGTAGCCCATCCGCCTCACGGACCGCGCGGAAGAGAAGGCTCGTCGCCGTCTCTTGGAAGCGGCCCAGGAGCCTGTACCCGGGGAGGAGGAGGGACGTGATGCTCATGAGGTCGGGCCCTGCACTTCTCTGAGGCGTAGAGCCATGGGACACCATATCACCTCCGGCGTGCTGCTCTCGCGGCTCCCCCCGAGCCCCGGGTCCGCCCGGCCCCCGGTCACAGCGGCTCCAGGAACTGGCGGATGTGCGAGAGCACCAGTTTGATTTTTGGAATCTCGGCGAGCGCCTCGGGGACGCTGATGCGCACCGGGCGCTCCCGCCCCACCAACTCCGGCAGTACGGGCACCAACGGCTCCGCGGAGCCGCCCGGGTCCTCCAGCTCGACGCTGGGCACCAGGCCGATTCCCAGCCCCGCCAGGCAGCAGGAGCGGATCAAATGGATGTCCGGTGTGACGAGCGCCGGGGCGACCGCGAAGGTGGCGCCCCGGAGCGTGGGCCAGGCGTGCGCATCGTCCCCCGGGGCCTCCCAGGAGAAGAGCTCGTGGCCCAGCAGGTCCTGGAGCGAGCCCGGGGTTCCCCGCCGCCGCAGGTACTCCCCGCTGGCGAAGAGCCCCTCCCGCACGCGCATCACCACGTGGGAGAGCCAGGGTCCCCGGGGCATGTCCTCCCCGAAGTGGATGGCCATGTCCACGCCGTCCAGCGGCTCGCCCAGGGGGTTTCCGCTGAAGCGGGCATGGACGCGCAGCAGGGGCCAGGTGCTCCGCAACAACCCGAAGAGCGGCGTGAGCAGATGCGGTGGCAGCCCCACGGGCATCACCACCCGGAGCACCCCCGAGGGCGCCTGGCCCACCTCGCGGATGGACGACAGCAGCGCGCTCGTCTCCTGCATCATGACGCGTCCGCGCCGGGCGAGCACCTCACCGGCTTCCGTCAGGATGATGCCCTGGGCCGTGCTCTTCAGGAGCGGCACGCCGGCCCGTGCCTCGAGCGCCTCGACGCGGCGCCGCAAGGTGGTGCGCGACACGCCCAGGGACTCCGCCGCTGCCAGGAACGAGCCCGTCTGCACGACGTCGAGAAAAGCACGCAACTCTTCCAGATCCATGCTCTTGCCTCGCTGCCTGGGACTCCGGCGCCCGACGCTGTCCAGGGAGTGGCCACCCCCTGTCCGTCTGTGGCCATCGGCCGCGCCTGGAGGGAGCTACGAAGAGAGGCGTCCCTTCCAGGAGGAACACCCCATGCGTACGCCCACCACGGCCCTTGCCTTCGCCCTCGCGCTGTCCACCCTGCCCGCCCACGCCAAGGATCCGGCCCTCGGCGCCACGACGTTCACCGTCTACGAGGCCTTCCTGAGCCCCGCCCAGGAGCCCGGTGAGGAGTCGGAGGTCCCCAAACCGCTGGAGAAGAGCCTCGGCGCCACGGCGCCCTCGACGCTCCGCGAGAACCGGAAGTCCCGGGGGCATGGGCAGCTGCGGTTCGCCCGCGACCTGAGCAAGGCCTATGTCGAAGTCGAGATCCAAGGCGTGAACCCCGCCGACATCGTCATGTTCCACATCCACTGCGGCCCGCCGGGAGTGCTGGGCCCCATCATCGTGGACTTCGGCGAAGCTGGCAGTCCGGCGAAGAAGTTCACCGATGGCAGGTTCTCCGTGGAGCTCACCAACAAGAACGTCGTCTTCGTCAAGGATATGCCGGGCCTGAAACCCTCGCTACCCGAGGGCTGCCCATCCGAACTGGGACTCCCGGGACAGGTCAAGACGCTCTCCGGGCTCGAATACCTGGCGAGAAAGGGAGTGCTCTATTTCAACCTCCATACGAAGGCGCACACCTATTACGGGGAGATGCGCGGCCAGCTCTACCCCGCGAAGGACTGAGCCTCCAGGACAGCCAGGTACGGCACCGCACGAGCCCGCGATGACTCGTGTGGCGCTGAATTCAGCGCGTCGCTCCAGGCCCCCCTGAACGCGCCCACGCGGAGGCGGTCCGGAGTCCCATTCACGGTATGCGCGAGACGGTGGGCCCTCGGGTCCGTGCGCGAGCACGAGCCCTCCCACGGTTCCCCAGGCCACGGCATGTGGCGGGGTCTCCTCTGGGCCCGGGGGACGTCCCACCGCTTCAGGCGGGCGTCTCCACGGCCCCTCCACGCCCGCTGTTCCACCCGGTGTCCTGGGGGTTCCACGGTGCGCGAGGAGTGGCGGAGGGGTGGGAGTGCCCATCAGCGGGCGCTCCACGGTGTCCGACGGCTCGGTGGAGTGCACCCACCTGCCTCGGATGACGCCTCGCAGCCGCGGCGCGCTCACGCTGACTGCCAGACGGAGGGCCTTCACCGGCCGCGAACCGGAGGAGGCCTGCGACCGCGCCAGGTCCCTGGGCGCGGCGACCCGTGTCCGCGCCAGGGCGGACCCGACACCGGGTGTGAGTCCCGTCTTCACCCGCGGGGACTCGAGTCTCCGGACCTGCCTCGGAGGCGGTGCCTCCTGGCCCGGCGGGGACCGGTGAAGCCCGGTGCCCCCTGTGGGCGGAATGTCCGCGCGGCTGACCGCGAGGCCCGCGATGAGCGCTCCCCGGACCCGGGCGGAGCGCTGCGTGGGCTCCGGCTCCCACTCACGCACCGAGGCCTGGTGCGGGAGAGCCGTGCCCTGTCCGGACTTCCCGGCGGTGTCGTGCCGGTGCCGGTCCCACTCCTCCAACCGGAGGGTGAGGGAATCAATGGAATCGTCCAGCTGGCCGCACCCGGAGGCCGACACGGCGAGCAGCAGCGCCACCAGCAGGACACTCGTCCCGCCGGGCCGCTCCACTGCCCTCGTTCTGTCGGCCACGCCGCTCATGCGCCTCGTCCAGTGCGACTTCGATGACCAGCCAATCCCACCATGTGTTACCGCGACTGTCGGGAAGCGCAATTCTTCGGCCGGTGAAGCCACGAGGCCTCTCGCGTGCTAGCTACCGTCCGACTCAACCCGCTACATCCCTGGAGGACACGAGCATGGACATCAAGGCAGCGGTGGCATTCGAACCCGGTAAGCCCCTGCGCATCGAGACGGTGCACCTCGAAGGCCCCAAGGCCGGCGAGGTCCTCATCGAGCTGAAGGCCACCGGCATCTGCCACACGGACGCGTACACGCTCTCCGGCAAGGACCCCGAGGGCCTCTTCCCCAGCATCCTCGGCCACGAGGGCGCGGGCGTGGTGGTGGACGTGGGCCCCGGCGTCACCTCGTTGAAGAAGGGTGACCACGTCATCCCGCTCTACACGCCCGAGTGCCGCCAGTGTAAGTCGTGCCTGTCGCAGAAGACGAACCTCTGTACGGCCATCCGCGCCACGCAGGGCAAGGGCCTCATGCCGGATGGCACCAGCCGCTTCCGGATCGGCAAGGACCCCGTCCACCACTACATGGGCACGTCCACCTTCGCGACCCACACGGTGCTCCCGGAGATCGCCGTGGCGAAGATTCGCGAGGACGCGCCCTTCGAGAAGGTCTGCTACATCGGCTGCGGGGTGACCACGGGCATCGGCGCCGTCATCTACACCGCGAAGGTGGAGGCGGGCGCGCGCGTGGTCGTCTTCGGCCTGGGCGGCATTGGCCTCAACGTGGTGCAGGCCTGCCGCATGGTGGGCGCGGATCAGATCGTCGGCGTGGACCTCAACCCCGCCCGGCGCGAGATGGCCGAGAAGTTCGGCATGACCCACTTCGTCAACCCGAAGGAGGTGGGCGCGGACCTGGTGCCCTACCTCGTCAACCTCACCGGGGGCGGCGCGGACTACAGCTTCGAGTGCATCGGCAACGTGACGACCATGCGGCAGGCGCTCGAGTGCTGCCACCGCGGCTGGGGCGAGAGCATCATCATCGGCGTGGCGGCGGCCGGGCAGGAGATCAGCACCCGGCCCTTCCAGCTCGTCACCGGGCGCGTGTGGAAGGGCAGTGCCTTCGGTGGCGCCCGCGGCCGCACCGACGTGCCCCGCATCGTCGATTGGTACATGGACGGGAAGATTCAAATCGACCCGCTCATCACCCACACGCTGCCGCTGGAGCGCATCAACGAGGGCTTCGACCTGATGCACAAGGGCGAGTCCATCCGCGCCGTGGTGAAGTACTGATGGACACGACCCTCCGGCCGGCCTCCGAGCACCGCTGCTTCGGAGGCACCGTCGCCTTCTACCGCCACGACTCGGCGGTGTGCGGCGGCGAGATGCGCTTCTCCGTCTACGTGCCCCCCCAGGCCCAGACGGGCAAGGTGCCCGTGCTCTACTTCCTCTCGGGCCTCACCTGCACCGAGGAGACCTTCCAGATCAAAGGAGGCGCGCAACGGCTCGCCGCCGAGCTGGGAGTGATGCTCGTGGTCCCCGACACCAGCCCGCGCGACACCGGCATTGCGAACGAGAGCGCCGACTGGGAGGTGGGCACCGCCGCCGGCTTCTATGTGGATGCGACCCAGGCGCCCTGGGCCTCGCGCTTCCGCATGTTCAGCTACGTCACCCAGGAGCTGCCCGGGCTCATCGGGAAGCACTTCCCCGCCCGCATGGACCGCGAGGGCATCTTCGGCCACTCCATGGGAGGACATGGCGCCCTCGTGTGCGCCCTGCGCCAGCCCGGCCGCTACCGCTCCGTATCCGCCTTCGCCCCCATCTGCGCGCCCATGCGCGTGCCCTGGGGACAGAAGGCCTTCCGTACCTACTTCGGGGCCGACTCCGAGGCCTGGAAGCAGTGGGACACCACCGAGCTCATCCGCGCGGCGGGTACGCGTCTCCCCCCACTGCTGGTGGACCAGGGCACGCGCGACAAGTTCCTCGGGGACCAGCTCAAACCCGAGTTCCTCCGCGAAGCCTGCGAGCAGGCGGGGCAGCCCCTGACGCTCCGGTCCCAGGACGGATACGACCACGGCTACTACTTCGTCTCGACCTTCATGGAGGACCACCTGCGGTACCACGCCGCGGCGCTAACCGCCTGAAATCGTGGAGCGCATGAGCCTCCTCGCCGGACGGGCAACCGGCGAGGGGCTCGTGTGTCCCGAAGCAGTACGAGGGGGCCGGGCGGCTCCTGCTCCAAGGAGGCTCCAAGGAGGGCTGACAGGGAAGCACGCCGGGAAGTGGGAAGGCGTTCCGTTTGTCCGTGGGGACCCAAACGGAACGAAAGGACAAAGCTTGAAGCGTTTGCTGAAACTTGCCCCCTTCGCGCTACTGCTGCCTACCCTGGCGACCGCCTCCACCGTGTGGCGGGGAGACTTCGAGACTGGCAATACCTCGCAGTGGGACCGCGAGCAGACCGTCTCCTCGAGCCGCTTGCTGGTGGTCAGCTCGCCCGCGCGAGAGGGCCGCTACGCGCTGAAGACCACCGTCCGTCAGGGCGACAATCCCATCAACGCGAGCGGCAACCGCAACGAGCTGCTCTACCTGGACCGGGAGAAGGCCGGCTCCGAGTTCTTCTACAAGTGGAGCACCCTCTTCCCGAAGAGCTTCCCGCGCTCGCCCAAGTGGCAGATCTTCACCCAGTGGCACCACGATGGGAACGGTGGCTCGCCGCCGCTCGAGTTCTACGTGGTGGATGATCAACTGCGCCTGCGCGTGGGCGGCGCCAACGGGAAGATCATCTGGCGGGCTCCGCTCCAGCGCGAGCAGTGGAACGACTTCGTGTTGCACGTGAAGTGGTCGCCGGATCCCAAGGCGGGCTTCGTCGAGCTGTACCACAACGGCAAGGTGGTCGTGCCGCTGACGAAGATCGCCACGCAGTACTCGGGCCAGCTCAACTACCTGAAGCTCGGCCTGTACCGCGACGCGTCCATCGCCCCCGAGGGTGTGGTCTTCCATGACGGCTTCGTCCAGGCCACGCGCCTGGAGGACGTGATGCCCGCGCCCGTCGTCGCCACCCCGGAGCCCCAGCCCCAGCCCCAGCCGGCCCCGGAGAGCCCGCCGGTGGATGGTTCCTCCGATGAGGGAGATCCTCCGCCCGAGGAGTCGGACCCCATCGCCCAGCAGCCCTCGGACCCCGTCCCGGGAACGGGCGGCCTCGTCCCCGGGGACGCGACGCTGGCCGGCACGGGAGTGCCTCCCGCGAGCTGCGGCGCGTCGTCGACCGGGGGAACGCCCCTGCTCGTCGCCGCCGGGATGGCCCTGGCCGCACTGCTGGGCCGGCGCAAGGCGGCCACCGCGCCCGCCCACGCACGGCGCACGCACTCCCAGCGTCGCTGAGTACCCGGGTGGGGTGACCCTGCCCCACCCGGTGCATCCGGGCTCTCCCCACCGGCATTGAAGCCCGGAGGCGGGCGGATGAAGATCCGTCCGCTGGGGGGAACCCCCTCATGTCCCCCGGCACCGCCGCGTCCCCCACGCGGCGGCTCCCCCCATCCGTGGTGCCGAGAGACATGAAGCCCCAGGCAGTGGTGCGGCGCGAGCCCGGCTCGACCTTTGTGGACATCCTGCGCAGGAGGGCTCTGGAGCAGCCCTCGCGCCGCGTCTTCACGCTCCTGGAAGACGGAGAGACGGAGACCCGGCACCTGGACTTCGCGGGCCTGGATCAACGGGCCCGGGCCATCGCCGCCACGCTCCAGCGCTCGGCCGCGGCCGGCGAGCGCGCCCTGCTCCTCTACCCCTTCGGGCTGGACTACGCCGCCGCCTTCTTCGGGGCGCTGTACGCCGGTGTCGTGGCCGTGCCGGTGTACCCGCCGGACCCCTCGCGCCTGCACCGCACGCTGCCGCGGCTGCGCGCCATCGTCCAGGATGCCCAGGCCACCCTGGTGCTCACCACCCACGCCATCCGCGAGCTGGTGGACGGGCTCACCAGCCACGCACCGGAGCTCGCCTCGCTGCGCTGGGTGGCCACCGACGCGCTGGAGCCGGACAGCGAGCGGACGTGGCGGCCTCCGGAGGTGACGGCCAGTACGCTCGCCTTCATCCAGTACACCTCGGGCTCCACCGCCGTGCCCAAGGGCGTGCGGCTCACCCACGGCAACCTGCTGCACAACTCCGCCATCATCCAGCGGGCCTTCGGTTCCACGGAGGACTCCGTCGGCGTGAGCTGGCTGCCGATGTACCACGACATGGGACTCATCGGCTGCGTGCTGCAACCGGTGTACGCCGGCTTTCCCATCGTCCTGCTGCCGCCCGAGTCCTTCCTGCAGAAACCGGTGCGCTGGTTGCGCGCCATCTCGCGCTACGGCGGCACGCTCAGCGGCGGGCCCAACTTCGCGTTCGACCTGTGCGCGCGCAAGGTGACGCCGGAGCAGCGCGTGGGGCTGGACCTGAGCAGTTGGAGCTACGCCTTCAACGCCGCCGAGCCCGTGCGCGCCGACACGCTGGAGCGCTTCACCCGGACGTTCGCGCCCACCGGCCTGCGCTCGGACGCGCTGCGCCCCCTGTACGGCCTGGCCGAGGCCACGCTCATGGTGACGGGCGGCTTCCAGGGCACACGCCGCACGGTGCGCACGGTGGATGGCGCGGCGCTGGAGTCCTGGTGGGTCGTCGAGCTGCCCGAGGGCACGCCGGGCTCACGGCGCCTGGTGGGCCTGGGCCGCCCGTGGCTGGACGAGCAGGTCCTCATCGTGGACCCCGTCACGCGCACGCGCTGCTCCTCGGACCGCGTGGGGGAGATCTGGGTGTCGGGCCCGAGCGTCGCCCAGGGCTACTGGAACCGCACCGATGAGAGCGAGCACACCTTCGGCGCGATGCGCGCGGACACCGGTGACGGCCCCTGGCTGCGCACCGGAGACCTGGGCTTCCTGCAGGAAGGCGAGCTGTTCTTCGCGGGCCGCATCAAGGACCTCATCATCATCCGGGGCCGGAACCACTACCCGCAGGACCTGGAGCGCACCGTCGAGGAGAGCCACCCCGCGCTGCGTCCCGGCTGTGGCGCCGCCTTCTCCGTCGACTCCGGGCAGGAGGAGCGGCTGGTGGTCGTGCAGGAGGTCCACCGCGACCACGAGGGAGACAGCCCCGAGGACATCACCCACGCCGCGCGCCAGTCCGTGGCCGCGGCGCACGGCATCCACCTGGACACGCTGGTGCTGGTGCGCCACGGCACCATGCCCAAGACGTCCAGCGGCAAGATTCAGCGGAGCGCCTGCAAGCAGGACTACCTCGCGGGCTCGCTGGAAATCCTGCACACGGCCCGGCTCGCGCCGCCCCGCGCCGAGCCCACCGACGCGAGCCCCTCCGCCTTCCTGCGCGAGCAGCTCGCCCGCCTCATCGGCATCGCCCCCGAGGCGTTGGACCCGAGGCGCACCCTGGCGGAGCTCGGGCTGGACTCGATGCGCCAGCTCGAGCTGCAACAGTTGCTGGAGGACCGGTACGGGCTCACGCTCCGGGTGGAGGAGCTGCTGAGCCATCCGCTCGGGCAGTTGCTGGAGGAGCTGGGCACGCGCAAGCCGCGCGCGGAGTCGGGCCCGTTCTCCATCGCCTGGGACGTGGCCCGCGACGCGCCCGCGCTCTGGCGCCACCTGCGCGAGGCCGAGCCCTGGGTGGCCGAGGAGCTGGAGCGGATGAAGCGGGACATCCCCGTGCCGCCCACCAACGGCACGTTCGACACCGAGGGCTTCTTCCGCCCCCAGGGCCACTTCCGCTCCTTCTACCGGCGCGGCCCGGGCGAGAGCGTGCTGGCCATCAAGGGCGCCGAGGTGCGGTGCGAGGATCAGAGCGGCTTCTTCCACCTGCTCCAGCAGCGGCTCTTCGAGCGCTTCGCGAAACACTCGGTGACGAACACGCTGGAGTACTTCCTCATCCAGGAGCGCAAGGTGCCCGGCGCCGTCACGCTGCCCGAGGCGCTCACCGAGGCGCAGCGCGCGGCCGAGCTGCAGGGCCGTTTCCTGGAGGAGTTCCACGAGCCCGGCGGGCTGCCGCTGCCGCTGCTGGTGGTGCGCTGGTCCGAGGAGGTGGTGGCGCGCTTCCGTTCACGGCTGCTGCCGCTGCTGTCGGGCTTCACGCTCACCATCGCCCAGAACGAGCTGCGTGACGGGTTGGCCTGCTACGTCTACTGGTTCCCCAAGGCGCCCTTCCCGCGCGTGAGCCACTTCGCCGGCACCCTGGCCCAGGAGAGCCAGCGCACCGGCTCGGGCGGCTTCTCCAACACGCGCCTCGTCTACGCCACCCTCAAGCACAACCTGGATCCCGAGGCCGTCGTCGACTCGTGGGTGCGGCTCACCGCGCGCATGCTGCTGCTCGGCTACTTCCCCAGCGACATCCAGCACTTCAAGAACGGGCAGTGCATCGAGCCGCAGAACGTGCTCCTCAACGGCACCTTCGCGGACCTGGACTCCGTCATCCCCATGCGCCAGCTCGGGAGCGACCGTGAGTTCTACGCCAGCTTCCTCGCCATGCTGAACCTGCTGGCGCACACCGTCCGCGTCTTCCTCACGGCCGAGAGCAACGGCACCACCACGCTGCCTGGTCCCTTCCCCCAGCAGTTCCAGCGCCCCGACTTCCTGGAGATGCTCTCCGTCATCCACATCTGGGAGCGTCTCAAGGTGCACCTGCGCGAGCAGCGCCAGGGCCTGCGCGGCACGTTGGACCCGAGGCTGGAGGAGCTCGTCTCGTCCCGCCTGTCCTTCCCGGTGCTCTTCGAGAAGGTGCTGTTCTCGCTCTACTACGCCGGGCCCACCCTGCCCGAGAGCGCCGTGCACCTGCTCTCCGTCGCCGATGTCTACAATGACGTGGGCGGCGCCGGGGAGCGCAAGCCCGCGCGCCAGGTGGAGTACAGCGCGAAGCTCTCCGTGGACGCCGCCGCGCTCGCCACCCTGCCCCGGGCCTTCCTGGAGCAGTTGCGGCTCACGCCCCGCGAGTTCATCCGCGACTGTCTCCACGGCGAGGCCTCGCTCGTCAGCGTGTACGAGACGTTCCTCGGCCGCATCGGGCTCATCGTGCTGCCGCTGGAGGACGCGGGACTCTACGTGGACAAGCAGCGCACCGTGGACGCCGTCGTCCGGGGACTCGAGGAGGCCGCCCGCCTGGGCGCCGACACCGTGTCGCTCACGGGCCTGGTGCCCTCGGCCACGGACTACGGACGCGCCCTCGTGGAGGCCACCGCCGGCCGCTCCGGACTGCCCCGGCTCACCACCGGCCATGCCACCACCGCCGCCTGCTTCGTGATGATGGTGGAGCAGGTGCTGCGCGCCGGAGGACGGCGGCTGGAGGACGAGCACGTGGCGCTCCTGGGTGCTGGCTCCATCGGCACCGCCATCCTGCGCCTGCTGCTGCGCACGCTGCCGCACCCGCGCTCCCTCCGGCTGTGTGACGTCCCCGCACGGCGCGAGTACCTGCTGCGACTCACCGAGGAGCTGGTGACGGAGCTGCGCTTCCAGGGGAAGGTGGAGGTGACGTGCATCTCCGGCAACACCGCGCCCGACGAGGTGTACGAGGCCTCCGTCCTGCTCAGCGCCACCAGCGCCGCGAATCTGCTCGACGTGGACAAGCTGCGCCCCGGCACGCTCGTGGTGGATGACTCGGCGCCCCACTGTTTCGATCCGCGCCGCGCCATCCGCCGCTTCCAGGAGCGCCGCGATGTCCTCTTCACCGAGGCCGGCGCCATCCGCAGCCACAGGCCCGTGGGGGAGATCCGGGAGATCACCTTCGCCACCGGCTGGGACCACAAGATTCGCGCCGCGCTCAAGCTGCTGCACCCGCTCGACGACACGCTCATGGGGTGCGTCTTCTCCAGCATCCTCAGCTCCCGCTTCGAGGACGCTCCGTGCCTCGTGGGCACGCCGACTCCGAGAGACCTGGACCTGCACTACCGCAAGCTGCGCGAGCTGCGCTTCGAGGCCGCGCGGCTCTACATCGAGGATTACGTGCTCGATGAAGACCTGGTGGCCATGTTCCGCGCACGCTTCGGCTCGGGCTCACGGTAGGACCTGGAGTGGAGGCCCCTGGCGAATCCAGCGGGGAGGCTCGCGCGGGCCCGGGCCTCGGCCAGCAGCTCCGAGAGGACCTGCTGCCCCATGGGCGTCGCGGCCATCACCCGCTCCTGGAGGCGGAAGAGCAGCGTGGCCACATCCAGCACCAGCGGGTGGAGCCGCTTGCCCAGGAGAATCGAACCGGCACCCACCCCGCACCCCAGCAGGAACGAGGAAAAATCGAGCTTCACTGGAGATACCTCCCAGAGTGGCTCCCCCAGCCTCCACCCGTGACCCTGACCCCTTCTAGGTGGAGCCGCTCGCCCGCCGGTGCAAGGTGTCACGCTCCCCGCCCTCGCGGAGCGGCGAACGGAGCGCCCCTCTCTCGTCCCCTTGCACCCGGGAGAGCCCGTGCGTAGGGGCTCGCATCCTCATCAACAACCCCACACGCTCACGCGGTAGCTTCCGGGCCCCATCACGGAGACAGAGGAATCCCATGTTCGCGAGCCTGCTGGTGCTGCTACTCACGCAGCTTCCCTCCACACCCGACCCAACGCCGGTGGAGTGCCTGTGCGACCCCGAGGCGAGGGTGGTTGAAGCGGCCATGGAGGCCGTGAAGCTCGTGGAGAAGCTCTCCTCGCGGAACAGTGAGGTGGAGAAGGTCATCCGTAAGGGGGATGACATCTTGCAGGATGTGGCCGCGGACTGCTCCGAGCCCATCCAGTGCACCGGGCAGTTGCACCACATCATCTCCCGGCCCATCGCCAAGGCGTTGGCGAAGCACAGGACGCTCAAGGGCCAGTACAAGGCACGCGACAAGCGCTTCGTCAGCCGAGCCGTGGATGAGAAAGCCCACTGCGGCTACCAGCAGTGGCACCGGGATGTGGACAAGGAGGTCGTCGAATGGCTCGAACGCAACGGCACGACGACCGCGAAAGAGTTCGAAGCCTTCCTCCGGGAGATCTACAACCGGCCCGACATGCTGGCGAGGTTCCCCCATGGTTTCTGAGCCAACGGCTTCCCCACGATTCTTCATCCTGGAGAAGGACAAGCTCTGGTCCCGTTACGATGTCGACGTCGACGAGCTCGAGCCCGTCAATCTCGGAGAGGCTGCCCTCTGCCAGCGGTGCGGTGACGCGATCGGGATGCTGCCGTGGTTGCCCCCCTACCGCGTCGAGTTGGTGCTGCACGGTGAGGAACTCGGGGACTTTCTCAAGCCCCCGGGGGATGATCTGCTCATGTCCGAGCGGTTCGCCCGGGCCTTCCAGGAAGAAGGGCTGACGGGACTGGAGGGCTTCCACCCGGTGGAGGTGGTCCGGGTGCGCCGCAAGCGGCGGAGCCCCAAGGCCCTCCACGTTCCCGCGTACCTCGTCGTCAGGACCCGCCCCATCAGTCGCGCGGCCGTGGACATGGCGCGCAGCCGCATCGTCTACGCCGGCGACCCTCCCACGTGCGAGGAATGCCGTGAGGCGACCAAGAACGCCATCCACGGCTACACCCTGGAGCCTGGCACCTGGGGAGGAGAGGACATCTTCCGCCCGCGAGGACTGTCTGGATGCCTGACCGTCTCCGAGCGCTTCGCGCGTTTCGTCGAGCGCCACGGGTTCACCAACATGAAGCTCACCCCCACCGAGCAGCTCGTGTGGGATCCCCTGCGGCGCGGGCCACCGCGCACGAAGCCGGGCACCGCTTGATGAGCCCCGTCTCCTCATTGGCAGGAGGGGCGTCCACTCGTTGACGTCAACGAGTGACCGTCCCATGTTTTGGACGTTCAGCCCAGAACGCGGACGCCCCCAGAACCACGCACTTCGGCGTGTACCCCCTGCGGGCCCTGCTCCGCTACGTGGAGGCGACCGGCCTCGTGCTGGACAGGGGGAACCCTGGCACCCTGCCCATCGACGTGCCGAGGGATGACGGCACGGTGGTGAGCAAGTCCTTCGCGGAGTGCGGCGTGGACGAGGTGGAGCGGGCCACGAAGGCCAAGAAGGCTCCGCTCCCGGTGCGTGTCCCCGTGCCGGATCGGGCGCGTCTGCTGTTCTTCGAGGACAGCCTCTTGCGCAACTTCAACGGGGTGGCCCCGGTCCGTCTCAGCTCGCGCACCCAGGACGGCAAGACGCTGCTGAGCGTGCAGGACGTGCCGGTGTCGGAGGTCGCGCGGCTCCTCAAGGCGCTCCAGGAGGGCATGAGCGCGGAGCCCACGCTGGCCGCGAAGTAGCCGCACCCGTCCGCATGAACTGAAGCACCCGGGCAGGGAGGGATGCCGGCGGACATGGCCGGTGTTCCCTCCCTGGTTCTTTTCGTGACCACCGGGGACGCGGCGGAAACGCGGGCTCCGCGGCACCACGGATGCGACCGGGTGACCGGGGTGGTTGGAATCACCAGGCTTGGGAACCAGGTCACATCCCCCCGTCTTTTCCCGTCTGTCCGGAGTCGTCGGAGGTGGCCGCTAGAATGGGAGTCCCCATTCGGAGGCGCTGATGACGTCCACGCTGCTGGTGGTGCTGCTGCCATCCCAGGCGGATGGGCCCACCCCTCCACCCGTGGGTGCCGTGGAGCCCCCACGCCCGGCTTCCCTGCCCGCGAGCACACTGCTGTTCGCGCGAGGCCAGGACATGCCGAGCCCGGGGGCCTTCGCTTCCGGGGGCCTGGGGGTGGACCATGCGCGCTGAGTCGCCAGGAGTCAGGTGGACGGGGCTACTGCTCGCCCTGGCCCTGCTGTCCAACGCCTGTGCGCCGCTGATGCCACCGCCCGGCCGGGGGACACACCTGCGCTACACGCCGCACGAGGCCGCCACGCCTGCATGGGCACAGGGCCCGGGTGAGGCTTCCACGCCAGAGCCCGAGGGGCCCCAGCGGCTGCACCGCCGCCAGGGCACGCGCGAGGCGGTGACGGCGGTGGGCCCTCGCGGCGAGGAGACGCCCTGGGGGAGCGCCCTGGCGGCACACCTGGCGTTCCGCGCCGCCTTGCTAGACGTGTCAGGCTCCACCCGCGGCCTCTCCGGTGAGCTCTCCAGGCTGCGCAAGAGCCACTGGGGCATCGCAGGCAAGGCCGGCCTCTTCGTGCCCCATATCGAGTATGGCCAGGACCAGTTGCGGTGGTTGGACGCCGAGTTCGCCGCCGCTACCCGCCTGGCCCACGCCGCCACGGAGGTGGAGGACCCGGACATGCAGCGGGCCCTGCTGCGTCTGGCGGGCCCCCGACTCGAGGCGGCCCTGCTGGGCTCGTTGCTGCTGGCTGCCTGGGTGGACGTCCTCCACCTCCTCGATGTGGCCTTCAAGCAGGGCTACAACTCCCTGGAGACGCTGTTCGTGGACATGGACCGCTGGCGGCAGATGGTGGAGCCGGCCATGACGGCACTGGCCTCGCGGGAGCCAGGGCAGGTGGAGGCCGCGGCGGAGAACATGCCCGCGTTGATGGGCTACCTGTCCGGCGAGCTCAACAGGACGGCCCAGCGCCTTGAATCGGGGCTGAGGAACGTCGAGAAGGTGAAGGTGCTGGCGCAGCTCATGGAGCTGGTGACGATGAGGTCGGCGCTGAAGTTCTCGCTGCCCACGTTGCGGCCCCCAGCCCCCGTGACCCTCGGAGTGGGCATGGTGATGGGCACCAGCGGCGTGATGATGGGCACGCGCATTGTCGTTTCCGCCGAGTGGGTGGAGATGATGCAGCGGCTGGTGCGCGAAGGCGTCCTCTCGCTGCCCGCCATCAGCGCCGCGGTGCGGATTCAGGCCGGCCAGATGATGATGGCGCACGGCGAGCTGCCGCGCGGCGTGCGCGAGGCGCTGGGAGACGGGCCCGAGGTGCGGGGCATGCGCGTGACGGACAGAGCGGGGGCTGGCATGGCCGAGCGCCCCCGGCACCACGTCATGCCGCAAGAGTTCCGCGAGTGGTTCGAGAAGCGCGGCTTCACCGGCGACATGGACATCAACAAGTTCTGCGTCAGGCTGGAGCAGGCACACCACCAGGCCATCCACGGCGGGGGGAACTGGAAGCTGGGGCGCCTATGGCCCGGTGAATGGAACCGGATGATCATGAAGACCCTGCGCGATGCCGAAATTGAAGCAGGCCGGATGTTGACGCGGAACGAGGTCCTGGACATCGTCGGCGAAGCAATGAAGCGCTACGGCGTTCCGATGAAATTCGTCCCGTGGAGAGGGTCATGAGCGACAGACATCCTTTTCAAGGTAACTGGGTGGCGCGCCTGTATGAGCGGGTCCGCGAACGGGGTTACGATTCACTCACGGCCTTCGCCGAGGCGCGCCCCACCGCCTCGCTGGTGGCCCTGGCCGAGGAACTGGGTCCGGACGACGTCGCTGGAGTGCAGGTGTTCAAAGGGCTGGTGGCCGAAGCAGAGCGAAGCCGCCGAGTCACGCGTTTGGTGCGCAGTCAATTCGTGCGTGAACTGTACCAATGTCTCCCCGACGGCTGGCCGACCGTGATGGACGACGCCAACCGCTTCAAGGTTGCCAAAGCCCTCGGTTTCTGGTCCTCCTTCACCCCGGAAACCCATGAAGAGCGCGTCACGCAGGCCAGAGCAGCGCTCCGCGCCACGCCGCCCCCGCCCGGGTGGCGCCCGCTCGGCCCCGACGACGAGCTACTGCTCACGCTCCTGCCCGACGAGGAAGTCTGAACTTCATCCGTTGGAGAGGACGATGCGCGACGGACGTGCGTGGCAGGGCAACATCAAGGTGCGTCTGTATGAGCGGGTGCGCGAGCGCGGTTACACTTCGCTCACCGCTTTCGCCGAGGCGCGCCCCACTGCCTCGCTGCTAGCGCTGGCCGAGGAGCTTGGCAAGGATGACATCGCCGCAGTACAGGTATTTAGCGGGTTGGTCGCCGAGGCGGAGCGGAGTCGTCGAGTCACACGTCTGGTGCGCGCGCAGCTTGTGCGCGAGCTGTCCGAAGGTCTCCCCAACGGCTGGCCAGCCGTGTTGAATGACGCCAACCGTTTCCAAGTCGCCAAGGCGCTCAGCGCGTGGATTTCCTACACACCAGATACTCATCAGGACAGAGCAAGGCAGATCAGCGCGGCGCTCCTCGCCAAGCCACCGCCGCCCGGCTGGCGCCCGCGAGGGCCCGACGACGAACGACTGCTCACGCTCCTGCCGGATGAAGAAGTCTGAACGTCACCTCCCGGAGAGGACCATGAGCGGCGGACGTGCTTGGCAGGGCAACGTGAAGGCGCGCCTCTACGAGCGGGTCCGCGAGCGAGGTTACGACTCGCTCACCGCCTTCGCCGAGGCGCGCCCCGCCGTCCCATTGCACTTGCTGGCCGAGGAATCAGGCAAGGACGATGTCGCCGGAGTGCAGGTATTGAGCGGGCTTCTTGCCGAGGCGGAGCGGCGCAAGCAGGTCACACGGTTTGTGCGCGATGCATTCGCGCGCCTCTGGTCCCAGAGCGTTCCCGAGGGTTGGCCGTCCGTGCTGGACGATGCAAACCGCTTCAAGGTTGCCGAGGCGATTGGCTCGTGGATTGCCTACACCCCCGAAACTCATAAAGAGCGCGCCAGACAGGTCCGGACAGCTCTCCTTGCAACCCCTCCTCGCCCCGGATGGCGGCCTCTCGGTCCCGGCGACGAGTTGCTTCGCTCACTTCTACCCGACGAGGAAGTCTGATCCTCCCCGGAGAACGACACGGAGGCACGGGTGAGCCCAGCAATGCCGGCAGGCAACCGCTATTGAGGAAACGTCACGTTGGCGAGGGTAACGGTGCGCTGACGATCCGCGTCCCAGAGGACGAGCGTGTACGTGCCCCGCGCCTCCCCCTCCGTGGCCAGCAGTTCCACCACGACGCGGCCCTGCTTGCCCTCATTTCCTGGCGCGGCGGAGAGGATGGGCTCGACCTGCCAGAGTGGCAGCGGCTTGAGCATCTCGCCTTTGGAGCCGCGCAGGACCGCGCCCGCCGCCGTCCACGGCACCGAGCCCGGATTCGTGAGGTACACCTCCACCGCCACCCGATCCTTGGCGCGGTAGCTCGTCACGGCGTGATGGATGAGAGCATTGCCCTCTTTCTCCTTCACGTCCCATGTCAGCTCCTTGAGGGCAATACCCCGCTTGCCGTCCACGAGGCCGGAGGCGATGGCGCCCCGTAGCCCGTCTGGCACGACACGCTCAGCGCGGAGTTGCCGCACCTCCATCCGGCATTGTTGAGTGTCGGCCTCGGCCTCCTCCGCCACCTGCTGTAAGTCAACCACCGAGCGTGCCTGACGCAGCACCTTCACCTCCTGCATGCCGAGACCGGGATGCACGAGGAGCGTGAGGGTGGTGCATGGCGGTGCGGCATCGTCCGCGAAGCACACCGTCACGTCGATCCGTCTGCCAGAAACCAGGTTGTCGCGTGGAACCAGCGTGACGGTCTGCTGCCCCACGGCCCAGTCCACGAACCAGTCCCGGTCCTCGAGCTTCAGGGACTCCCGCTGGAGCAGCGAGTCGAAGCGGAAGGTGATGGTCAAGCCCGAGCCGATACACACCACGGGTGACTTGCCCGGGGGGAAGGCGGACAGCTCGATACGCGGGCTCTGCGACTCGCACTCATCCACGGCCGTAGCCGCGGACACGCCGACGGGAGTGGACGCGAGCGCCAGCACCAGGAGGCCGGCAGGAGATGCGGGGAGCACGGACTGTCAACCTCCAGGAAGGCGCGGGGAGTCGCCCGGGGAGGATGCGCCTCTACCACACCTCCGTGCTCGAAGTGCCCGGCCTGCTGTCTGCAGGACTCACGTACGTCTCTACTCGAAGCGGTCCACGGCCTGGACCCATGCCACGGACCCAACCACAGGGGAGTCAGGCCCGCTGTCACGCATATACCCGGTGCCCCGTATCCCTCGGTACTGAAGTTCCAAGCAGACGGGCCAAGCATCCCCACGATACCGGGCCTGCGTGAAGCGCCCGTAGACGCGGTCCTGCCCAAAGATGAGTCGTCCGGAAAGGACGGTGCCCGCCTTCAGCTTCCCCATGTCGTCCAGCAAGGCGAACGTCGTGGACTCCTGCACGGGGACGGGCTTGGCGCTTCCAACGACGGGGAAGGTGCCGCCCGCTTCGTCGCCAATGTCGATCTCCAACTCCTTCATGGTGGCCAGGGCCTTGGAGGAGCACGCCTCGGGCTCGGGCGTGGGGCGCACCGGGGCGCCGGTACAGGCGCCAAGGACGGCGCAGCAGGCCACGCCGACGCACTTCTCCATGAAACGGGCGCGCATGCCCTTGCGCTGCAGCAGAGGAGCGGGCGTCTCTTCGGGCCTCGAGCGGGAGTCTTCCTTGCGAAGCATGGTGGCGAGTACGGACGCGGGGGTGGGGGGCAGGTGGAAGGCCGCGCCCACCCCAGCTTCAGGCCACTCCTGGAAACCCGCCACTTCACGGACGGCACAAGCCCGCTCAGGAGGGCCCTCGCGCAGGGACTCGACACGAGGTGAAGCCAAGGCCACCGGCTGCACCGTGGAAGGAGAGCCGGGCGCCGGGCGCGTATGCACGACCCATGCGCCGACGCTCGCCAGGGCCAGCGCCCCCACCGCCACCACGAAAAGCGCCGCGGGGCGGAGGGATGCCACCGCCGCGGCGCGCACCGGAAGCATGCCGCGGCCTGAGGGAAAGACGCGCGAGAGTGCCCGCCGGAGCGCGCCACGCGCCCTCGGCGGAGACGCTGGCTGTGCGAGGCCCGGGGCCCGCCGTGGAGCGGGTTCCGCCCGCGCGGCATAAGGGACTCCAGGCGCCGGCAGAGCAGACTCGGGCACCGGGGGTGGCAGGCCCTCCCAAGCGTGTCGCGGCGCCACTTCCGCCAACACCGCCACGAGGGCCTCGGCTGGCGAGGCCGCAACCCGCGCCACCTTCGCGGGGGCAGGCGGCTCGGCCAGCTTCGCCGACGGGGGCTCGGGAACGGCGGGGGCGCCGCCGCGCTCCGGCACCGGCCGCGGCTTCTGGGCGGCCTTGCGTCCACGCCGGGGACGGTCCGCCTTCCACGCGAGGCCCGCCTGCTCCTCACCCGCCGGGGGCCCCATGCCGGGCACCTTCACCGTGGGCGTCGCGTCCGGCGCGTCCGGGTCCATCAGCGGCACGTCCCAGCGCTCGTCCGCCGAGGCGAGCGCGGCGTCCAGCGCACCGCACAGCTCCACGTAGCCGGAAAAGCGCGCCTCCCTGCGCTTCTCCAACATACGCATGCACACGGCACTCAGAGCCAGGGGCACGCGCGGGTTGCGCTCATGCGGCGCGGCGGGCGTATGGTGGAGGATCCTCCCGTACAACCCGCCTTCCGCGCGGTGACCGAAGGGCAGCACGTCGGTGAGGAGCCAGTAGAGGGTGATGCCCAGCGCCCACAGCTCGTCGCCCACGCCGGGCCAGTAGCCTGCGTTGCCCGGGGCGTTGTCCTGCTCATGGCGGATGAACTCGGGCGTGCGGTACTCGTCCGTCCCAGGCAGGGAGCGCTCGCCGGTGATGGTGGGCTCTCCCGCCAGGTAGCCGATTCCGAAATCCACGAGGACGGGCCGCCCGTCCGAGTCGCGGATGAGGATGTTCTCCCGCTTCAAGTCCCGGTGAAGCATCCCCTGCTTCCAGCACCTTCGCCACGCGAATCAGCCGCTTCACCTCCCCGGGGCTCCACCCGCGCAGCATGCGGACGAGCTGCCGCAGCTCGGGCGAAAGGCTGCCCTCGGGAGGAGGCGTCGCCAGGGAAGGAGCCACCTCCGTGCGGCTCAGCTCCAGCAACACATCGGCGGAGATTCCGAGGGCGAGGGCCAGCTTGCGCAGCGTGGGTACGGACGGCAACAGGCCGCCGCGCTCGATGCGTCCGTAGACCTCGGTGGCGAGGCAGACCTGCTTCGCCACCTGGGCCTGGGTCAGCCCCAGCCGCTCGCGGGCCATGCGGCATACATCACCGAGAGACTTCTGCAGGTGTTCGAGTTGCATGGGTTGTCTCACCTGCCGCGCGGCGCCCGTTTGCGTGGAGGAGCCACCATGGAGCGCGCCAGGGTGGCGAGCGCGGCGAGCTGCCGCTCCGTCAACGTGCGAATCGCGCGGCGCAACTGGCGCACCTCCGGTGTGCCTTCGGCGGCAGCTTCCGGAGGAACGAGCCAGGAGGGCGGCGCCCGTGAGGAGAAGCCCCAAAGCGTGTTCGCATCCAGCTCCAGCGCGCCACACAGCCGCAGCAGCGTGGACACGCTGGGCATCATCCGAGCGCGCTCGATGCGACCGTAGACGACGGGAGCGAGGCTGGCGCGTCTGGCCATCTGGGCCTGGGTGAGGCCCAGGCGCAGCCGGGTGTCCCTGGCCACCTTTCCGAGGTGGCGTTGCAATGCCGTGGGCATCATCGCTCCTTCAACGTGCGGCCTGGTCCGGTTCGCGGGAGCCCCGTGTCGTGCGGGCCGGGCCCATGAAGCGGGCCACGAGGGTGAGCGCATTGACTTGAGCCCCCCCAACCGGCGTACGGAGCGCAGCAGACGGCGGAGGGCGGGTGGCTCGTCGGACGGAGGCGCGGCCGGCGCGAGCCACTGCGGCGGCGTGCCGGCGACGAGCCCCAACAGTGAGTTGGCATCCACGCCCAGAGCGCGGCACAGCCGCAGCAGGGAGGGCACGCTCGGGAGCATCTTGCCGCGCTCGAGGCGCGCGTACACCTCCGTCGCCAGCTCGACGCGCTCGGCGACGTCCGCCTGCGTCAGCCCCGCGCGGGCACGTGCCTCACGGGCCACTGCCCCCACGTGCCTCGCGAGTGAGACGTTCCTCTTGTTGAAGCTGCCCACGGTGCACCTCAGTGAACGCCGCCGGGCTCGTCGCCCTTCAAGTCCGGTGGCAGGGGAAACACGCCCTTCTCCACGTCCGGGTGAGCCGTCAGCTTGCGCAGGTCCGAGGCCTCCTTGAGGATGTCGCTCAGCTCCGCTTCCGCATCCTTCGCTCCATAGGGTCGACCCTGGCGGGCATGCAGGAAGTCCCGCAGGTCGTAACGCATGTCGTCCGCCGATGGGTAGCGGTCGGCGGGGTTCTGCCGCAACGCCCGGGCCACGATCTTCTGCAAGGCGGCGGGCAGGTCCTTCGCCGCGTGCTCCACTTCTTCCGGACCGAAGTGCAGCACGCGGTTGGCCAACGTCTCCAGGGGGAGCAGCGAGGAGCGCTCGGCGCGTACCTCGGGAGGGAATCGCTCGTCGAGGTCCTCCCCTCCAGCGCCCGGTGCCGGGCCTCGCGCCCGGGCTCCATGACGATGGGCTTGAGAACAACGAGTTTCACCGGGCCATCCTGCAGAGGCTCTCGCGTGGCGAGCAGCAGGGTGTCGTAGTCGGGGTGCTCGACGAGGCAGCGGACAATCGCGTAGCGGAAGTCGCCCACCGCGAAGGACTTGCCGGGCCCGGGACCACCGGGCTTCTTCGATTCGGACATGGGAGAGAGAGGAAGCAGGAGAGGAGGGCCTAGCGCGCGACGACGGAACCAGGGACGGACACGGGCTGCCAGTTGTCCGTCTCGTCCTTCCTGTAGAAGGTACCCACCTCGAAGGAACCCGCCCGATACGCCCCGTCCTGGACGCCCACGGGGCCCACGCACTGCAGTTCCCTGCCACTGAGCGCCAAGGCCAGGTAGCCGTCGGGCCGCAGCACCACGAGCGGCTGGAACTCCTGGACACGGCGGCCCAGCTCCGCCCGGGAGACGGCCTCATTCTTGAGCACCACGTCGAGCAGCAGCACGTCCGCCACCAGCCACGGGGCGTATTCCGAGGCCTTGGGCGGAAAGAGGTGGAAGTGAAGCCGGAGCTGCCTGGAGAGCACGGCAAACAAGCCCGGCGGGAGACGGGCGACTCCTACGGAAACACGACTCCACTTCCGACACGAAAGAGATGAGCATGAAAGCCCTTCACAACCGCGCGGGTCATGCGAACGGGCCAACCATTCAGAGCGGCAGAAGCCTGTTTGTGAGACAGCAAGGCCCTCCCCGGCGGTTTGGAACCGGTAAGTAAGTCCGAGCACCCCCAACCTGTGACGTCATGCTGAAGCGCGGGCTCCCAACGAGCAAAGCCAGACACAAACAGGGCCGAAGAGAAGGGCGTCGCATGAGCGCCACGACACAGGAAGGGGAGGGCAACGAGCCGACAGGGAGGGCGCCAACGCTTCAGCAGGACGTGGCCCTCATCGATACGGAGTGCATCCCTCGCCTCACTCGTTGACATCAACGATCATCACACATCCACTCACACCACTCGTTGACGTCAACGAGTGCGAGACACTTTCGAGAGCTCGCACACGAGGGAGTGCGTTGCGTGAAGGGATGTCCGAGGGATGGCACATGATGACGCCACGGAGCTGCTTCAGCACCCTGAAGGGGGAGCACCTCATGAGCACGCAGACCCGGGCCGTCACGCCGGACACGCTACGACTCGGCTCGCCGGAGGAGTTGAAGCACTGGCTCTCCTTCATCAAGGAGTCTGACACCTCGCGAGGGCTCCTCTTCAACGCCATCCGGGAGGTCGTGCGCAGACGAACTTCCTCACCTCCGTGTTCGGCAAGTTGATGATGACGCGGGTTCAGCAGAACCCGCGGCGCCTGCTCAACAGCCTGTGCGCGAGTCTCCAGGTGGTGGGCGACGGGGCCCCTCGATAGCGCGTACGAGATTTCCTGGGAGTGAATCCTCCCCACCGGGTGGGTTCATTCCAACCCCCTGGGGGGACTCCCGATTTTGGCCCGGAAGCGGCGAAAGCCGGCCGGGTTGCGGTAGATTGGGGACGTGCCGCGTTGTGTGACATGCGGGCAGCGTTGGGAGGGGACCCACGCGCACTGTCCTCGAGGAGCCACCCCGACCAACGCCCCCTCCACGGGACGTGGCCGGCCGTCGCCGTCCCTCGAGCTCGCCGGCTACCGGCTCGAGGAGGAGGTGGCCCGTGGCGGCTTCGGCACCCTCTACTCCGCCCGGCGTGAGCACGACGGCGCGCGCGTGGCCATCAAGGTGGCCCACGCCGAGGTGCCCCTCGCCCGCGCGCAGCTCGCCCGCGAGACCGAGGTCCTGCGCGTCATCGGCCCTCCCACCGTCCCCTCCGTGCATGACACGGGCACCCTCCCCAACGGCGCCCCGTACCTCGTCATGCAGTTCATCGCCTCGCCTACCCTCGCGCAGCGCATGGCGCAGGTGTCCGGCCCCATGCCGCTCGCCGAATTCACCTCGCGCACGCAGGCCCTGCTGGATGCGCTCGCGGTGGTGCACGGCCACGGCTACCTCCACGGCGACCTCAAGCCGGAGAACGTCTTCCTCGATGACGCCACGCGCTCCGCCGGATTCTTCGACTTCGGCCTCGCGCGCTCCGTGAGCACGGCAATCCACTCCTCCGCCGACGAGCCCACGCCCCCCATCGGCGACTCCTTCGCGGGCACCGTCGAGTACATGTCCCCGGAGCAGTGCTCGAGCCAGTCCGGCCTGGACATCCGCTCGGACATCTACTCCCTGGGCGTCCTCCTCTACGAGATGCTCACCGGCCGCCCGCCCTTCTTCGGCACCCCGGCCGACGTCATCCACGCCCACCTGGCGCGCCGGCCCCTGCGTCCCTCGGAGCTGGTGCCCGTACCCGCGGCGCTCGAGCAGGTGGTACTGCGCTGCCTCACCAAGGAGCGCGAGCGCCGCTATGAGTCCGTGGCCGCCCTGCGGCTCGCGCTCCTGGAGGCACTGGCCAGCACCGAGAAGCCCTCCACCCCGCTGCCACACGCGCGCGAGAAGGCCGCCCCGACTCCGCCCGCGCCCGTGCGGCGCTCGGTGGCGGTGCTCTTCTTCCGCTCGGGTGCCAACCCCGTCACCGTGCAGAAGGCGCTCGCCGGCTTCGGCGGGCAGATGGCTTCCCACGAGGGCACCCGCTTCGCTGGCGTCTTCGATCCGGACGCGGGAGAGAATCCCGTGCGGCGCGCCCGGCAGGCCGCCGAGGGCCTCGCCGCGCAGAACCTCGCGCCCGCCGCGCTGATCGACGTGGCCACGGTGACGGTGCAGCGCCGTCCCGGTGGGCCCGCGCGCTACCTCGGCCCCATCTTCGCGCGCAAGGACCGCTACCCCACCGACGACGATCCCTCCACCCTGCTGCTCACCACCGCCGCGGCCGAGGCCCTGCCGGACCTGCCGTGCGAGCCGGTGACGGGCCGCGAGGGCGTCTTCCGCCGCGCGTCGGCGAGCCTGGGACGCGAGGACGTCACCATCCTCCAGCACGGCAGTGGCGTGCTGGTGGGCCGCGGCAGCGAGCTGGCCGAGCTGATGGAGAGCGCGGGCCTGGCGCTGGTGGAGGGCGCGCCCACGCTCGTCACCGTGTTGGGAGACCGGGGCCACGGCAAGACGCACCTGAGCGCCGCGCTCGCCCAGCAACTGCAGGTGGCCCTGCCCAACGCGCGGGTGGCCACGTGGCGCGCCCGCGAGCCGGTGCAGGGCGATCCCGAGGGCACCCTGCGCATGCTGCTGCGCGGCGCCCTCTACGACTTCCGCGGCGACGCCGAGCTGACGGGCTCCGACCACGAGGGCCGCGCCACGTGCTTCGAGCTGCTGGGGCCCCAGCTGGCCACCGAGCTGTGGCCCGGCGTGGCCTCCACGTTGGGGTGGCTGGCACCGGGCGCCGCCGGACTGCAGAACTGGGCCGCGGCACCTGGCGCACTTCGCTCCCTGGCCATGCGCGCCGCCGGTGAATTGCTGGCCGCGCGTGCCCGCCGCCGGCCCCTGTGCCTGCTGCTCGACGACGCCCAGTACGCCGAGGAGACGGCCCTGGACGCGCTGGAGTACGCCGCGCTCGCCGAGTCCCGCCTGCCCCTCTGGGTGTGCGTGCTGGCGCGCCCCGGCTTCGAGCGCCTGCGCCCCTCCTGGGGTACGCGCGCCGCCCGCCGGCACGTGCTGCCACTCGGCCCCCTCTCGCCCCCCAGCGCCGTGGAGCTGTGCCGCACCCTGCTGCGCCCCGCGGAGAACATCCCCGCCGCCGCGCTCGAGCACCTCTCCGAGCGCGCCCAGCGCGTCCCCCTCTTCCTCGTGGAGCTGGTGCGGGGCCTCAAGCGCCAGGGCCTCGTGCGTCAGCGCGCCAGTGGCGGCAGCTGGTTCCTGGCCACGGACGAGCTGGACCGGATGCCGGAGCTGCGGCTGGTGGACTGGCTGGCGGACCGCGAGTTGGGCACGCTGCCGGTGGAGCTCGCGGCCCACGCGCGGCTGTGCGCGTTGCTGGGCCCGGACTTCACCGCCGCCGAGGCCGAGGGCGTGGTGCACGCGCTGGAGGAGGACGGCGGCGCGGCGGACTTCCCGTTGGATCCCCGCCACGCCACACGGCGGCTGTTGGACCTCGGCCTGCTGGTGAGCCACCGCCAGGAGGGCCTCAGCTTCCGCAACGAGCTGCTGCGCGCCACGGTGGAGCGCTCGCTGCCCGAGGCGGACCGGGCGCGCATCCACCGTGCGGCGTTCCGCTACTACCAGAGCAAGGCCGGAGCCGCCGAGCGCCAGCGCCTGCCCCGCCTGGCCCTGCACGCCGCCGCCGCCGGCCTGCGTGACGAGGCCGCCGCCCTCTACATCGATCTGGCCGAGTCCGCGCGGGGCCGCCACGCCTATATCGAGGCCGAGTCCACCTATACACGCGCGCTCGAGTTGCTGGAGCCCGATGACCGGCGGCGCCGCCTCACGGTGCTCCGGGGAAGGGGCCTCATGCGCTACCGCGTGGGGCGTTACGAGGACTCGCTGGCGGACTTCGCCGCGGCGCGCGAGCTGGCCCGGCAGTTGGAGGCGGTCTTCGACGAGGTGGATCTGCTGCTGGACGAGGCCATGGCCTACGACTGGATCAACGACTACGCGCGCTCGAAGGAGCGGGTGTACGCGGCGCAGGATCTGACCTTCTCCCGGAAGCTGCAATCGCCGCTGTTGCAGCTGCGGCTGCTGCTGGGCCTGGGGCGCGCGCAGTTCCGCGACGGCCAGTGGGAGGAGTGCTGCGAGCCGCTGCGAGAGGCGGCCGAGCGGGCGCGGAAGCTGGGAGATGCCGGCTACGAGTCGCTGGTGGTGGCACAGTTGCTGCTGGGAGTCATCCTCCCCAACATCGGCCACATCGACGAGGCGGAGCACATCCTCGAGGAGGTCATCACCGAGTGCAGCGAGCGTGGGGACCGGCTGCACCTGGGCAGCGCCATCAACAACCGGCGCAACGTGTGGGTGGCGCGCAACGACGTCCAGGGGGCGATGCAGGACCAGGAGCGCTTCCTGCACCTGGGGCGAGAGCTGGGCATGGTGGGCTGGGAGTACTTCGCCGAGCACAACATGGGCGAGCTGCTCCACCAGGCGGGGAACGCGGAGGGGGCGGCCCCGCACATCATCCGCGCCATCGAGCTGGAGCGGCACCACCCGGAGATGGCCCCGAGGCCTTGGGCGCTGCTGCTGCAGGCCCGGGCCCTGGCCTACCTCGGGCAGGACGAGAAGACGCGCGTGCTGCTGACGGAGATCCGCCAGACGTTGAAGCAGAGCGGCGCGGAGTTCAGCCCCTCGGAAGAGGTCATGTTCGACGCGGTGGATCTGGCCACGCGCGACGCCACCGACGCGGAGTGGGAGGCACTGCTGGCGCGCTCCAACGAGTTCTCGGTGGAGCAGGAGCCCCTGGAAGTGCTGGAGCTCAGGGGGCGGGCCTTGCGCCGGCGGGGTCGCCGAAAGGAGGCCGTGCGCATCCTGGAGGAGGCCCTGCGCCGGGCGGAGACGATTCCCAACGTCATGAGGGATCGGCTGAAGCGCAGCCTGGAGAGCGCGCGCCTCGTCCCCGAGGCGTGAGGCCGGACACCGGCGGGGCGCTCGCCTGGAAGCCCGGTGGAAGGTCCGTGCCGGCCACGTCCCGTGAGGTAGAGTCGCGCCCTTGCCATGAGCAGCGACCCCTCCGCCCCGAGTCCTTCCGTCCCCGCCTCCACGACTCCGGAAAGGCGCCTTGGCTGGCTGGTGGGCGTGGGCTGTGGGGTGGCGGTGCTGGCGCTCACCTTCGCCCTCGCGCCCGAGTACTGGCGGGCACGGGGCTTTCCGCTCGATGACGCGTGGATCCACGCCGTCTACGCGCGCAGCGTGGCCCGGGGGGATTGGCTCAGCTACAACCCCGGCGTGCCGGCCACCGGGGAGACGTCCCCCCTGTGGGCCTTCGTGGTGTCGGTGGCGCACCTCGGCGAGGCGAGCGTGGGGCGGGCGGTGCTCGTCACCAAGCTGCTGGGCTTCCTGCTGCATGCGCTCACCGCGGCCGGCCTGTACGCGGTGCTGCGGGGCGCGGGCCGGCTCCAGGCCCTGAGCGCGGCCCTGGTGGTGCTGGTGAGCCCGCACCTGGTGGGGGCCAGCATTTCCGGCATGGAGGTACCGCTGGCCACGCTCGCGGCGGTGGGCTTCGTGCTCGTGCTGCGCGCTCAGCGTCCCTGGCTGTACGCGCTGTGTGGCGCGCTCGGTCCGCTCGCCCGCCCCGAGGTGGGCGTCTTCCTGGTGCTCCTGCCGCTCGTGGTGCGCCCCCAGCCCGGGTGGAGGCCCGTCGTGAGGCGCTGGCTCGAGGCGGCGGTGGGGCTCGTGCTCGGCGGCGGCGCGTGGGCCGCGTGGAACCTGTATGCCTCCGGCAGGCCACTGCCGGCGACGTTCTACGCCAAGGTCACCTCCTCCCGCGCTCCGCTGCTCCCGGCCCTGTTCCACTCGCACCGGGTGGGCTACACCGAGCTGCTGCCGGAGGTGTCCTGGCCCGGGCCCGTGCTGCTGGTGCTGGTGGCGCTGGCGCTGCTGACCGTATGGCGCCGCCAGTCCGCGAGCAGCACGGAGCGCCTGGCGGCCGGGCTCGTGGCCGTGGGGCTGGCGTTCTGCTCCGTCTCGATGGCGCTGGGGCGACTGGGCCAGGTGGAGAGCTTCTATGCGCAGCGCTACGTGCTGCCCGCCCTGCCCTTCCTCCTGGCGGCCCTGCCCGTGCTGCTGGGCGGGTGGCTGGAGCGGCGGCTGGCGAGCCACGGCCCCCGGCTCCCCGCGCTGGCCGTGGCGGTGCTGCCCCTCATGATGGCCACGGGGCTGGCGCCCCGCCTGGCGCGGCTCGAGAACGACGCGCACAACATCGACGACCTGCAGGTGCAGGAGGGCCTCTTCCTCTCGCACGCCTCGCCCGGGGACGTGGTGTGGGTGCTCGACGCGGGCGCCTCGCGCTTCTTCGGCAACGCCTTCGTGGTGGACCTGCTCGGCCTCAACACGCCACGGATGCTGGAGGAGGATGCGCAGGCCTGGCTCACCCAGCACCCGCCGCGCTTCCTCGAGTGGACCAAGGGCTGGGCCGCCATCCAACCCGACGACAAGTCCGGGCTGAGAATCGCCGGCACCTTCCAGACGAGCACCGAGTACACCGTCTCCCACCAGAAGGAGATGGGGACGCGCCTGTTGGTGGAGTGCAGCCCTGGCGTGGGAGGCGTGTACGCACGCAAGTCGAACCGGTGGCGCTACGCGTGCGCGGCGGCGCCCTCCGCGCGGCCCGTGGTGGAGGACGCCCAGCCCTGAGCCGCGCTCACCCTGGGTGGATGAGACCGGCGGCGATGAGCGCCGCGATGAGGACGCTCAGGAGGGACTCGCCGATGATGGCGCCTGCCCCCGCCGACTGCACCGTCTGCGTGGCCGAGGGACGGAAACGGGCCACCCCGGCGGCCAGCAGGGCCCCGAGGCACAGCGTCACCGCGTAGTAGGCCGGCACGACGAAGCCGATGCCCATGGCCGCCGCCGAGGGCAGCCACTTCGCCAGCCGCCCGCGCGCGCCCACCGACAACAGCACGCCCGCGAGGAAGCCCAGGCCCGTGGCCAGCGCGGAGGACTGGGGCAGCTCTCCCAGCCCCTTCGAGGCCAGCTCCGCCACGGCCTTGAATTGCTGCGCCGTGGGCATGGGCAGCGTCTCGGAGCCCAGCCCGTGCGCGGACACCAGCAACGCGTACGTGGGGATGGCCACGGCGGCGCCCAGCAGCACCCCCGGGAGCTGGACGAGCAACTGGCGCGAGGCGCTGGCCCCCAGCAGGCGCCCGGCCTGGAGCGACCACAGGCTGCCGCTGGTATGCGACGCGGCGCCCGACACCACGCCACCGGCCGCGACGTTGAGGCCGGGATGGCCCGGCACGCCCAGACCAAAGCCCACCTGCGCGAGCTGTCCCACGGGACTCATGGGCGCGATGTCCGTCTGGCCCGTCGCCCGGGCACACACCGCGCACAGGGGGAACGTCAGCAGCAACGCCAGCAGGAAGTACAGCGGGCTCAACTGGAAGGCGAACCACGCCATCACCCCGGTGAGCACGATGGCCGGGAGCACCGCCCTCGCCACCCACCGGCCGGCCGTGGACTCCCAGCCCATCCCGTCCTGGCCCAGCTTGCGCAAATCCCTCATCACCGAAGGAAGGGCCCCCACCTGGGACAGGAGCGACGTGGCCGCCGCGCCCACCATCAGCCCCACGCCGGGCCACAACAGCCACCCGGAGAGCGTGGGGAACTCAGCGTTCTTCACCACTCCCTCGCTCACCAGCCAGGGCGCCAGTCCCGCCCACGCGAGCGCCGAGCCCAGCAGGATGCTCAGCCCCGCCTGCGGGCCCACCAGCACGCCGATGCCCAGCATCATCGGATTCCAGCCGATGCCCAGCATCAGGCTGTTCGCGCTCAGCCCGCCCACCGTCATCGTTCCGGGCAGCAGCGAGGCCTGGGGCACGAGGCCCCACGCATCCCGCGAGAAGGTGAGCCCCATGGAGGCCAGGCCGCTCACCCACAGGCCCCGGACACGCGCCGCGTAGGCCGAGCCGGTGGAGTGCAGCGTGGAGATCAGCTGCGCGGTGGCGGCGCCGGTGGGAAAGGGCAGGGCCTCGTCCTCGAGCAGGCGCCGGCGCAGCGCGAAGGCGAACAACACCCCGAGCGTCCCCAGGCCCACGCCCCACAGTGCCACGGCCCAGCCGGGCGGCTGTGTCCCCAACATGGCGAGCGCGGGCACCGCGCCCAGCAGTCCCGCGGTGGCGGGCACCGCGCCCACGGAGACAGCGGCCGTCTGGGAGAGGTTCGTCTCCAGCGGGGAGACAGGCGGGCCACGCCGGGCCATCGCCGACAGGCCACCGAAGGCGAGCAGCGAGGACAACACGCACCCCGACTCCCAGAAGCCCGTCTTCAGCCCCGTGTACACGTTGGTGACGGCCACCACCGCGCCAATGAGCCCTCCGGCCACCAGCGCACGGGCCGTCAACTCGGGGGGACTGGAAGCCGGCGCCACGGCGGGCACCGGGTGGAGCGCGGGAGGCGAGGACTCGTCCAGGACGAGCACGGGGGCGGCCGCGGCGCTCCCGGACTGCCGCTCACTCATCTCGCGCCTCCCTGGAACACGGCCACGGACGAGGACGGTGCCGGCGTCGTGGCCGGAGACTGCGCGGAGCGGCTCACCAGCGCCCTCAACTGGCGCAGATCCAACGGCTTGCTGAGCTTCGGGTTGGACACCTCCTGCAGGAAGCTCAGCGCCCTCGGCGTGAAGGCCCCGCCCGTCATGAAGACCACGCGCTGGGCCTGGTCCGGCGAGGAGCGGTTCAGCTCGGCGTACAGGTCCATGCCCGTCATCCCCGGCATCATCACGTCGCAGAGGATGAGATCGAAGCGGCTGCCCTGGTCCATCAGCTTGAGCGCGGCCCGGGCACCGTTGACGGTGGCCACCTCATGGTCCGGCGACAGCGAGCGCTGGAGCGCCCTCGTCACGTACGGCTCGTCGTCCACCACCAGGATGCGCGCGCGGCCCGCGGTGGGCACCGGCGCGGGCTCGGCCCGCACCTCGACCGGCGTACCCGCCACGCCCAGGCTCACGCGGAACGAACTCCCCTTGCCCGGCTGGCTCTCCACGCTGATGCGTCCACCCATGGAGTCGACGATGCCGTGGCAGATGGACAGCCCCAGCCCCGTGCCCTCGCCCACCGGCTTGGTGGTGAAGAAGGGATCGAAGATGCGCGCCTGCACCTCCGGCGACATGCCCACGCCCGTGTCGCGCACCTCCACCACCACATCGCCCGAGCCGCTCTCGCGGATGACGACGCGAATCTCGTGGTCCCTCGCATCTCCCTCGGGAATGGCGTGCGCCGCGTTGAGCAGCAGGTTGAGAAACACCTGGCACAGCCTCGACTCGTTGCCCTGCACCGAGGGCACCGGCTCGAACTGTGTCACCAGCCGCGCGCGGTGCTTGATGACGTTGTCCGCCATCTTGCACGCCAGCTCCACCGCCTTGCTCACCTCCACCGGTCCCAGCCGGTCCTCCTGCTGACCCCGGGCGAACGTCTTCAAATCCCTCACGATGGAGGCGATGCGCTCGGCGCCCTCCACCGTCTCGCGGATGACCTGGTGCAGCGGCTCCACCGTCTCCGCCACCGGCGAGCTCCGCAGCCGCTCCAACCCCTCGGAGATGAGGTGCAGGTTGACGAGCATGTAGGCCAGCGGGTTGTTGATTTCGTGCGCCACGCCCGCGCCCAGCGTGCCCACCGACGCCAGCCGGTCCGCCATCTGCAGCCGCGACTGGAGCAGGCGGCGCTCGGTGGTGTCGCGGTGGACCATGATGTGGGCGATGGTCCGGCCCTCCGAGTCCCGCAGCGGCGCCACCACGGACTCGCAGTAGCTCTGCGTGCCGTCGGCCCGCTTGAAGTCCATCTCCCCCGTCCACCGGCCGTCGCGCTCCAGCGCCTCGAGCACCTCGCCCGTGCGCTTGTCCTCCACGCCCGGGTGCAGCAGCGAGAAGAGCGTCTGCCCGAGCGCCTCGGCCTTGCCCCGGCCGAACATCTTCTCCGCGCTCGCGTTCCAGTCGATGATGCGCCCGGCCCGGTCCGTGACGACCACGCCCTCGCACAGGCTCTCGAAGATGAGCGCCTGGCGGCGCAGCTCCTGCTCGGCCACCTTGCGCTCGGTGATGTCCATCACCGTGCCGGTAATCCGCACCGGGGTGCCCGTCTCGTCGCACAGCACGTCACCCTTGCAGGACAACCACCGGCCGCGCGCGCCCGTCAGCTCGATGCGGCACTCCACGTCCAGGTGGACGCGCTGGGCGAGCGCCGTGGCCAGCGCCTCGCGCACGCGCTGCAAGTCTCCCGGGTGCACCACCTCGGACAGGTCCGTGGGGCGCCCCGACAGCGAGCCCACCGGCAGGCTCAGCAGCCGGTCCACCTGCTCGCTCCACGTCACCGCGCCCGTGACGGCGTTCCAATCCCAGATGCCCACGCGCGCCGCGCTCAGGGCCTGGCGCAGCTGCTCCTCGCCCTGCTCCACCAGCTCGCGCATGGAGAAGCGCAGCACCGTGACGGTGCCAATCTGGACCCGGTCCCCCTCGTGCAGCTCGGCGGACGCGATGCGGACGCCATTGAGGTAGGTGCCGTTGGTGGAGCCCAGGTCCGCCAGGTGGAAGCCACCCTCGGGCGCCCGGGTGATGCGCGCGTGCCGGCGCGACACACCATGGTCGTTGATCTGGAATCCCGCGTCCGCTCCCCGTCCGAGCACGTGCTCCGCTGACTCGATGCGGAACACCTTTCCGATCGCCGCCGGCGTCGTCGTGCTGGTGAGGATGAGGCACGCGCTCTCCGAGGACTGGAGCGGCTTCGCGGGCCCTCCGCACATCGTGAGATCGTCCACCATCTTCATGGCCATGCTCTTCCCGGGGGCAGGAGTTTTTCGTCAGCCGAGAAAGTATCCCGCAGAGTCGGGGCCCGGGGCACCTCACCCTCCCGGTGTCTCGCGCGCCCATCCATCCACCAGTGGACACCTCGTGCCACGAGGGTAACCCAAGTGCCGTGCGCTCGACAGAGGGGGGCCCCCCTCCGGAGGCCCTCTTCCAGGGGTGGTAAACTTGAAGCAATGGCGGACACGGATAGCACTTTTCACATCCTCCCCCGCACCGAGCGGACGCCGCCTCGCGAGCAGCCCGCCCGCGTGCAGCTCGCTCCTGGTGCCCTCGCCGGTGAGTACATGCTCAAGGCGGTGCTCGCCTCGGGCGGTCATGGCGCGGTGTACGAAGCTGAACATCGGATCCTCGGCCGGCGCGCCGCGGTGAAGGTGCTGCATCCGCACCTGACGGATCAGGGCGAGATGCTGCAGCGCTTCGTGCGCGAGGCGCGGGTCGTCAACCAGATACGCCACCCGCACATCGTGGACGTGTACGACTTCGGCATGCTGCAGGACGGCAGCCCGTACTACGTGATGGAGCTGCTGCCGGGGCGCACGCTCAGCCAGTTGTTGCAGGAGCGCGGGCGGCTGTCGCCGGAGCGGGCGCTGGCGTACCTGGAGCCGGTGTGCGCGGCGCTGGAGGCGGCGCACCAGGCGGGCGTGGTGCACCGCGATCTCAAGGCGAGCAACGTGGCGGTGGTGTCCGAGGGAGAGTCACCGGTGGTGAAGCTGTTGGACTTCGGCATCGCCAAGTTCATCCACCCGGAGCCGGGGCAGGAGGGGCTGACGGTGGCGGGCCAGCGGCTGGGCACCTCGCAGGCCATGTCGCCCGAGCAGTTCCGCAGCGGCCACATCGGGCCCGGCACGGACATCTACGCGCTGGGCGTGCTGCTGTACCAGATGCTGACGGGCCACTACCCCTTCCAGTCCGAGGACCGGCTGGAGGTGGAGCGGATGCACCTGGAGGCACCGGCGCCGCGGCCGAGCAGCGAGGTGCCCGTGCCGCCCGCGGTGGACGCGGTGGTGCTGCGCTGCCTGGAGAAGGAGGCGGAGCGGCGCTTCCCGGACGTGGCCTCCTTCCGCGCCGCGCTGCGCGAGGCGGTGGCCCCCGCGAGCCCGGGCAAGGTGACGGCGCAGGGCCGCAGCGTGCGCGCCTTCGCCCTGCACGCCGAGGTGGTGCTCGAGGAGGGCGCCGAGGATGACGCCGCGTATGCCGCCGTCTCCGAGGTGCTCGACGGCCTGGAGCAGGAGCTGCGCGCCGCGGGCTTCGTGCTCGCCGTGCAGACGGGCATGGCGCTGCTGGGCGTGTGCCCGCTCGACGAGGCCTCGCACGCGGATGCCCGGGAGCTGCTGGAGAAGGCGCGCGAGCTGCACCAGCGCGCGCGGAAGCTCGCGGCCGGCACGCGCGTGAGCGTCCACGCCTGCGTCCACGTGGGCCAGGTGGATGCGCGGCGCGGCCCCGAGGGCCTCGACATCACCGGGGGTCCCCTGGCGGACATCGCTGGCTGGGTGGTGCGTGACGCGAGCGGTTTCGGCGTCACCCCCTCGGCCGCGCGCGCCTGCTCCCTGCCGCTGGCCGGCTGACGCGGGCCGGTAGCAACTCCCCTTCCCCTCTCTCAATCCCAGACGGCGTGAGGCCTCGCGCCTCGCGTCGTCTTCGCGCGTCCACGGACAGGACGTGAAACGCCATTCACTGTCTGACGTCGCGGGTGGGCCGGTTGCCCATGACCGACGTTTCAGGTGTCTCAATTTTGACCGACTAGACGGTTTTCACGGGTTTGACCTTTCTTTCATCCATATCAGTAGTCACACTGATGGCGTGGAGTTCAGCTTGTCGGGCTGGAATCCCGAAGGGCTCCACGAGGGGGAGTGAAAGGCAGAGCGACATATCCCGCGTCATCCGTTCCCAGGGGGGTGGACCATGCTGTTGAAGACCTTCGAGTCTCGGCGCAACGGTTGGGAGTTCCTGGCAGTGGTGCTGACCTGCGCCGTGGGGTGCGGACCGGCGGAGGGGCTGCCAGAAGAGATGGGCGGGAAGGAGGAGTGGGGGAGCACGGCCCAGGAGATCATCGTGGGCAACGGGCTGAGCCTGAATGGCCTGAGCCTCAACGGGCTGAGCCTGAATGGCCTGAGCCTCAACGGGCTGAGCCTCAACGGGCTGGCGGCGAGCAGCTTCGACAGCTGGTTCCAGGGCGACCCGACGGTGCGCAACGAGGTGATGAAGTACGTGGTGGCGTGCGCGGTTCCCTCGGGCCAGACGCGCTCGTACACGGGCGGGGGCACCACCTATACGTGGAATGGACTGCTGGGACTCGCTCCGGGCTGGGCGAGCGGCTCGGCGGCCACCACGGCGGAGTTGCAGGTGGTGTCCGGCTGCATGGCGGCGCACGCCAACAAGTTCGGCATCAACGTCACCATCTCCCTGCTGGGGCTGGACGGGGCCGGCAACACCATCACCTATACGACGCAGGAGCTGGCGGACTACAACGTCAAGGAGGCGTGCTTCTTCGGCAACCTCTTCGACGGGAGCACCGGCGTCTACGGCGGCAACGACGGCCTGAGCCTGACGAGCAGCCAGAGCAGCCCGCGCGCGTGTGGCCTCGCCGGCTCGCCCAATGCCTCGCAATGCACGCCCATGACGTACGTGGGCAGCTGCTCCAACTACTGCACCCGGGACGGGACCAACACCTTCTACACCTCGTGCACCTACAACGGTGTCACCTACCGGCCCATCACCACGCGCATGAAGCCCTCGGACTTCTATACCTGCGGCGACGGCGTGTGCCAGGCCACGGAGAGCTGCGGCACCGGCACCACCGCCAAGAGCTGCGCGGCCGACTGCGGCTCCTGCTAGCTGGGCGAAGACCCGCGAGCCGTCCTCCAGAAGCACACGCTACCTTTTCACCTCTGCTGCAAGCTGATTTGCCGAAGCAGTCGCTAGAATGGGCGTCATCCATCGGAGGCGCGGATGACGGTGACACGGCTGGTGCTGCTGCTGTCGTGGGCGGAAGCGCCGCAAGATCCGCCCGCCGGGAAAACAGAGCCACCACAGTCCGCATCCCCGGGTGGAAGGTGGCGCTACCTCACGCACCTTGAAGCCTCTGGACCGGCGCTGCTGTTTCCGGAAGGCATGGGCGCGCTGCGCCCGGGCGCCTTCGCATCCATGGGTCTGGGGGTGGACCATGCGCGCTGACTCGTCAGGGGCGAGGGGGACGGGGCTGCTGCTCTTCCTGGCACTCCTGTCCAACGCCTGTGTGTCGCTGACGCCACCACCTGGGCTGGGGCGAAGCCTTCACTACTCCCCGCAAGGCGCCACCGGGCCCGCGGTGGCCGGAGGGCCGGGCGAGGAGCCTCCGCCCACCCGCGACTCCCAGCCCCCCTCTCCTGAGCCCGAGTCTCCGGAGCGGCTGCACCGCCGCCGAGGCGCCCGGGAAGCGGTGGCCGCGGCGGGCCCAGACGGCTCCGACGCCACTGGGTGGCAGAGCGCCCTCGCGACCCACCTGGCCTCTCTCAGCGCCCTGCGCGAGGTGTCCGCCTCCTCGCGCCGCCTCTCCGGCGAGCTCTCCAGACTCGAGGCCAGCGACCTGGGCATCGCCGGCGTGGGCAATGGCATCTTCGTCCGCTACGTCGACTACGGCGAACGTCAACTGCGGTGGATTGACGCCGAGCTCGCCGCCGCCACGGACCTTGCCGCCGAGGCGTCGCAGGTGGAGGACCCGGACATGCAGCTCGCCCTGCTGCGCCTGGCCTGCCCACGGTTGGAGGCCGCCATGATGGGCTCCATGCTGCTGGCCGTATGGGTTGACTTCCTCACCCTCACCGACGCGGCACTCTCCCGGCGCCTCAATAGCGTGGAGGCGCTCTTCATGAGGATGGACGGCTGGCGGAAGATGCTGGAGCCCGCCATGACGGCGCTCTCCTCGTTGGAGCCAGAGCAGGTGGAGGCGGCGGCCCGGGACATGCCCGCCCTGGTGGGCCACCTCACGCGCGAGCTCGCCGCGCTCCTCGAGGACATGAACAAGGGGGCGAAAGTCCTCGAGGCGGCGCTGGTGTTGAAGGAATCCATGGAGGCGCTCACCCTCCTGTCGGCGCTGAAGTTCACACTGCCCGCGCTGCGCGCGGCGGCGCCCGTCACGCTCGGCGTGGGCCTCATGGTGGGCCCCAACGGGGTGATGATGGGGACGCGGATGGTCGTCTCCGCCGAGTGGGTGGAGATGATGCGCCAGTTGGTGCGCGCGGGCGTCCTCGCTGAGTCCAAGGCCGGCCGGATGTTGACGCGGAACACGATCCTGGAGGTCGTCGCGGATCGCATGAGGTTCTACGACATCCCGATGAACTTCGTCCGCTGTCGTGGGAAATGAGCGATGACCGACGGACGCTCCTGGGAGGGTAACTGGAAGGTGCGCTTGTACGAGCGAGTCCGCGAGCGGGGCTACGACTCGCTCACCGCCTTCGCCGAGGCGCGCCCCACCACTTCGCTGGTGGCGCTGGCCGAGGAGCTGGGGCCGGACGACCTCGCGGGCGTGCAGGTATTCGGCGGACTGCTGGCCGAAGCGAAGCGGCGCAAGCAGGTCACGCGTCTGGTGCGCAGCCTGCTCGTGCGTGAACTGTCTCAGCGTCTCCCCAATGGCTGGCCGGCCGTGCTGGACGACGAAAACCGCCTCAAGGTTGCCGTGGCGCTCGGCACATGGTTTGCCTGCGCTCCTGAACCCCATAAGGAGCGCGTTGACAAGGCAGGCGATTCACTGCTCGCCACACCGCCGCCTCCCGGATGGCTCCCGCGCGGGCCCGACGACGAGTTGCTGCTCGCGCTCCTGCCCGACGAAGAAGATTGAGCGTCACCCTGGATGGGACCATGAGCACCGGACGTAACCCCAACGACCCATGAGAAACGCCGAGCAGCACTAATAGACGCGCCGGAGGCTGAACACGTCCACGTCGACGCCTTCCGAGAAGAGCGCCATCGGAGGCTCGTCGGGACGGGGAATGCCAGCGGCCGCCAGGAGCGACTCGTCCAGGCCCTCCGCGTCCGCGCCGCGCACCTGGTAGGGCGGGTGGTGCACCTGGCCGCGAAAGAGCGAGCCCCTCGCGGTGGAGTAGAGGAAGTAGCGCTCGACGAGGAAGTGCTGGAGCGTCCCCGGTGTCGAAGGCGCGGCCGGACCCCGGGGCGTGCAGCGCACGGCGCACGTGGCGGGCGTGGGCCCGGGCCAGAGGCGCTCGGAGCGGTAGGCGAAGGACTCCCCTGCTCCGCCCACGGTGAGCTCCATGCGCGCGTACTGGTAGGGCAGCTTGAACCACGCCCGCGCGAGCCGCACCGCGATGGCATTGGCGGCCTCCAGGCTGAAGAACCAGACGCCGGGGTCCTTCCCCTGGAAGTGCACGTACGTGCGCACGTTGGTCTCGTGGAAGTCCGACAGGAAACCCACCGCGGGCAGGCCCCGGGGCCGCACGCCGCGCATGGTGAAGGGCACCAGGCCCACCCACGCCTGGCCGTCGAAGGTGTCCAGCGTCAGGCCCGGCGGCAGCAGCGGCGCCATCACCTCCGGCGGCAGCGGCCAGTGCAGGAAGAGCAGGTGGCGCCAGCTCTGGTACATGACGGGCCGCTCGTCCGGCCGGCGCGTGGGACTGAGGCGATCGATCTCGGGCACGGGCTCCTTCATAACCCCGGAGCCCGGCGCGAGCCTACGGTCTCAGGTCCCCACCGCGTCCGGGCGGGCGGGAGGCTCCTCCGGGGAGGGGACGTGCCCCTCGGCGGCCTTGGCCTTCTCGAGCCGCTCGTCCAGCTCCGCCAGCAGGTGCTCGAAGGCGTCCTTGCCGATGGCGCCCTTCTGATAGCTCTTCAGGAGCGCGTCCTTCTCCACGATGAGCACCCGCCGCACCGCCTCCTGGTGCTCCTCCTCATGGAAGCGCGTCGTCTGCTGCTTGAGGGCGGCCAGCTCCTGCTCGGCGGTGGCCGTCTTCTCCTGGTAGTCCCGCTGCATCCGCTCCAGCACGTCCGCGGGAATCTCCCGCTCGCGGCGCATGGCCTCCAGCGCGGCCAGCGCGGCCTGGAGCACGCCCAGCCGGCCCCGCGCCAGCTCGTACTTCTCCTGATAGGCGTCCTTGAGCCCGGTGACGCCCAGCCGCCGCAGCAGCGGCGCCATGGTGAGCCCCTGGACGATGATGGAGAGCACCACCACGCCGAACGTCATGTTGACGAGCAGCTCCCGGTGCGGGAAGGCCGCCGGCAGACCCAGCGCCAGCACCATGGAGACGGCCCCGCGCAGCCCGCTCCAGGTGAGCACCGCACTCCAGTTCCAGGGGATGCGCTCGGAGGTGGGACGCAGCAGCGCCGACACCCCGTACACCACCAGCGCGCGCCCGGCCATCACCGCCACGTACCCCACGAGGATGGGCTTCCACGAGGCCAGCAGCGAGCCCACCTGCACCTCCAGGCCGATGAGCAGGAACACCACCGAGTTGAGCGCGAAGGCCAGGTACTCCCAGAAGCTCTCCACCGCCACGCGCGTGGTGGGGCTCATCCCCACGTGCGCCGCCCAGTTGCCGCACAGCATGCCCGCCACCACCGTGGCGATGACGCCCGAGTAGTGGAAGTGCTCGGCCGCCACGAACGAGCCGTACGCGGCGATGACGGTGAGCGTTATCTCCACCATCGCGTCATCCACCCGCCGGATGACCTGGCCGACGGCGTAGCCCACCGCGCCGCCGATGAGCGCGCCCATGCCCGCCACCCGGACGAAGTCCACCACCGCGCCGCCCACGGTGAACTGACCGCCCATGGCCACCCCCAGGATGAGGGTGAAGAGCACCACGCCCGTGCCGTCATTGAGCAGGCTCTCCCCCTCCACCAGCACCGCCAGCCGCTTGGGCGCCCCCAGGGACTTGAAGAGGCCCACCACCGCGATGGGATCCGTCGCCACGATGATGGAGGCGAACACCAGCGCGTGCACGAAGGTGAAGCCCTGCACGAAGTGCAGCCCGTCCACCACCGGCGCGAGGATGGCCGCCGTCAGCGCGATGGCCGCCACCACGCCCGGCACCGCCAGCGCGTGCACCGCCAGCTTGTTCTTCCAGAACTTCTGCGCCTCCAGGTGGAAGGCCGCCTCGAAGAGCAGCCCCGGCAGGATGATGGCGAAGAGCAGCTCCTTGGTGAGGTGCGGCGGCTCGAACGCATGCGCCGTCCCCAGCACCAGCCCCGCCACCACCAACGCCACCGTGTACGGGAACTTGAAGTAGCGCGCCGCGATCGCCACCGCCGTCGCGATGGAGAAGAGCAGCACGAAGGCCAGCTCGAAATGCATTCCCTCGACTCCGTTTGAGCTCAAAAGAGTTGACTTTATCACAGGCTCGGCCCCGGCTCCCAGCCCGGGCCACGAATCCAGGCCACATGCACCCACCTTGTCACCAGGACAAAGGGGCCGGCGGGGGGTGGAAACGCACCCGGCCGATGGGTCAGACTGTTCTCCCCCCAACCTTCGGTGTTCCCCCACTGAAGAATTGAAGGAGTGCTGGATGCAGGCAGGACTGGAGAGCCTTGGTATCGCGGTACCGCCCACGTACGTGGAGTTGGCGGAGCTGGCCAGGGCGCGCGGTGTGGCGCCGGGCAAGTACGTGGATGGGCTGGGCGTGACGCGGATGGCGGTGCCGTTGGTGGAGGAGGACACGGTGACGCTGGCGGCGCGCGCGGCGCGCATGGCGATGGAGGCGGCCGGGTGCACCGCGGAGGACGTGGGCATGCTGGTGGTGGGCACCGAGACGGCGGTGGACCACTCCAAGCCGGTGTCCTCGTACGTGCAGGGCCTGCTGGGGCTGTCCACGCGCTGCCGCGTCTTCGAGACGAAGCACGCCTGCTACGGCGGCACGGCGGCGCTGCTGCTGGCCATGGACTGGGTGCGCTCGGGAAGCGCCAAGGGGAAGAAGGCGCTCATCATCTGCTCGGACATCGCGCGCTATGGCGTGGGCACGCCGGGTGAGCCCACGCAGGGCGCGGGCGCGGTGGCCCTGCTGGTGTCCGACAAGCCGAAGCTGCTGGCCTTCGAGGCCGGGAAGACGGGGGCGTACGCCAAGGACGTGATGGACTTCTGGCGGCCGCTCTACTCGAAGGACGCGGTGGTGGACGGGCACTACTCGGTGCAGTGCTACCTGGACGCGCTGGAGGGGGCGTACAGGGCCTACCAGGAGGCGGCGGAGGACGCGGGCGGCGAGGGCGCGTACAGCGACCGTTTCGCGGCGCTCGTGTACCACGTGCCGTACGGGAAGATGTCGCGCAAGGCGCACCGGCACGTGCGCACGCTGGATGGGGACAAGGAGCCGGACGCGAGCTTCGATCGGCTGGTGGGCCCGAGCCTCGTGCTGCCCTCGCAGGTGGGCAACATCTACACGGGCTCCATGTACCTGGCGCTGGCGAGCCTCCTGTCGTGCTCGCGCGAGGAGCTGACGGGCAAGCGGGTGGGCCTGTTCTCGTACGGCAGCGGCTCGTGCGCGGAGTTCTTCAGCGCGGTGGTACAGCCCGAGGCGCAGGCGCGGGTGAAGGCGCTGGGCCTCGAGAATCTGCTGGAGAAGCGGCGCGCGCTGAGCATCCCCGAGTACGAGGCCATCATGGCCGCGCGCGAGAAGCTGGACGACAAGCCCGCCGAGGAGACGCCGGGCGAGGGCTTCCGCTACCAGGGCACGCGCGACCACAAGCGCATCTACGCGCGCTGAGGGGGCTCGAGCGCGAGGCGGCTACGGAATGAGGTAGTACGCCTCCTGCCGGGGCACGAAGAAGCGCCAGCCCTCGGCGGTGAGGTGCGCGGGGTCCTCCTCCATCACGTACACCTCCTCGCCGTCCCACTCGGGCACCGGGGTGCGCGTGTTGAGCTCGATGGAGATGTACGAGCCCTCGCGCAGCTTCCTCGGCTCGTCCTTGCGGTTGGCCGAGCGGAAGTCGATGGAAGCGCCCAGCGCATGCCCCTGGTTGCCCAGCGGGTGCGAGTACACCTGGGGCACGATTCCCTTCTCCTTCATCGTGGCCATCACCGCCTCGTACACCTCGCCGGCCAGGCGCCCCGGACGAGACTCCTTCACCATCGCGTCCTGCAGCGCGTTCGTGTTCGCCAGCGCCCGCTTGAGGCCCTCGGGGGCGTCCTTCTCGCCCTCGCGCAGCACGTAGGCCATCTTCTGCCAGTCGCTGTGGAGGCCCAGGTAGCTGATGCCGAAGTCCACGTGCAGCAGGTCTCCCCGCTGGATGACCATGTCCTCCTTCGCCACCGCGAGGAAGCCCCGCGACGAGCCGTAGCCCATTCCCTTGCGCTGCACGCGCAGGTCCGGCTGGAACCAGGTGCCCACGCCCCACCGTCCCAGCTCGTCATAGAGCCAGCGGCGCACGTCTCCCACCGTCGTGACGCCCGGCTTCACCACCTCCGGCGAGAAGGCCCGCTTCACCATCCGCTCCGTGAGCACCACCAGCGTGCGGTAGTGCTCCAGCTCCTCGGGGATGCGCGTGTCCAGGTACTCCTCGATGAGCGGCGCCGCGCTGACGAAGCGCGCCTCCGCCTCGGGCCCCAGCGCCTCGACGAGGTACGTGTACGCATCCCGCGTCAGGCTGTGCGTCACCGCGCGCCTGCCGCCGATTCCCAGCGCGATGGTGGCCGGCCGGTATTGCTTCTCGAGCTCACCCAACACCTGTTTGTAGACCCGCGTCTGCGGCGGCACCTCGAAGAAGCGGGCGAGGTTCTCCTCCTCGTAGGCCGGGAGGGCGACCTTCTTCAGTCCCTGCTCACCCGCGTCGATGAAGACGAAGACATCGCGAATGCCCGCGTAGGGCCGCGGCGGCGCCACGTACTGGGTGAGCGGATCATCGTGGAACTCCTCGTTCACGATGATCCACATGCCCACGCCGTGCTGGCGCATCATCGGCAGGATCAACTCATGGCGCTTCTTCAGCCACGCCTCGCGGACATCGAGCTGCTGGGACCAGGAGAGCAGCCGGGGAGACTCCGCGCCGGTGGGAGCGGTGCGGGCCGTGGCACACGCCAGGTTCAGGGCAAGCAGACAGGTGAGGACTGCACGACGGTCCAACAACGTCATCGAGCGACTCCGGAACGAGGGGCCCCCAGGTTACTCCCGCGAGGCGGTGGCGCGCGGCTTGCTCAACTCCTTCCTGGCCCATCCGGAGGCGCAAGTCTTGCGCCCGGCATGGCCGGGGGGAGGCTGCCCATGAAGGATCTGCGTGAAACGGAAGAAACCTGCTTGTCCATCCACCGGGTGTCGACCGGGCTCGGCGAGAACGAGGAGGAGGTCCGCTGGACGGTGAAGTGTCCGGACTCCCACCACGTGGTGGAGCTGGACACGTGCGAAGGCTGCCCACACCTGGAGCACATCCAGCGGGGAGCAGCCGGGCCCGAGCGCCTCCAGTGCCATCCCCAGGTGCGGCCGCCTGCTCCTCCTCCGAGCGACGCCTACGAGCCGCTGCTGTCCCCGCTGCTCGAGCACACCCGCGTGGACGAGCTGATGACCCAGGACGTCTACTGCGTCGACGAGGAGGTGATCGCCGAGGAGCTGGCGGAGCTGTTCGCCACGCGCAAGGTGAGCGGCGTGCCGGTGCTGGACGAGGACGAGCGCCTGGTGGGCGTGGTGAGCCGGGCGGACCTGCTGCGGACCGCGGATGGAGAGGAGGACACGCCGAGGCTGCACCCCGAGCGCGCCGGAGCCACGGCCTCCGAGTTGATGAACGCCTCGCCCGTGGTGGTGCGGGAGGGAACGACGGTGCCCCAGGCGGCGGCGGTGATGGCGGCCGCGAGAGTCCACCGCGTGCTGGTGGTGTCCGCCGAAGGCAAGGTGGTGGGAGTGCTCAGCGCGATGGATGTGGTCCGCTGGGTGGCGCGCAAGGCGTGTTACGCGGTGTGAGCCCCACCCCGTCGAACGCCTCGAGGGACCTGGGTGGGCTGGCTCGTGTTGCACCGGACTTGTAGAGTACGGCCGCGCCAGCACTCCAGGTGAGCCCCCGGTGGCGCTCGTGGCATGCGAGCGGCGAGGCAACAGCGTGTCTGAGCGGACTCCGAGACTGAGCGGCATGAGGGGCTTCACGGCGGCGTGGCTGGGCCAGGTGGTGTCCGTGCTCGCCACGCAGATGACGGCGTTTGGCGTCACCCTGTGGGTGTACGAGCGGACGGGGAGCGCCACGGCGCTGGGGCTGACGCAGTCCTGCTACATGGCGCCGCTGCTGCTGCTGTCTCCGCTGGCCGGGGTGCTGGTGGACCGCTACGACCGCAAGTGGCTGATGGTGGCGAGCGACCTGGGGGCGGGGTTGGGCACGGTGACGATGCTGGTGCTGCAGTCCCTGGGATGGCTGGAGACGTGGCACCTGTACGTGGTGAACGCGGTGATGGGGGCCTTCCAGAGCCTGCAGTGGCCCGCCTGGTCCGCGGCGGTGAGCACGATGGTGCCGAAGGAGCAGCACGGACGGGCCAACGGGATGATGTCGCTGGTGGAGGCGGGACCGGGCGTACTGGCGCCGCTGCTGGCGGGGGCGCTGCTGCCGCTGATCCACCTGCGGGGCTTGCTGGTGCTGGACGTGCTCACCTTCCTGGTGGCGGTGGGCACGCTGCTGCTGGTGCACGTGCCAGCACCGCGAGCCACCGCCGAGGGACGGCGGGCCCGTGGGAGCATGCTGGAGGAGTCGCTCTACGGCTTCCGCTACATCGCCGCGCGGCCGGGCCTGCTGGGGCTGCAACTGGTGGTGTTCGCGGGCAACATGGTGGTGGGCATGGGCTTCACGGTGCTGGCGCCGCTGCTGCTGTTGCGCACGGGGAACAACGGGCTCGTCTTCGGCACGGTGCAGTCCATGGGCGCACTGGGCGGGGTGGTGGGTGGAGTGCTCATGAGCGCATGGGGAGGACCCCGGCGCCGGGTGCACGGGGTGCTGATGAGCTGGATCATCGCGGGGCTGTTCGGCCAGGTGCTGCTGGGGCTGGGGCGGAACCTGCCGGCATGGGGCACGGCGATGTTCGTGCTCGGGCTGGTGGCCGCGGTGAGCAGCACCTGCAACCAGACGCTCTGGCAGGCGCAGGTGGCGCCGGACATCCAAGGCCGGGTGTTCGCGGCGAGGAGGCTGGTGGCGTGGCTGGCCGTGCCGCTCGCGCCCCTGCTGGCCGGCCCGCTGGCGGACCACGTCCTGGAGCCGGGCATGAGGGAGGGCGGAGCCCTGACGGAGCTGTTTGGCGGCTGGGTGGGCACGGGCGCGGGAGCGGGCATGGCGCTGCTCTGCGTGCTCTCCGGCCTGCTCATGGCTCTGGTGAGCCTGGGAGGCTACCTGTGGCCGGCGGTGCGGGAAGTGGAGGGGCCTCGGCCCGAGCAGCCACCGGCCTCCCTCGAAGGGCAGGTCTGACCCCGTTCCCCTCCGCGATGCGTGACAGCGGGCCACGGCACGCCTTCCCGCTGGGAGGGCGGCCGGGACTCCTTGCGGGTGGGATAGCGGGCGATTACACCCTCGGGGTGAGCGATGTGAGAGACCCCCGCGTCCAGGAAGCGCTGCGGCAGGCGTGCGACGAGCTCGGGCTGCCCCTCACCTACCGCGGCTGCGTCCATCCCCTCCTGCGCGACCCCGAGGGCGAGTGGCCCCAGTGCTGCGGTGGAGGCTGCTACCCGTGCGCGCAGACGCTCGTCGATGTCGCGGTGCGCACGCTGGAGTTGCTCGGGACTCCGCGCACCTCACCCCTGTAACGCCCGCGCGAGTTCCTCCAGGGCCGCGCGCCCGCCACGGAATACCGGCCAGCCATCCCCCACCAGCACCGCGTCGATGCGCGGCCATGAGGCAACCAGCTCACGCACCGAAGCGCGGGCCCGGCTGGCGTCCTTCAGCTTCGCCTCCGGCAGGAGGTTGAGCCGGCCGCCCATGTGGCCGCGAATCAGGTCCCCCGTCACCAGCGTGGTGTCCTCGAGGAGCAGGGCCAGCTCGCCGGGAGTCTTGGAGCCGTGCAGCTCCACCGCCTTCAGCCCGGGGACGAGCTCATCACCCGTGGCGAGCCATTGGTCGCACTGGAGCGGAAAGGTGTCCGCCTCGGCGCGGGGGCCGGCCACCTTCGCGCCAAACCCGGAGACCAGCTCGCGGGTGTTGCGGACATGCTCCGAGTTGGTCACCACCACCCACGCCACGCCCCCGAGCGAGCGCAGGTGCGCGGCATCGTGCGTGGACATTGGGAGCGGATCGATGACGACGTTGCCCTCGGGGCGCACCCACAGGACGCTGTGGAAGTCCAGGTTGCGCGCCTCGTTGAAGACGGACCAGCCGTAGAGGTCTTTGCGGTGCAGGGCTTTCATGACGCCCGAGACTACGCGGGCTCAACCCGTGGTCCGCAATGCTTCCGGCAGTGGCGTGCGTCCGGACAGCCACTCCACCGCTCCCGGCGTGTAGAAAAGGGCGCGGATCCACGGCAGCTCGCGGAACCGGCCTGGCTCCACTCCGTACACCCCGCCCTCCTCGCGCAGCCAGCCCACCCGCCGCGCGTGCTCCAACTGGGGCCCGTACATCGTCTCCAGCCCCACGCCCGCGAAGGCCCGGAAGCGCACCGGGTCGATGCGCCCGAAGTTCAACGAGAGCAGCACGTACTTCGCGCACCGCTCCGCGTCCGGCAGCGTGTACCCGTCCTCCTCCGGCAGCACCGCCCCGCCCTCCACCGCCTCCACGTACGCGTCCACCTCGTACGGCGCGAACCACCAGCGCGGCCCCACCAGGCTCGACGCGTAGTTGCCCGCGCCCACGTATGGCAGTCCGTCCAGCAGCCGCCCCTCGAAGTACGGCGACGTCCCCGTCTCCCCCGCGTGCCGCGAGAAGTTCACCGAGCCATAGGGCGCGTGGAAGCCGTTCGCCGTCAGGTGCTCATACGCCAGGTCGTACAGCGCCCCGTAGTCCTCCGGCGTGGGCCGCACCGCCGTCAGCCTCGGCATCGCGCGTCCCGCTCCCCGGTACAGGCAGTCGTACGTCGTCACCGAGTCCACCGGCAACGCCGTCACCCGCTCCAAGTCCCTCCACCAGTGCTCCCGCGTCTGCCCCGGCAGCCCGAACACCAGGTCCACGTTCACCCGCCGGAAGCCCACCGCCGCCAGCGCCTCCACCGCCCGCTCGCCCAGGTTGCGCTGCGCACGCCGGTTCACCTGCGCCAGCGTCTCGTCATTCGTGCTCTGCAACCCCATCGACACCCGATCCACCCCACCCGCCTTCAGCACCGCCAGCCGCTCCCCGTCCGTCGCCGCCACCCGCGGCGTCGTCTCGATGGACACCGGCCACGTCCCCTCGCACCGCCGCCTCCACGGGCGCAACGCCTCCAGCACCCGGCCGAGCAACTCCGGCGCCAGCAGCGTCGGCGTCCCCCCGCCAATGTCGATGCCCGGCACCGTGCACCTCGCGGGCAGCGCCGCGTCCAGCCGCTCGAGCTGCGCGCACAGCGCGTCCACGTAGCGCGTGTGCACCCCCGCGCCCTTCCGCAGGTCCACCGCGAAGTTGCAGTAGAAGCACTTCGCCTCGCAGAAGGGCACGTGCACGTACAGCAACACCCGCTTCAGCGCCTCCAGCGACACGCCCGCTCCAGGCGGTGACGTGAAGCGCTCGCGGAAGTACTCCCGCGAGGGCGGGTACTGAATGGTGAAGTCCAGCGGCCGCGCCGAGGCCAACGCCAGCGCCCGCCTCCAGCTCACCGCCGCGACTCCTCGGCGATGATGCGCGCCACCGCCGCCACGTCCTCCGCGATCAGTGTCTGGTGGATGCCCACGAAGAGCGACGCCTCCGCCAGCGCCGTGCAGTTCGCCAGCCCATCGTGCGGCAGATCCTTCCACGCCGGCTGCCGGGTGATGGCTCCGCCCATCAACGTGCGCACCTCCACCCCGCGCCCCATCAACCGCTCGGCCAGCCCCGCCGCGCTCCCCGTCTTCACCGTGAACGGGAACACGAAGGGCGAGCCATTGTCCCTCGGCGCCGCGTACACCGTCAGGCTCCGCTCGTCCCGCAGCGCCTCGTACAGCGTGGCGTAGTGCGCGTGCCGCTTCGCCTCGTGCGCCTCCCATTCGCGCAGCTGGAAGCGCCCGAAGCAGGCATTCAGCTCGGACAGCTCCAGGTTGTGCCCCAGGCGCACGTAGTGGAAGTTGTGGTGGATGCCCGGCGGCGCCGTGCACGCACCCGGGTCATAGTGACAGGTGCACTCGCGGCCCCAGTGCGTCACCGACTCCACCACCCGCTGCCAGCTCGCGTCCGGGCACACCACCGCGCCCCCTCCAAACGAGGACAGATGATGCGGGTGGTAGAAGCTCCACGTCGCCAGCGTTCCGTACGCGTGCGCCGGCTTCCCGCCGATGCGCAGCTCCATCGTCTCGCACGCGTCCTGCAGCACCAGCAGGTCGCGCTCCCGCGCCAGCTCCAGCAACGCCTCCAGCGCCGCCGGGAAGCCCAGGAAGTGCGTCACGCACACCACCCGCGTCTCCGGCCGCAGCGCGCGCCGCACCGCCTCCGGATCGATGCAGAAACCGCCCGGCTCCGTGTCCACCACCGTCACCGCGAAACCAGCGGTGCGCAGCGACGACACCGTCGTGGGAAAGGTGAAGCCCGCCGTCACCGCGTGCGCCCCGGGGCCCGTGCGCTCCGCCAACGCGAGCGCCGCCGCCAGGTTCGCCGAGCTGCCCGAGTTCACCAGCGCCAGGTGCCTCGCACCAAAACGCTCGCCCAGCGCCCCCGCGAAGGCCTTCAGGTTCGCCCTCGCGGGGCCCAACTGCCCCGCCACGAAGTGCTCGAAGCCCTCCGTCTCCACCGGGCCGGTGCAGGGATACCGATAACGCGCCATCGCAGCGGCCCTCCGCGCTCAGCGCGCCTGCTTCTGCGCCGGCTGCGGCAGATCCGGATCGATGCCGCGGACGATCCAATCCGCCGCCTTCGCCTCCCACTCCGCATCCTTCAGCGCGTCCAGGTAGCGCTCGTAGGCGTAGACGCCCGTGGCCTTCGCCAGCCGGAGGATTTGGATCAGCGCCACCGTGCTGTCCAACACCACCACCGAGCGCTCCATGCCATGGCCGCGCAGCCACACCATGGACTCCTTGATGAGCTCCTGCGTGTCCGGCGGGTTGGCCTTCTGCGATCTCGAGTCCACCAGCAACCCGAAGGACTTGCCCTCGAGCGCCACCACCCGCGAGCGCAGATCCTCGAACCAGGCACGCGCCTCCGCCGGAGTGATGTACCCGGGCGCATGCACCCGGAAGCCGTAGTCCGTGACGACGTTTTGTGGGACAGGCATCACTTTGCCTCGTGTTCCTGCTGGGGACGCCCCTCGCGCCCCGATCAGCCCCGATGGGACCGCGGAGCTTAGCCCGAACTCCCTTCCGCTCGGAAATTCAAGGGGTTGGACGGAGGCCGCGCGCCCCTACCACATCCAAAATCCAGCGAGCCTGAAAACTTTTAATTTAATTGTTTTCATCGCTGGAGAAACTGGGGTAATTTGCGAAGCTGTCACCCTCCGACACACCGCGTCGCGCGCACGCGAGCCTCGCCTTCTCAGTACCTGAGATCCAAGCGAGGTCCACAAACCCGCTGTTCTGGGGAAGCGCGTACCCCGGACGTCGAAGAAGAAAGGGGAGCCCGTGTCCCAGCCCGCCCTCGCCAAGTCCCTCACCAGTGCCGTACTCCGTGGAGAGAGCACCAGCGCCCTGTTCCCACAGGGGATGAGCCCCGTGAGGGAGGGGTTGAGGGACGGGAGGATGGAGGCGGCCGGAGCGGAGCCGAACGCGCGGCAGGAGGAGCCGCAGGCGCGGATGGCGCTGCGCTCCTTCCACACGTACGAGGACCTCACGGTGGCCGAGGCGCTGCTGGCGCACCTGGAGGCGGAGCAGGTGGACGCGGTGTTCGGCATCCCCGGGGGCAACATCGCGCCGCTGGTGCAGGCGCTGCGGCGGCAGGCGCGCATCCGCTTCATCATCGGCAGCCATGAGGGAGGCTCGGCCTTCATGGCGGACGGGTACGCGCGCGCCACGGGCAAGCTGGGCGTGTGCGCGGTGACGGCCGGCCCCGGAGCCACCAACGCCATGACGGGCGTGGCCTCGGCTCACCTGGATCAGGTGCCGCTGCTCACCATCAGCGGGCAGGTGTCCACCGAGCGCTTCGGGCTGGGCGCCATCCAGGAGAGCACCGACGAGGGCGGCATCAACACCAACGAGATGTTCCGCCACTGCACGGCCTCGAGCACCACCATCGTGGACGCCAAGAGCTTCCCGCGGCTGCTGGAGCGGGCGCTGAAGACGGCGCACGCGTTGCCGCACGGCGCGGTGCACGTGAGCATCCCCACCAACATCGCCCGGCAGAAGCTGGCGAAGGTGAGCGTGCCCACGGCGCCGGGAAGCTGGAAGGGCACCCTGCCCGCGGCGCCGGCCTCCGAGGTGTACACGGCGTTCGAGCTCTTGCGTCACGCGAAGCGGCCGCTGGTGTACCTGGGCTCGGGCGCGCGCGAGGCGCTGGAGAGCCGGGGCGCCGAGTTCGCCGCGTTCGTGCGCCGCTATTGCGTCCCCGTGGCCACCAGCCTGCGCGGCAAGGGGCTGTTCTCCGAGGAGGATCCGCTCTCGCTGGGCGTGCTGGGCATCGCCGGCAGCAAGCGCGCGGAGCAGTACCTGGCCGAGGGCGTGGACGTGCTGATGGTGCTGGGCAGCCGCCTGGGCGAGTGGGCCACCAAGAGCTTCTCCGCGCTCTTCGAGGCGGCGCACACCGTCATCCAGGTGGACGCCACGCCGTCCGTCATCGGCCAGTTCCTCCAGGTGAACCTGCCCATCGTGGCGGACGTGGGCTCGGTGGTGGCGGGGCTGGTGGAGTTCGGCCACGGCACCGCGCCGGGCAACGAGGCGCACGTGCGCGAGCGCCGCCAGCACCTCAACACGCTGAACCTGGCCCACCGCCTGGCCACGCCCGTGCTGCCCGAGGACGGTCCGCTCAAGCCGCAGCACGTGATGCAGGAGCTCAATCCGCACCTGCACGCGAACACGGACCTGTACGTGGACATGGGCAACTGCACCGGCTGGGCCACGCACTGTCTGCGCATCACCCCGCCGGCCCGTGTGTTCTACCCGTGTGGCCTGTCCTCCATGGGCTGGTCCATGGGCGCGGTGATCGGCGGGAAGGTGGGGAGGCCGGAGAACACGGCCATCGCGCTCACCGGGGACGGCTCGTTCCTGATGAATGGCACGGAGCTCGTCACGGCGGTGCGCTACGGGGTGGGGGCCGTCTACATCGTCCTCAACGACAACTACCTGGGGATGGTGAACCACGGCGAGCACGCGCAGTCCGGGGGCGAGTACGCGCTGGACGATCCCTACTTCAGCCTGGGAGATCCGGACCTGGTGAAGTTCTCCGAGTCGCTGGGCGCGCGGGCCTACGAGGTGACGCGGCCGGGCCAGTTGGCGGAGCTGCTGCCCGAGGTGCTCAAGCGCGCGGACGAGGAGCGCCGGCCGCAGGTGCTGGTGTGCCGCATCGACCATCGCGAGGTGCCGCCGTACGGGGACCGCTTCGCCGCCGTCGCCTCGGCCCCGAAGGAGGACTGAGCGCGGACCCGCCTTCGCGGGTAGAGTCCGGGCCCAGGAGCCCGGAATGAACCAGACCCCCGCACCGCAGTCCGCCAACGACCCGGCCGTCCCCCTCGTCCCCGGAGGCCCGTCCTCCCGGCCGGAGCAGGGGAGCTTCTTCGGTCACCCGCGCGGACTCTCCACGCTCTTCTTCACCGAGCTGTGGGAGCGCTTCAGCTACTACGGCATGCGGGCGCTGCTCTTCCTCTTCATGACGGCGGCGGTGGAGAAGGGGGGCCTGGGTTTCGACACGAACAAGGCGGGGGCCATCTACGGCCTGTACACCTCGGGCGTGTACCTCGCCGCCATGCCGGGCGGGTGGCTGGCGGACCGGATCATCGGCCAGCGGCGCGCGGTGCTCTACGGCGGCATCATCATCGCCCTGGGTCACTTCAGCATGGCGCTGCCCGGGACGTTCTTCTTCTTCCTGGGACTGCTGCTCATCGTGATGGGCACGGGGCTGCTCAAGCCCAACATCAGCACCATGGTGGGCGGCCTCTACCCCGAGGGTGGCGCGCGGCGGGACGCGGGCTTCTCCATCTTCTACATGGGCATCAACATCGGCGCCTTCATCGCGCCGCTGCTGGTGGGCTACCTGGGGGAGAAGGTGAACTGGCACCTCGGCTTTGGCGCCGCGGGCGTGGGCATGGTGTTCGGCGTCATCCAGTACCTGCTGGGCGGCAAGCACCTGGGCAACGTGGGGCAGAAGCTCCCGAGTGAACCCCCGGCTCCGGGACAGGCGGAACGCGGCGGCTCGCGCACGATGGGGCTCGCGGTGGTGGGCGTGCTGGTGGGGCTGCTGGTGGTGCTGCAGTGGCTCGGGGTGGTGGACCTGACGACGGCGGTGGGACTGGCCAACGCGGGCGGCCTCATCATCGTGACGCTGGCGCTCGCCTTCTTCGCCTTCCAGTTCACGGCGGGCGGGCTGGACGCCACGGAGAAGCGGCGGCTGGCCGTCATCGGCGTGCTCTTCATCTGCTCGGCCATCTTCTGGGCGGGCTTCGAGCAGGCGGGCTCCTCGCTCAACCTCTTCGCCCGCGAGCTCACGGACCGGACGATTTTCGGCTGGCAGATGCCGGCGAGCTACCTGCAGGCCGTGAACGCGCTGCTCATCATCAGCTTCGCGCCGGTGTTCGCCTGGCTGTGGGTGTGGCTCAACAAGCGCGGACTCGAGCCGTCCAGCCCGGCCAAGTTCTCGATGGGACTGGTGCTGCTGGGCTCGGGCTTCGGGGTGATGGTGATGGCGTCACTGGCGGCCGCGGGAGGCAGGCAGGTGAGCCCGCTGTGGCTGGTGCTCACCTATCTGCTGCACACGCTCGGAGAGCTGAGCCTCAGCCCGGTGGGACTGAGCACGGTGACGAAGCTGTCCCCGCAGCGGGCGGTGGGTCAGATGATGGGGGTGTGGTTCATGTCCATGTCGCTGGGCAACCTCATCGCCGGGCGCGTGGCGGGACAGTTCGAGGCGATGCCGCTGCCCCAGCTCTTCGGCGCGGTGGCCGCCGTGGCCATCGCCGCGGGCCTGGTGCTGTCGCTCTTCGTGCGCCCCATCCGGCGGATGATGGGCGGGGTGCACTGAGCCGGCGGACGACTCACCGCGACGCCCTGAACTCGGCGGCGAAGTCGAGGAACTTCAGGGCGGCCTTCCGGTGGTCGCCCTGGCAGTCCTGAAGGTATTTGACGTGCCAGCCCTCGCCCGGGGCCTCCTTCTTGACGTCCCGGAGCCAGTCCTGGAAGGGCGCTACCGTCAGGTCCTTGCTCTGGTTGAAGACGGAGTTCTGGATCCAACCCAGGGTGAAGGAGTGAAGCGATTCCACGGTGTCCTGCCCCGTCAAGAACGACAGCTCCCGTCCTTCGCGCATCCGCTGCCGCAACCACAGCAGCGCATCCAACAATTCCACCTGACGCCCGCCCCACGCATTGGGCAGAGGCCCATAAGTCGCGGCGACTCTCTCATCCGTGGCACTGGCGCGGCCTCTTGGAGTCGGGCCGAATCGCTCCACGTATGTGGCGACGAGATCGAGGAGCACCAACACGGCGCTCTCGTGGTCGCCCTCGCAATCGCGCAGAGGCTTGACGTACCAGTCCTGGAGCAAGGGCTCGCCCTGAGTGCCCTGGTACCACTCCAGAAACTCCTGCCAGGCCAGATCGTGCCCTCCATTGAAATGGGTATGCGCGAGCCATCCACGGCTCATGGGAAGGAGAGAATCGACGCTTTCAAAGCCCGTGACGAACCACAGCGCATGCCGCTCCCTCACCCACCAGCGGCACCGAAGCAGCGCATCGAGCAGCCCCACCCGTCGTCCGCGCCACGCCTCGGGGAGTTGTTCCTGGCTCATAGCTCGTCCACCACCTCGTGGATGACACGGCTCCCGTGGACCGTGCTGAGCCTGGACAGCTTCTCGCCGTGCTCATCCTCCGGACCTCCCGAGCACTGGCACTCCTCCGTACCAGCCCGGCGGAAACGCTCACCCGCCCAGCAGCCGTGGCCAGTCTTCCGCGCTGTCGAACAGGTGCACGCCCAGCCGCTCGCAGACGTCCTCGTGTACCCGGGCCGCCGCCCCGCCCACCCAGATGGGCGTCCCCTTGGGCACCCCCGCCACGATGCGAGACAACGTCTCCTCGAAGTCCTGCGCCCCGTGGTCCGTCACCGCCGACAACCCCACGAACTCCGCCTTCAGCTCGCGCGCCATCCGGCCCACCTCCGCCGCCGGCATCCGCTGGCCCAGCAACGTCACCGACAGCCCCGCGTGCCTCATCCGCAACGCCGCCCCCAACAGGCCCAGCTCGTGCTGCTCGTCCGGGAAACACGCCAACACCACGCGCCGGCGCCCCGTGTCCGGCGCCGCGTGCAACAGGCTGATGACCCGCGCCCGCACCTCCTGCGTCACCAGGTGCTCCTGCCCCACCGAGAACGCCCCCGCATGCCAGCGCTCGCCCACCTCGTGCAGCAAGGGCACCAGCATCTGCTCGTAGGCCTTCAGCGGTGTCAGCGACGCCAGCACCTCGTCCAGCACCCGCGACACCCGCCGCTGATCCAGCGCCGCCGCCGCCGCCAGCACCTCGTCCCTCCAGGCCGTCAGGCTCGTGGCCCCAGGCTCCGGCGTGGGCTCGGGCTCCGGCCGGGCCGTGTCCAGCTCCGCCTGCAGCTGCGGCAGCATCGTCGCCGCCTCGCTGATGGATACGCCCTCCTCGGTGAGCTGCTTGAGCCGCCGCAGCAACGCCACGTCCCGGTCCGTGTACACCCGGTAGCCCGATGGCGTGCGCCGGGGCGCCAACACCCCGTAGCGCCGCTCCCATGCGCGAATCAGCTCCACCCTCACCCCCGACAGCTCGGCGGCGACGTGGATTCTATAGCTGCGCTCGGCCATCCCACTCCTCCTCCGCCCCCAACCTCCTCAGGTGCGGTTCGACGCGCCGCGCGCCTGCTGCCAGAGGGCCACCAGTTCCTCCGTGGACTCCGCGTACTGCGCTCCCGTGCCGAAGATGACCTTCAGGTGCTCGCGCGCGCCCTGCCCCCCTACTACTACCATCGCCGGAGCACACGCCTCCACCGCGCTCTGCAACACCTGCCGCAGCTCGTCCGCCTCCCGTCTCCTCACGCACGAGAGCGCCACCACGTCCGGATCCAACTGCACACATGCCCCCCGCAGGGCCTCGGCCGGGGTGTCCGCTCCCAGGAACGTCACCTGCCAGCCCCTGCGCTTGAGGTGCAGGCCCAGTGCCAGCAACCCGCCCTCGTGCATGTCACGTTCCGGACAGGCCAGGAGCACCCGGGGGCCTCCCGGCCGGGAGTCCTCGGCCAGCAGCAGCGCCCGCAGCCGCTGGCGGATGAGCGCCGAGGCCAGGTGCTCCCGTGCGATGTCCAGCCGATGACCCATCTCCCGCAGCAGCGGAAGGAGCACGGTGTCCACGTAGGGCTCCACCGCCATGGCCGCCTGGGCCTCGCCCAGCACCCGGTCCGCCGCTTCCCCGTCCAGCACCATCACCGCCGACCAGAAACGCTCCTCCAGCCGCTCGCGCACCGGCAGCTCCGCCACCGGGGCCGACCGCACCTGGGCAATGGCCTCGCTCACCGACAGGCCCTCGGAGATGAGCTTCGCCACCCGGTGGATGTGCTCCACCTCTTCCCGCGAGTAGACGCGGTAGTTGCTCTCGGTGCGGTTCGGGCGCGGAAAGCCATAGCGCCGCTCCCACGCCCGCAGCGTGGCCTCGCGGATGCCCGTCAACCGGGCGATGGTCCGGATGCGCAACGTCATGCCGAGGGCGCCCTCCCCCGCACCGCGTCCCAGCGCTCCGCCACCCCCATGCCTCCCGACACCACCCGCGTGAAGCCCTCCAGGCCCGTCACCCCGGAGAGCCGGCGCACCGTGCCCTCCAGCTCCGACTGGAAGCGCGCCAGCCCTCCCGCCCCGTGCGGCGTTCCCACCTCCACCAACACGTCCGGCCGCTCGTGCTCGAAGAAGGCGTAGCGGATGGCCAGCGGCACGCACTCCACCTGCCCCACCCGCGCCAGCAGCTCCACCCCGCGCTCCAGCTTCAACGGCAGCACCCCGAAGGGGCGCAGCTCGCCCTCCGGGAAGATGCACACCGCGGCGCCCGGCCTTCCCAGCAGCTCACGCGCGTAGCGCAGCGTCTCCAGCGACGAGGCCGCCTCGCCCCGGCGGATGCTGAAGGCGCCCAGCCTCGACAGGAAGCGGTAGCGCTCCAGGTTCCGCTCCTCCATCACGCAGTACGTGTCCCAGCCCGCCGCCCGCCCCACCTGGTGCAGCACGAAGCCGTCCCACCAGTTGCAGTGGTTCACGTACACCAGCCGCGCCCCCTCGCCTCCCGGCAACTGCCCGCGCACCCACAAGCCCCGGAACGCCGACCGGAACTTCCACCCCACGTACCCGTCGAGCACCCACCCGAAGAGCCCTCCCTTCGCCGCGCGTATCACGGCGCCCGCGCCTCCCGCCGCGAGAGAAGCACCGTGAAGAGCGTCAGCCCGAGCGACACCATCACGCTCGTCAGCAGGAAGAAGAGGATCTCCTCCAACGGCACCCCGGCCACGTACACGCCCAGGTGCTTCCCCTCACCGAAATTCCAGATGCCCACGCGGATGGCCAGGTGGTCCGCCACCGCCAGGTACGTCCCCACTATCAGCGCCGGCGGCAACACCGCGCGCAGCACCGCCCCCGTGCGGCTCCGGAAGTGGTGCACCAGCAGCGCCAGCTGCAACACGATGAAGGGCACCGCCCACGCCAGCAGGTGGATCATGTACGCCCAGCGCGACTCCATCATGACGCCGCCTCCTCGGCGTCCAGTGGCTGCTTGGACACCGGGGTGCCCTCGGCCGGGCGGCGCTGGGGCTCGGGCGCCTCCAGCACCCGGAGCAGCCGCGCACGCGCCCACAGGCCCACCAGCAGCGTCTGCAGCCCGAAGAAGAGGTACTCCTCCAGCGGCAGGTAGCCCAGCTTGATGCCCCAGATGAGCTCCGGCTTGAAGCCCCACAGGCCCCACTTCACCGCCAGGTTGTCCCACGGCGACGTCGCCGCGTAGACCACCACCAGCAGCAGCCCCATGGGCGCCAGCCCCCGCGGCGTCAGCGTGCGCCGGTAGCGCACCAGCATGAAGAGAATCGGCAGGACCACGAACAATCCCAGGAAGCGTGCGTACGTCATCCCCGGCCTCCACCGAGCTCCGGCGACATGCGGCCACCGGAATGCAACGCGTAGGTGCGGCCCCTCCACGTCACCCGCGACGGCCGCACGAGAGAAGTCATGAACGCGGCGAGCAACAGCGCCTCGCCCAACAGCCAGTCCCACAACATGGGGCCCGGAGAGGTGAACCCGGCACCCTCACCCCGTCCCTCTCCCGGGGGGAGAGGGGAAATAGGCGTGGTGAGGATGCTCAGGCGCCAGGAGAGGAGGGTCCTCACGAGCAGGAGACCCGCTACTCCCGCCGACAGCCACATCGACCCCGTGAACAGGCTGAGCGCCAACAGCGGCCACGTCGGCGTGAAGAGCAACGGCACCGTCGGGTACAGCCCTGGACGGTGGCTGCTCAGCACCTGCATCCACCTCGTGAAGCGCGCCAGCGCCGCGCTCCACGTCCCCGATGCCATCGGCACCACCGCGGGTACCTCGCACAGCTCCACCTCGAGGCCCTTCGCGTGCAACCGCTTGGAGAGCTCCAGGTCCTCGCCGATGTGATCCTCCAGCGCCCGCAGCTCCTCCACCGCCCGATCGCTCAACCCGAGCGCCTTGCCGCACACCGCCCTCGCCCCCGCGCTCATCACGTGCAGCGCCCGGAAGCTGTGGTGCGTGCGGCGCAGCAGCCCCGCCACCGCCCGGTCCGCCAACGCCCGCTCGCCCACCGGCGTCGGCACCGCCGTGCTCAGCGCCGCCCCCGCCGCTACCGGCGCCGCCAGGCCTTCCACCAGCTCCCCCGTCACCGCCACGTCCGCGTCCACCACCAGCACCACCCGCCCGTCCCGCGGCAGCTTCTCCAGCGCGTACAGCAGGTGTCCCACCTTCCGGTTCGGCGCCCCCGGATCGCTCCGCAGCCACAGCACGTCCTCGGGCAGCCGCGGCCGCTGCGGCGAGAGCACCACGTGCGTCAGCGGCCCCTCGTAGTCGATGGGCCTCGACAGGTTCTCCAGCTCCCGCTCCGTGGGCACGTCCACCGGCCGCAGCAGCAGCACCGGCACCCGCGTGGACCCCGGCGCGCGGCGGCGCTGGCTCAGCAGGCGTCCCAGCGCCACCGCGCTGAAGCCTCCCGCCAGCACCACCCAGCCCAGGCCCATGGCCTCCAGCGCATTCATGTCCCGCGCTCCACGCGCGTGCGGAAGTGCGCCATCCAGCGGATGAAGGGCGAGTGGAACCGGCGGAAGTCCGCCACCTCCCCCATCACGTCCAGCCCGTCCCGCCGCGCCTCCACCCGCGCGTAGAAGGGCGAGGACTCCAGCAGCCTCGGCTCGCCCACGGCCTCGTTGCCCGCGTACAGCCGCGATGGCACACGCAGGCCCCACCCCGTCAGGCGTGTGTCCCGCGCCTCCGCCAGCAGCGGCCTGCGCTCGGACTTCGTGCCCAGCGCGCCCGCCGTCACCCGCATCGGCGCCACTCCGCCCGGCAGGTGGTAGTCCACCACCGTCTCCTCCGGGCCGTGCACCCGCGCCCAGTGCCACCCCGGCAGCCGCGCGCCCAGCAACTCCTCGCCATGGTTGGTGTCGTGGTAGCCGAGTCCCTCCGCCACCACGCCCTCGGAGGACACCTCCAGCCGCGCCTTCGCCCGGGGCGCCAGCGCCCTCCAGTAATGAGGCAGCCCCGGCACCAGCTGCACCTCCTCCGCCGCCGTCACCTGGGGCTCCAGCTCCAGCCGCGCGCGCACCGGCCACCAAGGGCGCGCACCGCTCGTCCACCTCCATGCGCACCGTCCCGTCCAGCCCGTACTCCAGCAGCGAGCGGCCGATGCGCAGCACCCGGCCATCCCGCTGCACCCGCACCGCCGCGTGCGGGTATTCGCTCAACACCCAGCGCCGGCTCGTGCTCCGGTGGTACAGCGCGAAGTTCACCGCGCAATGCTCCAACGGCAGCGCGCCCCGCCTCACCCCCGCCGAGTAGCGCGGAGAGAAGAGCGAGCCCATCATGAAGATGCACACCGCGCTGTACTCGCCCGCCGTCACGTCGGCGTAGAACCAACGGTACGCCCCCGAGGTGTCCGGCGGCGCCGGCAGCGCGTCCCGCCAGGCGTACCCCTCCGCCGAAACGGGGATGGCGAGCTCCATCCGCCTCATGCGCTCCTCCGCAGGTGCTCGGACGCCATCTCCGCGGCGAAGCGGCCCGACAGCATCACCAGCGGAACCCCGCCGCCCGGGTGCGTGCCTCCGCCCGCGAAGAAGAGCCCCGGCGTCCCGCCCCGGATGCGCGGACGGCGGAAGGGACCGAACTTCCCGTGCGGCAGGAAGCCGTAGATGGAGCCACCCGGCGCGCCCAGGGCCGCCAGGTCCACCGGCGTGCGCTGCCCCACCACCCGCATGCGCCCGCGCAGCTCCGGGTAGTACGCCAGCAACTTGTCGAACATCTGGGTCTTCACCCGCTCGGCCTGCAGCTCCCACGCGGCCGCCGCCCGCTCGTACGCGGCCGGCTCGCGCGGCAACGCCGGGGCATTCACCATGACGAAGAGCCCCGTCTTGCCCGGCGGCGCCACCGTCGGGTCCGACGCCGAGGGGTTGCAGAAGTACACCGTCGGATCATCGGCCAGCTGGCCCCCGAAGAGCTCGTCGAACTCGCGGCGGTAGTCCCGGCCGAAGAGCACCGTGTGGTGCGGCAGCGCGGGGCGGCCGTCCACCTCCAGCAGCAGCACATAGCCCGACAACGACAGCGGCTCGCTTCCCCGCCCCAGTTTGTCCAGCGGGTCCGCGTTCACCACCACCGAGTCGAACCGCTCCTCTCCGCCCGGAGGCCCCACGAGGTACCCCCGCGCGTCGCGCGTGTAACCCACCCGCGCGTTGAGGTGCACCTTCACGCCCTGACGCCGCACCGCCTCGCCCAGCGCATCCACCAGCGCGCCAATGCCACCCCGCACGTGGTGCACGCCATACGCGCGCTCGATGTGGGGAATGAGGGCGTAGGCCGCGCTCGCCTCGTACGGCGAGGCCCCCGCGTACGTGGCGAAGCGCCCCACGAACTGCTGGAGGTGATCCGTCTTGAAGTGGGCCCGCGCCAGCTCGTCCAGCGTGGCCAGCTTCATCCCCTTGGCCATCGCCATCACGCCCCGCCGCGCCACCCGCGTCATGAAGCCGGCCATGCCCTCGAAGGGCGCCTCCAGGTACGGCTCGCCCGCGGCGCGCCAGATGGCCTCGGCCTCCTGGTAGAAGCCGAACACCCCACGCCGCTCACTGGACCGCAACTCGCCCGCGCTCTGGGCCGTGCGCTCGAGGTCCCTGTACGCCACGAAGCCGCACCCGTCCGCGAAGCGGTAGGTGCACTGGGGCTCCAGCTCGGCGATGGGCGGCAACAGGTCCGCCCCGCCCAACCGCTCGAACAGCCCCTTGACCACGTCCGGCAGCGTGAGCAGCGTGGGTCCGGTGTCCAGCCGGAGCCCATCCACCCGCACGCACTGCGCCTTGCCTCCGAGGGTGGGGCTTCCCTCGAAGAGCGTGACGTCGTGGCCCTCCTTCGCCAGGAGCCCGGCGGCCGTCAGCCCCCCGATTCCGCCGCCCACCACCGCGACACGCATCGTCTTCATCTCGAGACCCCCTTGCGCCGGACCTCCTCGGCGAGGATCTCCCGTGCACGCTCTGGCCGGTAGACGCGCTCACGCGCCAGCCGCTCGGCGACGATCTCCACCAACTCACCCTGGGCGCCCACCTCCGCGGCCACGCGCCGCGCGTGCAGCGCCATGTGGCCCTTCTGGATGCCCTCGGTGGACAGCGCCTTGAGCGCCGCCAGGTTGGTGGCCAGTCCCGCCGCCGCGGCCACTCCGGCCAGGTCCACCGCGCTCGTCACCCGCGCCAGCTTCAGTGCCCGCTGCACGCCCGGATGGGTACGCGCCGCGCCCCCCACCGTGGACGTGGCCAGGGGCATCTCCAGCAGTCCCACCAGCTCGCCCGCCGGGCCCTTCTTCCACGCGGTGAGCGGCCGGTACACGCCCGAGCGCGCCGCGTACGCGTGCGCCCCCGCTTCCACCGCGCGCCAGTCATTGCCGCATGCCACCAGCACCGCGTCCACTCCGTTCATCACACCCTTGTTGTGGGTGACGGCCCGGTACGGATCCATCTCCGCGAACGACTGGGCCTCGAGGATGGCGTCGCGCACCGCCTCGCCATCGATGAAACCCTCGGAGACCAGCGCCGCCGCCGGCACCGTCGCGCGCACGTACACCTTCCGGCGATCCGCCAGGTTGGTGAGGATCTTCAGTCCCACCCGGCCGCCCGTGAGGGCCGCGAGCCGGGGAGCCATCCGCTCGGCCAGACCGTTGACGAGGTTGGCCCCCATGGCGTCCCGGGTGTCCACATGCACGTGGACGACGAGCGTGGTGGCGTCCAGCACGCGCACCTCCAGCTCCCGCGCCCCGCCACCCCGGGCACACATGGCGCCCATGCCCGCGTTGGCCTCGGCCAGCAACTCCGCGGAGTTGGCCCGCAGCACGGCCTCGGCGTTGGCCAGCACGGGCACCTCCAGCAGCTGCACCTGGGCGGTGGTGATGGGCTCGTCCCACGACACGGAGAAGCCACCGCCCTCGGCGCACAGGCGCGCGGCGTAGCTGGCCGCGGCGATGATGGAGGGCTCCTCCACCGACATGGGCACCAGCCGGTCCTGCCCGTTCACCACGAAGTTGAGCGCCAGGCCCAGCGGCAGGCCGTGCAGGCCGATGACGTTCTCCACCATGGCGTCCGCGCAGGCCTCGTCGAAACCGCCCAGCCCCGCGCACGCCTCGGCCTCCTCCGGCGCCAACCAGCGCGACTCCACCAGCCGTGTCCGGCGGCTCTCCGGCGTCTGCCGGTAGAAACCCGACAGGCGCGAGGAGCGCTTCACCTTCAACGTCTGTACCTTGTCGTCGCTCATAACCGCACTCCCGTGGTGACCCCCGTGGGCAGCAGGGGCACCGTCACCTCGGGCGTCTGCGGCGCGGGCAGCACGGCCGCCGGCCGCACCAGGATGGTGGAGGCCAACGCCAGCTTGCGCTTGCCCGGCACCGACAGCCGGCCCTGGAAGACGTCGTAGTCGTTCTCCTCGATGACGCGCAAAATGTCTCCGTAGATGGAGCCCATCAGCTTCACCATGCGCTGGCAGCCGAAGCCGGTGAGCGCGGGGATGCCCGCCGCCGCCCGCGAGTAGTACGCGCGCGCCCGGTCGATCTGGAAGCGCATGAAACCGCGCCACCGGTCATCCACCACGCCCGCGCGCAGGTCGTCCACCGTGAGGCCGAAGGCCGCCAGCTCCTCCAGCGGCAGGTAGACGCGGTCGCGGTCCAGGTCCTCCTTCACGTCCCGGAGGATGTTGGTGAGCTGCATGGCGCGGCCCAGGTCCGCCGCCGGTCCGAGCGCCCACTCCGCCGAGCACCCCAGCATGGGCGCCATCATCAGCCCCACCACGCCGGCCACCCGGTAGCAATACAGGTCCAGCTCGGCCCAGCTCTCGTAGCGGCGCTGCGTCAGGTCCATCTCCATGCCGGAGATGAGGTCCTGCATGGGTTGCTCGGGGACGCGGAAGCGGCGGATGACGTCCTGCAGGGCGGCGAACTCGGAGGGATCCCACGGGCCATCACCCCCGCTGGCGCGCGTGGCGGGCGGAGGCATGCGCGGGTCTCCCAGCTCCGGCACGTCCACGAAGAGCTCGGCCACGGCCCGGCGCGCACGCATCAGCCGCTCGCCCAGATCCTCGGGCACCGCGCCCCGGTCCGCGCCGTCCGCCACGTCCACCATGTCGTCCAGGCGCCGGCAGTAGGCATAGAGGGCGAAGGCCGCCTTGCGCCGCATCCCGAAGAGCATGAAGGAAGCGAAGAAGAAGCTCTTGGCGTGATGACGCGTCACGCGCTCCGCCATCTCGTAACCACGTGTCACCAGGGTGTTGTCGGGCTTCCTCATGCCGCCTCCTCGATTGCTGCGCGTCCATCACTTCCGGGCTCCGTCACCACATCCGCCACTCCCGACCACGCCAGGATGCGTTCCACGGCCAGCCGCGCCGAAATGAGCACCGTGGGAAGACCGGTGCCCGGCTGCGTGGAGGCCCCCACGAAGAACAGGTTCCGCACCCGTGCATCCTGGTTCGCGGGGCGGAAGGGGCCAATCTGGAAGAAGTTCTGCGCCAGCCCGAAGGCACTGCCCCGGGCCAGGTTGAAGGTGGCCGCCCAGTCATCCGGCGTGTAGACGCGCTCCACCTCGATGTCCCGCTCCAGCTCCGGGTAGCCCAGCTCGGCCAGGCGCCGGAACACCTTGGCCCTCACCTTCGGGCCCTCCACCTTCCAGTCCAGCCCCGGGTGCTGATGCGGCACCGGCACCAGGACGTAGAGCGCGTCCTTGCCCGGCGGCGCCAGGCTCGGGTCCGTGTGCGCCGGTGCGTTGACGTAGAAGCTGGGATCCTCGGGCACGCGGAAGCGCTCGAAGATGTCGTCGAACGAGCCCTTGTAGTCGTGGCCGAACACCACGTTGTGGTGGTGGAGCCCCTCGTACCGGCGTTTGAGTCCCAGGTAGAGCATGTAGCCACTGGACGTGTAGCGAAGCTTCGACGCGCGCTTGAGCCGGGTGACGCCCGGGTCCAACAACTTCTCGTACGCGTAGGGGAGATCCGCGTTACACAGCACCACGTCCGCCTTCACCACCTGCCCGTCCTCAAGCTCCACGCCCACCGCGCGCGTGCCCCCGGTGAGGATGCGCTTGACGGGCGTGCCGTAGTGCAGCCGCACGCCCTCCTCGCGCGCCACCTTCTCCAGCGCGAGGGGAATCGCATACAGGCCCCCCTTGGGGAACCACACGCCCACGCCCAGCTCCGTGAAGGGCAGCAGCCCGTACACCGCCGGCGAGGCGAAGGGCGACACGCCCAGGTACATCGTCTGGAAGGTCATCGCCGCGCGCAGGCGCTCGTCCTGGAAGAAGCGGCTGACGTCCGCGTACATGCGGCGGTGGGCGCGCACTTGAAAAATCTTCTTCAGCACCGAGGGCGCGAAGTAGTCGGAGATGCCCGCGTAGTTGCGGCCCACCAGATGATCCAGGCTGGTGCGGTACTGGGTGCGGCCCTGGGCCAGGAAGGCGAGGTAGCGCGCGTAGCTGCCCGGTTCAATCCGCTCCAGCTCGCGCCCCATGGCGCACAGCTCGGAGGTGAAGGTGATGGCCGAGCCGTCGCGGTAGTGGATGCGGTAGTTGGGATCGCACCGCACGAGCGTGAGGTAGTCCTCCAGGCGCCGGCCGAGCGAGGCGAACGTCTCCTGGAACACCTCGGGCATGAGGACGATGGTGGGGCCGATGTCCCAGGTGAAGCCGTCCACCTGGAGGCGGTTGCAGCGCCCGCCGGGGCCGTCCGTCTTCTCGAAGAGCTGGACGTCGAAGCCCTGGTGGGCCAGCCGCGCCGCCGCCGCGAGCCCGCCAATGCCCGCGCCCACCACCACCGCCTGTCGCTTGCCACTCCTCACGGTACGGCTCCTCTCAGACGATGCGGTGGGCCAGCTGGCCGATGAGGGACTGCACCAGCTCGCGCAGGCCGTTGGGGTTGGGCAGCTCCGCGAGCGCGAGCACCGCGCCGTGCGAGGCCCGTGTCACCAGATTCTCGGTGGCGCTCCGCCCCCCGCTCTCCTCCACCAGTCGGCGCACCCGCCCGAGCGCCAGCTCATCCCTCCGCTCGGCGGGCAGGCTCCACAACGCCTCCAGCTCCCGGCGCGCCTCGGGCAGCGCCCGGGACCAGGCCGCCGCCACCGGGAAGGTCCGCCGGCCCTGGAGGAAGTCGCACCGCGGAGCCTGGCCGGCCCCCCGCGTCTCTCCGAAGAGGCCCCTCAACTCCTCGCGCAGCTCGTGGGCCAACCCCACGTGGCAGCCCACGCGCGCCAGCCGCATGCGCAACTCCGCGTCCGCCCCGGCCAGCATCGCCCCGCACACCAGGGCCGACGCCAGCCCCTCGCGCACCATCCTCAGGCGCGCCTGGCGCCAGGCCCGGAGCACGCCGCCAGGGCCCAGCAACGCGCCGCCTCGCGCCAGCTCCGCGTAGCGCCCCACCGCCGAGTAGCGGCCCAGCTTCAGGAAGTACTGGCTGGCCTGCGTGGCACCCGGCAGCTCCGAGCCCAGCAGCGTCTCCATGGCGAGAGCGAAGAGGTGGTCCCCTATCACCACGGACAGGTGCTGGCCGGTGGCGCCCGGCGCCAGCAGGTGGTGCAGCGTCAACCCTCCGCGCCGCACCACTGATTGCTCCGCCGCGTCGTCATGGATGGCCGCGAAGGCATGCAGCAGCTCCAGCCCCGCGGCGAAGCGCCACAAGCCCGCCGGCACGGACGCCGAGCCGCGCGCCAGGCAGTAGCCCGCCAGCAGCAGCGCCGGGCGCATCCTCCAGGTGGGGCGTGCCACGTACTCGCGGACGTGGCCCAGGGCTTCCGTCCAGCGAATGTCCAACCTGGCCTCGTCCGGCAACTCCAGCAGCTCCGCCAGCGACGCATCCACCCGGGCCCGCACCAACTGCAGCCACGCCTGCTCCACCGAGGGAGCCGGCATGGGCACTGCAGAGATGAAGGGCGTGGGCCCCATGCAACCTACCTCCCTCCGGAAAGGTGTCCTCTGTGTGGGAGGTAACCTTTGCGTCCACACTCTGTCAAGGCTATGTTCAAGGTTCGTACAAGCTTCGTTCACAGGAGGCCCCGATGTCTGCACGGATTGCTGGCATGCTGACGGCGGCACTATTGGCCGCGGGTCCATCGCTCGCCGCCGAGCCACAGGTTGGACCAATGGATGCAACCTTGCGGGGCTCCAATGGAAAGGAAGTGGCGCTCTCCCGCTGGCGGGGAAAACCCGTCATTCTTTTTTATGAGGATCGCCACTCCACGACACTCAACTCGTCCTTGAAGGAGGCCCTCTTCTCGAAGGGTCGGGAACTGGGACTGTTGGACGCGGCGTTCGTGGTGGCGGTGGCCAACCTGGAGTCGTTCAACTTCTTCCCTGCTCGGGGCATCGCGTTGTCCCACGTGCGTGACGAGGAGAAGAAGTGGGGCATCCCCATCCTGGTGGACTTGAAGGGCACCCTGGGGGCGGCGCCGTGGAATCTGCCCACCAAGACGTCCTCGGTGCTGCTGCTGGACAGTCAGGGGGCGCTCGTCTACCGCTACTCCGGCCGCATGCAGGAGGAGGACCAGAAGGCCTTCTTCCAGACACTCGGCGCCCTGCTCGGCCGGGAGATTCCCGAGGAGAGCCACCCATGAAGGTCGCCGTCACCGGAGCCAGTGGTTTCCTCGGTCCGCTCTTCGTCCAGCGGTTGATGGAGAGGGGCCACACCGTTCACGTGCTGGCGAGGAACGTGGAGCGCACGCTGGGCAAGCTGCCCCAGGGGGTGGGCGGCGCCTTCTTCGACGCGGCCACGCCCCTGTCCCCGGAGGCCCTGGGGGGAGCCGAGGCGGTGGTGAACCTGGCGGGCGAGCCGGTGGCACAGCGGTGGACGGAGAGCGCGCGCCAGCGCATCCATGACAGCCGGGTGGTGGGGACGCGGTTGCTGGTGGAGGCCATGCGGGCGGCGGGCACGGTGCGGCACTTCGTGTCGGCCTCGGCCATCGGCTACTACGGAGACAGGGGCGCGGAGCCAGTCACGGAGAGCAGCGCCCCCGGGGAGGACTTCCTCGCGCGGGTGTGCCGGGACTGGGAGGCCGAGGCCCAGCAGGCGGCCACGGCGGGCATCCGCACGGTGATGGCGCGCATCGGCGTGGTGGTGCACCCGGAGGGCGGCGCGCTCCAGCAGATGCTGCCCCTCTTCCGCCTGGGCGTGGGCGGGAGGATGGGCTCGGGGCGGCAGTACATGAGCTGGGTGGACCGCGAGGACACGCTGGGCCTGCTGCTCTTCGCGCTGGAGAACCCGGAGCTGAAGGGCCCGCTGAACGTGACGGCGCCGGAGCCGGTGACGAACGCGGACTTCGCGCGGGCCCTGGGGGCGGTGCTCCACCGGCCGGCGGTGCTGCCGGTGCCCGGCTTCGCGCTGAAGCTGGCGATGGGGGAGATGTCCGAGGCGGTGCTGGGGGGCCAGCGGGTACTGCCCCGGCGCGCGCTCGAGGCCGGCTACCGCTTCCAGCACCCCGAGCTGACCGGCGCCCTCCGCGCGATGCTGGGGTGAGGGCGCGGCTTCACGTTTCTTCACGTACGATTGGGTTGCGGCGCACGGGGCGCCGATGAGTATTCGGACCCACATGCGCTTCACGCTTCAATCCCTCATCTTCTTCGGCACCATGTCCCTGGTGGTGGTGCTGGGGCATGTCTACCTGTACCGTCGGCTCTTCCGGGACACGGCGAAGCACCCCCACTGGCGGCGGGCCGGCGTGGTGCTGATGGGACTGCTGGCCACGCTCATGACGAGCTGGTGGTTCGTGCCGCGCCTGCTGCCCGGGGAGGCGGCGTCCGTCCTCTCACGGCTCAACTGGTTCTGGATGGGGGTGGCCACCTACCTGCTGCTGGCGGTGCTGTCGCTGGGGGGTCTGCGCGGACTCACCGGCTGGTTGAAGCGCGGCCGTGCCGCGGAGGCACCCGTGGACCCGGTGGTGGACCCGGTGGTGGATGAAGCGCGGCGGCAGTTCCTCGCCCGGACGACGGCGGGGGTGGCGCTGGCGGCCACGGGAGGCATGGCCGGCTACGGCGTGTGGCGCGCCTACCACCCGCCGGTGGTGAACGAGGTGGCGGTGAAGCTGCCCGGCCTGCCCAAGGCGCTGGACGGCTTCCGCATCATCCAGCTCAGCGACGTGCACGTGGGCCCGCTCATCCAGCGCCGCTTCATGGACGCGGTGGTGGCGCAGTGCAACGACCTGAAGGGAGACCTGGTCTGCATCACGGGAGACCTGGTGGATGGCCGGGTGGCGCAGCTGGGGCACGGGGTGGGCGCGCTGAGCAACCTGCGCTCACGGCACGGCACGTACTTCGTCACCGGCAACCACGAGTACTATTCGGGTGACGAGGAGTGGGCCGAGGCGCTCACGCGCATGGGCGTGACGGTGCTGCGCAACCGCCATGTGCGCATTGGCGAGCCGGGAGCCTCGTTCGACCTGGTGGGCGTGGACGACTGGGGCGCCCACCGCTCGGGCTACCCGCGCGAGCGCAGCTATGACCTGGCGGCGGCCACGGCGGGGAGGGACCCGTCACGTGCCTCGGTGCTGTTGGCGCATCAACCCGCGGGCTGGCGCGAGCACGCGCTGAAGGCGGGCATGGGGCTGCAGCTGTCCGGGCACACCCATGGGGGGCAGTTCTTCCCTTTCAACCTGGTGGTCTCCGCCATCTGGGAACATGACGCCGGCTTGTTCCGCGAGGGAGACAGCCACATCTACGTGAGCCGCGGCACGGGCTTCTGGGGACCCCCCCTGCGCGTAGCCGCCCCGCCGGAGATCGTCAAGGTGACCCTCCTGGCATGACTCGACGTGACGCAACTCGCCGTGCGTGCGTAGGATAACGACGTAGATGCGTAAGGCAGCGGCGAAGCGGGAGATCAAGCAGGAGCGCGCGGCTCGGACGCGAGTGGAGATCCTGGAGGCGGCCATCACGCTGTTCGCGAGACGAGGAATCCTCGCGACGACGATGGCGCAGCTGGCCAAGGCGATCCGGATGACACCGGGGGCGCTCTACTGGCACTTCCCCACGAAGGAGGACCTGCTGCTGGCGGCCATCGACGAGCTGCACGCGCGCTACCTCGCCGAGTTCGAGGTGGTGTTGGACGAGCACCGCCAGCATTCGGCGAGCGTCCAGCTGAAGACCTTCATGGAGCGCACGCAGCAGTTCCTGCGCTACCACCGCGAGTACGGCATCTTCTTCGGGATGGTGTCGGCGGAGTCGGCGGAGAACAACGACCGGGTGGCGGATGCCATCCGGGAGAAGCTGGGCATCTACGTCGCGGCGGTGGAGAACATCATCCGCTACGGCCAGGACAAGACGAAGGAGTTCCGGCTGGACGTGGACACGAAGCAGGCCGCGCACAACATCATCGGCGGCTACATTGGCGCGGTGGTGCACCAGAACCTGTTCCGCGAGTCGGTGACGTACGACGCCACGCTCAACACGCTGGAGCGGCTGCTGGTGGAAGGCATCGTCGCGCGCTGAAACGGCAACGCCCCCCGCGTCACCCGGACTGCGTGACACGGAGGGCGTAGGGACTTCAGGGGACTTCAGCGGCCCCGCCCGCCCCACGGTGGAGGCGGGCAGGAGCCCAGAAACCACTCAGGGCACGAGTTCGTTCGCGGCGCCCGGCGTCGGCTTGGACGTGAACGTGAAGTCGTCCATGTTCGAGTCGGAGTCCTGGGCGTTGGGGATGCGCGACAGCGAGCCCTCCTTGTTACCAGGGTCGATGAGGCTGGTGGTGACCTTGGTGCCCTCCATCAGGTCGAACTTCTTCGCCGACCCGTTGATCGTGCACTGCTTCATGTCCCCCTCGTACGCCAACGAGTCGACGATCGCGTCCGCCGCCTTGTCGTAGATAGCCACGGCGTCCGGCGAGCCGTTCTGGATGATGTCCGTGGCGGCGCCCGACTGGGACACGATCGCGAGCTTCTTCACGCCAGAGGCCGTCACCGTTTCGAGGAAGGCTGCCGAACCGATGACGAGATACTCACCCGGCCCCAGCTCCCCGACCGAGGCGAGATCGGCCTTGAGATACTCGGTGTTGTTGCTGCCGTTGACGAGGACGATGGCCAGGTCGGCCAGCGAGATGGGCTCGCTCGAGGAGTTGTAGATTTCCACGAACTCCTTCGCGTCGGGGTTGACGGACTGGTCGTAGTCCACCTCGTTGATGACGAGTCCCTTGCGGTAGCCCACCACCGTCACCGGGGTGGTGAGCGTCACGCCGTCGTAGGAGGCGCGGAAGGAACCGCTCGCCCCTTCGAGGTTGTCGGTGGCGGTGAACGTCACCGTGCCATCAATCCCGTCCTTGGCGATGACAACCGTCGAGGCGTTGAGACCGCCCAGCCCGGAGGCAGGCTCCAGCGAGACGTCGATCGTGACCGAGGCCTCCGCCGGCTTGTCCAACGCCACGGTGAAGACCTGGGTCTCCGACGGCTTCAGCCGCGGGTTGGCCGGGGTGATAGTGGCGAGCTTCGGGAACGTCGGGCGCACCGTCACCGTGGCCTCGGCCCTCGAGGTCCCGATCGAGGCCCTCACCTTACCCGTGCCAATGGCCGTACCCGTCGCGTTCGCGGTGAAGGTGAAGGTGGCCGAGTCGCTGCCCTTGGGCACCACCACCGTGGCGGGGGCCGTACCAAAGGTCGTGCTCTCCGCGGGAGGCTCCACCGCGAGCTTCACCGCCACATCACCCTCCGTCACCTTGTTCAACGTCACCGTGAACGTCTGGGTCGTGCCGTAGAAGACGGTGACCGGAGACGGGGTGAGGGTGGTAACGGTCGGGAAGTCGTCGGTGAAGTTGACCGGGACCGACACCTCGCTGGCCCCCAGCTTGACCGTGATGGTTCCCGTGTCCGTGAAGGCCGCCGTTTCGCTGGCGACGAAGGTGAAGCTGACCGAGGAAGCGTCCTGCGTGACGTTCACCGTGGAGGGCGTCACCGTGCCGATCTCCGCCGGCGTCACGATGACGTCGACGGTGGTGCCCGCGGGCGCGGGGATGTCCAGGGTGGCGGTGAGCGTCGTGTCGTAGCCCGGCGGGGTGATGACCGGATCCGGCGAGAGCGCCACGAGGCTGGCCGCCTCGTCACTGGCCAGCACGCGCACCCTGGTCTCCAGATTCACGGTGCTCAGCGAAGCGGTCAGCGTCACCTCCGTGGCCTGGGCCTTCGGAATGAGCTTCACCTCGGCACTGCTCTGTCCGGCGGGGATGACCACCCTGCCGGCACCCGCCACCGCCAGCGCGCCCTCGTCGGAAGAGGTGACCTGGACCACCACGTCCTCGGCATACGTGCTGGCGATGGTCACCCGCAGCTTCGTGGAGCCGATGATGGAGCAGCCAGCAGTGCAGTCGGAACCCAGGCGGATGAACTGCCCGGAGCCCATGCCGAAGGAGACGAGCGCCGGCTGCGGCCCGAGCAGATCATTGGCACCGAGCGGCTCCAGCTTGGAGGCGTTGTTGCGCCAGTTCAGGATGCCGCGGACCACGTGGTACTCCGTCCCCACCGTCGGCAGGGGCGAGGGCTTGTAGACGAAGTCATCCACGATGACGCCCCTGGCCGCGGGGTCCGAGTCCTTCGCGCTATCGACGACGAACTCGCCAAAGCCGGAGTCCACCTTCGTCACGAAGACGTCGGTGAGCTGCACCCGCACCCCCTCGAGCGCCGCGGCGCGCGAGCCGCCCGTGCGGATCTCGTCCGGGGTGACGAGCACGGGCGCCGGCAGCGCCTTGCCGCTCTCCACGGGCGTGGCCTCGAAGAACGCGTTGTTGAGCTGGAGCTGCCCGTTGAAGTTCTTCAGCACGGCGTTGCTGATCTTGATGACGTCGCCGACGGCCGGCGCGGGAGCCGTGGCGGACCTGGGATAGACGTAGATGCCGGACCAGTCCGCTCCCTCGGTCCGATCCTCGTCGGGCACCTGCAGGAAGAAGTGGTTGCCCGACACCGCCGTCACCAGCGCCTTGGGAATGGTGACGGTGTAGCCCACCAACGACGGGGAGGGAGCGACGGCCGGCTTCTTGAGGTCGTAGATGGAGACCTGGCAGAAATCGTCGTTCCTATCCTCCGTGCGGCAGGCGTCGCACGCGTCACCGCGGCCATCGCCGTCCGTGTCCGCCTGGTCCGGGTTGGCCACGCCGGGGCAGTTGTCGATGGCGTTGGGCTTGCCATCGAGATCCTCGTCCGCGGGATTGCCCGCCGTGCAGACGGTCCCGAGCGGGCACGGGTCGCACGCATCACCGATGCCGTCGTTGTCGGAGTCCGCCTGCTTGCCGTGGTCCATCGGGCGGATGGGGTTGAAGATGATGGGGCAGTTGTCCTCGGCGTTGGCGATGCCGTCACCGTCGGAGTCGGCGAGCCGGCGCGTGCCGGAGTAGACGGTGGAGCCATTCACCGAGGCCGCCACGGGCGCGGTGGCCGTGCGCTGCGGGGTGCAGGTGGGCTCGTTCGTCGGCGCCGTGCTGCGGCAGAAGAAGAGCTCGTAGGCGTTCTTGTTGAACTCCTTCAGCGCCGCGAAGTCCTTGCCCGGCGTCGTGTCCGTTGCAGTCTCGGACTTCACGCACACGGCCTTGGTGGTGCCGCACATGGGCAGCTCGTCACACGCATCCGCGCCCTTGAGCCCGTCCACCACGTTCTTGTCGCCGTAGAGCGGCTTGCCGCCACGCACGGTGAGGACCACGTCCTCCGTGCCGGCCTCGAGGACGGCGCGGTGCGGCGAGTAGGCGAAGGAGCGCAGCTTGAAGATGGCCAGGTCCGCCACCTTGCCCGGAGCGATGCGGCCCAGCTTCTCCGCGGTCTCCGTCACGTCCGCCGCGTTCGCGGTGACCATCCGCCACAGCTCCTCGTCGGTGAAGCTCTTCGAGTAGTGCACCTGGTTGAGGTAGTCGGCGCACTGCAGCTCGCGCAGGACGTTCATGGAGCCCGACTGCAGCCAGTCCGTGCCCAGCGCGATGCTCACGCCCAGCTGCTTGTAGGCGGTGACCATGGCCGTCTCGCCATACAGGGAGATGTTGGAGCGGGGCGACCAGACGAGCCCCGTGCCACGCTCGGCCATCTTGCCGATCTCCGCCGCCGTGAGGCCGATGCCGTGGATGAGGGCCGTATTCGCCTTCATCAGATCCTGGCTGCCGGAGCCCTCGCCGGACAGACAGCGGAACTCGTTGTGCGCGGAGGACTCGATGCCCTCGGACACGTGCGGCATGTAGGCCGAGAGGGGCGGAATCGCGTCCGGCCTGTCGATGGAGCCGTACGAGCACCCGCTCTCCAGCTCCTTGCCGCTCGAGTCATCCAGCGGGAAGGTCTGGAAGAAGGCGGGCATCTCGCGCAGGCCTTCCTGGCTGGTCCGGGTGCTGTAGCTCTCGGCGGTCAGGTCGCGCAGCAGGCCCGAGATGCCGCCCGAGCCCACCATGGACGTGGTGCCGGCGATCACATGGCGCAGCTCGGCCCAGCGCAGCAGGTCATCGGCGGAGCTGCTGCTGCCCTGGTTGAGGGACGTGTGGCCGTTGTTGCCCTTGCGCCAGTCGTGGCGGTGCTCGTAGCGCTCCGCCTTCCCGGCCTCGGGAGCCTTCTGGTAGGAGATGTGGTCGTGCGCGTTGATGAGGCCCGGGGAGATGACACCCTGCGGGCAGGAGATCTTCGTGGCCGTGGCCGCCTCCGCCGCGCTTGAGCAGTCGCACGCCGAGCACTGGATGATGCCCTTGTCGTCCACCAGCACCTGGCCGCCGGTGAGCGTCTTGCCGTCCATCAGCACCACGCCCATGTAGAGGCGCGCGGTGCCGGTACCGGTAATCACCGTGCAGGTCTCACCGTCCGCGGGCTGCGGCAGGCTCTCCGCTCCGGGGCACAGCTCCGGCGCCGGCCGGGTGGCCACGCAGGTGCTCTCGCACCCGTCCCCGTCCGTCTTGTTGCCGTCGTCGCACGCCTCGGAGATTTCCCGGGTGCCGTTGCCGCACACGGCCAGCACTTCCTGATCCGGCCGGGTGATGCTGCAGTCGTTCTGGCAACCGTCACCGTCTACCTGGTTGCCGTCGTCGCACGCCTCGCCAACTTCCTGCTCGCCGTTGCCGCAGACGGCCTGTGCGCTCTCGGTGGTACAGGTATTGGAACAGCCGTCACCGTTGGCGGTGTTGCCGTCGTCACATTGCTCCTTGCCTTCGACGCGGCCATTGCCGCACTCCTCGGGCGAAGGGCACGCGGTGAGCAAGAGAAGTCCTGCACTCAACAGTGCCAGGAGTTGGCGGGGGTGATTGCGCATGCAGTCCCTGGGGGGTTTGGGGTTGGACCTGCGCAGTGGGCTCCCGCTTCGTGACAACGGAGTGAAGCCCACTGAAACATTCAAGCGACACCTTACGCCGGAGGTGGACCGGGTGAAAATCCGTACCCCCCGTTTGGACGCCTGCTCCGGCCCGAAATCGCCCCTCTCAAACGCGCACTCTTGGACAACCCGGCGACTCCGGACACCAGAAGGGGTGGCGATCACGCCCCGGAGGTGTTTCTCTCCCCTCATGGCGCGCTCCCTGCTGCTCTCGCTGCTCGTGCGGCAGCACCTCGCACTCAAGGAGAAGTTCCGGGCCCGCTACCCGCACTGCTGGCTGGTGTGGGAGGCCGGGGTCTGGAACGTTCCGGAGAATAGCGAGCAGAACCACGGCACCACCCGGCTGCCCACCTCGGATCTCCGCGACTGTCTGCCGTCGGGGGATGCCATGTGCTTCGAACTGGCGGCGGCGCCGGGGCGGGACACGCTCACGCTGGGGCGGGCCTCGCACAACGTCTTCGTCATCAACGACGCCACGGTGTCCCGCGAGCACCTGGCGCTCCATGCCCAGCCGGACGGACAATGGACGGTGGAGGCGCTGGTCCAGGGCGGGCCGGCGATGCTGAGCGGAAAGCGGATGCGGCCCGGGCAGATCCTCCCGCTGGAGTCCGGCATGCAGCTGCAGCTGGGCGACGTGCGGCTCACCTTCCACGACGCCGAGAGCTTCCACACCCGCATGGGCCACACGGCCGCGCTGATGCTGGCCCAGCAGCGGGGCGGCTCCCAGGAGACCCCGGCCTGAGAGGGCCCGGGCCCTCGGCCCCGGCTAACGCACGGTGCCCAGGGTGGTGGGGCGCGGCTGGGGCGCGGTGGCCGCGTAGACGATGCCGCCGGCGAGCACCGCCACGGCGCCCGCCCCCGCCCACACCCACCACTTCGTCAGCGGGTTGTCGCCCTTCACCTGGGCCTCGCTCCGCGCGGAGGCCTTGGCGCGGGGCACCAGGGCACGCTTGCCCTCCCCCTGCTGGACACGGCGCGCGGCGATCGCCTCCGTCTGGGCCCGCAGCGCCGCGGCCTTCGCCTGCTCCCTCGCCGTCTCCTCGCGCGTCTGGCGCCGCTGCTGCTCCCGGAGCACCGCCTCGTCCATCTCCGCGAGGAGCTCCCGCACCAGCGCGGCGTTGGAGGGCTCCTCCTTGGAGAGCGTCAGGTAGCGCCGGTAGAAGAAGCCGGCGCGCTCGGGACGGCCCATCTGCCGGTGGCACTGGGCGATGTTGAAGAGGAAGCCCGGCAGCGGCATCAACCGGTACGCCTCGCTGTAGGCGTCCAGGGCCTTCTGGAACTCGCCCAGGTCATAGGCGATGTTGCCCTCGGAGAATTTCGCGCGGGCCTGAGACTCCACGCGGGAGCCCGCCTCCCCGTTCGCGGCGCGCGTGGACAGGGGCGACAGGGCGAGCACCACCGCCACCAGCACCGGCAGCAGGGAGCGCTCAGCGAGCGAACGGATCGATGATGTCATCGCGCACTCCGGGGTTCTGCTTGCGGTGGGAAGCGGGGCGGACCGCCTCCCGAGTCTGCTTGCGGCCCGCGCGCGGCTCCGCCTCGGGCACGAGCGGCGCCTCGAGGATGGCGGGCGAGCCGGGCCGCGCTTCCTGCCCGGTGGTGAGGGGGACAGGGGCCTGAGCGGCGACCTCGTGCGCCTCGGCCGCGGAGGCGGCGCCACGCCGCACGCCCCACGAGAGCACGAGCCCCGCGAGCGCCAGGGCCACCACGCCCGAGGCGATCAGCGGCCAGGGGCGCCGCGCACCGGACAGCGCCGCGGGCACCGCCATGGGCTGGGTGGGCCGCTCGGCCTCGGAGAGGACGGGGGAGACCGCCCGCGGTTCCGTCCCCGTGTCCGACAGCAGCGCGGTGATGACCTCGGAGAGCTGCTGCGGCCGGTCCCCGGGCTCCTTGGCCAGACAGCGCAGGGCGAGCTGGGCCAGCACCTGCGGCACCGGCTCTCCCGCTGGCGTGTGCGAGGGCAGCGCGGGGGGCGGCTCGGTGAGGATCTTCACCATGAGCTGGCCGAAGTTGGACGCCTGGAAGGGCGGCTGTCCGCCGAGCAGCTCGTAGAGGACGGTCCCCACCGCGTAGATGTCCGCGCGATGGTCCACCGGCAGGCCCGCGGCCTGCTCCGGAGACATGTACGTGGGCGTGCCGATGATGGTGCCGTCCAGCGTGCCGCTGGTGCTCTCGGCGGTGAGCAGCTTGGCCACCCCGAAGTCGAGCACCTTCACGAAGTCCTGCTGCCCGCCCTTGTGGGTGACGAAGAGGTTGTCCGGCTTGATGTCCCGGTGCACCACCCCGAGCTGGTGCGCCGCCCCCAGCGCCGCGCACACCTGCACCAGCATGCGGCGGATGCGCAGCAGGGACAGCTTCTCCTCGTTCAGGAGGGCGGAGAGGCTCTGCCCGCGCAGCAACTCCATCACGCAGTAGACACGTCCGTGCTCCGCGTCCTCGATGAAGTCGAAGATCTCCACGATGTGCTCGTGGTTGATCTGATTGACGGCGCGCGCCTCCTGGAAGAAGCGCTGCACGAAACCGCGATCATGGGAGAAGGCCGAGCGCAGCACCTTGAGGGCCACCTGGCGCCCCAGCCGCGTGTGGCGGGCCTGGAACACCTGGCCCATGGAGCCCTCGCCCAGCAGGCGCTCCAGTTGGTAGCTGCCGAGAATGTCTCCTTCTTGAAGCTCGCGGTCCACGACCGTCGAGCCGCCTGCGGCTTGGAAGCTGCCTGAGAGCACCGTGCCCGAGATGAGGTCGTCGCCGCGCATGGGCGGCAAACCTTTTCATCCTCTCATCCCCCGGCAACCCACACGGCCAACGTTGTCGTCAGGGTGACGACTTTTCTGTCCCCCCCAGGGCGGTGGAATCCTTCTGGGAGCCATCAGTTGGAAGAGGCCCGCCCCGGAGGGCGGGCCCGCGCTCAGGTGTGAATCAAGCGCACAGGCTCAGTTGCACGAGCCGTTGCTCTGGCACGTTCCCGCCGAGCCGTTGTTGCGGGTGCAAGCGGTGCCGGAGGGGCAATCCGTCCTGTCCGCGCAATCGATCTGACCGTCGCCATCGTTGTCGATGCGGTCGTTGCAGGTGGTCTCCTTCCTGGCACAGTTCGTCAGGGTGCAGCCCACGCCGCACAGGCCGCTGACGCAGTTGGGGTCGGCGTTGCCGGAGGCGCAGTCGAGCTTGCCGCCGTTCCCATCGTTGTCCGTGCCGTCCGTGCAGGCGACCTCCACGCGCTTGCCTCCCGCGCAGATGGTGCCGTCACCGAAGTTCGTCCAGTTGCAGTCAGGGTCCGCGCAGTCCACGTCGCCCTTGCCGTCGTTGTCCAGGCCATCGTTGCACACGGTCTCCTTGGCGGTACCACCGGTGCACACACAGCCCCCGGCAACGCTGCAATCCTTGCCGTTGCAGTCGGAGTCCGCGCAGTCGATGCCCTCGGTGCCGTCATTGTTGATGCCATCGGAGCACACGGTCTCCACGGCCTTGCCGCCCGTGCAGGTGCAGCCGGTGCCGCACGACTGGTTGGCGCAGTCGGGATCCGCGCAGTCGATGCCCTCGGTGCCGTCATTGTTGATGCCGTCGCCGCAGGCGATCTCCTTCTTCACGTAGTTGGTGCAGACGCAGCCGGTGCCACACGACTTGTTGGTGCACTCCTCCTCGACGCAGTCGATGAACCCGTCCGGAGTGGGCTCGTTGTCGATGCCGTCGCCGCAGTTGGCCTCGCCAATCGTCCGGCCGACGCAGATGCAGTTCTTGGCCGTGTCGCCGGCCTTGCACAGGCGCTCCTGGTTGTCGCAGTCGTCGTCCGCGCAGTCCTTGGAGCCGTCCCCGTCGTCGTCGGTGTCGTCGTCGCAGAGCGCCTCACCGCGCGTCTTGCAGGCCCCGTCCACGCACAGCTCGGTCAGGGCATTGCAGCGGTTGCCGCACCGGCCGCAGTTGGCGTTGTCCGTCTGGGTGTTGAAGCCCTCGTCCAGCTCGCCGTCGCAGTCGTCATCGGTGCCGTTGCACGACTCGGTGGCGGCGGGCAGGACCTCGCCGGCGCAGATGATGGAGCCGTCGGTACCGCAGGCGGCCTGGCCGGACTTGCAGCCGCCCACGTCCTTCGTCCCCTCGGGGCCGGTGTAGCAACTGGCGGCGGCCAGGTCGTCCAGCTGGCCGTTGCAGTTGTCGTCCTGGCCGTTGCACACCTCGTCGGTGGGCGTGCAGCAGTAGCCACGCAGGCCCGCGCCGCGGGGAGCGCACACCACGCCCTCGGCGGCGCAGTCCTCGGGCTTGTCGCAGCTGAAGAGGGTGTCGTCCGGAAGCTCCGGCACGAAACAGCCCGCGGCGGACAGCGCGAGCACCAGACAACAGAAGAGGGAAGAAAAGGACTTCATGCTCAGAAGCTCCCGCCAATCACGAAGTGGAGGGCCGTGCCGCTGGTGCCCTTCCCGTTGGAAACGGGGGCCACCGAGGAGGACACCGGCTCGGAACGCGCCGGGACGATGAAGAGCCACAGCAGGCTGCCACCCGCCACCGCTCCACCGCCCGCCATGAGCGCCGTGGCGATCATCGACTGCTGCCGGGCGGCCAGGTACTCGGCACGGGACACGTCCATGATCCCATCGCCGTTGGCGTCCTGCACCTTGCCCTGGAGGCCCATGCCCATGGCCACGCCCGCGCCCACCGCCGCCAGGCCCAGCACCGTGGTGTAGAGGGCGGGACGGCTGAAGACGGTGGGGCCGGAGGAGCCGCTCGACTTCTTCTTCTTTACGCCCGCCACGGCGTCCGACGGGGGGCCCTCCGGCGCGGGGCCATTGAGCTCCAGCCGCACCGCCACCTCCTGCGTCTCACCCGACACGAGCGTCAGCGTCTTCGTATAGGTGGAGTATTCGTCGGCCTCCACGATGAGCTGCACCTCGCCGGGCGGCAGCTTCGCCTCGACGGTGCCCACGCCCAGCATGCGCTCGCCCACGCGCACCACCGCCTGCGACACGTTGCTGGACACCTTCAACATCGAACGCGGCCGGGCCAGCTCCGTCACGCGCCTGGACAGCACCTCACCCGCCTCGCGGATGAAGTTGCTGTCGGTGGGCTTGCGGCCCGTCACCACGTCCGTCTCCACCACGCCCCGGTCCCGGTCATACGTCCACAGCCGCAGCGTCCAGCCCTCGTCCTCGAGCGCCAGGCGCGCCGTGGTGAGCAGGTCCGCGTCGATCGTGTCCGCCGGCCCGCTCAAGCACGAGGCCTCCTGGCAGCGCAGGGCGGCCTCGTAGTCCGACGCGAGCTGCTCGCGCACCTCGGAGGGCTCGGCGGCCCTGGCCACCCGGCCGGTGCGCAACGCCACCGCCTGCAACCAACCCATCCACCGCTTCGCCGCCGCGGCGCCAGCGCGCTCGGGCGTGTCCAGGCCCACCAGCGCGAAGCGCGGCTGGAGGTCCGCTCCCGGCGTGCCGCTGCTCAGGTCCAGGCCCAGACCCATCCCGCCCTGATCTCCGTCCGGTGGAGTGCCCTCTCCAGAGTCCTCTCCGGAATCCTGCTGCTGCTCGTTGCCCTGGGTGCTCGAATCACCGGACAGGTCCAGCCCGAGGCCCTGGGCTCGGGCCGGGCCGGCGGCCAGCGCGAGTGCCAGCAGGCCGGCCACATACACGACGGGGGTACGCATACGTACTGTTGTACCGCGAACAGCGCCCGCTGCGGAGCACCGCCCACGTCACTCCATGCACCTGCCTTGGGAGCAGGCAGGTGACTGCCACGCCCGGGTCCGCCGTGTAGCCTCCAGACACACCTCCAACTCTCTCGGAGACCCACCCGTGGCAGACTCGCGAGAGGAACGAGGTGCCGCGCACGGGCAGGCCGGGCCGTGGAGGAGGTTGCTGTGTCAAGGGATGAGACGGGGCCGTCTGGAGACGGCAGGCAACGGAGGGTGGCCGGGTATCTGGGCTCGCTGGTGTTCCACGTCAGCTACGTGACGCCCATCTTCTGGTTCGTGGAGCTGCTGCAGAACCAGCTCTACTGGAAGCTCACCGGGGAGCCCGGGTGGACGTATCCGCTCTCGCCCTACCACTGGTTCTCCTTCGAGAGCGTGGGGCTGTGGGCGGGCTCGGTGACCATCATCTGGTGTCTGAACTTCTTCTGGTTCCTGCGCCGGAACGTGGGGCTGGTGAAGCGGATGGTCATCGCCGGGACCATCTGCTTCGCGGGCGAGTGGCTCGCGGGCTTCGTGGCAGACCGGGTGCTGGGCCATCCGCTGCAGATCTGGACGAACGCGCCGCTGGTCTACATCAAGTTCAGCGCGCTCTTCTTCTGGTGGTGGGACGTGCTGCTGTACGAGCTGCTGACGGTGGACATCGCCAGGCTGGGCCGGCCCGCCGCGGCGCCGCCGGAGCCGGGTGGGCAGGCCGAGCCACTTCGCGGCTCGAGCTCCTCCTCGTCACTCCGATAAGCATCGCGGCATCGGGCACGGCAGCCATGCCCATCGGGATGGCGACAGCTGACGCAGCCACCAGCACCTGGCTGCTCCCGCCGCCTGCCACGGCTTCGCCACTGTTGGGTCATTCACGAGTAGACTGGAAGTCCTCCACGGAGGCGCTGATGACTTCCAGCTCGCTGGCCGTGCTGCTCGCCCTGGCCCTGCTGTCCAATGGCTGTGCGCCGCTGACTCCACCGCCTGGACAGGGGACGCACCTGCGCTACGCGCCGCGCGAGGGGGCCACGCATGGCTGGGTTGGAGGCCCGGATGAGCCGTCCGCACCCGAGTCCGAGAGGCCGCAGCGGTTGCACCTCCGCCAGGGCCCGCGAGAGACAGGGCCGGTGGTGGACCCGGGCGGCGTGGAAGACACTGGGAGCGCCCTGGCGGCACATCTGGCGTTTCTCGGGGCCGTGGACGAGGTGTCCGCCTCTGCCCACCGCATCTCCCGTGAGATGTCCACACTCAGGGCCAGCCACCAGGGCATCGCTGGCGCGGGCAACGGCCTCTTCGTCCGCCACCTCGAATACAAGGAGTCCGTGGAGGCGCTCACTCTGTTGTCGGCACTGAAGTTCACCCTGCCCGCGCTGCGTGCGGCGGCTCCCGCCACGCTGGGCATGGGGTTCATGGTGGGCTCTGGCGGAGTGATGATGGGCACGCGCATGGTCGTCTCCGCCGAGTGGGTGGAGATGATGCGGCGGCTGGTGCGGGCGGGCGTCCTCTCATTGCCCGCCGTGAGCGCGGCGGTGCGGATTCAGGCCGGTCAGGTGATGATGGCGCACGGCGAGCTGCCGCGCGGCGTGCGTGAGGCGCTGGGCGAGGGGCCCGAGGTGCGGGGCATGCGCGTGACGGACAGAGCGGGAGCTGGCATGGCCGAGCCACCGGGGCACCACGTCATGCCACAGGAGTTCCGCGAGTGGTTCAACAAGCGCGGCTTCACCGGCGAGATGGACATCGACCGGTTCTGCGTCAGGCTGGAGCAAGCACACCATCAGGCCATCCACGGTGGGGGGAACTGGAAGCTGGGGCGCACATGGCCCGGTGAGTGGAACCGCATGATCATGGAGACGCTGCTCGAAGCCGAAGCTGATGCTGGTCGGATGCTGACACGAAATGAAATCCTCAAGAACGTCGCGGAGCGCATGAAGGAGTACGGAATCCCGATGAAATTCATCCGCAGGAGAGGGCGATGAGCGACGGACGTGCGTGGCGGGGCAACGTGAAGGCGCGCCTGTACGAGCGTGTCCGCGAGCGTGGTTACGATTCACTCACCGCCTTCGCCGAGGCTCGCCCTACGGCCTCGTTGGTGAAGCTGGCCGAGGAGCTTGGTCCAGACGATATCGCCGGGGTGCAGGTATTCAGCGGGTTGCTCGGCGAGGCGGAGCAGCACAAGCAGGTCACTCGTCTGGTGCGCAGTATGCTCGTACGCATGTTGTTCGAGAGCATCCCTGAAGGCTGGCCGTCCGTCATGGACGACGCAACCCGTGGAGAGATAGCCCTGGCGCTCGGCACGTGGACCGCATACACCCCGGAAACGCACAAGGTACGTGTCAAGCAGGCCCGGGCAGCGCTCCGCGCCACGCCACCGCCGCCCGGCTGGCGCCCTCTCGGCCCTGACGACGAACTGCTCGTCACCCTGCTGCCCGACGAGGAAGTCTGACGTCTCCTCCTGGGAGCGGAGCCATCACCGGCCCCGCCCACCTCCAACCAGAGTCCTACCCCGCGCGCGACGCGAGGTAGCGCACCAGCGCCTGGGCCTTGGGAATCAGGGTATCCACCTCGATGAACTCATCCACCGTGTGGAAGCCCTTGCCCCGGGGGCCCAGCCCGTCGATGGACGGAATTCCCATGGAGGACGAGGTGCTCGCGTCCGAGCCACCACCCACCAGCGGCGCCTCGCCATGGCCCAACCCGGAGGCGTGGGCACACGCGCCATACGCCGCCATCAGCGCCGCGGAGGCCTCGGTGCGCTCCAGCGGCTCGCGAGCCACCCCACCCTTCACCTCGATGCGCGTGCCGGGAACACTGGCCGCGGACTCCTCGGCCGCCCGCTGGAAGCGCAGCACCAGGTCCTCTCCATCCGCGCGCGTGCAGAAGCGCAGGTCCACCTCCGCCACCGCGTGGTCCGGCACCGTGTTCTTCCCCTGGCCGCCCGTCACCTTGCCCACGTTGACGGTGATGCCACGCGGGTAGTCGGTGAGCTGCTGCACCCGGTCCACGAAACGGGCGAGCGCCCACAACGCATTGGCCCCCTCCTGGTGCGCGTTGCCCGCGTGGGCCGCCTTGCCGTGCGCCACCGCCGTGGCCATGCCGGTGCCCTTGCGCCGGGTGATGATGGCGTCCGCCGCCCGGCCCGACTCGAAGACGAGACACGCCCCCGCCCCGGCGATGGCCTCGCGGATGACGCCAGTGCCCTCGGGCGAGCCCACCTCCTCGTCCGACACCACCACCAGCCGCAGCGGCGGCAGCTTGTCCAGGCCCCCCGACGCCGCGAGCGCCTTGAGGGCCCAGGCGATGACGACGAGCCCACCCTTCATGTCCAGCACGCCCGGCCCGCGCCGCAGCGCCCCGTCCTTCCGGTAGCCCTCGAACCTGCCCGGGGGGAACACCGTGTCCAGGTGGCCCACCAGCGCCACCGGCTGGAGCCCCGCCCGGCCCTCCGAGCGGAACACCAGGTGGTCCGCGTACCGCGTGCTGGGGACCACCTCGCCCACCAGCCCCGGCATCGTGAACTGCTCACGCAGCAGGGCGCCCACCTCGCGGCCACCCTCCGCGTTCTCCGTCCACGAGTTCACCTCCACCAGCGCGGCGAGCGCTTCCTCCATCTCCCCCAGCCTGCCCACCAGCCAGCTGGCCGCCGCTTCACCCATCTCGCGCATCGTCCTCGGCCTCCCGCCGAAAAGCGTCACTCCCCGGGGTGCATCCCCGGTCGTCCCCCGGGCATATGCCAGGCCCCCGGCTCCAGGGAAGGTGCCCCGGCGCCCGCCCGCCCGGCGCCCCGGCACGCGTCCCCCGGAGGGAGGAAGCTTGCCGGGGACGGTGGGGGTCCGCACCTCAAGGAGCAGGAGGATGAACGATGGCGGACGCGCTGTGGATATTGGTGGCCAATGGGAGCCGGGCCAAGCTCTTCGCGACGGACGAGCGCGCGGAGGTCTGGAACCTCAAGGAGGAGTTCCACCACGAGGAGAGCCGGTCCTTGTCCGGACGGCTGCTCAACCAGCCGGACAACCCCAACGCCGGCTCCCTGAACAAACCCCAACCCGAGAACCAGCCCGATGCTCGTCAGCAGCTGGAAGTCGACCGCTTCGCCCGCGAGCTCGCCGCCCGCCTGGAGCGCGGCTTCAACGACCACGCCTATGACCGGCTGGTGATCGCCGCCCCACCCGGGCTGCTCGGCATGCTGCGCAAGCTCATCAGCCCCCGCGTGCACCAGCGGCTGATGCTCGACTTCCGGGCGGACTACGTGAACGTGCCGGACCGCGAGCTGCCCGAGCGCATCCCGCTCTCCTAGGTAGGCAAGTGGACAGACAGGCGGCCCGGAGCTCCCTGCGTGCTCCGGGCCTCGTCCGTCTGGGCCTCCCACCTGGACCCACAACCTGGAACGTGCCCCCTCCGCCAGGACGCGCTCCGTGGTACAGGAGGGGGGCGTCGGCCGTGAGGACATTGGAGTCCCTCTCGGCGCCTCCCAGCGGACGTCACGAGATTCATGAAACTTCCCCTGATCGGCACCCTCAAGCTGCGCGGCCGCCTGACGCTGTACGTCACCCTGCTGGCCGTCACGCCGCTGCTGCTCTCCACCCTGGCGGGGGTCACCACCACCCAACAGATGATGCAGGCGCAGGTGCACGAGATGCTCCGCATCGAGGCGGAGGGCCTGAAGGATCTGGTGGAGGCCTCGCTGGCGGAGCGCGAGACGAGCGTGCGCAGCTGGGCCGAGGACACGCTGCTGCGCGAGTCCCTGCAGCGCGACAGCCATGCGCTGAGCGACGGGGTGCTGTCGCGGCTGCAGTTGCGCTACACCACCTTCACCGGACTGGTGCTCTTCACCGACGACGGCCGGGCCGTGTCCGCCAGTACGCCGGCGCTGCGCGACTCCTTCGCGGGGCAGGAGGCGGTGGTGCGCGACTCGGCCTGGTTCAAGGCGGCCCAGGAGGGGCGCTTCACCAGCGCGACGCTCACGCACGAGGACCCCGTCTTCGGCATGCAGGTGCTGCACCTGGCGGCGCCGGTGATGGAGTCACGGGGCGGGCGGCGGATGGGCGTGCTGCTGGCGGCGTATGACTGGGGCCAGGTGGGCGAGGTGGTGAAGGCCGCGCTGGCCCGCGCCCGCTCGCGCAAGAACGAGAGCTTCGCCCTGGAGGTGCGCACCGCCTCGGGCACGGTGCTCTTCGACTCGCGGGGCAAGGACGCCTGGAACATTCCCGACGCCGTGGCCGAGCAGGCCATCAACGGGCCGGAGATTCCGGACGTGGGCGATGGCTGGCGCTTCGTGGCCCTCTCGGACCCCGAGGAGGTCTACGCCACGATGAACCAGCTGCGCGTCGGCACCGCGGTGGCGGTGATGGCCGTGGTGGTGCTGGCCGCCCTGGCCGCCCTGCTGCTGTCGCGCGGCATCACCGCGCCCATCACCCGGCTGAGCCAGGTCGTGCACCGCATCGTCCAGGAGGGAGACCTCACCCAGAAGCCCGACGTGCGCTCCGACGACGAGGTGGGCGAGCTGGCCCGCTCCTTCGTGCAGCTGGTGGACCACCTGCGCGAGACGACCGAGAGCCTGCAGCGCGGCACGCAGGTGCTCACCGACACCGTGGCCGAGCTGACGCGCGCCGCCGAGCAGGAGGAGAGCAACCTCACCCGCCAGGCCGCGGCGCTCCAACAGACGCAAGTGACAGCGCAGGAAATCAAACAGACGTCGGAGGTGGCGGCCGAGCGGGCCGCCGCGGTGCTGACGGTGGCCACGCGCGCCGAGGAGCTCGGCCACGGGAGCGCCCGCGCCCTCGCCGAGAGCATGGGCGGCTTCCAGGCGCTGCGCGACCAGGTGAACGAGATGTCCGAGCAGATCAGCGGGCTCAACGAGCGCGCCCAGCGCATCGGCGGCATCACCCAGACGGTGAAGGGGCTGGCGGACCGCTCCAACATGCTGGCGCTCAACGCGGCCATCGAGGCGGTGCGCTCCGGCGAGCATGGCAAGGGCTTTGGCATCGTGGCCAAGGAGATCCGCACCCTGGCCAACCAGTCCATCCAGTCCACCGCCCAGGTGGGCGGGCTGCTCGAGGACATCACCCAGGCCATCATCAAGACGGTGGAGCTCAACGAGCAGGGCCATGCGCGCATGGAGGCGGGCATGGACCAGGTGCGCACCAGCGGCGAGAGCATCCACGCCCTCACTGAAATCGTGCAGGACAACATGAACGCGGTGCGGCAGATCTCCGGCGCGGTGAGCCAGCAGAACGCGGGCATCAACGAAATCTTCAGCGCCCTGACGGACCTCTCCAGCCTGATGCACGACACCATGGTGGGGCTGCAGGCCACCCAGCGCGTCACGCAGGCGTTGCGCGAGGTGGCCGAGCAGATGCAGCACGTGGCGCGCAGCTACCGGGTATAAAACCCGGTCCATGAGCCCCCCTCTTCGCGCCCTCATCCTGGACCTCGGCAACGTCCTCGTCTTCCACGACAATGCCCTGCTGTTCCGCAGGCTGGGGACGAGGGCGGGGCTAGCGCCCGCGGAGGCCGAGCGCCGGTTGGCGGGCGCGGGCTGGACGGCGGCCAACCGGGGCCTCGTCGGCGCCGAGGGCATCCGGCGCGACGTGTGTGGCGCGCTGGGGGTGGACCTGCCGGCCGAGGAGTTCAACGCCCTGTGGAGCAGCCACTTCACCGTGCACGAGGCGGTGCTGCCGCGGGTGGAGGGGCTGGTGGGGCGGGTGAAGCTGGTGCTGCTGTCCAACACCAACGTGCTGCACATGGAATGGCTGCGGCCGAGGCTGCCGGTGCTGAAGCGCTTCGATCACCTGGTGCTCAGCTGCGAGGTGGGCCTGGTGAAGCCCGAGCCCGCCATCTACCAGGAGGCCCTGAAGCACGCGGGCTGCGAGCCGCACGAGGCCGCCTTCTTCGACGACATCCCCGAGTTCGTCCAGGCCGCGAGCGCGCTGGGCATCCGCGGCCACCTCTTCACCACCGCCCAGGCCTTCGACACACACCTCAAGGCGCTGGGGCTGTAGCAGGCGCCTGGTTCTTCTCGTAACGCGCCACGGGCGGCTCGTGGCGGGCGGCCTCGGTCCAGGCCTTCATCGCCGGCAGGGCGAGCACCGCGTCCCGCCAGGCGGCGCCCTCCGCGTCCAGCTCCACGTCATAGGTGACGAAGCGCGTGACGACGGGCGCGTAGAAGGCATCCGCGATGGAGAAGGCGCCGAAGAGGAACGGCCCGCCCTGCCCGAAACGCCGCCGGCACTCCGTCCACAGCGAGGTGATGCGGGAGATGTCCTCGGCGACGCCAGGGGCGCGGCCCTCGCCGGGCCTGCGGGCGTGGAGGTTCATGGGCATGTGGTTGCGCAGGTGGGAGAAGCCCGAGTGCATCTCCGCGGTGACGGAGCGGGCCATGGCGCGGGCGGCGCTGTCCTGGGGCCACAGCTTCGCCTGGGGGAACTGCTCGGCCAGGTACTCGCAGATGGCCAGCGAGTCCCAGATGGCGAGGTCCCCGTACAGCAGCGCCGGCACCCGGCCACTGGGCGAGTACTTCGCGATGCTCGCGGCGGTGTCCGCCTGGCCCAGCGGCACCACCACCTCGCGGAAGGGCTGTCCGGTGTGGGCGAGCGCGAGGTAGGGCCGCAGCGACCAGGAGGAGTAGTTCTTCGAGGCGACGACGAGGGTGAGCTCTTTCATGGGGGCGCACCATATAGCGCCCCGGTCCACGCGAGTGCTCAGCTGCCGGGACGCAGCAGGCCGCGCAGGCGCGACATCCACGTGCCGCGGCGGCGGCGCACGGGCGGATCGATGCGGTAGACGGGCACCGGCAGGCGGATGTTCTTCAGGTCTCCCCGGCTCAGGCGCACCACGGGAGCCTGGACCTGGCTCTGCACCTGCCGCACCACCGGCTCGCTCACGTAGAGGCTCCCGGGCCGGGCGAGCGACTCCAGGCGGGCGGCCACGTTGACGCCCTCGCCGAAGATGTCACCGTCCCGGTGCACCACCGAGCCCAGGTGGATGCCGATGCGCAGCTCCACCCGGCGCGTCTGCGGGACACATTCGTTGCGCGCGCACAGCGCCGACTGCAGCTCCAGCGCGCAGGCCACCGCGGGCAGGGCCTCGTCGAACTCGACGAGGAATCCATCCTCCAGCTGTTTGATCTCCCGGCCTCCGTGACCGGAGAGCAGACCGCGTACCAGCCGGCCATGCTCCTGGCGCAGCTCGTGGTTGAGCGCCTCGTCCCGCCGAGCCTCGGGGCTGAGCTCCACCATGTCCGTGAACATGATGGCCGCTACCTTCCTGGGTTCCGGTTGCGGCACTTCCGCCATCATCAACGCGTCTCCTTCCCCCCCACCCACGGCAGCGAATGTTACCTGAGGGACACTCGCCTGGTCTGCACGGGGGCCGCCCGGCAGCCGCGCCTAATCCCACCTGCTGGCCCGGATGAAAGTAATTCATTGCTGACGCAATGCGCAATGCACGGGGAGCACGAGGGTCCACGAGACGACACAGGGCGTCAGGGGAGTGTCGCCCTGTTACTGTCGTGGGTGAGCCTCTCCCCATGTCCGCACCCGAGGATGAACAAGACCCACACGCCCCACTCTGGCCGCCGCTGCTGGCGACGCTGGGGGTGCTGTGGGTGGCCACGCAGGTGCGGGAGCAGAAGCTGGTGCTCAGCGCGCTGGCCACACTGGTGGCGCTGCCCACGCTGTGGCGGGTGGTGACACGCCGGTGGGTGCGAGGGGACGTGCTGCGAGGGTTGGCCATGGGTTACCTCGCCTGCCATGCGCCGCTGCTGCTCGGGGCCTGCTCCACGTTGGAACGGCCCGAGTGCCGCATCCGCCTGTGCATGGATGGAGTGCTCGCGGGAGTCCCGTACGTGCCCTGGGCGGGAGTGCTGGGCACCCTTCTCTACTGGGCGTGGGCCACGCCGAGTGGGGGTCGCCGCGCACTGTGACGCCGGGTGCGGGCGGCTTGCGGCCCCGAATGGCACCGACCTACCGTCGATGCCCCTCGAACATCTGGAGACAGCCATGGAGAACATCACCGGCAGCTGCTGCACGCTCGATCTCGACACGTTCCAGAAGACGAAGGCGCACGTATCGGCCAACCCCGAGGCGGGCAAGGGCCGATTCGAGACGGTGACGGAGTGGCGCGATGGGGCGCAGGCGGTGACGAAGGCGCGCTCCTTCACGCTGGAGACGGATGAGCCCACGGCGCTGGGCGGCAAGGATCAGCACATCGATCCGATGGAGTTGCTGTTGGCCTCGCTGGGCACGTGCCTGACGATCGGCTGGGTGACGCAGGCGAGGATGAGGGGGCTGGACTACCGCGACCTGCGCATCAAGGTGAGCGCGCCGTTCGACCTGAGGGGCTACCTGAACCTGGACCCGAAGGTGCGCGCGGGCTTCTCCGAGTTGCAGTACACGGTCGAGGTGGACACGGACGCGGACGCGGCCACGCTGGAGGAGATCCGCAAGGCGGCGGAGAAGACGAGCCCGATGTTCGACAACATCCTCAACCCGACGGCCATCTCGGGCCGGGTGACGAAGACCAGCGGCACCGTGGCGGCCTGAGCATACGTCCCCAAGCGGAGGACTCTTCCCCAAGCGGAGGACTCTTCCCCAAGCGGAGGACTCTTCCCCAAGCGGAGGACATTTCCCCTCTCCCTCCGGGAGAGGGACGGGGTGAGGGTATCTCGTGGACCCGGGTTCGCATCCACACGGGTTCAACCCGTGGG